>NZ_KB893480.1 GCF_000374085.1 Spirosoma spitsbergense DSM 19989 | reverse complement strand
CTGACGCTAAATGCAACTAAGTTGGCTTTGCAGGAACTCAACAGCCTCAAAAGTCAATCTACTCTATTGGCCAAGGCTGCGTAACATCAGTTAATAATTAACTTTTCAACAGCTCTTATGCTAAGATTCAATAACCAACCATATTGAATCGATATTTCACAGTATCTCTGCTCAATAACCGGCTGACAGTGTAAAAGTGGATCGATACCTTCTACCAAATTGGATACTGCGTCCAGATCAGCTCGGTTTACGAATTCTAATAAGGAATAACCCAAGTGGTCAGAATCGTATCTATTTTCATCTGGCGTGTTCTTTAATGCTTTCAAGAGCCAAGCTATCGATTCCTGGGATGTTTCTAAACTATCAACTAACTCAGCCAGAATTCCCCTACCATGGGAATTTTCTTGGCTGAGGAAATAAGTACATACGGCATCCAAGTCGGCCTTCGTTCCTATTTCTTTAACCACTCTTATGGCAGCAATTCGGGTATGCTCCCCTCTTGTTCGATCCAAAGCGAAACTCAAGGCAGCCGGCAGAGCCGCTTTCATTTGTCCCTGCCAAACTAGATTAAGTAAATAGGTGGTAACGTTTATATTGTGCCTATAAGCCTCCAGTAAGTTTATAATATCGCCCACTAGGTCAGGTGAGGCAAAGCGCTGTAAAGCAATCCGCTCCTCAAAAGACCTATGGAAAGAAGCTGAATCTAGTTTTTGACAGACCGAAGAGAGTATTTTCCGTCTCAACTCAAGTGGCACTCTACTCGGATCGCCCCCTTCTAAAATTAGCTCAGGTTCAAGCGCATAAACTTTTAGCAACAACTCAGAGTCAAATAAAACCAGCCATGATAAAACTGGCCTCATAGAAGGTATGATAATCACTTGTTCATACTGGGTGCGAAAAAACAACCGTTCAATCTTTTGCCGAGACCCTGCCTTCTTTAATTCCTCAGCGAACCACACTGCTGCTAAATATTCCCGAACCGAACGGTGGTGAAAGCGAACAGTGCCATAAATGGCTTCATCAAATAGTGGACGACTTAACAAGATTTGGATCTCTTTATCGTCCCAATCAGTTAAAATTGACTTTACATCGATGCCTTTTAAATTAGTTGTCCCATCTGGAACTTGGAAGATAGACTCATGCATCAGCGCGGATGCTGAAGCCAGCATGCGAGCTCCTTTCTGAGCTTTTTCAACCGTAAAAGGTCTAGAATCAGCTCTATCCTGATCCCGTTCTTCAAGCCTTCGCTTGACGCTGTGTTCTATCAACTCAAAACGGGTTCCAACGCGCTGTTTATCAGTCCAAAATTCTAATAGTTCTTCAAGGTCCTGAGGACGGGTAGTAAAGGCCCAAGCGTCTCGGCGTTCTAATTCTCGTAAGAATTCAGTGCTGTTCTTTACCCCTTTCTCTATTACAAAAACAGAAATTTGATCACTTGTCAGGTCGGTTAATGTATATACTTTGAAACCTGTTTCCTGCTGCTTATTCGTATAAATAGGTTGGTATAGCGGTGGAAGTGAAGAAGTTTCTTTTGAAGAAATGTCATCACTGGTATCATTTTTATTCCTCCTTTGAGCGGGAAGTAAATCAGGAAATCTAGCGTTGCAGAATGTTAAATCAGTTTTCGGTCTCCAGGCCGTAATTCGTGAGGTAATGATAAGATGTGTCCTTGGAATGGCCATTGATATTCGGGAGGCCAGTTTTCTAACAGCACGTTCAAAATCCTTTGGATCTTTCAACCGGGCTTCGTCCACAGAGTCGAGCAGTAACCATCCTTCTTCATTTGAATTTAACCAGCTCTGAAACTCTTGATAAGTTCCTATTTCAAATGCGCTTTCTAAATCATCCGCTATATGTTCTAAACGTATGAAAAAAGCACATTTATCAACTGTTCGTAGCATCTGCGTGGCATGGCGAATCTCTTGTGTTTTGCCAGCTCCAGCTTCAGCAAGTATAACGACTCGGTACGTTTCCAACAATTCTTTCCAATCAAGCGCCCCCCCCTGCTGAAAACGATTAAATCCAGTTAAATCAATGTCGTCATCCTTTGAAGCATAGGTATACTCAATCGGTAACTGATTAAATAAGCGATTAATATTTATGAACTGTTCCAAGGTTTTTTCGTCGCTGCTTTATCCTAATATAGTTAATAAAAGGATTGTATAAAGAATACTTCGTTTAATATAGTTTTCATAAGAATCAAAATGGGTTATACCGGTGTTTGGGCTAGTTTTGATCAGAAAATTCACTAAATTAAGGGACAAGTGCTATAGTAAGTAGTCAATTACATATAATGAATCAACCTGTTACAGAGGATCATAGCAGCGTATTTTCCAAGGGGGGAGGTGGTACAGTATTTGAGTTAAGTGTTCAAACTGCATTTATAATCACCTTACTCTTGAAGGGCAAAGTTCCTGGATTACCAACTGGTGAGCTTAACGAAGTTGCTTTTCAGACGACTCGATTAGGCTTTCATACAGATGATCTACTTATTCGAGTACGTTCTCATCAAGGCGAACACAAGTTACTGGCTCAAATCAAGCACAACCTTTCAATTACTTCAAAAAATGCCACCTTCGAGGAAGTGATGACTGCCTTTTGGCAGGACTTTATTAATCCAGCTGAATTCAACCCCACGCTTGATCGACTACTCATTATTAAGAGTGCTTTGTCGCAAGCTGACCGTCAGGATACTCTCACACTACTCAATTGGGCTAAATCGAAGGCTTCAGCGGCTGATTTCTATCTGGAAGTGAATCGGATAGACAGCAAAAAAAAGACGTTGGCAATTTTCTCTGAAGTGTTGCAGAAAGTTAATGCAGGGGTTATTGTCGATGACGAACAGCTTTGGCGGTTTCTGCGCTGCTTAATGGTTCTTGACTATGACTTTAGTCAAGAAAGTAGTCAGAGCAAAACAAATTTCCTTAATCTACTCGAACTATGTAAGAACCGAACTGCATCGATATCCGCAAGTGAAATATGGGATAGCATATTTGCCTACGTTGCTGAACTCAATAAGAACGGTGGTAGTGTAACTTTTGAAAGTCTTCAGGATCAATTCTTTGCTGCATATTTTGAATTGGCCCGTCTACACGATAGCTATATATCTATTAAAAAACTACAAGATGATAGCCAGGCTATATTAGGTCCGCTCACCGATACGATTGCTGGTCTACATTTACCTCGGCCTGAGTTACGGAACCGGCTTGCTGCACTACTAAGCAGTCACTCATTAACTATTGTGACAGGTGAGCCAGGAACCGGAAAATCGGCAATCATCAAGGAGGTTGTTTCGGAATTAATACCTAATACAACCGTACTTACATTCAAAGCGGATCAGTTTAATCAGTCGCAATTAGGGCAGGTTTTTAGTGGATTAGGGGTTTCCAATAGTTTAGTTCAACTTACAGCCTGTCTGGCTGCGATACCTCAAAAAGTAGTATTTATTGACAGTCTAGAGAAACTGTTGGAGGGGGATCCTGATAATGCCTTTCGGCAACTTATGCACTTCTTAAATGGAATAAAAGGTGTAAGTGTGGTCGCATCATCAAGGACTTACGCAGTCGAACTTCTGATTCAAAAGTACGCGCTATCTAATGTTTCTGTACTTGAAGTGGCCTTACTGTCTGAAGGTGAAGAAGGCGAATTTGAGCAGGTTTTACAAGCTTTTCCGAAACTCCGGCCACTAGCTTCCAACCCACAAATACGCCATGTTCTACGAAGTCCTAAATACCTGGATTTTGCAGTACGCTGGGTGAATACCACTTCAGATAACCTCAGTGAACTAACTTTAACGCGAACTATGGGATTGTGAAATTCTTAAAACCGGCGTTTAAAGGGCATATGAGCCGAAATTGGTAGTTTTGGGTGCTAACCAAACAAAA
>NZ_KB893479.1 GCF_000374085.1 Spirosoma spitsbergense DSM 19989 | reverse complement strand
GTCTTTGGCTCGCAGCCCATGAAAAGCAATCTTAAGGTATTCATCGGCTAGGGCGTTGAGGTCGGTGGGGCGTTTCTCGCCTGTACCGGTGCGGGCGTGTTCTAACATGCCGCGCACAATGGCCGAGGCCCGGCCCCCGTGGTGGGCGATCTTTTCCAGGTTCTGCTTTAAATCGCCTAATAGTTCGGCTGTCAGGGCCGGGTCCCGGTCCGGTTGCTGTTGCTCCCCTTCCAGTTCGACTACTAACTCCGTACTCACTTCCGCAAAGTTATTGACGAAATTAAGGGGGTTCTGTATTTCGTGGGCGATACCGGCGGTCAGCTCACCAAGGCTGGCCATTTTCTCGGCCTGGACCAATTGAGTTTGGGTAGTACGCAGATCGGCTAGTGTCTTGCTCAGGTCGTCACGTTGGTTGGTTATTTCTTGATTTTGCTGGAGAACTCGTTCGTTCAGGCCCGTTAACTGCGTATTGACCTGCCGTTGCCTACGATAATTACGCCAAAGAATCAATGAAATTAGTAGTAACACGGCTACACCGCTCAACAGGGATACTGCCTGCACTTGGTTCTCAAAACGGGTTTGTTTTTCTTCTATCCGGCGTCGGCGTTGCTGCTCAGCCAGATTGATGGACTCTAACTGTTTGATGCGTTGCTGATTGTATAGGCTATCATTGGCAACCTGCATCAGTTCCGTATATTTTAAGGCACTGTCGGGTTGTTGATTGGCTTTGTAAAGTTGGACCGCTAATTGACTGTTTCTAAGAATGCCCCGGGTTAGGCCCGTTTGTTGGGCGGTAGTTAGGGCTTGTTTGGCATAGTAAAGGGCCGAATCAAGTTGGTGTTTTTTTTGAAAAATGGTGGCTAGCGAATTACAGGTGCGGGTGTAAACCTGCCGGTTATTGGTGGCCAAGGCTAGGGCTTTTGCCTGATTTAGATAGCGAATGCCCTGCTGTAGCTGTCCAGTTTTTTCGGCCAGAAGTCCCAGTTCGCGGAGGACAAACGGGAGTGGATCCCCCCAGGCACCCTGGGAGGTTTTTGGTAATTGCAGGGCCAGGTGGTAGGCTACCTGCTGATACTGTTGGGCCAGGCGCAGTTGATTTTGATACCGGTATGCGTACCCGATGTCTGCTACGGTCTGCACCGCATCCGGGTCTATTGTATGGGTGCTGTCGTAGAGGGCTTTTGCCCGGAAAAGGTAGATTCGGGCTTGTCGGGCATCGGGGAAGGTAATGTAGAGGTACCCGATGGCCTGAAGACTCTGGGCTAGGCCTAACGGATCCTGAGCCAGTCTATTCAACCCCTGGGCATGTAGTAACTCGCTGAGGGCACTAACCAAATCACCTTTTTCGGATAAACTAACGCCCAGTTGGGTCAGGCATCTTCCTTCACCTTTAGCATAGTGGAACTGCTCACTTAGCCTGGCTCCCCGTTGGGCATACCAAATGGCAGAATCGGGCTGGGAATATCGGTAAGACGCACTAATGTCAGCCATGAGTAAAATCCGGGTAGTATCCGTTTTTGCCCGATGGAGCAGTTGCTTCAGCGGGGCAGTCTGGCGATTTTGTGCCCGCAATTGTCCCAGAAACAGGTTACAGGTCAGCAACAAACAGGCTAAAACCCGGATTTTCATACGTTCATGTTGATTAACTAACCGTAAGTTTACTATAAATGAGTCGCTTTGCCGAATCATACGGCGCCTATGCCATATGCCGTCACGGGACCGTCATTCATACGGGATACCCAATCCATGCGAGCCAGTCAGTAGGGCCTACCCTTGTCGCAGTTACGGCAAGCCGTTAAAGCCTTTGTCCAGACCATGGTGTATACAAATACGGGTGCGTTAAAAAAAAGGTACATAAACCACGGTCCGACGTTGCGGTCACGACTGCTCCGCTTCGGCGGTCCGACGGCAGCCCGGTCGAAAATTCGTATCTCGAATAAATGAACTTTTTGGTGAACGGTTTCAGGCGTGGGCGCTGAACGCTATGCTATTGCTGCTAGTCAGGATAAGCGTTCATTTGGCCAAGCCTTTTCCTGAACGATTTCATTGGCACGCTCGAAAGAGAATAAGCATCTAACCTATAAATAATTACGCGTTAAAGGAACTAAAAAAACTTGCGCCTTTGAATGGAGGATTTAGCTGTTAGACGTTATAACAGGGACTAAAGGGCCCCAAGCCCCAAGATCCAAGATCATGTATCCTGAGTACGTCTGGTACTTTAAGCGCCTGATAATTATCAGACTTGTATAAAGTAATCCCCTTCACCCGTTCAAAATGCTACGGATTACGCGTAAAACCGGCACGTCAATGACTAAGACAGGCATCCCCGACATCGGTACTAGGCCACCGACGAGCTACCGATAAGGCTTGCTCACTTACGCTATCACTATTCAAAACCTCACCACTACACTACGGTTTCGCCGTAGAACTAGAGGCCATTGCCGCATTTTGACCACTAACCTTTCAGTAAGATTAAAATATAATTAACCCAAATAGTAAGTAGCTGATTCTTCGTAGGTTTGGTTTATCTCATAAACCCAAACCTATTCACGTATCATGCTTAAACTACTACTGATTTCTTTGATAAGTACCTTCCTTATCAGTCCAATTTTCGCCCAGTTCGGTAATATTCTGGACCGGGCCAGTAATGCTGCTACCAATCGGGCCAACCAAAAAATCGACCAGGGCATAAACAAAGGGTTGGACAAGGTTGAAGAAAGTACCAAGAAGGGTGAAAAAAAATCGCCTACCGATGCCGGTAAGGCCCCTTCCGCCGACACGCAAACAAATACCAGCGGTAGTACCAGTACACCGCTCACTGACAATCCGGTTAGTATGCGATCCTACGCGAATTATGACTTCGTGCCCGGTAACAAAATCATCTTCGAAGACGATTTTCATGCCGATCAGGACGGAGAATTTGCCGAGCACTGGGATTTGCTTGGCGGTCAGGCTGTTCTGAACAAAGTAGGAGATGCACTGGCCATGAAGATCACCGATGGGAACTACGGCAAAGTTGCTCCACTGATGAAGCAGAAAGCGTATCTGCCTAAAGAATTTACCCTGGAATACGATTACTACCAGACCCCCGGTGCCTACGGCCTGGTTTTCTGGTTCGACAATGTGGAGGGGGGGGAAGTTATTAAGTGCGAGGCCAGTCGGGGCGGTTCGCTGGCCACTTTCCAGGTTAACGGCGAGGGGCGCGAGTTAGCCGGAACTATGCCGGAGGAATTAGCATCCGACAATTTCAACAACAAGTGGCACCACGTGGCCTTCATTCTAAAGGGTCGTAGCCTCAAACTTTACATCGATCAGTTCCGGGTGCTGACCGTACCACAAAATACGGCAGTACCGGCACGGGTTACGTTTGGGGGTATTGCCTCACAGGATGAACCGCTAATTTTTAAAAACGTCCGCATTGCCGAAGGGGGTGGTGCAAACTTGATTGGGCAGAAGTTTGGTGAAGGCAAATACATCTCTCATGGTATCAATTTCGATTATGGCAAGGCTATAATTAAGCCCGAGAGTATGGGCGAAATCAATGCCATCCATAAGTTCCTGAGTGAAAACAATAATTCAAGGTTTGAAGTAGGTGGCTATACCGACTCTGATGGCTCTGATGCCAGTAATCTTACCCTCTCACAGAAACGGGCCGAAGCCGTTAAAACGCAACTTGTAAACATGGGTATTGATGGCGGTCGCCTGACGGCCAAAGGATACGGCGAAACCAAGCCTATAGCCGACAATACAACGTTTGACGGTAAAGCACAGAATCGGCGGGTCGAATTTGTGAAGCAATAACTGATGTTACGCAGCCTTGGCCAATAGAGTAGATTGACTTTTGAGGCTGTTGAGTTCCTGCAAAGCCAACTTAGTTGCATTTAGCGTCAG
>NZ_KB893478.1 GCF_000374085.1 Spirosoma spitsbergense DSM 19989 | reverse complement strand
CATCAATCGTTGCAGTCGCTTGAGTCGGGAAGCCCGCAGGGTGGTTTGGTTGATAGCCAGACTCCATTGAGCCAATGAGGAGTCAGCCAGTTTCAAGAGGGCAATGATCAGCAGGGCCATAAAGCGGATACGCCGTTTATCACATTGAAAATGATCTTTGATGGCATCGTAGACAGCATCTTCGTTACTTTGCATAGGGAGTAGTTGGAGGGGTTTACGTTTAGCGACACAAAACTACCTCAACATCAGCTACTCCCTACTTTTGTCCTGTACTTAGGGCAAGCGCTTTAAAATAGCTGGTGAAATTGAGGTAAATGTGATAAATTTTCCGTCTGTTACTATTGACGCTCATGGAATCTCCCCAAAAGTACTTTGAAGACTTGCCAGATCTACGCATCAAACGAAGTCAACTAAATAATTTTCAGGGTGTTATTGTGGTATTTCTCATAAAAAGTTACTATTCATATGGTGAGTGCCTGGGCGAACCAAAACCGATTGGTTTTAGAACAGGTCAAAGTGGAGGAGAAATCGAACGAAATAACTGTTATCCCTCAGCTAATCAAGGTATTGACATTGAACGTGTATATCGTTACCGCACGGGCGTACCCGGATTGATATAATGAGTTGTCAAACCGATATTGCTAAACTCATTGTTGAGACTGAAGCGGACTATGTATTTGCCCTGAAAGGCAATCAGGGTAGTCTACACCAGCACGTCAAAGATAACTTTGAGCGGGAAACACCTACTCGTATCCACACTGATTTAACTAGCGACCACGGACGGGTGGAGAAGCGGGCTTACTAGGTAATGACTGAGCACAAATGTGTAGAGAATGCGTCGGCCTGGTCTGGGTTACAAACCATTGTTGAGGTAAAATCGGAAGTCTTTCACAAACTAAGTCAAAAGGCTACTTGCGAGACTCGGTATTACATCAGTAGTCTTCAACTTATTGTCAAAGAAAAGGATAGTAAAATAATTGCTCAGGCTATTCGGGGTGATTGGGGCATCGAAATCTGCTTGCATTGGTCACTCGACGTAAGTTTCAACGAAGATAAATCACGAGTTCGTACGGGTTATAGTGACCAGAACTTATCGGCGATTCGTATGATTACTCTGTAAGAACAATTTTTATATTTCTGCGTTTTAAATTAACTTTAATCAAAAGTCTTAAAATATGAAATGGTCTATTTTCTCCTTGATAGCTTTACTTTTGTTCACTCCCGGTTGCGAGTCTCGAACAAAAAAAGAAGAACTTCAGAAAAAAGAGATTGCTTTAAATAAAAAAGAGCATGACCTTCTTTTAAGAGAGAAAAGTTTGCAATTAAAAGAACAGCAACTGCAGCAGAGAGAAAAACAAATAGACAGCAGCCCAAAAGTAGATACGACAAACCTTTATAACCCTGCATTGATTGGTAGGTGGTCGGTAAAAATGACGTGTACTGAAACCACCTGTACCGGTTCCGCTGTGGGTGATACAAAAAACGAGCAATGGGCTATCTCTTACCAGGGAAAAACCATCATAGCAAAAGTGATAGTAGCCGATAAACTGGTTAGAATCTATACAGGATTTTTCACAGACAATAGCGTTGAGCTGATGGAAGATTCGGAAAGAATATCCTCACGAATGGCACCAAAAATGGTGGTACGTCTGCAAATAGTTAATGAAAAAACTCTTGATGGTCACAGAGAAATTGTAAGGGATAATAATTGTAAAGTACTCTATGCTTTGCAACTGAAGAAACAAGATTAATCACGCAACAGGAAGCTTTATGTATGTATTAAATAGTGTAGACTTTACGCTACCTTTAAGCAACCCGGTAATCATATTCTCGCTGGTGCTTTTTATTATTTTATTTGCACCTATCTTATTGAATAAAATAAAAGTTCCTCACCTTATTGGATTGATACTTGCCGGCATAGTAATTGGACCTTATGGATTGAACCTTTTGCTACGTGACAGCAGCATTGTACTTTTTGGTACGGTAGGATTATTGTATATTATGTTTAGCGCCGGTCTTGAAATAGATCTGGAAGAATTCAGGAAGAACCGTTTTAAAAGTTTTGTATTTGGTTTGTTCACGTTTTTATTTCCAATGGTACTTGGATGTATCACCGTTTACTATGTATTGAATTTTAGCTTTTCCTCTTCGCTGCTGTTAGGTAGTATGTTTGCTTCCCATACCTTACTGGCTTATCCCATTACAAGCAGGTATGGTATTTCAAGAATACGATCAGTTACTTTAACTATTGGCGGAACGATCATTGCCGACATACTGGCTTTGTTGGTACTGGCAGGTGTAACCGGTATGACAAAGGGCGAGATTACCGCAGGTTTCTGGGTGCAGTTGGCGATTGCCACCATTATTTTTGGAAGTGTCGTTTTCTTTGTGTTCCCATTAATTGCACGCTGGTTTTTCAAAAACTTCGATGACCCGGTTTCTCAGTATATTTTCGTGCTGGCGATGGTTTTCATGGGTTCTTTTCTTGCCGAACTTGCCGGATTGGAACCGATAATAGGAGCGTTTTTAGCAGGGCTTGCACTCAACAGATTTATTCCGCATTCATCTGCCTTGATGAACAGGATTGAATTTGTCGGCAATGCTTTCTTTATTCCGTTCTTTCTGATAAGTGTGGGTATGCTGGTTGATTTTAGTGTCCTTTTTAAAGGCTTTGGTGCTTTGAAAGTAGCCGGGTTAATGACGGCAATTGCTATTCTTTCTAAATATATTGCTGCCCTGGTCACACAAAAAACATTTCAACTTTCAGGACAGGAACGTCAAATGATCTTTGGATTAAGCACGGCAAGAGTAGGCGCTACGCTGGCTGTTGTATTGGTTGGATACAACATCATCATTGGTGAAACGCCAACAGGAGAACCTATACGATTATTGAATGAAGATGTTTTAAATGGAGCCGTCATCATGATCCTGGTTACCTGTACCATCAGTTCTTTTATTGTTGAAAAGACAGCACGCCAGCTCGCTTTGAAAGAAGAGAATGTTTCATCGGATAAAACAAGTTCGAATGAAAAAATATTGATCTCCCTAGCATATCCTGAAACCGTAACCGAACTGATTGATATTGGCTTACTGCTGAAGCCTAAGAAAAGTAACATTCCAGTTTATGCTTTAAATATTGTGAGTGATGAAAGCGATGACAATAAAACAACTGCTATCGCTAAAAAAATGATGGATAAGGCGACATCTCATGCCGTCGAAACAGGGCATATAATAGTGCCTATCACAAGGTTTGATATAAACATTAGCAATGGCATAATTTATACTCTGAAAGAACAAAATATTACTGACCTTTTAATTGGATTGCATCACCAGGCTAACCCAAAAAATTTTCTCGGTCCTACGGCAGAAAGAATTTTAAAACATACGGCAGAAACTGTTTTCATTTATAAGTCTGTTCAACCTTTCAATACATTAAAAAGAATGATAGTTGTGGTTACGGCAAATGCGGAGTTAGAGCCTGGTTTCAGCCACTGGTTTGCCAAGCTTTGCACCATTGCTAAAGAAGCAGGTTTACCTGTTGAATTTTACGGCAGCAACAAAACGTTAAAAGAACTACAGGATCAGCAAAGAGTTCAAAAAACAGAAGGCAAATTGAGCTTCCATGAGTTTATCAATTGGGATGATTTTTTAATCTTCAGCCGGGAAGTAAAGAAAAATGATTTGCTTGTAATTGTTTCTTCCCGAAAGGGTCATGTTTCATACCAGTATTCACTGGGAAAACTCCCCTATTATTTATCTAATTATTTTACAGATAGTAGTTTTATAATGCTATACCCTCAACAAATTGAACAGGGAATTAAAATGAATGATGTACAATACGTAGACAGTACTTTAGCTGAAACAATTTCTGAAAAGGTAAACTCGGTGGCTAAAGGAAAAGGACTTTTAAGAAATTTATTCAAAAGTAAATAGCCAGACAATCAAGTAAGTTTTTTGCCCGGATTTCCACTGCTTATTCAACACTGATGTACCTGGTTTTTGGGGAATAATAAAAACCTTTGGCTTTCTTGTAGCAATGGCATTTCTTTCAGCAGCCTGGGTTTTAACCAAAGAACGGCTTTGTTGCATGGCTACGTAGGTACTCGCATTACAGCTTTGGGCATCCCTAATTTTGTGAATCGGTTTAGGCAGTTTGCCTTCACGTGAGCTTCAGCTTGTTGATTGGCCAGCAAACGGGTTGATAACCGCTCCCCGAAGGTCGTCTTCCAGC
>NZ_KB893477.1 GCF_000374085.1 Spirosoma spitsbergense DSM 19989 | reverse complement strand
TAACACGGCATGTGTACGCTTGCGGTCATTTTCATGCGAGTCTAAGCACAACCACGGCCCATGTGCGGGGCTTTGCGTTGCTGTACAATTTTACGCCGAGTAGTCCGTCTGTGCGCAAAAAAGAGCCGAGTTTATATTGTCCGGCCTCACGGGCGAGTGGGCAGGTATTCTCGAAAAATTGGCTGGAGAACCTATTACTCTGTGCCTCAGTGGGTAATCTAAACCATCATTGCAATACGTTATAATGAGACCAATTTCAACCAGCAAATGGCCGCTAAGTCGTTTAAAAGCGTTAAGTACAAAGGGGAAGTATATTCCAACTTTAAACATCTGGAAACAGCCATTGCCAGCTTTAGTAAAGGCTTATTTTACATTTGGGTCGAGAATAGATAGAAGGAGGGTAATAGTAGAATAACACAACGCCCGGCCCCTTTTTCACAAGGGGCCGGGCGTTGTGTTATTCTGAGAGGTGTTGTATAAATGCCGATTATGTAAAGCTGGGTTTTTATTACTCTTTTTCAGGATGATTTTAACCCAATGGTCTTTACCCGGAAATAAATAACCATTGAACCTGTAGTCAATTTGATTGTTCGAAAAAGCACCCGGGATGTCAGCCTGGACGATATCGACCGAGTGTAGGCCTGGTTTTGAATCCAGACGCTCTCAGCCCATTAAAGTCCATAGACCTAACCAGGCCAGTTTAGTACGCCTGCTTGCCCGATAGCGGAATTGTGGTGCGCTTTACATCGTTGACCTCAAATTCATACGGATACCCTGACTTGTCTCGTCGGGGTAATTCATCCCCGCGTTAATGCCCTTCCACAGCCAGACAGCGTATGAAACGCAGCCTTCAACGTCTCGTCTTTACACCTTAGGTTCCCAGCCTTTTTCGTAGGTTCGGCTCCATAGTTTCTGCGCGTCACTGTCGCCGATGATATGCCCGTTTTTAGGGTCGATAGCCAGCCCGCGCCCCGTGCGCCAGGCAATGTTGCCCAGTTGCATCGCCACCACACTCTTATAACCCGTTTCTACGTCGCAGTTCGGTCGGCGGTTGTTCCGGATGGCATCCAGAAAATCCATGACGTGTAAGTTGTCCATCCCTAAGCTCGGGCTGGCGGTATTACGACCCTGCACATCCCCTTCGTCTACCGACTTCACTTCTTTTACCAGTTTCCCATCCAGGTCATACACCGTATAATTATCACCCCCCGTATCCAGACTACCCTTTTCGCCGTAGAAGATGATGCCCCGGTCCTGCCCTTCTATCTTGCGTCCGTTCGAGCTTCGGGATTCCCACATCAGCGACACGCGGCCCGGATAATCCATAATGATAACCTGGGTATCGGGGGCTTCCCAGTCGTCTTTGAATTCATACCGTCCCCCAACGGAGCTAACCCGAATCGGGAAATCGACCCCTAATCCCCAGCGGGCCACGTCGACCTCGTGGGTACCGTTGTTCAGGGCTTCGCCCGTGCCCCAGTGCCAGAACCAGTGCCAGTTGTAGTGGATAAGGTTGTCTTTAAAAGCCATTCGGGGGGCGGGTCCCTGCCATAACTCGTAATCGAGCCAGTCGGGCACGGTTCCGGGTTTCAGTACCGTTGCCTTCCGGTTGTTGGTATACCAGGTTTTGGCCATGTACACGCGCCCGATGATGCCCTGATGCAGTTGTTCGATACCCTGCGTCAGCACCGGGGCCGACCGCCGTTGGGCACCCATCTGCACAACCCGATTATATTTACGGGCTGCGGCAACCGCCAGCTCACCTTCGTGCGGATTATGACTGAGTGGCTTTTCAACGTACACGTGCTTACCCGCCTGACACCCCATAATGGTCAGTGGCGCGTGCCAGTGGTCAGGCGTGGCGATGTAGATGGCGTCGATTGATTTATCTTCCAGCACCCGGCGGCAGTCTTTCTCAGATTTGGGTGTCTGGGTTTGTTTGGTACCCAGAATGGTTTTTATGGCCTTCGGAATAGCGCGGGAATCCACGTCGCAAACCGTGCCGACTTCGGCATTCTTCTGACCGGCAATGGTGCCGCCCATGCTGTTGCCCCGGCTGTTAACGCCAATAGCTGCTACCCGAATCAGCGCGTTGGCCCCAATGATTCGGTTATAGCTTTTGGCGCTCATCCCGTAAACGGAACTGCCCATGGCTACACCAACCGAGCCAATGCCTACTTTCTTTATAAAATCACGCCTGTTTTCCATGGAATGCTTAGTAAAAGTTGCGTTTCGCCGATACGGAACTGATTAGTCGACGATAGTTCACAAAGACATCAGCACCCAAAAATTACCGCACAATCCGGTAGTGATTAGCATAAACGGTCAGTTGTCTGTTTCACTGTCCGGCAACGTTTCCGTTTTGGTCCGCGTTTCAGGCTGTTCGCCGTTGGGCAGCTTCCAGTCGCGCTGTTTCCGGAACGGCATAGCCAGTAGTTTACCCACCGTAAGCTCGTCGTCATCCCGGTAGGCAGGCACACCTATTATCAATTCCCGCTGGGCAATGTCCATCCGGTGCGTACCGTGCAGGCGGTCCCAGAGTGAAAAGACCGTCCCCCAATTGGAGTTAAACTCGTCGCGGACAATGGAATGGTGAATGCCGTGCACTCGGGGCGTAACGAACAGGACGTTGATCGTTGCTTCGACCCATTTGGGCAACTTCCAGTTTGAATGATGAAACTGCGCGGCTGTCTCAAAAACCACCTCATAAACAATAGCCACCCAGAAACCAATGCCAAACACCAGCACGACCAACACCCGAAACGCAACACTCATCAGCAGTTCGACAAAATGAAACCGAATGGCGGTGGACGTATCCATATCCAGGTCGGAGTGGTGTACCTGATGAAAACGGTAGAGGAAACCGACCCGGTGCGTGGCGTAATGCCACCAGTAATAGGCATAGTCGAAAACCAGAAAACCCAGCCCATACCCTACCCACGCGCCCACACCCTGCTCAGGAAACAGCCAGTTAATCAGCCCAATATTGTTGTCTCTGGCCCAGACAGCGGTGAGCAGTGGCAACGGCAACAGGGCCAGCCGCAGTACAACAAAGGTGGGTAATGCTACGCTAATATTGCGGATTATCCGGCGCAGTGGCACGTAGTGCTGTTTGCGCAGCGGATACCGCCACTGGATAAGCAGCAGTAACCCGAAGAAAAGCACCATTAGCGGAGAGGCTACGTAATCGAAGGCAGGAATAGTGAACATACGTTTTTAACCGGTGAGAAGCGAAGTTGTTCCGGGCTTGTAAAACGCACGTCTCAACCAGCAAGGTTACTCAATAAAATCGAGGTAATTATCCCGGTGTATAACTTCAAATGACGCATCAGGATAGTTGTTAGCGAAGGCCTTCGGAGCTTTCACCCGCGCCAGCGTGACGGGGTTGACAGACCATTTAAACTCGTAGGCGCGAAGCAAACCATTTTCCAGTTCGAGCCAGTCAATTTCCTGCTGATCGTAAGTACGCCAGAAGTAGCCAGTAACCAGTCGTTGCTGGGCCTGTATCGTTTTCAGTCGTTCGGCAATCAGGTAGTTTTCCCAGAGTTCACCCGTATCGGTTCGTAGCGATAGCGGACGAAAATCACCGATGAGCGCGTTTCGAATGCCTGTATCCGTGAAAAATAACCGGGTAGTTTTGGTTACTTCCCGACGCAGATTTCGGCTAAATCCGCCAACGCGCACCAGAATGAACACTTTAGTAAACAGATCGATGTATTTCTCGACGGTATTTTTGCTCATTTGCAATTGCCGTCCAATCTCTTCCATCGATACTTCTTTTCCCACCTGAAAAGCAATGAGCCGGAGTAGGTCTTTGATTTTAGCCGCGTTACGCACCCCCTCAAAGGCCAGAATATCTTTCAACAGATAGGCATTGACCAAATTGGTCAGGTATTGTTCCCGGCGGCTGTTGGTTGGAAGCTGAAACAGCTCGGGATAGCTGCCATAAATCAGCCGGTCGTCCAGCCGTTGCCGGGTTTCGAGCCTGTTTTCGTAGGGTGATAGTTCCCGTTGAGCCAGCGGATAAAGCTGGTGTGTGAAAGCCCTGCCTGTTAGCGGCTCGCCCGATATATTCGCCAAATCGAACGCCGACGAGCCGGTAACGATGATGCGCAGGGGCGAAACATGATCGACAATCAGTTTTAAAATTGGGCCGATGTCAGGTATCTCCTGTGCTTCATCAATAATCAGCAAGTCGATGCCTTCCAGTAGCCGCCGGTAGTTAGCAATACTGCGTGGAGCCAGCAGTTGCTGCGTGTCTATATCTTCACCGGCCAGCACCAGCGTTCGGTAGCCAGTATGGGCCAGCAACTGATGGATGAGGTACGTTTTACCAACCCGCCGGGTACCAAAAATAAGATTGACCTTGTTTGGAACAAGGTGTTCCGTTAGAATAGGGAGCAGGTATCGGTCATAGTCCATACCGCAATTTAGCTAAATTCCGTCAGTACGTTGACGCAATTTAGCTAAATTGCGTCAACGTACTGACGGAATTTAGCGTTTCCCCTCACCGAATATCCTCAAAAACGCGTTTCAATTTTTCGGCCGGGTAGCCCATACCCCATAAAAAACCGATGTAGAGAAACAGGCCGTTCGCCCGCCAGAAACCCCATTTGGCCACGCGCCGGTCCGACGATTCGACCAGTCGGTTTACCTGCTGGATTCGTCCGTACTGCACCAGCCGAAGCAGCAGATCCGCTTCTTCCATAATGGGTAACTCATCGGCGTAGCCGCCACAATCCAGAAACTGCTGCCGGCGACAGAAAATAACCTGGTCGCCAAAGAGTAGCCGCGCCCCTTTGAAAAAAAAGAGACGGGGCCGAAAAAAGAGCGGGGCGTAGTAAGTTTTAATGTAATTGTGAAACGACGTTATCCAGCGCGTTCGTAACGGCCCGCGCATCAACGAAATGAAGCCCCCGGCGGCCGTTCCGGATTGGGCCAGCGTCTGACAGATGACCGTCAGCGCATCAGCGGGCAACAGGGTATCGGCGTGCAGAAAACACAGATACATACCGGTAGCGCTTCGGGCACCCAAATTCATCTGACTCGAACGCCGGGCAACCGGGCAGTTGAGCAACTGCATGGGTGGGTGACCGACCTTTACCCGTTCCCGCTCCATATATTGCTCAATCAGCGGCACGGTTTGGTCAGTACTACCCCCATCAACAAGAATAAGCTCGTCGGGGGCGGGGCATAGCTGCTGGAGCTGCCGAAAAATCAGGGGCAACATCTTTTCTTCGTTTAAAATCGGAATAATGATGGAAATCGTAGACACAGTGTGAACTATAACGTTTGTAGTTTACCGGTTGATCGTTGCTGTTTGTAGCCTATTGACTTTTCTTACTACTGGCTGGGGTTATGGTTCTGCACAACATCAACTGGTAAACTGTAAACTAACAACCGAATGTTTCGATTTATACCCAACGTCCTGTTGAAACAACTTTACAACCGCAATAGCCTGCACAACACGCCCGATGGCTTTACATTCTCCCTAAAAAATCGACTGGCCGATGCCCGCTTTACGGGTCTGACCCGGATTCGTGTCGATGGGAAAGACTATCCTTCAACGGCCTTCCGGCTGGAACTGGAAGGAAACGCAGCCCTGGAAGTCAGTCAGATATCAGTCGCCAATCCCCTTGAGTTTCCCCTCCGTCGTCGGGTGAATGCGTACGCCCGGGCGGAACCGCTGGCACCGGGCCAGCATACCCTCGAACTGACACTCCAGACCCAGCCATTCGGAACGCTGGTGATTACGGTGACCGACGAACTGCAACAGTCCCTGCCCGCCACCCCTGATACCGGCACCAGTACAGGCATCCCCCGCGACCTGGTCGACGATACATCGCCGGGCATTATCCGGCAACGGCAGGAGTACATCCAGCAGTTTACCCAAACGACGCCCACTCACCTGACCAATTACGGGTTTAATCCCGCCGTGGTGCAGGGCAACTGCGAGCAGTTTGTTGGCGTGGCGCAAGTACCCATTGGGCTGGCTGGCCCGTTGCGCATCAACGGCGAACACGCCCAGGGCGAGTTTCTTATTCCATTGGCCACCACGGAAGGTACGCTGGTGGCTTCCTATAACCGGGGCATTAAGTTGCTCAATCAGTGCGGGGGGGTAACCTGCACGGTGGTGGATGAAGGAATGCAGCGGGCACCCGTTTTTGTGATGCCGGATGCCCGTGCCGCCCGGAATCTGGCCCACTGGATTGCCAACCATGAAGCCGAACTACGGGCAGAAGCCGAAGGCACCTCCCGCTTTGCGAAACTGATATACATCACTCCTTATCAGGCCGGGCGTATGCTTTTCCTGCGGTTTGGTTATACCACCGGCGACGCTGCGGGGCAAAATATGGTGAGCAAAGCCACGCTGGCAGCCTGCAATTACCTGTTGCAACAGGTAGAAAACGTCGAGCATTTTTACCTGGAGTCCAATCTGGCTACCGATAAGAAACCCTCGTTCATTAACACACTCCACACACGGGGCAAGCGCGTCACCGCCGAAGTAGTGATCCCGAAAGACCTGCTTTTGCGGGAACTGCAGGTTGACCCGGAGCAACTGGACCGGCATGCCCGTATCGGCAATCTGGGCGCATTCATGGCCGGGGCCAACAACAACGGACTGCATTCGGTGAACGGGCTGGCGGCTTTATTCATCGCTACGGGTCAGGATGTAGCCTGCCTGGCCGAATCCTCGGCGGCTATCACCACGTCGGAACTGCTGCCCAACGGCGATTTGTACGGCTGTGTCACCCTGCCCTCCCTCATTGTGGGCACCGTTGGCGGAGGTACTGGTTTACCCACCCAGCGGGAGTGCCTGACCATGATGGGGTGCTACGGCGATGGAAATGTCCACAAGTTCGCGGAGATTGTGGCGGGTGTCGTCACTGCCGGCGAACTTTCCCTGGCAGCCGCCATCTCCTCCCTGGACTGGGTATCCAGCCACGAAATGACACGGAATCAATAGGTTGTTATTTAATGGTCATTTAGTTATCATTCATGGTCATTATTCGTCATTTATGGTTATTCGACAGGCACTTTCGATGACAAATAATAACTATTGAATGACGAATAATGACTTTTACAACCGCTTCACCAGCCCCCGCATCAGTTCCGTTAGTTTCGGTTCGGCGGCACCGGCGGCTGCGATAATTTTGCTGATGTCGGCTTTTTCCAGCGTATCGGGCAGGCACATATCCGTGATGACCGACACGCCGAAAACGGCCATGCCCATCTGATTGGCCACAATCACTTCCGGCACCGTCGACATGCCTACGGCGTCGGCACCCCACTGGCGCAGCATCCGGTATTCGGCCCGCGTTTCCAGTTGTGGCCCCGTTACGCTCACGTAAACGCCTTTTTTGAGGGCTATTCCCCGTTCGGAAGCAACCTGAAAGGCCTGTTCGATTAACGCCTTGCTGTACGGCTCGCTCATATCCGGAAACCTGTCACCGAATTCGGGCGGGTTTGGCCCTACCAACGGATTCTGCGGCAGCAACAGGCCAATGTGGTCGTCGATGACCATCAAATCGGTGGTCTGAAAATCGGGATTCATGCCCCCGGCAGCATTGGAAACCAGTAGCGTCCGGACGCCCAGCGCGTGCATCACCCGCACCGGAAATATTACCTGCTGCATGGTGTAACCCTCGTAGTAATGAAACCGGCCCTGCATCACCACCACAGGTTTGCCTTCCAGCGTGCCCAGCAGCAGCTTACCCGAATGGAACTCCACCGTCGAGAGCGGGAAATGAGGAATCGTTTCGTAATTCAGCGTTTTTTCGATGGTTAATTCCCGGGCCAGGGCTCCCAGGCCGGTACCCAGAATAATGCCGATTTGCGGTTGTACGGACGTGTTGGCCTGAATAAAGCGGGCGGCTTCCTGAATCTGTTCGAGCATGGTCAATGTAAAGCGAAGCGTTGCTTCGGTTATCAAGTGTATATTTTTCGGTAAGGTAAAACTATCCCCCTTCTCATTCAATTCGTACTGTCGGGCACCATTTCACGCCAATTCCGCACGGTTATGCCATTACTTCGCTGCTGGGTTTGCTGACCAGCATACAGGATGTACGCCCGATGGGTATTACTCAGGGCTTGCCAGTAGGTTATGTTTTTGAAAAATTCGGCATGAATCGTCTGACCTGATTTAATCTCAATAGGCAGTAAAACACCCGCTTCGTCAACAATAATATCGACCTCGTGCCCCGTCTTGTCGCGCCAGAAAAACAGATTAACCGGTAACCCAGCGTTGGTACGCTGCTTTACCAGGTCTGACACAACCATGTTCTCGAAGATGGCTCCCCGCAGGGGGTGGCTACGGATGTGTTCCAGTTGGGTGATACGCAGGAGTGAGCAAACTAACGCTGTATCATAAAAGTACAGTTTGGGTCGCTTGACGACAGTTTTATTGAAGTTACGGAAATGCGGCTTCAGCAGGTAAATGATGAAACTGCTTTCCAGGATACCAATCCACGACTGAACGGTTTTGGCGTCAACCCCCGCTTCCACGGCCAGTGCACTCAGGTTCAGTTCCTGTCCACAGCGCCCGGCCAGCAACGCCATAAATCGTTCAAATACAAGTAAATCCGTAATATTCTTAATCTGGCGAACGTCGCGCTCAACGTACGTTCGGATATAGTTCTGGCTCCAGTCAGGAGCGGGAATGTGCTGATCGTACACGGGTGGATAAAAACCCGTTAGCATCAGGTCATCATCAGCAGCTAGCAACAGATCGGCAGTTGCCAGTTCAGCCACGGAGAGTGGAAGCAGAAAAAGATGCGCCACCCGACCGGCCAGTGACTGCGAAATAGACTGCTGCAACAGGAAGTTGTTAGAACCCGTCAGGATAAATTCACCTTTCTGCTTCCCATTATCAACGACTTCCTGGAGGTAGGAAAACAAATCAGGCGTGCGCTGTACTTCGTCCAGCACCGCCCCATCCGGGTAAGAAGCCAGAAAACCGCGCGGGTCCTGACTGGCAAAAGACCGGGTATCGGGGTTTTCCAGCGACACGTAAGGCTTATCGGGAAAAACAGCTTTACACAAGGTGGTTTTACCCGACTGACGCGGTCCCGTCAGAGCAACTACCTTGAAAGTATCTGCCAACAACCTCAACTTCGCTTCAGCAATACGTTGAATCATCTATTAAATATACTGGAAAAATACGGAATTTAATTCCGCATTTTTCCATTCCCTGTTCGTCATGGTTTTTGTACAGCCTGTAACTATTTCTGCGAACCAACCGTTCGACTGTCATACTCCATTCACAAAACAGCATTTACTCCGCATTTTATGCCCGCTGAGCATCTGATAATTTTCGTTAAAAACCCCATTCCCGGTCAGGTTAAAACGCGTATTGCCCATACCGTTGGTGATGCCAAAGCCGTTGCTATCTACAATCATCTATTACGCTACACCCAGCAACTCATTCAGTCTTTCTCCGGGCAGCGCGTCGTCTATTACGGCGATTTCGTCAATCGGGATGATGGCTGGAATGCGTATGATAAGCAACTCCAGACAAGTGGCGACCTGGGCGAGCGTATGGCTAATGCCTTTCAGGAGCAGTTTGCCGCCGGGGCCGAAAAAGTGGTAATGATTGGCAGCGACTGCCTCGCGATCACGCCCGACCACCTCACACAGGCGTTTGCCGCCCTCAACAAGTCAGACATCGTGATTGGCCCCGCTACGGATGGTGGGTATTATCTGCTGGGTATGAAGCAGGTCCGGCCTTTTCTGTTTCAGGATATGCCCTGGAGCCAGCCAGAACTTCGGCAGTTGACAGAACTGGCTATTTTACAGCACGGGTTAACGTTCGCGCCACTCGAAACGCTGACCGATATTGATGAATGGAGCGACTATGAACCCTATGCACCGGTAGAGGTCAGTAAGGAGTAATACGAAACCCTTACTTTTACGACCTTACCGGTACCCACTACGCTTGAAAGAACCTGTCATTTATGTAATCATCCCGGCCTTTAACGAGGAAAACTCAGTTGGGCGCGTAGTTGGTGAAATACCGGCCGGACTGGCGCAGGGGATTATTGTCGTAAACAATAATTCCAACGACCAAACGGCGGTGGAAGCAGCCCGCGCCGGAGCTACCGTCCTGCACGAACCCATACAAGGGTACGGGAGAGCCTGTCTGCGGGGCATTGCCTATGCGAAACAGCGTCAGCCCAAGCCAGATATTATCGTGTTCGTTGATGCCGATTATTCCGATTTTCCGGCGGAAATGCCCGCTCTGATTGCTCCCATCCTAAACCGGCAGGCCGACCTGGTTATCGGGTCGAGGGCACTGGGCAAACGCCAGCGTGGGTCCATGACGCCCCAGCAGATTTTTGGCAACTGGCTGGCGACGACATTACTCCGGTGGCTGTATGGAGTTCGGTTTACCGATTTAGGTCCTTTCCGGGCCATCCGGTTCGATACCCTGATGGCACTGGATATGCAGGATACCACCTACGGCTGGACCGTTGAGATGCAGCTTAAAGCGGCCAAAATGGGCTTTCGTTCAACCGAAGTCCCGGTTAACTACCGACGGCGGATTGGTCACTCAAAAATATCCGGTACGGTTAAAGGAACGGTTCTGGCCGGGTATAAAATTCTGGCCACCATTTTCCGGTACTGGTAGCGGGTGGGCTATGACCGGTAAACGATGCACCGTAACTTACACCCATGATTACACCTTTCCGCATTGGCTGGCTGGGCCTTTCGCTGGCGTTGTTTACCCTGCTCGGCTACGGTGTATTGCGGCCGCAGTTCCCGTTGCTCATTACGCTGTACGGCCTTGTTTTCTGGGGCTACACGCGGGTTACAGATTCTCTCTGGCGTGGCACCGTCAGTAAGCCTGGGGAATTATCGAAGCAGCCGGAACCAGACCGGTTTCTCTTTGCAACAGCCCTGCTGTTTCGCCTTTCATTAGTGGCTGTACTCCCTAACCTGTCAGACGATTACGCCCGTTTTATCTGGGATGGACGTTTACTGGCACACGGGTATAATCCGTATCTCTACCTGCCGACTCAGGTAATCAACACGCCCGTAGCGTCCATCGCGGGACTCACCGATTCCTTGTTTCATCGGTTGAATTCGCCCCGGTATTTCACGGTCTACCCACCCCTGAATCAGGCCCTGTTCGGGTTGGCAGGCTGGCTTTCTCCTACCAGCCTAATCGGTGCTGTCATTAGTCTGCGCGTACCTATTCTACTGGCCGATATGAGCTCAATCGTTTTATTGTCGAAGCTGCTGCGCCATTTTGGGAAGAATCCGAATTATAGCCTGCTGTACGCCCTGAATCCACTGGTCATCCTGGAATTGACGGGTAACCTGCACTTTGAGGCTATCATGATTTTTTTTGTTCTCCTGAGTGTCTGGTTACTCGTACAGAACCACTGGATTGGCTCATCCGCTGCCCTCGCTTCGGGCATCGGCATGAAGCTGCTACCGCTGATTTTCCTGCCGTTACTGATTCGGTATCTGGGCTGGAAACGGGGACTTGTCTACGCGGGCCTGACAGGTATACTGGTGGGTCTTCAGTTCGTCCCGTTTATCAGTATCGAGTTGCTGAAAAACATCTTTTCCAGCCTGAATTTATACTTTCAGTCGTTCGAGTTCAATGCCAGTGTCTACTACCTTATTCGGGCGGCTGGCTACTGGCTTCTGGGGTTTAATATCATTGCCGGGGCCGGTTTTATGCTGTTTGTCGTTATTGGCGTTTGCGTACTGGTTATTGCGTTTCGAACTATGCCCCGTTTACCTGCTCCGGTCGTGCCCATGAAAGTCCTGTTAACGCTTACGCTTTACTGGCTGCTGAGTACTACCGTTCATCCCTGGTACATCACCTCACTGGTGGCGGCTTCGGTATTCACTCCCTTCCGTTATCCGCTGGTTTGGTCGGGCGTTGTTGTCCTTTCCTACTCGGCCTACCAAACAACGGCTTACACCGAAAATCTATGGTTTACCGGCTTGGAATACAGCCTGGTACTCGGTATGGGAGTATACGAATGGTATCGACTGAAAAACCAGTCTTTACCAGTATAAGTCATTCATTTCCTTACTTTTACCGGAGTGAAGCCCGGTACACTGTACCATTTAGCCGTAATAAGAACCACCAACCTGTTTCCATGTCTTACACCCTACCCTTATGAAGCTACTCGCCGAAATCATGACTGGTATCGTTGCGCTTGAGCACATCTACATTTTGTGGCTCGAAATGTTTGCCTGGACTACGCAGGGCCGCAAAACGTTCCGGTCTTTCCCAACCGATTTGTTTGAGAAAACCAAATCACTGGCCGCCAATCAGGGGCTGTACAACGGTTTTCTGGCGGCCGGGCTTATCTGGTCACTACTGATTCAGGATGCGGTCTGGCAAACGAACGTTGCCTGTTTTTTCCTGGGCTGCGTTATTGTGGCCGGGATATTCGGGGCGTTAACGGCTCAGAAGTCTATCTTCTATGTACAGGCACTACCCGCTATCGTTGCTCTCATTATCACCCTGATCGCCTAAAATCAGCCCATTATGACAACGAACGATGGAACGAAAGAAGACCCCTGGCAATTAAAAACGCCTTCCGGCTCATCGGAGTACACAATGTATAAAGCGGAACAGGACGGCCAGGAAATCCTGGTCTGCGTAGTGGGGAAAACTACCTTACACTACAACTATCGGTGCATCGCCGATTTACAGGCGATGTTGAAGCAGCAGGGCGACTGGGTGGAACTGGGTGCTGCCGATGAACAAAAACCGGCAAAACCGAATACAGTAGAAGCCTGGGGCCGGTCGCCCGATAATCCGGCAGGCGGCTGGTACGGCTTAAAAAAGGGCTTCCGGGGACGCCTGGGAATGTATCTTCCCCCCTTGATGGAAGCCCTTGGTCTGGCCGAAGTAGAACATAACCAAAAAAATAACCGCATGCGGGCTATCTGAATGCTTACGCCCGGAAAACAGGAAACCGCCCCCAGGCGGGGGCGGCTCCATGAGTACAACAAAACCACAGATAAAGCTGCCAGACGTATTTGGCCAGACAGGAGCCTGTGGCTCTGTTTTACAATGATGAATGATGAACCTTACGCTTCAATCAGATACTCGTCGTGCTGACTGATGTCCAGACCTTCTTTTTCATCCTCTTCGCTCACGCGCAGGGGCAGGATAAGGTCGGTTACTTTCAGCAAGGCATAAGACATGATGAACGCGAAGGCCGATACGCCTACCAGCGCAATCAGGTGGGTAATGAACAGCCCCGTTTCGCCGAAGGCCAGCCCTTCAACGGCTACGCCTGAGTTAACCGCTTTCGTAGCAAAAATACCAGTCATCAGCATACCAACCATCCCGCCAACACCGTGGCAGGGAAATACGTCCAGCGTATCGTCCAGCGTTGATTTCGAGCGCAGGTGTGCTACGTAGTTCGATACGATACCGCCTACGACACCGATGAAAATGGCCGATGGAATCGTTACGAAACCAGCCGCTGGCGTAATGGCTACCAGACCTACTACCGCACCGATACAGAAACCCAGTGCCGATACTTTCTTGCCTTTAGCTGAATCGAATAATACCCAGGCCAGACCGGCTGCCGCAGCGGCCGTGTTGGTCGTGGCAAAAGCCGAAGCAGCCAGTGGAGAAGCGCCAACCGCCGAACCGGCGTTGAAACCAAACCAGCCGAACCACAGCAAACCCGTACCCAGAAGCACAAAAGGAATGTTGGCCGGTGGGAAATGACTGGCCTCCATATGGGATTTCCGACGCTTCAGATACAGTGCACCGGCTAAGGCAGCCCAGCCTGCCGACATGTGAACAACCGTTCCACCCGCAAAGTCAAGCACACCTAATTTAAACAGAATCCCCTCCGGATGCCAGGTCATATGTGCCAGTGGCGCGTAAACGAACAGGCTGAACAGGATCATAAACAGCACATACGACCGGAAATTAACCCGCTCGGCCATCGATCCCGTAACAAGAGCCGGCGTGATAACGGCAAACTTGAGCTGGAAGAAAGCAAATACCACCAGAGGAATCGTTGATGCCAGCGACCAGGGCTTGCCATCCAGTACTCCCTTGAACATGAAGTGATCCATTGGGTTGCCTATAAATCCACCGATGGACGAACCAAAGGCCAGACTGAAGCCAACCACTACCCAAAGAATACTGATTACCCCCATCGCTACAAAGCTTTGCAGCATGGTTGAAATCACGTTCTTGTTGTTAACCATACCACCGTAGAAATACGCCAGACCCGGCGTCATCAACAGAACGAGTGCCGTTGCTACCAGCATCCAGGCTGTATCACCTGTATCGATACCTTCCGTAACGATTTGCGTAGGAACGCCATTGAAACCGGGAATCACGCCAAGCACGGCGACAACACCCAGCAGAATTAGGGGAATGTAATTGGGCTTTTGCATACTGATTGAGGGGTTTTTTGTTGTACTGGTGAAAATTTAGGGTAAGTAAAAGGAGAATTAGAACTTGAAGATAGCGGCCATGCCCAGGGTAGCCTGAGAGGTGGTAAGCGAGCCGTCGTTTTTCTCAAACTTATTGGCTGAGTACGAATCAACCCGCAACTCCGGCTTGAACAGTACGTGCCCGTCTGCCGCGTTGATATTACCCGTAATCGTGATGGACGTTACACTGGCACCATTACCATCGGCATCCGTAATGGCCCGTACCCCGTTCTTGTTGTCGAAGGTTTCAACCCGGGCACCCATGCCGAACTTATCCGTAAAGGCATAATTCGTATAAACGGCCACGCCACTCCAGCTTTTGGTTGTCAATGGCCCACCGCCACCCTGGTAATCCCCTTTCTGCGAACCCGCAGCCGCATTCAGACCCAGAAAAAATTTCGGCGTAATCTGGTAGGTTGTCGTTAGGTCATACAACTGATACAGTGCCTTATCGGCCGGTACAACTACGGTTCCGGTAGTCGGCACCGGGGCAGACGCTTCATTCGACATGATACCGTTCAGATATACGCTCCAGTTGGCCACGGGCGAGAAGAAAAACTGGCCAATGATACCCTTCTTTTTGTTGTTGTCGTACAGGTTATCGACGTTGTTGACCAAACCCAGCATCAGCGAAGCGCGATCGCTGAAGGCGTACTGTGCTTTCAGACCGATGTGGTAGAAGGGACCGTTATTGAAGAGGTTAGAGAGCGAGTAATTGTAGTTGACCGGGGCGTCAATTACTTCGTACCCAATATGGGTACCAAACTGACCCGCCGTGAACGATAGTTTAGGCGTCGCTTTGAACACGATGTACGCCTGCTTGATGGCTAATGCCGTTGAGCCAGGTCCGAGCGGTCCAATGTTATTACCGTAATTTCCCAGATCGGCAAAAGGTCCGAACGTCAGATCCATCACGGCATCCACTTTATCGGCAGTATACACCGCTTTCGCCTGAATCAGTCCAATACCGAATTGACCGGCCCGCTGATCGAATGCCCGTGCCGGACCACCTAATCCTAAATTTGACTGACTTCGTGGATTATTGAAATTACCGAAATAGTAAGTATCCATGTACCCGGAGAACGTAAATTTTCCGGGAGTGGCTGTCGTACTATCCTGGGATCGAGCGGTAAAAGCCAAAAACAAAGAACTAACTAGTAAAATTACTTTTTTCATATTGTTTATTTGGTTGCGTGTGTAGTAAAGGGGAGTTTAATTACGTGGCAAATTTTGTTTAAAAAATTATCGTACGCAATAGCTATCTGGAAATAACTATGCTTTTATCTAATAAAAGTTTAATTTTGTTAGAATTCTACTATAATATCAACTAAGAATACCTAAATTTAAAAATTTATACTGATTTCATCAAATTTGGCCTATCGCTCTTTATACCAAATATTATTAAAATCACTAAAAACGCTTTCGGCCGAAAAAACCCTATTTTTTGCTTCTGATATGATTAAAATACAATAAGGCCCAACCAGCGGACTGATTGGGCCTTATGCCTTATTTTATACTATAGTACGTTACGCTTCGGCGTGTAACCAGGCTTTCTTTGCCAGCAGCGTTTCTTCGTCTTCTTCGTGTTCTGGATCGAGTACGCAACAATCGACCGGACAAACAGCCGCGCACTGTGGCTCCTCGTGAAAGCCTTGACACTCGGTGCATTTGTCCGAAACAATATAGTAAAACTCGTTCGACACGGGGGGCTGCTGATCTTTGCCGCTGATAACCGTACCATCGCCAAAGTCGACTTCGGTTAGTTCAGTCCCTCCCCCCCAGGTCCATTCGACGCCACCTTCGTAGATGGCCGTGTTCGGGCATTCGGGTTCGCAGGCACCACAGTTGATGCACTCATCGGTGATCATGATTGCCATGAGCAGTCTGATTTATATAAGCTAAATGTATAGATTCCTTAATTGTACCACAAATATAACTATTTAAAGGTTGGTCGCAAACTAATAGTTGATTACATTAGTTGATGGTGTATTCCATTTGCTTATCCAATTCATGCTTTTATCAGAACGTCTGCAAACGTTTATAGCCCTGGGCACCTTTCTCCGCTCCCCCGGCGCACAGCCCGAACTTCAGGAAATTACCCGGTTGGCGCACCACAGAAATAACTGGTTTACCCCCGACAATACGGCTAAATCCTTACAGGCTATTGCCGATGAGTTTCTTACCGCCGATAAACTTTCGGCCTGGGTAGCCCGCTACCCGCTCGCATCCGGTGAGGGTAGCTCATCAGCCCCCAAGACAGTTGGTGTCGTTATGGCAGGTAATATACCAGCGGTTGGTTTTCATGACTTGTTGTGCGTGTTGATGAGCGGCCACAAAATACTGGCCAAGCTTAGTACGCAGGATTTTGTACTAATCCACTATTTAATACAAAAATTAAAAGAGATCAATCCGGCTTTCGATAACTGGATTGAAGAGGCCGAACGGCTGAATGCGGCCGATGCATACATTACGACCGGCAGCACGAATACCGCCCGTTATTTTGCCTATTATTTTGCCGGCAAACCGCACATAATTCGTCAGAATCGCACATCGGTGGGTTTATTGATGGGCGAAGAAGGCGAAGATGAATTCGAGAAACTTGGTCACGACATTTCCGACTACTACGGGCTTGGGTGCCGCAACGTCTCTACACTGCTGGTGCCCGAAGGGTATGATTTCATCCCACTGCTCCGAACACTGGAACCGATGGTTGCCACCTACCTGAACAACCACAAATACCAGAACAACTACGATTATAACAAGTCTATTTACCTGATAAACGGCGTCCCTCACCTGGATAACGGGTACCTGCTGCTAACCGAAAACGACGGACTGGTTTCGCCCATTTCCGTTCTGTATTACCAGACGTATCAGGACCAGGCTGCCGCCGATACCTGGATTACCGAACGTACCGACCGTATTCAGGTGGTCGCTTCGGCGCAGGGATGGCTTGCCGGTAGCGTGCCGTTTGGGCAAACGCAAAACCCCGGTCTGATGGACTATGCCGACGGTGTGGATACAATGGCGTTTCTGACCCAGTTATAATCAGGGCAGTTACTTTGTACATAGCGTATGTTCAGTTGACAAAGTGAGTGAACTTTTCGGTTGCTTCTGACCCTTGCTCAATTCCACGCGGGTAGTCAAACTATCCATATAATAGCCACAAAGGGTATCATTCTCCCAGCCCTTAACAAACTTTAAGTAATAATCTGCCTTCACGCGATGTAGGGGCATATTATTTGTTTGTGGGGTCACTGTTGGGGTCAGCGGGTCTTCTTCCAGGCGTCTAGCGTCTGCGTTAGAACTACCTGCGAAGGGAGCCGGATGTACTTCTCGGTGCTCGACAGCGAGGAGTGCCCCATCAACTGCTGGAGCAGTCGGGTGTTCAGTCCACCCTCCACTAAAAGGCTGGCAAACGTGCGCCGGGCGGTGTGGCTGGTCAGGGTATCGCACAGCGGTATAACCGAATGCAGTAGCTTACCATTGTAGCGGCTCGACACGCTCACCGGCTCATTGATGCCCGCCGACTGGCCGATGCGTTTCAAGTCTTCATTGTACTGACGCAGGGCCGGTACCGGGTAGCCTTCCGGCTGCTTCTCCAGTAAGGCCACGGCCGTTTCAGTCAGGGGCAGTGCAATCGTGCCGGCCGCTTTTTGCTGCAATGCCATCAGGCACGGATGATTGTCGACCATCCGAATGCCCGACGCCCGAATCTGCCCCAGGTCGGAGTGGCGAAGGCCGGTATAGCACGCCATCTGAAACAGCCAGTGCACCGCCTGAATATGTTTACCGTCGGGCAGGCTCACCTCTTCCAGTTTAGCCAGGTGCGAACGGGTCAGCGCCGGACGGATCACCTCCGAAGCCCGGCCCGATACCAGGGCGTAATCACCGGGCACGGGGTACTGCTGAGCCAAGGCGTATTTGAGTGCGCCCCGCAAGGAGCCGAAATAAGCGGAGATACTGTTATCAGCCAGGCCAATTTCTTCACTCCAGTAGTTTTTAAGTTGGTTCAGGGTATTGATGCGTAAATCGGCCCAGTCGATGCCCGGCATGAATGCATCCAGGTGGCTGCGGATGGCGGCAATCTGGTAGGCGGTGGATTTAGACAGTCCGCCCGGTGCCTCCCGCTCGTAGGTAGCCAGAAAAGCGGCCAGGCTCGGCACACCATTACTAACCATGCCTGCTGGCTCACCGGTGGTTTTACCCGTTATATGCCCCAGCTCCTGGGTCCGGATGCGCTCCACCTCCGCCCGTACCATGTCGACCGTTAGTACATTCCCTGCGTTCTGGGTCTGGTAGGCGAATTTTTTCAATCCTGTTTCGTAGGTATCCAGCCGGGTATTGATATCACTGGCGAATTTTACCCGGCCCTTTACAACCCCTTTCTTTTCATCCCAGTCCGCTGGTTTCACCTTCTCACCGCTGGACAGGCGAACTTTATAGCCCTGCCAGCAGCAGCGCAGATGAATGGACACGCTGCCGTCGCTGCCCGCCCGGTCGAGCCTGAGAGTTCGCGCTATTTCCATCTAGTCATCTAACTTTCGAATCAATCGTTTTTTCAATGTACCACACATGCCGGATACTGTCGGCTTTAATAAAATACGGATCTGGTGGCGGGTTATCCGAATACAGCAGCAACCCCTTATCGGCCTCCAGGCTATTGCCCCGGATGCGCTTGATGACAAAATCATCGTCGTACTGAATCGCCCAGACACCCGGCTTCAGGTCTGCTACCTGCTCTTTACCCACGTAGTAGGCCAGCACCCGGCTCCGGCTCACCAGTTGCGGCTCCATGCTGTCACCATCCACCTCAATAATCCACCAGTTCTTTTTGGGCAAAAACAAATCCGCTTCCAACTCCAGCAAACTAGACCGTAGCGCCCGCGTTGTTTCCGGTGGATGCTCCCAGTAACGTGCTGTCGAGATACCCGCTCGTGCCCTGAGCGGCACAAACGGCAGTACCATTACCGACTCCCCCGACAGATTACCCACGCTGCGCACCTGACGAATTCGCTCGTAACCCGGCCAGTTTTCGGCCACATACAACGCATGAGGTTCGCCAAACACATCCGGTTCCGATAAGTCGGGACGGTTCGTCAGCTCCCGCAGGGCGGATAGTAAACCCATTTTGGTTTCCGTATCGAAACTGGCAGTTCCGAAATAATCTCCCACCGTACTCTTACTAACACCCAGCCACTCACTGAGCCGGGTTTGAGTAAACTGATCGCGGTGCTCATCCACAAAAACCCGCAGATAATCACCCTCCTTTACCTTTCCGCCAGCCTGGGGAACCCAGCCAACCGGATGAAACATCGGTTCAGTGCCCGATACAAGCCACTCGAACCGAGCCCGGCTGGCCGCTTCAATCTGCCGAAGCTGCTTCGCGGTCGCCTGTTTTTTACCGCTTAACAGGTTCGACATGGCAGCACTCTGCATGGGGCGGGGTGTAACGGCAGCCGCCAGATCTCCCTGGGTGCCGCCGTACTTCTGGTCAATAAGCTGCCTGATCCGGGCACGAATTCCCTCCTGATCAGCCGGGTTAGGTGTTTTAGCCATACTTAGCGTGTACGTGTCAGGTCTATTCATGGTGTGCCGATATATTGTTTATTTTGTTTTTATCGTTGTAAATAAACCTGACTTTACATAAATTTGTACAATTAGTTTACAACCGGTATTTACCCGATTTGTAAGGTTAATATACAATTTAAAAAACAAATAAAATGGGACGAAATAGTATTCCACTAACCCCTACCCAGGAGGATGATGCCCTGTTTGAAAAATTCAGGGCCACGATTCGCCGGATCGGTATCCGAAAACTGGCCAGTTACGGCTTGTTATCGCATGAAACAATCAATAACTATTGCCGCCGTAAACCCGTTTCGGAAGCCCTGGAGGGGTTGATCACCCAAAGCATCGCTAAATACCATACTGAACGCAGCGAAAAGGCCGAGCCCTCCAAAGAAAAGGTTCGCCGGGCCATTGCCCTGGTCTGACAGGCCTAAAAAAAGCGGGTATTGTTCACCTGTTTACGCGTAGATAGACGCTAAGGCGTAACGAAGCCAATTTGTTTTTTTAGAAAAAAAACCGGAGCAGCATAGCCACCCCGGTTTCGTCGGTGTAAAATCTGGTCAGTAGTCAACAAAATCAGACAATATTTTTTTGTCTTTTCATTTGTTTTTTAACCTGACTATACCGTATTTTACAACGTACTCTAAAACATTAAGGACAAACATATGAAAACGAACGCAATTCTCATCGGCCTGTATTCCAACCGCCATAACGAAGCCGCCATGCAGGCCATCTGCGGCCACTGGAAATCTGATATTGAAACCCGGCAGGTATGCGAGTACACCATCGAAAACGGCGTAGCCACGATTGCGGCCATGCGCCCCCTAATCGCTACCGTCATCAATTTGCCACTACCTCTTTACGTACCCGTAACAGATCTGGGCAGCGGCACCCTAAACCGGATCGACATCAACGTCGATACCCTGACGCCCATGCCCGCCGTTTGCCCCTGCACTATCTGGCAGACCAAACGGATGCAACAGCCCGCGCCCCCAGTAACCCAGACTCTGATGGCTGATTACATCGGCCTGCTATAAAACGAACCCGTAAACGGCCCGGCTCATCACCGGGCCACTTTCTGTATGCAATCCGTTACCACATTTCAAGCCACCCCCGATGACCTGGAAGCGATGCTACACCGGGCCATAATGCCACTTACTGATCGTATCCGGGAGCTGGAGTTGATGGCCGGTTCCCGCAAACACGCCTACACCGTGGCCGAGGTTGCTCAGCAAATCGGCTACAAATCCGCTACGGTCCTGACCTTCATCCATCAGGGCAGAAAGGCCAGAAACGGCAAAACAATCAAGCTTCCCCATAAAGAACCCACGGCCGGTGATTATCGCATCCTGCCCGCCGATCTGGACACCTGGCTTTCTCACTTCTAATCGCTAACAATCATGCAACTCTATTTCGACCGTCTGCTTTCCGCCGACCTCGGCATCCCCTACACGGGCAATCATAACCGGCACACCGTCATGCACACCGATACGCTTAAACGGTTCAGCCATTCCGATGCAGGTAAATTCAAGCCCACTGACCTCCGATTAGTGGGTGATGAACTACCCGGCTGGTGGACTATCACCAGCACGGTTCACCTGGCTTCAGTTTCAGAAACACTCACTGCCTAAACCCAATCAACCATGAAACTTATCAGCTTTCTAGCCTTCATTGGCGGCTGCACCCTGCTCGTATGCTTGATCATCGTCATCGTATTCGGCCCGCGCGCCTATCGATTCCTACGAAAAGAGTTTGCCAGTCGCTTCCCGTTTAACTGGCCCGTTTGGGTCTGCCGACTGCGCACCTGGCTCACTAAAAAGGGCATTGAGCGGGACAATGCGCTGACGCTGATTAGCTTTTTCTTCGTGCTCTGGCTGCTTCTGGTCATTACTCATCCCTACCGCTGATGAGCCAGACCATCCACCCCATTGCCAAAGAGCAGGTGCGCCGGTTTGTGGAGCTGATGTTCGACGAACTTCCCGCCAGCTGGACCGACAGGAGCGAGGTAAGTGATTTTCACGCCTTCGAGATGCAGCTGTGGCTGGCCTGTTTCGATGTGAAAGTCAAGAGCCAGAAACCGCACCGGTTTGCCCTGCTTACCGCCTGCCGAAAGAGGGCCGAGAACTACTATCAGGATCGGTTCCGCCAGGTGCATCACACGCCCCAGACATGGGCCTTTTTCCGGTTTCGGCTGGAACTGGCCCTGCTGGTTACCGCAGGAGCGGACCACACGACCCTACTCCACTGCTACGAGTATCACGATATCACGGCCGGTTTCGCCCACCGCATTGATTACGAGGGCCGGGAGCGGCCTGCTACGACTATTCCCTTTTAAACCCCCTTATCAATCATGGTCAAACCAAAATCCGACGAGGTGGGCATTATGCTCACCATGGCCGCAATGGGCCTGTTCGCCCTCACGATGCTGGGCTATTACGCTTGCCTGTACTGGCCGTATGTGAAGGCCCTGTTTAAGTAGATTTTATGAATTATCTGAAACTGATCAAATCGTTCTGGGCCTATCAAAAGCACGATCCTTTTATGGGCAATGAAGCAATTCTGTACCTGGGAATTGTCGACTTGTTCAGCGATGAGGGGGAGGGCGATGTATGGCCCGAAACGGTACGGCTCAGCGATCCGACCATATGCGGCAAAACGGGCATCTCGCCCGGTACGCTGGACAAGTTCCGTAAGGTACTCGTAAGCCGGGGCCTGATCCAGTTTCAGGGCTCCGGTAAAGGCTACCGAAGTGGCGGGGAATACCGGCTGATCAACACGTATAGTTCCCCAAAAAGAACCCCAACAAGTTCCCCAAAAAGAACCTCAAATTCTGAGGAACTACCCAAAAGAACCCTAGAAATTGAGGAACTCAGCGCAAAAGAACCCCAAGAAGTTCCCCAAATAGAACCTCAAAAAGAACCTCAAAATTTAGGGAACTCCCATATATATATAGAATCCAAACAGTCAAACCTCCAAACGCCAAACTTTTCTTTAGCTGCTGCTGCGCGTGAAGAAATTGGTTTGACTTCCGAAGAAGAAAAAAAAGGGCTTGCCCCAAACCCCCATTCCGCCCGCCCCCTTTCCCCGCCCCCAAAATCAATACCCATTCCGGCAGGCAAGACCTATGGCGACGGGATTTTGCAGGTCGACGTACTGGCCTACTACCGCGATTACCCCGACCAGTTCCCCCTCTCGATTTACCTGCCTTTTCTGCGGTACTGGACTCAGATTTTCCAGAAAGGCAAACCCGACCTGATGGGTAGTGAGCGGTGGCGAACGATGGACACCTGGGACCTGGAGACCCGACTTGATAACTGGAACAAAAAAGAGTTGAAATACGCCGAAACCGACAAAAATAATGGAAGCCAACCCAACACCCCTTCACTCGGAACCGGAAACGACGACAGTGGACAAGGCGAAATCATCCGAACCCAGTACACCAAACAATCTTTCGGACGAAGCCATAGCCCAAAGCCTGGGATTTCCAACGCCTGAGCAGCAGAAGGAATACGATCAGACCCAGCAGCGCATTCAGCAGAAACGCGACCGGTTCTACGGTCAGCCCACCGTAAGGCCCATTGACTACGCCAAACTAAGCGACGATGGCAAGGTTCACCGCGAAAAGGTGGCCGGTAAGCTAACCAGTACTCAGCCCGCTATCAGCCGACTGGATAGTATCCTGAGCCGGGTCACGGCATTTCGCCAGCCGATGCGCTCGCAGACGTTACCCTTCGCCGAGGCTCAGCTGATCGTCAAAGCTATCTACGAGAACGCTTTGGCGGGACGGGAGCGCAAGCCTTACTGGACGCAGGAAAGCTTTAACATCGTCGATGATGTAACCCGCTATTTTATCGGCGACCCCACCGGCCCAATTCCCCTTACCAAGAGCCTGTACGTGTACGGCCCGGTCGGGGTGGGGAAAACCTACCTGTTCCGGATGATGTCAATTCTGTGTGAGGTCGTACCGATCCCCGAAATGCGATTCAGTATGGTCAGCACCAAACGGCTGCTGCGGGCCATCAGCGATACAAAAAGCCTGAAACCCCTGGCCCGCATAGAGAAAGGTAACTGGCTGATTGACGATCTGGCCGAGGAAAAGAAAATAGTCCGGGTCTATGGTGACGAAGAAAACCCAATCGATCACCTGATCACGACCTGTTACGAAGCCTTCGTCGATAACGGTAAGAAAACCCATTTCACCTCCAACAGGCAACCCGACGAAATCGAGCCCCGCTACGGCACCCGGGCGTACGACCGTTTTTCCGAGATGGTCGAGCCGATCTACTTTCCTGGTGAATCGCTGCGGACAGACCCCAATCTACTAACAGCCAACCCATGAGCGAAGCCCTATCCATCGAGCAGTACAACGCGCTGCAGGCCAGCCTGCCTGCTGCCGCAAAGATCAAGACCCGGCTAGTGAAGAAGCCAAAACCCGATATGCTGACGGCCGAGCAGTTTCGGGCCGGGCACGTCGATCAGCAGGAAAGTAACCTGCAAAGCCGGTGCGTGCAGTGGTTTAGGCTCCAGTATCCGCAGCTGCTATTGTTCGCGGTGCCAAACGGAGGCCTGCGGGCCAAAATCGAAGCCGCTATTCAAATCGGCGAAGGCGTCATGGAAGGTGTTCCCGACCTCGTACTTGCCTATCCGACCCGCGGCAAACCCGGCCTGTTCATCGAAATGAAGTGCCAGCGAAAGGGCAGTAAGCCCACTGATGCACAATTAACCGTTCACGCTTACCTGCGCTCGGTGGGCTACGATGTGGCCATTCCTGCCACGTTTGAGCAGTTCCAGCAGGCCGTTATCAACTATCTCAATCAATCCTAAATCAAACAACTATGCTTACCTGGTATCAACCCAAAGTCAAATACGAAGCCCTCGACGGCGATACCCGCAAGACGCTCACCGAACTATACCTCTTCGAAGCGGTTACGTTCGGCGACGTGGAAACCCAGTGCTACGAGCAGCTGAAGACCCGCATCAAAGACCCCGATGTGGATGCCATTGCCAAGGCTCCGTTCGGTTCGGTCATCTTCTTTTCGGGTACTACTCAGGAATGGTTTACCGATCCCTTCTACCGGATCGGCATCAAATGGGGTGACGACAAAGACCTGTACCTGGTACCGGCCAAAGATGCCGAGCAGGCCATTGAGCGGGCACTATCATTTCACGGCAGCGCCGAAGCCAGTCACATCGTGGAGGTAAAGAAAACCGAGATACTGGCCGTCTGGCACCCCAAAAACGAACTGTGGCAGGGTGACTGGCACAACCGTATGGAGCGGCTCAAGGAAGCCAAGAAGCACAGCTGGGATCTGAGTCAGTCCGACCTGTTCAATGCTGATGGCTCAGCTAAGACTGATTCGGAGATGGATGACTTGCTTCAGGCCACTACGGTATCCGCCAAAGACAAGGATGGCAACTGGGTGGACATTACCGAAAAGCTGAAGCGAACTAGCCGCAAGCAGAACGCTACCCGTATGCCTTATGCTGACAATGACTAACGAGCCCAACACCACCCCGCCCGAAACAGCCACCACGGCTGAACTGGGTAAACAGCTTCAGGCGATGGATGAAGAGATCGACCGCTGCCGGATGCGCATCGACGAACTGAGAAAACAGCGTCCGGCGCTACTGGCGAGGATTATCACCCTTAACCGATTGAAAGATGGCACAAGACTCTAAAATTGAGTGGACGAATCACACCGCCAATTTGTGGTGGGGCTGCACAGAGGTGCATGAAGGCTGTAACAACTGCTACGCCAAAGCCTGGGCGAAACGCTACCAGCCCGCTGAACTATGGGGTAATGATTCGGCTCGTATGGAGATTGGCGGTGTATGGAAAGCACTGGCTAAGTACCAGCGGCTGGCCAAGGCGGAAAATCAGATCCACCGGGTATTCGTCGGCTCCATGATGGATATTTTCGAGAAACCGGGCCTGCTGATTAATCGGGTAGGTGTCAAGGCGATTGACTGGAATGATGGGAGTCAGTTCGATGTATCCCACATCCGGGAACGGCTCTTTGAGGAGGTGATACCGGCCTCACCGAACCTGCTGTTTCTGCTGCTTACCAAACGCCCTTCCAACATTAACAAATACATTCCCGAAAGCTGGAAAGCCAATCCACCCGCTAACGTAATGTTCGGCACGTCACCGGTTAATCAGTCCACGTTCGATACCCTAACCCGGCAACTACTACAGGTGAATGGTAAACGGTTTCTATCCATTGAGCCACAGCTGGAGGGTATTCGCAGCGTCGACCTGACGGGCATTGATTGGGTGATTCAGGGTGGGGAGTCCGGCCCCAAAAAGCGGCCGTTCAATACCGACTGGGCCCGATCAATGCGGGACGACTGCGCCCGGCAGAAGGTGGCTTATTTTTTCAAACAGATCGACAAGGTGCAGGACATACCCGGTGATCTACTGATCAGACAATTTCCAGCATGACCGACCTATTTAACAATCCACTTGGGCCTGTGCTCGTCGAGAGAAAAAGCAAGCCCGCCCGCACGGGTCAGCAGCTACAGATTGCGCCCGAAATTAAGTCTATCGCCTTCGATCAGGTGGAGATTCTGAACAGCATCCTGACGCTGTTTGTCTCTGGCCAGACCTTCGACTGTGATGCGACCTATGGGTATGGCGAATTTTATAAGGAGATAGCAAGGCCCGAGCATTGTTTTGATATCGACCCCAAGAAACCGGAAGCCACCCGGGGTGATAGTCGAAACCTGCCACTGCCCAGCTCGAGTATAAAATCCCTTATGTTCGATCCGCCCTTCGTGGTGTCCAATCCCAAAACGGGTAGTGAAGCCATCATGGCCCGAAAGTACGGAGGCTACAAAAACATAACCGATCTGAGGGCGCACTACAAAAACTCTCTCGACGAGTTCGCCCGGGTACTCAGGCCACGAGGTATCCTGGTATTCAAATGTCAGGATTTCGCCCACGGCCGGAGCAATTACTTTATTCACGACGAGATTATGTCCATGGCCAGAGAATCAGGTTTCAAGGCAGTCGATCTGTTTATCCTGCTGGCTAAAAATCGGGCGAAAGGCGCATGGGATCATCAGAACTGTGCCCGCAAGTTTCACAGCTATTTCTGGGTGTTCAGAAAGATGCAGAAAACCCGCAGCGGATCCGGAGTAAAATCATGACCGACCACACCCACCCACGCGGACCACCAGTGGATACCTGCCACGATGAGTCCACCAGTTTGAAATCAGGCGGGATTCCTGACAGATATAGCTGACCCGGTTTCGGCTGGTGGATTCTTCAACCCTTCCAGATAATCGTGGAACAGCTGCAACCGCGCCACTGCCCGCTTATCGCCTGCTTCGGCCATGGTTAGCTTCGATGGTAGAAATTCGGGATGGATAGTGAGCCAGGTGTTGATTTTCATCGGGTAGGCGGGAATGGTAGCCGACTCGAAGTATTGTTTCAATTCAGATAGATTCATACCCACAAATCTAACTCCATGGGCATAAAATACTATCAGATTTGCTGAACCAATAGTACTAATGGATTCGTACCATTTTTAAACTTATCCAATAAAAAATTGACTTTACGGCACTTAATTTCTAAATCTATATCCTTAATTCTTCCGCACGTGTTATACATAGGAGCAGGGTATGCTGACTTGCCATTCATGTTCAGGCGTTGCGATACCTATAAATTCAGAAAATTTAAACTCATGATTAAGGTACGGGATTATGTTGCCGCACTACGAGTAGTGAAGCAATATCACAAACAAACAGGCCTGTTAGTAAAGTCGAATGAAGACGTTTTACCGGCCGATACTCTATTGGCGGACTGTAAACTTTCGGTAAGGGCCCACAACTGCCTTTTCCCGGGATTACCCAATTTTGAAGAAATCACCTTATCGGGCCTTTCACAAATTCCGATTAATGATTTGATGAACATAAAAAAACTAGGCATTAAAACGGTTGAGGAACTCGCCGATCTTTTGGTAAAAGCTGGATTGCATTTCAATGAATAGGTTGATTATCCAGTACGGTAAATAGCACTATTTTTTTTATAAAAGGCTATTGTGAAACTCCACTGAGGGACGAGGCTAGCAGCTTAAGGTAGCTTTTCGACAATCCTCTTCTGCGCAAAAAAACCGACTGATCGCAAAGCAGTCAGTCGGTCGATCGGTCAAACTACATTTTTTAAACTCACTGGATACAACTAAGACGGGGGCCTAATGTTACTAACATGAAGAACATCATCACCACCATCCCCAAGAGCAAGTTCAAGACGTGGGAGCTAGGCGAACGGGTTTGTCGCCAGTGCGATGGTGAGACGCTGCACGATGGTCAGCCGTGGTTCTGGACCATCCGCATCGTACGACCACCCAAACAGCAGATGATCGGTGCACTCTGTTATATGATTTACAATGCCCGAGTAAGGGGTTATTTTGATATTGTAGACGTTGATGATGTGGCTAACTGGTCGTTCCACACGCCCACCAAAGCGGGTAAAGTGATCGTGCTGGCTAATTGGCACCCGGTACATGATGGATTAGAAATGACCGGCTTTCAGGGCTGGCGATACACGTACTTGAGACCATGATATGGATCAGAAACGAACAAAAAAACCGGCTGATCGCAAAGCAGTCAGTCGGTCTGATTAAATACATTTTTTAAAACTCACTGTGTATAACCAAGAAGAGGCCCTTATGTTACAGGCGATACACCGCACTCAGGCCATGAAAAGTAAACGACAGGAGGCCAAAGATTACAAGGTTCATAAATCATTGGTCCAAAAGGAAGTTGAACGCTACCTACGTCAGGTAGCTAACCTGCTCAAAACCTAATTACTATAATCCTTTTCCAGAAATGGAAAAACTTGCACGAAACGGGCCATAATCGCCTGAAAGTGTGTCCAGAAGTGGGAAATTTGGGTCAATTGTTGCGGTAGGCAAGTGCAGTAATCGAGATATGAAGATGAGAGTCAAAATCATTCCCGAAGCCGATCTGCAACTACTAAGCAAGGCTCAGCAACACGCCTATTTACTGCGTGTTTGGTACAAGATCAATCAGGAGGAGTGCTATAACATACCCTGCTGGCTTTATTACCTGGCAATGGCTTACTTTACGGGTGACACTAACGAGATTGAGGGTACACCCACCATGAGCAGCTACCGGGATGTATTACTGAATCAGCTATTACCATGAACCACTTCACCCACTGGTTTTACGAATCCAGCACCCCGTATGCCGGAATCTATCCTCCGTTCTTCGTGGTCAGCATCTACGAACGGTCAGGGCCGACGTATAGTAAGCACCTGGTGATTCAACTCAATTAGCAGGCATGATTGCAGCAAGGCTATTTCGTGCAATTAAGGCGAGTTGTATTTGCACAAAAAAACCGGCCTCATCATTGAGCCGGTTTTTTTATACTCCCTATTTATTAGTAACTACCATTTCCAGGGCCAGACCTGGGATAATTAAAATGAGTTTCGGTACGTAATATACTGCCCACCACCCCGAATAAGGGGCATCACCTCGGCATAGTATTTCACGTAGGCGTTTCGCGAGTCAGCAATGGCGGGTAAGCCTTTAAGTACGGCGAACGAACTGCCAATCAAGGTGCAGCCGTTTGTGTCGGAGGGAAAATTTCCAAAATGATGAAGGATAAATTCGTAATTCGGCACATTCATTACCCAGATTACATCGTGCGGCCAGTACAGCAGCCGGGTAGCATTTGGCAGTTTTGCCCAGGTTGCCCAGGGGATTAGGTTTTTATCATCCTTCGTGTAGTACTGTTTTGAGAACTTCGGACTGTACCGATGACCCAGCAAATACCTGTCTGCCGGTATTGCCCGCTCCCCGTACACCTTTGGCCCGTTCGGGTCCGTGTAGTCCTCCAGCGTCCGGTACGTGGTTAGTTTGCTATTCAGGTACAACTTGCTCCGTGTGGCAAACTGAGTGCGGTCTATGCGGTCTATTAGTAGCAGGTCGTTCATGGTTTAGATTTATTGGTTAAGTGCTTTCTCCAGTTCACTCTCACCCGTTACCAGTGCCCGTTGCAGACTATCCCGAACGGCCTTCATGTACCGGATTTGAGGGGCGTTCACCCACCGCCGAACGATTCCCTTACTCTTTTGTTTCAATCGCTCCTGGTTGATTCCCTGCACGCTGGCAATAGCCCTGTTTTTGGCCAGCCGCTCAATGCGTAATTGCTCAATCCGGGCATCTTTGGCACTGATACTCTCCTGTAATTTTTTGCCTGTCTGCTCCGAAATGTCAAGGTCAGCCGCCGTTTTCAGGTTGGCCCCTACCACCACACTATCGGTTAGAATCAGCGCAGGCGTTCCGGTTTTCGGTTTGGCTAACGTGCCTCGTTGATACAGCCGTTTAAACAAATCGCTTACCTGTTGCAAATAGCTCATTTGCCCGATCTGGGTATCACTCAATACCTTCAGCGAGTCCTTTTCCCGCTGGTATTGTATGGCGTAGGCCTCAGCCTGTTTAATGGTTGCACTCAGGACCGAGTTAGCCGAATCCCGGTCGGCAATCACGCTGTCCTTTGCCAGCACCACCGAATCCAGCACCATCACCCGATATTCCCCTTTTTCAGCCCTGACCTTATACCCCGCAGCCGTGCCGTTCAGCAGTTCGGGATGTTTCCAGTAGTACCGAATACCCAGCCATAGCAATACCGCGCCACCCACCAATAGGACAATGCGCAGTAGGGCGCGGTACCGAATAAAAAGGGCTAGTAAGGCGGTCATGGTTATCAGTCAAGGTCTATCCTTTGCAGTGCGTCACGGCCGACAGGATCAGCACCAAAAGGGCCAGTATGTAGCCAATAATGGCCAGGTGCAGCAATGGTTTGATTAGCTTTCGTAGCATAGCTAGTAGAGGCTTAGGGTATCCACTCGACTCACGTACGTATCCTCATTCTCATACGCTGGTGAGGTGTTATCAGATACCTTGCGTTTGCTGTTCAGTGGTGCGGGTGCCTGAATCGACTTGCTGTTCACTCGGTCGAGTACGCGAAGGCTTTTATCCAGCTTCCTATCTGTATTTTCTCCTCTGGCTTTTGACTCGTTGGCTATTTTTTTGGCCAGAATAGCGGCCGTATCGGCACTAAGTTTGGCGTCCAGAACGGCCTCGAAGATGGTGTCCTGCCGCTGGCTTGTCTCATTCAGCTTTGCCTCGTACTTCTGGGTAACCCGGGCAGCGGCCTTGTTGGAGGCTACAATTGCTTTGGCATCGGCATGATCCCGGTCGCTGTAGATGGTCATGGCGTAATACACAAATACCCCAACTACGCAGATACCAGCCGCCCAGACGAGCCTAGTTTCAATCCGGTCGAAGAAGTCAGGTATGATGATTTCCGCCCCCGGCCGCTTGGCTTCGATTTCCTGAAAGTGACGAATGGAGAAATAAGCCACGATGATGACAATGCCCGCCAGCAAATACATGGTAATATTGGAGACGGTGAACCAGTCGTAATGCTTAAAGCGGGCCACGGCGTTGGAAAGGATAGAAAAGCCCAGAAGCCCGATCAGTTGCGGCAATGGAAACGACTGCCGGCGAATGAGAAAAAACAGGGCAAACAGGAAAAAGGCGCTCAGTAATTGGGCGAAAATGATAAGCGGGTGGTCAATCTGATCGCATGGGTTCATGATTTCTTGGGGAAAATAGTGTTGAGTAAATCCAGAAAGGGTGCCTTAATCCGCAGCCAGACGCTGGTTACTTTTTCAACCCGGTCCAGCGTGCCATCGAACGCTCCGGCCGGATCGTCCAGGGTGGCCGTACCCACTTTCTGGGATAGCCGCACGACCCAGGCCGCTGTCTGGATGACGATATCGCCAATCAGGGCCATCGCTGCGTAATTGCCCTCCATGCGTTTCATACCGAATAATCCTCCTGCTGCGACCGCATCAGGCGCAAAAAGACAAGCAATAATAAATGCCGTAAGCCAGCCAAAAAACGAAGCCTTAAACGGGATTTTGGGCCAGATAAACCGGATGACGAACGCGCCGAAGGCAGCGGCCAGCCAATTGCCCGCGTTGGCCTGCGGATTAAAGTAGGCGATGAGCCAGTCCGCCAGGCCGATAATAAGCAGTATCAGGATGTTGAGTAATCGGGACATTAGACCGTTTTCGTTGATAGTTAGCATTGCTTTTTGGGGCTACTCTGGTGCTGTCTGGGGAAGAACTTGGCGGTTAGTTTGTGCATGGCAGTTGAGCGTTTTTTTTGTTGGCCGCTATCATAAAAAATAGCAATACGCATAGTGACGTTTTGCGTTTTTTAGGTCTTAAAACTTAATTAATTAATAGTTACCGCAACTTCATAATTATAATACCGTGTTAATTAATCGTTCAAAACATACTAGTGCCGATGTCGTGCTATCGCTAATCTGGACAGGCCTGATCCTCATCAGCATAGCGTATTGTGCGCATCTGCTTCACACCCTCTGGTAGGTCAGAGTGAGTTTGGGCTGGTGTTGATCAGGTCCTCTACCGCCTGTTTGCTCATGGTGCGCTGTCTTTTGCGGCCCGCTGGGTATGACCTGGATCAATTTTATTTAAAACGTTAGCCAACCCGCGTCCCGCCTTTGTGAGCGTTCCGGTCTGCTCGTTTTTGCCTAGTACCCGGCTAATAGTTTCCCGGTAGTTTCCGAACTCGTAGCCTGGTTGCTTACGCAGCCAGCCGTTGAGCATATCCATACAGATAGTATTGCCCATCGTGTCGATGCTCAGTGCTACTCTCAGGCATACCTTGTCGAGGTACCCAATGATTTTACTCAGCGAACCCTCCCGAACGGCATTCAGTAGGGCATATACTACCCCAATGGGATAGAAGATGATAGCCAGCACTAGGGCTGCCGGTAGCAGACGTATACCTTTCATCGTGTGCTTACGGGGTTATAGCGGCGATCTGATCGCCGGTTGATTGCACCGTTGCCACGTTGACCATTCGGGGGAAAGCAGTCTGATTAGCGGCCACAATATCGGAGGCTGTCAGGGCTGCGGTCCCTACGGTGTTATCGGTTGCCACGCCAACGCGAACGTTGGCTGGTATGGGTACGGCTAGTGTTCCTGTCTTGGCTCCTGAATTGTAGGTCGTTCCCGCCCGGACGTTGGCCGGAACGGGCAATTCCCCCGCAATGGAGTTGGCGTTGATAAGCGTTACCTGGCTGGTATCCTGCCGAATGGCCAGGCACTTGTTGGCCGTGCCGTTCTTGAACTTGATGTAGCCCGTAACGGGCGTTGCCCCGGTAGCCCCGAACTCAATTTCTTCGACTACCGTCGTACCGTTGGTCAGCGTTCCGTTCACGCCCGCAACAACGTTGGCCGAGTTACCAACGGCGCGGGTGACGGTCAGGGAGCCGGTCGAGGTGTTAGAAGCTCCGATGGCGGAACTTCCCCCGATAGCCGAGCCGTTGATGACCATTGTTCCCAGCCCCGCATTAGATGCACCAACAGCCGTGCTGATGGTGCCGCTCCCCGTAACGTTGCCAGTAATGGTTATCGTACCGGCGGCTACGTTGCTTATTCCGAACGCAGCAGCCCCGCTCCCGCCGGCAAAATTGCCTGTCCAGTTGATTATTCCCGACGAGACATTTCGCACCGCTTCGGTATTGTTGGCCGTTCCGCCGGTAGCATCCCCTGTCGCGTTAATGGTGCCCGTGCCGGTGTTGGATAGCCCGTAGGCACTGGCCGTTACGCTGCCGTACACCGAGCCAACAAAAGCCATCGTTCCCGTTCCGCTATGGTTCATACATTGCGTCGTGCCGGGATACAGGTTAGCCGTTACGTTGAAGCTGCCGGAGTTGGTGAAGCCACCCCCGGCATTGATGCCAGAAGCTGATGTCGTTCTCAGGCTCAATACCGTGATATTCTGGTTAATGGTGACGGTGAAGGCGTTGGCATACACATCGTCAGAACTGGTCGGCAAGGTGCCCGTATTCCAGACCGTCGTATCGTTCCATACCCCCGTTTTGGTTGCAAACAAATTTGCCATGATTATAAGTTTTTTAGGTCGATTAACTCCTGAATCGCTGCCTGTACTTTGCCTAGCGCAGTCATTACCTGCATATCGTTACTGGTGAACACGTCACTGAACACCAGCCCTTTCCGGTATTCCGGCTCGGTCAGCACCTCGATTGTTCCGTCCTCGTTGCGCCGGGCTGGTTGCAGGGATAATACCACACTGGCAGACAGGAAATTAGGTTTCACTAAGGGCGAAACAGCGAGGGAAAGCGTCAGTTCGTTGTAGACAAGTCCGCCTACAACGGTTGGATTGTTAGTGGTCATGGTACGTAAGTTGCAGTTAAGTGATTCGTCCAGGCTACCCCTGTAGCGCGGGTTTTCGTTGTTGATCCGTCTGTTGCAAGTTGTATGCGTGTTATTGTCCAGCTAGTAGCAGAATCTGCCGTTCCGGTCTGGGCTGTGCCGATATAGGAGTAAGGGGAAACGTAATCTGACCGGCGCGTGTAGCTGGTAGCGGGTAGTCCCTGAATACCCTGAATACCCTGAATGCCTTGCTGCCCCTGTTGGCCAGTGTTGCCAGTGTCACCTTTTATTCCAGGCACTCCCTGAATGCCTTGCTGCCCCTGAATGCCCGGTTCTCCCTGCGGCCCCGGTGTAACAGCGATCATGTCGGCCACACCATCAATGTACTCCCTATCGGCAGAAACTGCCGTTCGATCAAGTCCGGTCTGTACCCTGTCCTCTGCCGTAGCGATTGCATCGGCACTAGTCAGGACTGCTTTATCTGTAGCAATTTCTGCCTGAGTAGTAGCAACAGCGGCACTGTCGCCTACCGAAGCGGCACTCGCTGCGGCATTGGTAGCTGCCATTTGGGCATCAGCAACGGCTGAGCCAATCCCACTGGCTGCTGCCTGGGCCTGCTGGGCGTAATAGGCTGCAATACCCGCCGAAGGTGAACTATCAATGATTAACTCGTTAATCTGATATATCTCATTGATAGAGAAATTCAGCACCGTAGCATCAGGTATAGCCACAGGTGTCCTGGCAGATTGAACAATTATTTGTCCCAGGCCAGCCCGGTAATCCGGTTCACCGACATAATCGAAAAATGCCGTAACCAGATATGGGTTCGGCTCAAGGCTAATTGGGAGCAGCACACCTACTAAACCCGTATCAGGATCAAGGGTGTCCAGTTCCAGTTTACTCATAACCCGACTGTCAGCGGTTTTGGTAATTTCCGCATATATAACCAGCGTGTCTGATGGCAACATATATACACCCGCCTTGAGAAAGCGAAATGTCAGGTAGTTTGGGTTGCCCTGTCGGAACTGGGCAAGTAGTTTTACGTTGGCCATTGCGCGTGTTAAATGCTTCGTGAAACGATGATGTAATCAATGAAAAAGGAGGGTGTTGGGTAGTGCATGGGTGGTTGCTGGTTTAGGCTGAGTTTTTTGTTAATTGGCCGAATCGGACTGAGTGAGTGTCAAATCGAAGCTGTAGGCGTTGGTTCGATACAGGTTCCGGTCGGGTAGCTGGGTGACACCCTGCGCGCGAATAAGCAGGGGAAACAGCAGCAGGGAAAGCAGGAGTTTTCTCATGTGGTTCGTCTAGTTATTATTTACCCAGCCGCCATACCCTTGCTTATCCCAGGCGGGCACGATGGATTTTGCCACGTACTGCATAGCACCGCCACCAGCGGGAAAGAATAGCTCGAAAAATTGCACGTCCGGGCCTTTGTAGGTCACATTGATGGCCGAGCCACTTCCCACGCCCGGAATCCGTACCTGATCCGTTCTAGTCGTGCCGTCAGGCTGGCCATACCCGCCCATCAAAAGGACCGTCGTGCCGGTCGAGGTGGTCTTGTAGCGGGCCACGAAGCAGGGCTTATTCTGATTCCAGGAATCCACGCCGTTCAGGCTCTCGAAGTTTCCGGTATTGCCTACCCGTATATCGAGTTGCGTTACCAACGTGGAGCCGGAAATCTTATCGATAATGGTTTCCATATCGCGCCGGGCCGCAAACAAAGCGTCCAGCGTATGAAACTCATGATTCAGATTCGCCTGACTGGTCAGGTTGTATAGTATGCCCTGGTTGGGGCTACCGGCCGCGTAGAAAATGTGAAACCCGGCCTTATCTGTTTCGCCCTCCAGGAAGTGATTCACCATATAGATGGTGCGCATGGTGACGGGCGGTAGCCAGATTTTAGCCGGATCACCCCAGGGGTAGATCGCCCCGAAGGGCTTCGGCCACCGGGCACCCCCTTCGTAATGAAGTTCGGTCATCCTGACGGATGGGATCAAATTACCCCCGTGTACCTGCCGAAGCAGACGGTCATTACCCAGCCAGTGGCCGACTTCGCGGGCTACGGGATTCGGATCCTGAATCAGTTTGTAGAGCTCTACCGCCGTGCTGATATTGGCGTAGGGATGGTTGGGGTTTTCGTAGTCTGCATCGTTGAGAACAACCCCATTGATGCGGCAATCGAAATAGTAGTAGTAGTTTAGATTCACCGTTTCCTCGCTCCAGAAACTACCCGTCATACCGGTATAGGTACGCCCGTTGAGGGTGATGGAACCGTTGCCGCCCCCGATATTGCCCACGTTTGCACTACCTTCGTCGAGAAAGCGCGTGGCAGTAGTCAGTGTATTCGTATTCGGATCACCCTGATAGGCCGACGAACCCAGGCCCGTATCGGCTCCGTTGCGCTTGATAACTTTCAGCAGGACTTTCAGTCGGTTTTGCCGACGAACCGCAATTTCCTGGTAGAATACACCGGAATTGAATAGCTGCTCCACCGTCATGTTACCCGGCTGCGATTCGAGTTGAACGACATCGTTCTTAATTTGCGGCCAGGGAGGGTAGTGGCCTATGTTACCTGCGCCGTTATTGTCGCCGTGGTACCGCCGTTCCCAATAGTTACTCGTTTCCAGATTCGGAAACACAATAACGCCCGGCCCGTATCCGGGTACCGTGCTGATGAACCGCTGTTCGATGTCGGCTAGGTTTTTCTGCCAGTAGTAGTAGCCCTCGTAATCGCCATTAAGCCCCGATTCGGTCAGGTAGAGAAACTTTTTGTTATCCGGTACGCCCGAAAAAGGGTACAACCCCCCGGTCTGGTCGCTGGTCCATTGGGACAATCTTGTCACCCCCGCATTGAGCCATTGCTGATGGGAGATGTAGTCAGGCCGGAAGTCGATACTCAGAAAGTATTTCGATTTGCTACCCCCCATATCGACAAGCTGGAAATTACGTTTGCCCGGTGAGGGCAACCAGGGCCGTCGAATGTTAGACGCTCCGTTCAGCGACACTGCCCCGGAAGGCAATGACGTTACGGGAGTCGTGCCGTAATAGTTTTGGCTATTGGGGGCTGCTTCGGGCCGGTAGAGCGTTTCGCCGTTGAGCTTGAATTTGCCGTAGTTCAGAAATTGCCCCGAAACTATTCCCGGTAGCAACAGGGAGAGAACCAGGCTAAGTTTGATTATCTGTTTCATTGTGTTTGGTTAGTTTGGTACCGAATAATCACCCTGAAATTCGCCGTCACTGCTCGTATTTGCGCTACTCGGCGGTGCAGTCGTGCCACAATCGCGCTGCGCCCCCAGATTGGTGACCGGCACCACAAAGGGTAGCAAATCCTCGAACGTGGCGAATCGGCCCAGCACATTGCTTTCCTCTTGTTGGCAGGTCAAATCGTCGTAGCGAAGCATCATTTCGGTGTCTTTTGGCCAGCCCGCGATACCGTCATTCGGGTTGTTAATTTTCAGTGCGTACGATGCCATAGTGACCGGTGAAGTTTTGGGCACTCAGCGAGTGCGTGTTGGTAGTTAGAATAGTACCGGTAGGCTGCTCGTCGGGCAAATCCGACTGTTCGTAGTACGGTTCGTCTTTCCGGCCCCCGAAGTAGCGAACCCGGTAGCCGTCTGGCTTCACGAAACCTTTCGGGGCATCCTGTCCGTAGTTACCTGTTTCTTCACCCGTTAACTTCTTTACACCGGGCAAAACATCATACGCCATATTCGCACCTTTGGGTACAATCGCATCGGGATTCTCGGTAATGCGAAGAAAAACGCCTTTGGTGGCTGCCGATGAAAATACCGGCAGGTTGTCGCGTATACCTACCTGCGTTCGCGGGTGACCGAAAACGGGCTTTTTTGCCGGTGCCGGTGGCGGTACTGGTGTCGGCTGGTTGTACATAGCCCGAACCTGCTCCTCGCTGAATAGGCCGGTCAACAGGCCATCATCATAAATAATGTGCTGTCTCATATGAATAATTAAGTAGTAACGGGGTAAACCTGCGTGCCCAAATCAGGCGAAGTCGGATAGGTATAGCGAATCTCAATCAGCTCCGAATCGGGCGCGTCGATACTGGCTTTAAACTGCCAGATCGATCTGGTCGGATTCTGCCCGACAAGGCCCAGATTGGCCAGGAAGTAGTAGTGCAAACCCTCGTTGTAATCCGAGTATACGCCCTGGGTTGGGTACATTTCACCCCATGGCGACCGCCAGTTGGCTTCCGCTTCGTTTTTGGTCCTTAGAACCGGCACGGTCAGGTCATTGGCCTGCCACAGTTTCATGCGGATTAAGTACACCTCATCCTGCTGGCCCGGATCATTACCCGACGCGGGTTGGTAGATGAATTTGCGACGAATCAACTCGATACTATCGGCGATGGTGTTAAACGTAAAGTCATCGTGTACCGGATCGGCCTTGCCGTCTGTGACCTGCTTACGGAAATAGCGTGGCTGTTTCTCCCGGCTCGTGCCAGTGAACATGCGCGTCAGAACGTCGAACGAACACCAGTCCGGCAACGCGCCGTACGGCCCGGCCAATGCCGTGGCGTAGAGCAGGCTCCAGGTTAGCGCATCACCATCCGGATCGGAAAACATGGCGGCTGGAAACGGGAAACTGAACGGCTTGCCAAAGTCAGACGACAGGGAGCCGGTCGGAGTTACAAGCACTGGGGCCCGGTTGGGCCGGGCTTCGGTAAACAGAAAATCCGCGTACACCGATTGGCCCGCGCTGTCGGTGTATTTCCAGCCCAGCCGAATGCTCTGGTTAGCGAAACTGGCCGGAATGGTTATTTCCCCCGTCGAGACGTCTACACTTACCCCGCTTGGTAGCGGGGTGTCGTGGTTCACCGAATACCCCGTAATGGTGTGGGTATCGCCTGAATTGTCCGCGAAGGTTCCCTCTGGCAGGGCTATGCTCTGCTGGCCGTAGGTGGCCAGCGTCACGTCGGGCGGCTGCTGACTGAGTGTTGGCGGGGGATTGCCAGCCGGAACGCTGTAGGCGAAATGCCCGGTGAAGTTGCTGCTGCTTAGTGCGTGACCGCTGGTTGGCGTTGGGTTAATTGGTGCCCCGCAATTGGGCAACTGAGCAAACGAGCGACCCTGCTCATCGTAACCCGGCTGATAGCGAATTAACTGGCTGACATCAATCAGGTCGCCCTCTTTGACAACCTGCCCGTACTGGAGGACATACCTGTCTAACACCCCGGTGAGGGGGTTTTCCACCAGGACGGCCTTTCGATCCAGTACGGTATTTGTGTCGATTGGCATGGCTTAGAATACGGTAGTTTTGAGGAACGGTTCGAGAAATCCGGTTGCCTTGCGAACGGCAAAGCCCGTTGAGTCAGACCCAAAATGCAGGTTATCGGGCAGGGCGAATTGCAGGGCGGACATATCGACCGAGGTGTCTTTCCCAGCTGTGTAGGGAGACCAGTCTGATTGTACCCAGTACTGCTGGGTGTTGGGCACTTTCTGCTGGGAGTAGCCCATAACCTGATCCAATCTTAGAATCGGGAAGTTGTACCGGGTTGCCAAAAACTGCTGCGCTTTCACCACACGCGGGTATAGTTCGTGTTCGTAGTGCGAAACGAACGCCATTTTAGCGCGGGGGTATTTTTTCTGAATTTCACGGATAACGTAGTTCATGGCCCCAATGAAGCAACGACGGTCGAAGGGGTCGGCGGGTGCCTGCTCCCAATCCAGATCAGTGTCATTGGGGAATGTATTATCGTTGAAACCATGGTCGAAAATCAACAGATCGGGCGGACCAAACAGCGGGTTGGCGGAATCGTAGTAGGGGATAATTTTCGTTTCGTAGCTACTTGATCTGATTTTGGCTTTTTCGGTGTCGCTCAGCGTATCGGGAACCCCAAAGGCCGGATTGAATTTGGGCTTGTAGAACGATTCATAATTGGCGATAAACTCCTCTTTCTCCGCCGATGTAGCCGCCATGCATAAGGCTTTTGAGATGTACGAGTTGCCATCAAAGGTTCCGTCTTTTCTGCTAATTCGGACGCACGAGCCGCCCTCCGAAAAGTTCATCACGTATATGCCCAAATTCTTGCAGGCGGCTTCGTACTGACCACCCTGAATCAATGTGGCAATAGAGGTGCCTGTAACAAGAGCCTTTTTGCCGATCTGATTCGTATCAACCCGTAGATACTTGGACGTAGTACCGCCGAAAGCCTGATATATGGTCGGTAACACCAGCCCTTCCACCACCATAAACGTAGCCAGCAGGCTGGTCGGAACACTGCATTTGAAAAACGCCGTTTCGGCAGTGGTCTTGAAGGGTAACTGGGGATTGCCCATGCCATCCACCCGGTCGTAGTTTGCCCCGACGCCTAGTTTCTGCTGATTGGCATCGTAGTAGGAAGCGAACGCCCGGAACGTGGGAGAATACCAGGTCAGGGGTTTGGCCGGGATTAGTCCCGACAGCGTATAGCCGCCATTGGCTTCGGGCGTTCCGTTGACGTACTCGAATGTGTTCGGCGTTGTGACTAATGGGTCGTTGTTGAAGAGTTGCTGCGAAACGACGATAAGCTGCGAAAGTGCGTTACTGGCCGACAGGGCCGCATTGGCGGATTGCTGGGCCGCATCGCCCTGGGGAGTGGTCACGTTGAGAGAAAGTTTGTAGGGTAAAAGATTAGCCGGTAAAACGCTTCCTTTCACCAGGCCATAAGTAGCCAGCAGGGAATTGGGTATTGCTAGCCGCACAAAGTAGGTGTCCGGCCCGGTCGTAAAGGCCGAGCTAGGACCCCGGTCGTAACGTACTCCCCTGCGTGGCTTCCGGTTGACACTAAAAAAGCCGACGTACTGACTATCGGTCGTGACGTACACCGTGTTGGGTGTTACCGGTATAAAATGGGAAACTGTGTAGCCCGCGTAATCGGTGATGGTCGAACCCTCGTCAATCAGGCTGTTGGGCTGATTTCCCAGATCCAAATAATTGAATAGCTGCTGGCCAGTGGTGAGCCGGGGAGCCAACGAGTCGAGCCTGTATCCCTGAGCCAGTGCATCACGTCCCTGCTGACTCTCACCCTGAAAATCCAGCACAAACGGCGTGTACAGGTCAGGCAAAACCTCCCCTTCGACCAGCATGAAGCGGTATACCTCCGACAGGGGAATACTGACTTTTATGTGGTCAGTACCGGCCGTGGTAACGAACGTGGCCCGGTCGCGTACCAGCGCGGCCCCGCCCGTTGATTGCCCAGCCTTGTTGAAAAATGCGACGTACTGACCGTCTACGTTGGGGGTATAGGGAGTGAGTTCTTTAACCGGGACTGGATGGGAGATAATCAGATTGGCGTCGCCGACCTCAATGCCCTCGTCAGTGATGTACTTTTGGGGGGTGTTGTGGATACTATTCTTGTCGAATAGCTGAATGCCCGGTGTCAGAAAATTAGTCTTGTCGAAACTGATCGCCTGATTCGCCAGGTGGTAATTCTGAATCGCTTCTTTGAGGATGGTTAAAATCGGCTCCTGAAAACAGCGAATTTCTTTTACTTTCAACAATGCTGTCGTGCCGGGTGATGTACCGCCCCCGCAACCCAGCAGGGTGAGTTTCTGGCATAAAATCCCGATGGCAGTGTCATTGGCCTGCCTGGCAAGCAGGGTGAACCAGGAACCAAGCAGATCATTGGTAGCCGCCGTGAAGAGATTATTCAGCACGGTATTTTTGTCCGTATTGCCAAGGGCGGTTAGCAGCGTAAGTATCCCCTTGTTGACTAATTCATACTTAGCTTTAAGTGTATTGTAATGCAGTACTAAGGTCTGATCCTCGGCGGGGTTATTGATATTGGGCGGCAGCGTGGCCGTTGCCTCATCAATCCGGGCTATTACCTGGGCGGCCGACAGTACCCGCCCGCTCGATTCGGCCTGATCCGGGATGTCATCATCGACCAGCAAAACTTTTCCAGCCACTAACGGCGTGGCCAGCCCGACCGATACCGAATTAAAAACGGTCGTCAGCAGGGCAAAATAGTTTTTGAATGGTACGATTAACGTTTCCCCGCTGTGCTTAGTGACCAGCAGATTACCAGCCGCATCAATATTATACAGCACCGGAATCTCCCCGAACGCGTCGTTGATCTTCTCCCTGGCGTTGTTGAGGAACTCGCCATCCTCTAAGTCTTGGATTTGCATTGGACTGGTGAGCGGCTGAAAGGGGGATGGTTATCAGCGGCTTCACCGTCCGTAGTGAAAGCGTTATTGAATCAAAAATAAGTCGTTTTTCTGAATCGGCAAATTAGGCAGGCTTAAAATCGGAGAAACGGCAGAACAGGAATTTATCAGGATTAGCCTTTGGGTCAATGGTGAATCGGTTCAGCGTCCAGTCAAAAAACAGACTGCAATCTTCACCGGGCAGATTGCCCGCCGGAGTCATGCTCCTTTTGCGGAGCACTATATCGGCTACCTCTGAGGAATCCCGGTAGGTGATGCTTCGCAGGTAGCCATTCACCTGCTCTCCCTCTGGATTGATTACCGTCAGGTAGCCGCAGCGAACATCATCCGGCCCCTGGTTTTTGAGGGCCGCAAAAATAGCCCGGCGCGTCTGGCGAGTGATTCTGACTTTAGCTTTGATAAGTTCGGGTTGAAACAGATGGTCAAAGCCCTCGAAGGCACCCAGTGCAATGTTTCCCGTTTCGCGGATCAGTTGTTTATCGCGGTCGCCGGGCAGGGGGGGGCTTGCGGGGCGCACCTGAGTGCTGACTTTGCTGCTTTGCTTATAGGCCGTGCATTTTATCAGATCAACCGGCTTTTTGTAGGCCAATCCTGATGAGATGAATGGCGCATGTCGGCGGAGCATCCGGGCGGGTGAAAGTTCCAGATTATAGGCCGTTTCCGGGTCAGCCACTCCCTGCACAATGAGTCGCTCATTGCTGCGCAGTTTCACCGATTTTCCCCCGAATTGCCACGAGCAGGCATAGGGCCCACCGGCTACCATGGGCGTAGTGGCCTGCATCTCATAGGTTGGGATGGCACTGAAACTGGAAAACGTCTCCAGTCGTACGCCAACCACTCTGTACGGTACGCCGTCGTTGGCCGTGCCGGTTCCCGAAAAAACAACGGTATCACCATAATAGAGCACGATACCGCCGGGATTGCCGTTAATGACCGCGTTAGTGAACTGTACGTAATGGGCCGGGTAGGGTTTGGCAGGCGTCGGTTGGGCGATAATGAAACTCACCGTATCGGGGTGTGACAGCGGTGCCACGTGCAGCAGAAACCCGTCGTCGTCGTAACTACCCGCGTCGCTGGTGGTTGACACCTCTACGCCGTTCACCACCTGTTTAATGCCCAGCCGCCGGGCAGCCTCAATGGCGGTACCTGCGGCAATAAGCGGGCAGAGTATTTCCAGTGTTGCAACCCGGTTGACCAGCGGGGTCTGGTAGGTGTGGGCCGTGTTAAACTCGTCGGCCACGCCTGCTCCCGAATCCGGATACTTTTCGTAACCCACCTCAATCTGATTGAACAGCAGATCCAAATCGGGCTCTTCTGAATACTCAAACACTTCGTCGATTACCGCAATTTCACCACCCCGGTAAAACCAGGTCCCCTCCTCGATGCGCATGGACTGCACCCCGGTGGTTAAGTCTTTTTCATACAACAAACCCGCTGCGTGCTGAGCCCAAAGGGTCTCCATTAGTTGTTTAGCCGTGAAGGTGGGCACTTTGGCCAGGCCGCGCAGTTGATTGCCCGACGTGATGGCGTACTCGGTGGCGTAGCCGTCCATCGCCTGGTTGACATTCGCCTTATCAATCAATTCGCCATGTACGGTTCCCGACTGAGTGACTGAATCAATGTTGGAGGTAATCGCCCCGAACACATGGCGCAGGGCATCGGGCAGTAAGTAGGCTTTTGTTTTGCTGGCTGCTGCCCGCGTCCTGCGGTCGATCAGGATGCGCAGGTTGCTGGTCTCCACGTAGAATTCCATCCGTTTCAGCGCGTGCACGGACGTGGCCACGATTTTGGTATAGACGAATACCTGCGTTCCGATGGGCAGCGTCAGATCGGCCCGGTAAACGCCCGAAAATGAGTGCTCCACGCTGTTGATAAATCCATTTCCTGATTTTGGCGGACAAAGGGCAACGGCCTGAATGGGCTGATTTGGTTTCTGAATAACGACGACAGGCTGAAAATTGAGTATGCCGAACTTTGATTTATAGATTGAATTTAGTGTGTTGTTGGTAATGGAAACGTTAATCGAGAATAGCCAGTCGATTTCGATATGGTACTCTCCGGCTGTATCAGTGGGGCCAAGCAATGCAGGCGGATCGAAGGTAGCGGGGCTCACATCCCCATACAGGTAATTGACTCCTTTCAGGTTCGAGAGTTCAGGAATGGCGGGTACGGCGGGGGCAATAACAGGTGTTGGGCTGGCCGGAAAGTACATTTTTGGCAGCAGGTAAAATATACCCCCCACGCCAACCCCATCGGTATAAGCATGGCTTTCAACGAACTTTTCGGCCTTGTGGAATTCCCCGCTTTCGTGAATTGTCTGTCCCAAAAGCAGGATTTCCGTGGTCGGTGTTTTTCCGATTGCCGCGTTATCCATTGTCACTATACTTTCCAGACTGATGGGCGTTTCCCAGCGGGCATTGAGCCGGGTATGGTCGTCGTTGGTGACGATACTGATTGATACCCGTCCGGGTTGAATATCAATCGTATCGAAATCCAGCCGTCCGTCATAATCAATCATTTCCGTGCCATCCCTGTCTACTTCAACAACCTGAAATTGTACCACCGCATCGGTACCATACCGGTAATACTGCTGGGATAGTAATTTGTGAGACGATTCACAAACAAAATCCAGCTTCAGGTCACCCTCCGAATAGTTGTAATTGAATCCGTGATATTTCTCGTCAACAGAGCCCGTCAACGGAACGTCGGACCATTTTACCGGCTCGGCAATGGTGGGCGAAATGGCGACCGGCTCGGTGACGCCTATTGTCAGGACGGCTGTTTTAAGTCTAAAAAATGTCTGTGCCATTTTATTTGCTGCCGAGTTGGTGTTTTTTCTGCTGGGCGTTACGCCGGTTGTGCTGCGTAGTGACCAGGTCCACTAATTGCCCGTTCCGAACGTGCCACTGATGCACCTCGACCTGCTCAAACCCTTTCTTAATCTCCGAAGCCACTCCGTTACCTGATTGTCCGACTCCGCTCATGGCGCGGGCAATCAGTGATGCCTGGTGGTTATCCCGGCTGCGGGACAAATTACCCGACAGTTGGCGGGAGCGGGCTGTGCGCTGCATGATCTGACTGCCTTCGGCGTAATCGCCCCGCAGTAGCCGCTCGGTGATGTGGTTGGGATAGATCACATCAGTACGACCCACGTCGATGATTGTCGGTTTGTCGACTACATCGACTTGGCCGTCATGTTGCCAGATTTCCCGGCCTCGATCACCCGCCCAGGCAGGCCCGGCGTAAGTGTCTTTTGCGGCCCCTTCCAGGTTCTTGCCCGCAAAATAAGCAGGGAGGGGGCGTGAAAGAACTAAGCCTAATTGCACGGCTCCTAATCCAGCCACTAAAAAGGCCAATATTGGATTAGCTACAACCTTGGAAACTGATACGGCGGTGTTGAGTATTATATCGAAAATGGCTTTATTTTTTGCGGCTACGTCCTCCTGCCTTTGGAGGGCTTTCCGTTGTGCATCGTATTTCTGCTGAATGGCAGTTTTGGCCGCTTCGTTATCACCAACAACACTTAATTCATATGATTGCTGTTTATCAAGGGCTGTAATCTTATTCTGAGTTTCCTGTTGTTGATTATCAAACAGGCCGTCAACCAGCGTTTGAGCGATGGCAACGGCGGCATCGGCTAGCTGCTCTCTTCTGGCTTTCTGCTTTTTCTTATTTTCCTCATCGTTAGAATCCTCTTTATTGGACTGAGCAATAGCGTTATCAGATTTCTTTTTGTCGAGTGCTATCTTGTCATTGGCCGCATCCTGTTCACGCTGTTTTTTCAGGGCCGCAATCTGTTCATCAGCCGACTGGATTTCTCTTATCGTTCGATCACTGGCTGATTTATATTTCTCTAAATCCTGTATCTTGGATTCAGTTAAAGTATTGCTATTAATCTGATCTTTGTCATAGGCAAGTTGAGCCGCCTGAACCTGATCTCTCAGTTCGTTAATGTCCAGTAAACCAGCAAGGCGATCACCCTCATCCTGACTTATCTTTTTAGCGGCTACATCGCCCCGAACCAGTTTACGTTTCTCATTATAAAACTGGTTAATCTTGACAAGTTGATCGTCGTACTCCTTTGCAGTTTGGTGGTCGATTTCGCGTAATGCTTCACCCGTTGCCATTAATTCCTGTTTCCAAGCTGCTTTGGCAATCTTTAGTTTTTCACGATAGTAATCAGTATCGACCTCTAACAACTCTCTGTCAATATTCTGACTCAGTTTACTCTGAGCCTGACCCGCTAAAGCCAGAATCGCTTTTTGTTCATTGAGCGAAGCAACCATCACCCCTCGTTTACGTTCCGCAAAATCAGAATCGGATAGGTTGCCATCTTGATTGTCGACTGCCAATCCGGCAATTGCTTTGTTGGCATCAGCTTTCGATTCGGATAATGATAGTTTGAGGGAATCGCGTTTGTACTGATTTTGCGCGTCAATTTTGTCAGTCAGTAGCTTTTTATAGTCATCGGTTTCTGACTTTCCGGCTGAACGAAGCATTGTTAATCGTTCATTTATGCCCGAAATGGTGATGCGTTGACGTTCGGATATGAACTTACGTTCGGATATTAGTCCATCCTGTTGGGCTGCTTCGTTAGCCGCTAAGGATTGGTCGCTGGCTGCTTTCTGATTGGAGATACTTTCTCTCAGATTTTTGTCGGCATCCTTTTGGGCTTTGGTGGCCGCTTCCGCTTTTTTGCGATTCGCATCATTGATTTTCTGCTGTATTTCTTCCTTTTTACGATAAGCATCTAACTCACTGGTTCCCGTTGATGCTTGAGCCGCCTGAGTAGCCCTGCCGATAGTCATTGCAGTACTAGGACTCAGGACACCCATAGCCACCCCGTAGGCACCACCAATTACCCCGCCCCGCCGATTTCCTTCGGCATATAATGCCTTAAGTCCAGCGGTGAACGTGCCTAGTTTATCGGTACCTTTATTTAGGAGCCATAAGGCTGCATTTAAAGCGGGTAGAAGTAGCTGAAAAATATTACTTGCCACTCCCTTTATAGCATCCTTAGTGGTTGACCAACGGCCCGAAAAACTTTCGGCCACCTTTTCTGTCGCCCCCATTATTCCCGGCACCTTACCCAAGTTAATCAGGTAATCACTAATGGCCTTACTGTTATCTTCAACGACAGTACGGACACCGTTATACGTAAAAATTACTTTATCCCCTGACTTGCTGGCGTTAATCCCAAATTCTTCCAACCGTCGGTATTGCCCTTGCTCCGCATCCGCAATAGCCTCCACGTAGTCCATAATGGTTTTACGCTTGGCAATGGCAATGTCAGATATTTGTTCTAACTGCTCTTTAGTGGGGATAATACCCGCCGTAACCAGTCGATTAAATGCGTCGGTAACCTCCTCAATTTCGGCGGGACTATGGTTGGCAAAATCAATAATAAGAGCGTTCGCTTCGGCTGCGGCTTTCTTGTTATTTTTCAGTGCATTTTCAGTCAGCAACGCCAATCGTTCGTAATTCTGCCCAACTTCAATAATGGCCGAACCCGCGCTAATAATAGCCGTACCAACACCAGCCGCCGTGCCGTATGTCCCTAGTCCTGTCAGGTCTCCCAGTGAACTAAGTGCCCCGCCCCCTTTGGGATAATTGCCGACGTTTCGGGTGTGTATCTGTTGGCCCTTCTCGATTTTACCCAACAATGTTACCTGTTGTTGGTATTGCTGATTCAGTTTGACAGCCGCCCGGTTCTGCTCATTAATCTGTCCAGTGCCTTTTTTGTAAGCGTCAGGTAATCCGTCCAGTTGCCGCTTCAAATCTCTGACTGACTGTTTTAGGGCATCGGTTGAACCTTCGGCGGCTCTAACGCTTCTACTGGAACTATTAGTAGCAGTCGATAGGCCATTCACAGCGCGGGTGGTTGTCGTTAGTTCGCGCTGAATTTCCTTACTACGCTTTGTGTCCTCCTTTTTGGCAAAATCTAACTTTTCGTACTCATCTTGAAGTATCGCCAGCCGCTTTTGCATTTGGTCAATAACCCGGTTGTTAGCCTCAACAGCCGACTTATTCTGAGCAAGTGTACCATTCAGGCTTTTGTACGTAGTAATGAGTTCTTGGCCACTCTGATTGATTTTGCCAAACTTATCACCCGCTCCTTTTTGGGTGTTATTGAAGGAGGAAACCGATTCACGGGCTTTATTAAGGTCAGTTAGCAAGCCAGCCAGCGACTTACTGATACGCTCGTTAGTGGCGACGGCGGAATCGCCAAACTTCTCGTTGGCTTTTTGAAGCAGTTCAATTGCCCGTAAAATGCCGGATTGGTCGGCTAGGTCTGAAAATAATATCTGGGAATCCATACGGAACGGGGGCCAAAAGGATTATTAAGGGCCGCACCGTCCGTAGTGGGGTAGGTCAAAATTAATGAAAAAGCCCGAATTTCGGTTCGGGCTTACTTTATTGAATCAGCTTCCAACTAATCACCCTCTGCGATTCTATAAGGAGCAGATTGTTCATCTAAATTCGACTTCACAATGATAAGGCAAGTTCGTTTGTGCCTAAAGTACATTAAATGATAAGGACATATGCTAAATTTAGGCTTCTCTCAAAGCTTAATAAGTCTGATATGGCAAAAAATGCTCCTACAGTAATGATTAGCTCGACGTATTATGATTTACGTGATATTCGGCAAGACTTAGTAAACTTTATTGAAAAAGAACTTGGTTACAATGCACTAGCATCAGAGTTTGATAGCTTCCCAGTTGATCCCGACGCAAATACAATTGAAAATTGTCGGCGTCGAGTCGATAGAGATGCCGATATATTAATCCTGGTAATTGGCGGTAGATATGGTTACGTTGATGACAAAACGGCTAAATCTGTTACTAATTTAGAATACCTTACTGCCCGTGCCAAAGGTATTCCGATCTATGCCTTTGTTGATAAGAGAGTATTACCACTTCTGCCGATTTGGGAACAGAATCCCGAAGCAAAATTCGATGGTGCCGTTTCGGATACCAAAGTGTTCGAGTTTATTCGCCAGGTCCGTTCTGTAGATATGGTTTGGACTCACGAATTTGAATATGCGCAAGCAATTATTCAAACATTGAGACTTCAGTTTGCCCATCAGATGAAAGAAGGTCTGTTGGCAATCCAGCGACTGAGTTCAGCTAAAGAGTCAATACCTGAGGGGATCAGCGGAAAAGCATTAAGGTTAATCTTAGAACAACCACTAGGTTGGGAACACTACTTCTTTGCTCAGGTCCTGTCTGATGAAGTAGATAGGCGCTCAGATTTACGGGAGGAACATCGCTTGAGGTTTAAATTCAGTGAAGGGGAAGTTTTAACAACTGCAAATGTTTTCGATTGGGCTGATTTGAAATACCAAGAAATGATTAGAATTGCGGGAGCCGGTTCTGATCTTGTTAATAATCATCTGAAAACTGCTTTAGGACCTCCGGGTCAACCATCAAACATAAAAGCCTTGGTATTCGTGGCTAAAAAGCTGGGGGAAACCTATCAGAGGGCTCTTGAAATATCGCAAGGTATCAGGCATACCTATTGTAAGCAATGTTTGCAACCTTATGTTGATGAGATGGCTACTGGGTTAGATGACCTGATAGATAAGGTGGGTGGATTTGGACCCCTTATAATGACTCAAATTGACAAAGCTTTGTTATCTCCCAAAGAGACACGAGAAGCGATTAGAATTAATTTAGTGTTGGAGTCAACTTTAGGGGAGCATACAGGAGATCTACTGAGAGAATGTTTAGAAAATTGTGAGTATATATGATATAGTACAGAGTTCTAAGGGAAAACTCACCAATTTGCCAGCTTGTATATTACCCGGTCAATTGACGATAGTGAAACCCCGTATTTTTGAGACAACGCAAGCCTAGAAACCTTTTCTGCACGTTCAGCACGAATAGCCTCAACCATTGCGTTCGTGAGCTTAGACTGACTATCCCGTTCGCCAATTGATTGACCTACGGGGCAAATCCTATCAGCCCTCTCCTTTTTCCGTTCAAGAAATATAGTTGCGTCTTTATACAGAAAGTCGGCAAATTTCCGGCACTTGATTGAGCCGCAAACCATAACCCGGCAGATACCTTTACTAGTGTCGTGTGGCCGAATGGTAGCCTTAACCGATACGTTTTTGGTAATAATACCAGCCAGTGTTCTTATAAATGAATCAGTTCCTAGTGCTCCAATCGTTGGCTGCTTACTTCTACCACTAAATGTAATCCACCCATCACCATCAAGATAACCCCTGATAAAATGATGCAAAAGGTTTGGCTCAACGAAATCAGGGAATGTAAGAATGAGTGACTTTCGAGGAATGCACCCCAACTCAGTCAACCGCGCACATAGCCTTATGCTGCTAACTGTCAGAATACACACGTTCGGATTGCTATTGTCACAGAGCAAAGGCCCTTCATAGTCAAGACATTGTTTGAAAGTTTCAACTATGGCCTTATCCCTTAATTGAAGGGCTAAAGAAAACCTTCGACCCGACTTATCATTGTGGCCATCAGCATACATTAATCCCAAAAAATAAGCCTTTGCCTCAGTATCAATCTTATCAAAAAAAGCTTCATTCAGACGGTATTTTCGTTGCTGTTCACAATGAGACCGCTTTTCTGTTCCGTTTTCCCTTAGAATAGCCGCAACCCTTTTTCTGGTAGTCGCAAATTGATTGGCAATGAATAAAATAGTTTGCCCTTGTTGATACGAAGCAACAATCGAATTGACTTCACTTACTGAAAGAATCTTTTTTACTGGCATGGCTATTTTTAGTGTCTATAAAATTCTTTGGATAACTATCTGTTTGTCTATGGCAATCGCCACACAGTGTTTGCCCGTTGGATACCTCCCACAACTCAGGACAAGATACCGCCTGTTCCACTGACTGAATGCCATTATCCTTTACGAGCTGGGAAAACTCAATTAGGTGATGTGCTTCAATCACTCTTTTCCTGCCATTCCTTTTACCACACTCCTGACACTGGAACCTGTCCCGAATAAACACCGCCCGTTTCCACTGCTCATACTGCTCCGTCTTACGAATCAGTTTAACCAGCCCTGTAATAGATATACGGGGCTGGTTAGCAATCGGGGTGGCCATCATTGATCTTCCAGGCTTTTTAACTCCGCGACCAACGCCGTTATTCTTTTGCGGCAATAACGGCGTTGGTCGTCTGGGGCATTAGCGGTAATCAAGTCGGCCAGCAGGTTTTGCCAGCCGGTCAATTGGCGGGTCAACAGAGAAAGCGGGGTAATCGGAACTTGGGGTTGTGGTTGGTTTTCCATGATAAATAATTGGTTGGTTGTGCTCCCCCTTTCTTTGCTCTACCCGGTGTCTAGTCCACTGAACACCAAGAGCGGCCAGCAGGAAAAACAACACGGGGAGCAGGAAGGGACGAAGCGATGAAGGATTCATTGAATTATTGTTATTCTTCTGTATAGGTCAGTTCGGCCATTATTAGCGAGTACAGTCGGTCTAAATGGCCGTAACGCTCTATAGCATCCAGTATAGATTCCTCTGGCCCCTTCATTAGCCTGTACACGTCAATGCCGTAGACGTAAAAGAGCTGTTTATAGAGAAAATTGTAAACCTCCTTCGTACTGGCTTGGCGGGAGTGGCTATAATCCACCACGCGGGCATGAATCGTTTGACGCAGGGATGGGCCGGGCTGACGACCGGGCGGCATTCCGGGTAAACCGAGTTGTTTACCGGGCAATGAGGAACGGCGGGCAGTAGGTCTGGCTGGTTTCACGCCATGCATGATGCTGTCCACGTCGGCCCGTAAAGACAGAAGCATTTCGCTTTGGCTGGCTAGTATCTGATTGCTCTGGCTGACCAGTTGCAGTAAGACCTGTTCCGTAGTGGAAATAACGGGGGCCGATTGACGCAGGGCTTTTTCGCACTCGATGAAATACAACCGGGCCTGTTTACCCTTCTCGTTTCGCTCGACCATTGATAACTGTTTGGCCATGTCCAGCGTCAGGGCGTAGTCAAATTCCTTACCACCGCTTTCTAAATTTTTAGAAAGCGGTACATAGTCCTCATCTTCCAGAAAGCCGTACTTAATGATGCGGTTTTTTATCCAATCAGCAAACTTTGATTTGACTTCAAGAAAATCATATAACTCACGAGCCGATACCACCTCCGAGCCTTGCCCGTTGGTGGAAACTTTGATTAGCTCATTCATGGCTCATCCCGTTCGCGGATAAAGACAGGCGGGAAGCCAGACCAGTCACTAACCCAAACAGGTCATTCTGAATTTCCTGTAACTTGGTCAGGCAGTAATCAGCCGCTTCGTACTCCTGACTTTCCGGTGTTTTTGCCTCCTCGAGCAAATCTTTGAGGTAGGATTGCTTTGAGCCTTCCAGTGCCCAGTACACTAATTCAGCCTCGGATAGATTACCCTTATGCTCCGAAACGGAAAGGGGTAACTTGATCTCCGATTCGGAATAAGATGAGGATTCGACTATCGGTTGCCGATTGTCAGGCGGGGGGGGGATTTGGGGGCCGTTTTGGGCCGCTGGTGGATTGGGGATTGCAGAATCCCCCTTACCCACGTAACTTTGTTCCGTAGACATTTAAACTACCTGTTTGAGGTTTACACGGCCCCAACGCTCGTTCCGCCAAGTCTGACGCGTTGGGGTTTTCCGTGTCTTAACAAAGGATTTTCCTTTGTCTTACTGTTTACAATATTACGTAAACTTCAAATATATTGCAAGTGTTTAGTTAAAAAAATCGTTACTCAAATATTATTCTGACCTTGAGGCCCATTGCCCCGGCGACCTTTTCAATTGTTTCCAGCGAAAGGTTTGATGTTCCATTTTCGTAACGATTGAATGCAGATTCGGATACCCCTATTTTCTCGCCTAACTCCTTTTGAGTGAAGTCTTTCGCCTTGCGGGTTTCTCTAATTAATTCTCCTACCTGCTCTTTAGTACTCATTGGTTGAACTTGGTTTGTGTATTCAAATATACGCACATCACTTGTGATATATTCAAAGTTGGCCCATTTCTTTCTTTTCTCTGTTGTTTTTACATTTAATGTATCTACACGAATTTCGCCAGTTGCTGTAACACTAAATACTATTCTGCCTTGTCTCATTAATATGGCATCATGCAACATTAAATGCCCTAACTCATATGTCTTTGTAAGTCGAAATGTTTTATCGATAGCTTTTTAGTGCCAATCTTCTTTCTGCTACTTGTTTTTCGTTCTGTTATTCTGCTGTTTCTTGTCCAACTGTGTCTTTTCTAGTTCTTTTCTGTTTCTTTTTACCAACTTTTTGTTTCTTTACATCGTTAAATGCTTGTAGATCATCTGCTGCATGTTCACCTGCTGCATGTTTATCTGCTGCACGTTCATCTGCATCAGCATCAAAATCTACATTGTTATAACTAACATCACGAAATCTAATATCGGCTAAGAGGCAGTCGATAGAGAAACGGGTGTAGCAGTCTTGCCAGTAATTTGCTGGCAAGACGTGTCTATTACTTTCTTTCATCTGTCTGCCGTAGTCATCACCACAACTCTACGGACGGAGATATGGATCAGCAAGTCAATATATCTATGGAAATCACGCGGATTGGCAGTGAATTGTCTTCCGTTAGCGTCATTATGCCCACATGGAACAGGACGGGTGATGATGGTAAAATTTACGCCAAAATACCCTTTCTCGGTATTGAAACATACGGCAAAAATGAGGCTGATTTAGGGGTCGCCATTGAAGAGGCTTTAACTTGCTTCTGCCTTGCAGCAGAAAAGCATGGTAAAGGACTAGAGTGCGAGTTAGCCTTCCTAGGTTGGACTCAGTTAACCACTACAGACACCAGCCATTCATTCTTAAAAGCTATTACGGACAACAAAGCATTTGGTTCTGCGCTAAGTACGGGAGACACAAGGGCTTTAACTGTTAATGTGCCGCCGTCACACTTAGTACCTGAATTTGCATGATAGGCGAGTTAGACGATCACTACCCAACAGTTGATTTGATCTTTATGTGCGAATTGATTGAAGGGAGTCACAAGGTAATCGACAGGATCAAGGTAGGAGATACTACTGCCTATATTTTATCAGGTAAGAGGCCGGTCGGAGAAAGGACAATTACAGTACGAGACGTTGGCGATAATTCTGTAGATTATATTTTTGCCACTGGTAACGCAATTAAATTAGGACTAATGGGGCCATTGTTGAAGTGGCTCGAAGAAAATAAGCATTGGAAAGATGGAGGTTATTTTTAAATAACAGCCCTAAAGCCCCGCTTTTAATCTGCGGGGCTTTTTTATGACCTTTCGTATCTAATGTACCTACACGAATTGGCTACGACCTCGTAACAATTACCTTTGCGCGAAAACCTTGTTTCGTCCATGAAATTATTCCTATGTTTCTCAATTGTCTTCTTACTGCCTCTTGCTGCTTTCGCACAACAGGAAGAATTGAATAAGTTTTTAACAGCTTGCCAGTCCATTAACGAAGCAGAGGCCCAGAAAACTATTCGAGACTACTCCTTTAACTATAAACCAGAGAGTGAGTTACTTGACTTCGGCGGCATTAAAGCAGAGGTCGTTGAAACTGACATTCCCGGTTTGAAAGCGTTTGCGGGTTCAGTTGTTTGTAAGATCAAAGCCAACGAGAAGGTTTTAGGTAAACAACTTACTACTGACAAAAAGATGTTCTTTATCATGTATTATGATAAAGTAAGAAAACATTGGGCCGTTTTTGGATTCCGGGATTATCTTAAGCCAGAAGAGGAATTTAGCACATCTAAAGCAAAAGTTGAGTCTGGCAGCTTCTATAGTGCGAAGGAGTTCGTTTACCGAAATTTAGCCTATTGGGCACTAATGGCCGGAAAGGTAAGTGAAGCTCAGACATATACTAAATTAGCACTGGAGGCCGCAGAGACCAATAAAAACGAATCATTCCTGATTGGAAATGAAAAAGTAATGCAGGCAATTTTATAAACGAGTCTTCGCTTTACATTCTTTAGGACGTGGCTTGGCTTTTTGTTCCGGGCCACGTTCCGGGCTTCGGAACGGTCCAGACTGTCGTATTCGGTTTTTAGATCAGCCAGCCGCTTTTTGAGTGCCCCGGCTGATGCGGTGTTGAGGTCGACGAACTGCTGGTTGCGGGCCAGTAATTCCTGATGCCGTTTGTACTCGTCGCTGAGTTTTTTTACGTCGTCTTTCAGCCCGCTGACGCTGGTACTGGCTCCCTTCTGGTTGTTGTTGAGGCCCGCAATCTGGGCACGGGTGTCAGCCAGTTCGCTGCTGAGGCCAACTAGTGACTGTTTGGCCCGCTCGTTCTGGGCAATGGCGGTATCGGCAAATTTGACGCTGGCGGCTTCCAGTTTGGCAATACTGCGCAGGATGCCGGATTCATTGAGAAGATCGTCGTAATTGATCATTGACGGACGGGGGCAAAAAAGGCTTCAATGGCCGCGCACCGTCCGTAGTGGGGTAGGTCAAAAATACAAAATTGGGCAGAAGAAAGGCCAGTCTCAGCTTAAAAATCTGCCGTGTCGGTATGGGTTGCCTTGTTTAGCGATGTCAGCAACTCCATAACGTGGCTGTCAGTTAGTTTGAAAATGCTTGTAACAAAGCCTTTGGTCGTATTTTTCAATGCTTCAATTGGCCCCTGAATGGTATTGGCCACAACGTAGAAATTACTCACCAATACCCGGTACTTTCCATCTTTCACGTCTATGGTGATGGAGTGGCTTACCTGAGTAGGGACAGCTATACCCATTATACTGGGGTTGATTGAAAAAGTCTCCTTACTTGAGAGTTCACCGGTACCGGGATCGTTGAGTTGTAATCCGTTTTTTGGGGATGTGTAGGTATCAATGAGCCACTTTCGGGCACGCTTGAAGATTTCCTCTTTTGATACACCCTCGACGGGCTCAATAATCTGATAGACAACCCGACCCGATTCATTTATGGGCAATACGCCATTTAGCTTCCCATCCTGAACAAAGGTTTTTTGAGCAAGTGAACTAAGGGGCAGGATGAGAAGGAGTAGGTAGAGGAGCTGGTTTTTCATAAAACGCGTGTTTTGCCTGGAATCTTTGATTAACACCGGTTAACAATGGCGTAAGAAGAGTCCCACACCTGAAAACTACCGTCGCTGATCCCCAGTCCGCTTTCGCCATCCGAGTACTGGGTTTTCACGCTGACCGCCCGCCCGTTGATCTGAATGTCCTTGTGCAGCAGCAGCGTCCGCCAGCCCTCGTGGCCAATGGCATCCGTGCGCGGACACACGAACGGCAGGGCCAAATGGCTGCGCAGGCTGACAGGCACCTTCATTCCAGTGGTAATCTGCTCGTACTCCTCGCTTTCGCTTTCGGTCTGGGGTAGACCTGCTTCACACTTAAGCCGTAGCACATTCCGGAAATCACTCATAGCGGGCAGATCGTAGGCGATGGGGCCAATGGCCGACCGGTTACGATAGGAAAAAAGGGCCGAGGTTTGCTCATAGCCCGACCGGCGCAGCCAGAGCCGGTTGGAAAAGAGTGTATTGCCACCCGCTACATTGAGCCGTAACCGGTAATACACTTCTGGCAACAGGGTACCGGCAGGGATACTAATCTGGGGAATAAAGTGCAGCACACCCGGCCCAACGGCCAGATCGGCTAGGGTGCCGATAGCGGGTAAAACGAGCGACAGCCCCTCAGCCGTCACTAGGTCGATATCCCCATTATCGAAAGCAAGGCCCGCTGGCATGGCCAGGTAAAACGAGTACGTTTCGCCCGGTACCAGAATGACCGAAGCCGAACCAGGCGTAAAGGCCCCGCCATCGGGAATACCCAGCAAATCACTGGCCTGGGGTCCGAACTGCGAAAACAGGATAAATCCGAATCGATTAACTAGCGTTGCCATGGGGAAGGGATGCTTTATATTTCTTGTCGACGGCAATCAGGTACTGCCAGAACGCGAAACTCGGCGTATTGTCGTCAACGGGCAAGTGCTCCATCTGGAGCGCGATTTTATTACTCACGTACACCTCCCGAATGGCTTTTAACTGGCTGGCGGGTCCACTCAGAACGGGCGGCTTGATACTTTCCTGAATTTCGTAGGCCAGTGTATTACGCTGATCGTCGAGCGTTGGGTTATCCGGATCGAGCAACTCATCAATCTGTAACATCAGCAACCGCTGCTGCAAACTGACGCGGTCGGCCTCACTATCCGGAAAGTTATCCGGAAAGGCTTCACTCAGTTCGGCATAGATTTTTTTTTTAGAGTTTCCCAGTACTGGCTCACAACCTCATCCGGAATATCCAGCTGAATCGACATTCGCTCGATGCCCTCCGGAGAGTAGTCGGGCCAGTTCTCCCCGTCAACCGTTTCAACCAAACAGCAAAACGCCAGCGAGCGGGCCGAGTACTGTTTGCCCAGCAGGTTAGCGAATAGGAACCGGGTGTTGTTAATGGCCGTCAGCTGCGCATCCAGATCATCTGATCCCACAAGGCCCATTATCTGATCGAAGTGGCGGTCGATATCGTCCTGCGTGGAGCCGACGCCCGACTCGATCAGGGAAAAGTAATCACAAGTTTTTAAGTTGAATCTAAAAAATTGCTCTGTGGCTGTATTCCTTTCATGCGCTTTTCCTTTAGCTTTCAGTTCCGTTGTCTAACTACCTCAACAGATCAGTTTAAAGAGCTACATTATCGCCTTTACACCGTTCTGTAAATATACAATAAAGCAATATATTCAACTCATGTTTACCTTAACACTACCGGGCGCCACGGCATTGCTACATGATTCTTGTTATAAATTGCCAGAATCACGGCGAACCGAATTTAGTTACTATAGTCTGATTCATTCAGCAGTAGGCTCAACATTAGACGACATAGACAAACATTTTGATTTACTATCAGCCCTGATGGGATATGACAGTTCAATCGAATCAACAAACGCAATAAATGCTTTACAGAACTTATTCAGTGAATCCTTAATAAATTATAACCCTGTCGAGTCGCTGCCACTGGCTTGTATGATCTATTCAGTTGACGGACAAACGCACAGTGATTATGATGAGGAAACGCTAAAAGGGCTATTGAAAAAAAAAGACGAAGGGGCAGAAGTTGTTTTTTTTGAATCCAGTCAGAAGATGCCCGAACACCTACGCGCTATCCATGATTTTCATAGTTTAACAGGGTCAGGCATAGGCTTAACAACAGAAGAAATTGACCAACACTTCGCGCCATTAATGGAGTCTTTAGATGGCAACAATATAGAATCTAAGATAAAGGCAGTAAATAACTTTCGTTTCTTATTATTTGACTTGCTACTCAAACAGGCCGCCCCTAATATATTGGCTCTTTGCTGTTTGGTTGACTCATTTTCAGTCAATGGAAAAGATAGTCAAAAATGGGAAGACTATTCGCCAACTGGTATTGAAGAGCTTGCAAAGCAGCTCAGCGAACAAGGCTTAAATCAAGAACACGCTCGTAGTATCAGTCCTCTTTATGACAAAGTTTTAGAACCATTAGAACAGAAGTTTCCGACCCACTTTCCTGATAGAAAAAAGGAAGCGGGCGAACGACTACATAGGGCTCTAATTTTAGAAGCTACGGAACTGCTAGAACCTGACGACACGACATTGGATGCTAAGCGAATGGAGGTTGAAGAAGAATTTATGCAGGCTATCGACCCTCCCATAATAGGAGGAGGTAATAGCGTCTCCGATTCAATCCGTGAAGCTTACCAGAAAAATAAATTCTTGTTACTAACCGAGGGGTTGCCGGTCAATGACAATACGCCTTCGTTTGAATTTTGGTCGTTTATCTACAACCTACAGGACAAATACCGCCGTAAATCTGGCGAATAGTGGGCTTATGCTCCCCCCCCCCCCTTCTTTTTGCCGCTATTGTGTATTTCCCGCATTTGGGATACTAATAGAAGGAAATAGCTTGCCGTTGCGAATTCTTACAATTGACTCTTCGGTAATACCAAACCGTTTACGAATTGACAACAAGGAAGACTTACTTTCCAATAATTGCTTTATTATAATAACCTTCTTCTTCGTCATAGGAGAGAATGAAGAGTTCCTTCTTGAGTTCATTTCACTCAAAATGTTAAAATTTCTTAGCTCTACCCGCCCTCTGGCTTCCTGTAGAAAATCGGCAGGAATTGTCTTTTTGAATAATTCACAATCCGCAGGTGTAAGCTCGATTTGAGTATGGGTTTTGTTATTTTTTATATAGAAAACAGTATTGTATTTATAGCCGAAATGCTCAACAATGTCAATCACCATACCTCCAATTGATAGTAAATATTTTATTTGCTTAACCTGCTTAATATTGAGCTTTTGACTGGCTGGGATTTCCGGTTCATCATACTGCTCAATTTCTTCTTTTGTGATTGTTATAGCCTGCCAACATACACCTTTTTTAATGTTAGTCACATAGCTACTGTTGATGTTCAGGTATTTGCCTATAGCTATGTTTTGCCAGCCTTTAGTTATTAATATTTTTATCTCTTTAGCGGTTTTGTTAGAAAGTTTTGCTACAGGGTGTTTTTCGCCTTTTTGGTCTACCCTAAAAGGGTGGTCTATTTTCATTTTCTGTTGTCGTTTTTTTGCTCTAAACTCTTCGGATTGTTTCATACCTAGAGTCGATTCAGCAACCTCCCGGACATTATAGCCGTAGGCCCGATTGTTAGCTTTGTGCAATTTTATAAGTCTATCCTCGGTGTCCGTCAGTAAGCCAATCGGCTGATTAACTATATCAACTACTTCCAGCAAATTAAACTCAAAAGCGTCGGGGCCGTATTTTTTGTAGGCGCTACTTAAGTACAAACTATGGTGCTTGCCCCTATTCAGTTGATTTCTGTGAGCACGGGCGCGATCATTAAGTTTATGCGAAGAACCGATATAGCATTTTCCATTTACGGTGTTTAGAATCTGGTAAACACCGGCTGATGACCAGTGTTCTTTTGGGATGTTATTTTTCATATCATAAATATTAGCTAAACAAGGCCAGCACAGCGGCCAGCCTTGTTAGCGGTTTAATTCGTACTTACTGATTGTTTAGGGCATTGAGTTCCGCTACTAACGCCGTTATTTTTCGGCGGCAATACTCCTGCTTCTCAACATCGCCTTGCAATTGGATGAGGTCGGCCAATAGGTTTTGCCAGTCGGCCAGTTGGCGGGTCAACAGAGAAAGCGGGGTAATCGGAACTTGGGGTTGTGGTTTGTTTTCCATGATAAATAATTGGTTGGTTATGCTCCCCCTTTCCTTGCTCTACCCGGTGTCTAGCCCACTGAACACCAAGAGCGGCCAGCAGGAAAAACAACACGGGAAAGAAAAAAAGGCGCAGCGGTTGGGGATTCATTAAGTTATTACTCTTCGTTGTAAGCCAGTTCAGCCATAATCAGCGAGTACACCTTGTCCAGATGGCCGTAACGTTCTATGGAATCAATCACTGATTCCCCGCTCGTTCGCATGAGCCGATGGGCATTTACGCCGTACACCTCAAACAGTCGCTTATAGAGGTAGCTGTACACCTCCTGCGTAGTGGTTTGGTGAAACTGGCAGTAGTCCAGTATTCGGCTGTGAATGGTTTGGCGCATTGAACCGGAAGAGCGACCGGGCGGCATTCCGGGTAAACCGAGTTGTTTGCCGGGCAATGAACGGCGGGGCGGTTTAGGCGGTAGTTTGTGGCCGGTTTGCATGATACTGTCCACATCGGCCCGCAACGAAAGCAGCATTTCGCTTTGGCTGGCTAGTATTTGATTACTCTGGCTGACCAGTTGCAGTAAGACCTGCTCCGTGGTAGAAATAACGGGGGCGGGCGGTTCAATGCGTCGCCGGGCATCGGCAAAGGATTTAACCAGCGTTGCCTTAAATTCAACGACCCGTTTAGAATTACGGCTGAGCGTACCCACAAAAAGAGCCTGATCTTCCGTTAGGTAGGCAACCAGTTTATTTTGCTTGCCTCCACCCGTTGCCAAGGGTTCCGTTTCAAACGCAACCCTTCCAAAGTTTGATTCAATAGCCTCCTGATGGGTACGAATCGTTTCTAATAGATTCTTGTGCTGAATCTCCAGTCCGGTAGCGTAGTCGAGTGAGCTTACCACTAACGAACCTTGTTCGTTAGGCGTGATTTTTATCAGCTCATTCATGGCTCATCCCGTTTGCGGATAAAGACAGGCGGGAAGCCAGACCAGCCACTAACCCAAACAGGCTATTCTGAATCTCCTGTAACTTGGTCAGGCAGTAATCAGCCGTTTCGTACTCCTGGCTATCCGGTGTTTTTGCCTCTTCTACAAGGTCTTTGAGGTAGGATTGCTTTGAGCCTTCGAGTGCCCAGTACACTAATTCAACCTCGGATAGATTACCCCTACATTCCCAAACGGAAAGGGGTAACTTGATCTCCGATTCAGAACAGGACGCGGATTCGGCTATCGGTTGCCGATTGTCAGGCGGGGGAGGGGTTTGGGGGCCGTTTTGGGCCGCTGGTGGAGTTGGGGTTGCGCCGGATGCGTCTGACCCGTACTTTTGGTCTGTGTTCATTTTAACTTACCCGTTAGATTGTGACACTTGCCCCTTTGCTATGGACGTCGAAATCTTAGCATTGGGGTTTTTTATTGGCAGTCAGTCAGTTACTTACTTTGCCGGGCAACCCGCTTAGGGTACTGTGCAGCGTTTCTGTCACTAGTTGACTTTACAATATTAATAAAAAGTTTACATATAATCAAACTTAAAGTATAAATTTTTTTACCCTATTTTAGTGTGATATTGATAGTTAACTCAGCGTTTAAAGCGGATGCTATCCTCTTAAGCGTTGATAACGAAATGTTGTCTCTACCCTTTTCGTAGAGCGCAATAGAAGATTTCTTAACACCCATCTTTTCGCCTAATTCCGTTTGTGTAAGATTCCGTTCCTTTCGGAGTTGCTTAATTATTTCCCCTATTTGTTCTGGTGTAATTTCTGACATGAGAATGATGTGCCTAGTTTCTGGGTGTAAAAATAGTGACCTGTTCGATTTGAGCAACAGGTTAGTTACAAACGGCCCCATCATTGAGTGATTGGCTATTTTAAACCTGTTTTGTCATATATCTGTCACTTCTACGTCAGGTGGTCGTCATTTATTTGCAAATATATTTGTGTTTTATTCTTACTATTTCCCGAATTATGTTGTTGATTTGTATATACAATACATATACTCTTATTAGTTAAAGATAATTCTATCTGCCTCCATTATGGCCAATAACAACGATGAGGAGTTTATAAAAATTAACTTTTCCCGTAAAGATCGGAGTACCCATATCAAAGTCCGGGTTGTCACCTTTCGGGATGGTGAGTTTATGATCGCTTATATGCCCTCGCTGAACCTGTCGGGCTATGGCAGTACCGAGCGGGAAGCGGTACTGATGCTTACCGAGGTTGTGGCAAAGGACTATTTGGTCAGTCTGCTTGATCTATCCGAAGCCCAGGTCATGAACGAGCTCCGTCAGTATGGCTGGAAACGTCGCCCATACCTGGATAAGCAGTTGCTCAATACACAGTTTCTCAGTACGGAAAAGTTGATTGAAGATTTCAACCTTCCCGCCGAAACCAAGTTCAATGAGCAATATGTAACAGTCTAATGGGTAACTTAAGAACGGTAAAGGTTGCCTGTTGGATTGCTTTTCTTAAATTTAAGGGGTGTAGTTACAAGTCAACCGAAGCCTCGCATGAAAAATGGCTTTGTCCCGGAAGCTTCCGACCCATTATATTCCGGGGTGCTGAAAAGGAGATACCTCTCTTCCATATCGAAACCAATCTGAAAACTATGGGAATTACAAAAAAGGAGCTTTTCGATTGGATACAAAAAAACTGCTAATAAGTATAACGCCCCGAACTTAAGGGGCTTTTTTTATTGAAGGCATTATTCCATGTACCTACACGAATTGGCTACGACCTTGTAACTAGTACCTTTGTTAGAAAAACTTGTTTCGCGCCATGAAATTACTGCTTAGTATTGTGCTGACGGCCTGCCTGACCACTTTCTCATTCGCCCAAAGGACGTTTATTCAGAATGGCAAGTTGAATGGCATAGTGCCTGTTGACACTACTGGAAAGATAACCTTTCGCCATGTTGAGATAGCTGAAGGTGTCAGTAAAGTAGATATATTCAAACGGGCGCGAAAGTGGTTTTTAAAGACCTACAACCAACCTAAAGATTTGCTCGAAGTTAACGACGCAACAACAGGCGAAGTGTCAGGAAAGGGTACGCTTTCGTTTGTAGAATCAACCGGCCTGTACAATCAAACGTACAACGTTTACCATGTGGTCAGCATTGATGCGGCTGAGGGTAAATACAGGGTAACACTCTCCAGCTTTACTGTACAGGGAACCTCCTACATATTTCCAGCAGAAAAATTCCCTTACGTTAGTCAGAAATTCTTGGATAGATTCTATGGAAACATTGATAAAAAGGTAAACGAGCGACTTTCCTCACTGAAAAAAGCCGTTACGACTGCTGATAATTTCGACTAGTTCTGACCTAAACCCACTAGTGGGCAGCATAACCCTTACACGCTCACCCCCTTCTTACCCAATTGGTGCTTATTGCGCTGAATCAACCGGCGATTATGGGCATCGTGTTCGTGAATATTAAACCCATTCTTATCCCACGACAGGCTGTACTTGGGGTTGTTTTCCAGTGCGTGAGCAACCGCTTCGCCAATAGCCGTAGCGGAGGGGCCGCCATTGGAGAAGGCATTTGCAGCTAAACCAGCTTGATAAGATTCGCGCTGACGGCTTATGTTTTGACCTGCCTTTTGTTGGGCGGCTATGAAGTTGGCCGTACTGCGAGCATCAAACATACGAGGCTTATTAAGGATCATTTCGGTAATGTGGTTCGGGTAAATCACATCATTTCGGCCCACGTTTATTAACGTCGCTTTATTAAGCAAATCAACTTGTCCGTCATGATGCCACAACTCACGCCCCCGCTCTCCGGCAATGGCTGGGCCGGCGTAGGTGTCGTTACTGATTCCGTCGATGTTCTTTCCTGCGAAGTATTGGGGTAGGGGACGGCTCGCCACGATTGCGGCTTGCGCCAATGCCAGCCCACCAATCACGAAAGATAGGGGCACGTTCGGCGGGATGGATGCCAAAGCGGACAACACGCCCTGTGCCCCCGCAATAGCGATATTAAATAATGCAGACTCCCTGGCAGCAACATCGGCCTTGTGGGCTAAAACATTCTTTTCGGCCTGATATTTTTGCTGAATCGCTGCTTTAGCCGCTTCACTGTCGCCTACTAGACTTAACTCGAATGCCTGCCTTTTTTCTAAATCTGCCTGTTGTGTAGCAATACCCTGTTGTCCACTTTCAAAAAGGGCATTAACCAATGAGGCACCCCCCTGAATGGCGGCATTTAAAACATCCCTGGCCATCTGCTTTTCTTCGGCAGACTTCTGCTTTTTGTTCTGGTGTACTTTGTCTGTAACCGCAATATCATTGTCGGCTACCTTCTTTTGTAGGGCTATTGCGTCGTCAGCGTCGCTTTTTTCACGCAACCTTTCTAAGTCCGCTATCTCCTTTTTGTATTCGAATAATTCCTTTTCGGACCCATTAGAAAAGGCAATGTAATTTTTAAGTTGTTCAATCCTATCGTCGATAAATGAGTGAGTCAGTGTCTTACTTTGCTCAATAATTTGCTGAAAAATGGTCAGTTCAGCCTTTGTTTCATTTATATCAATAAGCTGTATTGAGTTACGGGCATCGGTTGGTGAAATTCGCCCGTTCGCTTCGGCCTCCTCAACCTGTTGCCGCAAACTATTGTAGAAAACCTTGCTTTCGGCAAGTCGGGTTTCGTAGTCAGCCCCGGCCTGCTGGTCAATGGTTTTCAGGCTGTCACCGATAGCCCCTAGCTCCTCTTTGAATGACTTTTTAATCGCCTGTAACCGTTTATCCAGATAGTCACTCTGTTCAGCCTGCAAAGCGGTGTCAGTGGCCTTAAACAGTTCAGTTTGGGCTTGCCCGGCTTCTCTCAAAGTAACCTGATCCCGTTCGATTCCGGCCACAATTAACTCATGCCGCTTGTCGATATACGACAAATCGGACATATCGCCTTCGCTACGCTGTTTATCCAGCCCACTTAGTGAAGCGTCCGTTTTGCCCTTATTGCTTTTCAGGTCAAGTTGCAACTGTGAGCGGCTGTATTCAGTGTCGGCTTTTTTCTTCTCTTTCTGAATATTGATATAATCGTCTGTCTCTTTCTTGCCTGCCTTTTCCAGTAATGCCTGACGATTATTAAGGCCATCCAGCGTAATTTTTAGGCGATCTTCAATGAACTGCTGCTCCGTGATTAACCCGTCCTGACGCTGGCTGTCCAGATTGGCTAGTTTATCGCCGGTAACGGATTGGGATTTTCTGAGCGATTCGGATAACTGTTTTTCGGCGGCTGCTTTGGCTTTATTGGCCGCTGCCTGACTGAGTTCGGGTTTGTCACTACCAGACTTTTCGCCCGGTAACGTTGGGTTGATGATTTGGCCTAACTCGGCCTTTAATTTGCCAATCTCCTTCACCACTACTTCCCGCTGTTTTTTGGCCCCCTTCTGGAAAAGGTCAGCCGCAACCGCCTGTTTGTCGGTAATCTTCTTATTGTAGTCGTCAATTAATAACAGTTGCTTCGCGCTATAGTCAGACGAGTTTTCCACGTATTTTCGTAGCGCTCCATTTACTACTCCACCCATGCTCATAATCTGACGAGCCTTGCTTATGACGCTTTCACTTTTCGTGTCAATCTCTCCCTGCAATTCTTTACTTCGCTCATCGGAAATACTCTGATAGCGGTCATTCATTCCACTGAACACCCTAGCTATAGGCCCCTTCAATTCTTTGCCGCTATTAAGCTTTTTCTGGCGATCCTGAATAACGGACATATCCGCGCCCGCTTGTCGGGTTACGTCTGCAATGGCCTGTTTGTTGAGTTCGGCGTTTAGTTGCCGTTGAGCGGCTGTAAACGACAGTACCTTACCCTTGTTGATGTCCAGCGCGTTACCATAGGCATCGAAGCCAGTTGCGGCTGAGGGAGCTAAACTTGTCAGGTTATTGATAACCGTCTGCAACTCCTTCTGCTCATCGGTGGATAGCTTGGATTTGCTTTTCAGTTCATCGTAGCGGGAAAGTAAGCCCGGCATGGTCGATTCCAGCGTGTTGAGGGAATCAGTCTGCTCGTTGAAAATGCGGGTAGACTCAACAAAGGCAGGCGAAAAGTACTCCCGAACCGAACGGGCCATTTTAGTGATATTGCCAATAAATTCACCAGCCTTATCGCCAATGTTGATGCTTTTCAGCCATTCAACGTTCTCATTCCGAAGGCGGGCTAAATTGGCGGCTAGCCCCTCCACTCGCTGTTCATGGTTTGGGTTGAAGGTACGTTCGAGTTCGGCAGCAAATTTGGGCAGGAAGTCCGAAGCCAGTACTTCGCCGTTTTTAAGCATATCGCCTAATTTCTGGGTTGTAACGCCCATTGCTTTACTGGCTATGCCAAAAGCATTTGGGATTACTTCACCCAACTGCCCCCTTAATTCTTCGCTGGCCAAAACACCTTTACTCATGACTTGGCCTATTGCCAGTAACGCCCGTTCCGTGTCTTGGCCCGGCTTTTTGAGCCGCCCCATCGTACCCGTAATGGCGGTAAAAATCTTATCCGTTGCCTCGCCTTCTAGCCGGGTGCCCTTGCTTGATGCCGTTAGGTTGGTATAGGTCTTTTCAACAACTGATAAGTCCTGCCCCAAATCATCCGACACCTTACTGAGCATCGCCTGACGCTGGGTAAATAAATTGGTGTCATTAGAGACAACTTTGAGGGCCGAATCCAGCGAATCAAACTGTAGAATAATTTCACCGGCCGATTTTAATCCCGATAGGATTTTGTCGGCAACGATAGCCACCGAACCCACACCAGCCGCCCCAGCCGCCAGTGAGCCAATACTACTCAGCGAAGAACCGGACGATTGGGCGGTTGGATAGTTGCCGACATTACCGCGAAAGTTCTTTTGCCCTCGTTCAATGGCATTGATCGAAGCAATATTTTTCTGATACTGTGCATTCAGTGCAACAGCCGCCCGGTTCTGTTCATTTATTTTATTTGTGCCCCGGTCGTAACTATTAGGTAATGCGTCCAGCGACCTTTTCAGGTCACGAGTCTGCTGCTTAAGGGCATCGAATGAGTTTTCGGCGGCTTTAACTGTCCGACCGGCTACGGATGTAGCACTGGTAAGGGAGGTTACAGCGCGGGTGGTTGAGGTAAGTTCCCGCTGGATTTCCTTCTTACGGGCAACGTCCTTTTTTTGGGTGAGGTCTAGGGTTTCGTACTCTTTTTGCAGTTCAGCCAGTCGGCTGCTCATCTGCTCAATTACCTTGTTGTTGGAATCAACTAATGATTTGTTTTGGGATAAAATCCCGTTGTTTGCCCGAATTGCTGAGGTTGTTTCATTGATTTCCTTTGCGAATCCGAAGACATCTTTACTGTCCCTTAATCCCTCTAACTGTACTTTGTACTTAGCCAGTAGGGTAAGCTGTTCTTGTACTGTTTTACCTATTCGACTGTTTGTATTTATTACGGATTCGCCAAATTCTTTATTGGCGGCTAACAATCTAGCGATTGAAGCTAATATTTTACTTTCTGAAAAAAGGTCGTCGTGGTCAATCATGGACGGTTAAGGTTGGCGTTGGGGATTGCCGCACCGTCCGTAGTGCAACACCGGGACAGTTAAGCGATTTTTAATAGCCGCGCACCGTCCGGTAGTGGGGTATAGAGGTAAAATTAAGAAAAAAAGCCCACCCTAAAATTAGAGTGGGATTTGTATAGTCACATATCGTTTATTGTTACTTCATAGTTGCCAATTACAGCACCTCAAATGTACTTTACTGCTCCACGCGCCTGGATTCGGGCAGCGTTCGGGGCGAATCGTGTACGGTGATGGTGGCTTTAGGCAGGGTGTAGGTTTGCATAGTTTTTTGTTTCCTCAGTAGTGAATCTACTTTGTTGTAGACGGCTTTTTTGCCCCGCTCATAGCCGTATTTGTACCCCAGCAAAGCGCCGATGCACAGCCAGATGAGGGCTAGTCCTGCGAAAGCAACGATCCTGCGATTTTCGTGTTTCATGGTTTATAGAATCGAATTAGTAACACCTGCAAGGGAATGGCCGCCAGGGGTACAAACAAATATACGCTGTACGGTAATAGGGTCAGGAGGATAAAAACAGCACAGCCCATCCAGAAGCCCCGGCACAGCAAACACGGCTCGGCGGGCCAGTACTTACACCAGTAGCCGTGCGTGTTGAAGTAGTCATCAATCTTCCACTTCTCGCAAAGAATGACTCCGGCCGCGCCGACGAGGGCGGTAAGCAGTAAGTTCAGGAACATAAATCAGCAAAGTAAATTGTAGTTTCAACCCTAAAGCCCCAGTACGGATAGGTTAAATAGCGTTCTTCCAAGCCCGATACATCGAAGCCGGGATAAATAGCCGTAGACCCCTGTACGGTTTGATCGAACGATCGGCCCAGCTCCACTACGCAGTCCAGTTCGCGCAACTGATTCCGTACATCCTGTTTTAACTGCTCCATTGATCGGGCAGGCAGGGGCAATTTGGCTAAGTTGACCCAGACTATGACCGAGAGGGTACGCTTGATGAACAGGTGGTTGACATACTGCTCATCATCGTGGGCGTACAGGCAGGAGAACGATTTGAGCGTATCATTCGGGTAGGCCCGGTAATATTCTCCTCCATCCGCTTTCCGCTGAATCCAGGGCTCCAGCTTCCCATTGACCATCTGGGGTTTTATCCGGCCTAATGTGTGTTGCAGCCAGTCTAGCGTGGCTAGTTGGTCCTTAACATAGCTGACGACCAGATCGACGCCGACCGGGTCAATCCAGACCGGGCCTTCTGTTTCCTCAACGGGGGGTGATAATGCCTGATTCATAGTCCAATTTCTTGCTTTAACACCGCCACAAACTGCGGCTTGATGTGATTGCTCAGCTTCTCTTTCGATTCGGGCATCAGGCCCAGCAGGTTCCCGTACTTACCCAATAACTCACCCGTTTTGGGGTCGTCAGCCTTCAGATCAAATGCCTCGGTGAATACCTCCGTGAAGATGGATTCATAAAAACTGCCCGTGTCCCGCACTGTCACCCGGTCCGAGCGTTGGCCCTTAGACTGTTTAACGGCTACGGTATATTCCGTATAATCCGGCGTGATGTCGGAGCCATCGGCCCGTTTTCCGTCGAATAACTGCGCCCGGTTGAGGTTTTCGATAAAGGCGCTGTTGGCCTCGATCACCTGCGCCATAACCCGGTGCAATAGATCGGGCGTTATCAGCAGCAATTTGGCCACCAGCACCGTGCTCAGATCGCTTGTCCTTCGCGCCATCAGTCAAACAGGGAATCAAAGCGAATACCCCGCCGAGGGGCCTCTACTTTCTGACAGTTGTTACTGGCCAGTGCGTTTTTTAGCTCCGTCAGAGCGTTATCGCGCACCACGGCCAATGCTCCGTTTGTCACCTTGCTGGAACTCTGTCCGTACAAGGCCACGTATGCCTCACTGCGCAGCTGGGCACTCAGGCCGTTCACCCGGTCAGAGCTGGCAATTTCCTCCAGCACATCACAGGCAATCAAATACAGTAGGGCCTTCACCAGTAGATTTTGGCGGTCGCAGTAGGCCTCGATTGTCAGGTTCAGGCCCCAGGTCTGATTACTGATCACCGTTTCATCCGGCCAATTCAAAATGCCCGTTACTAATACGCCTGCTACATATACCGCTTCTATATTGATGTATTTGGAGCGCTCGGCGACCAGGGCGTAATCCGATCCGTTGCAGGAAGAGCAGCCCGCCACCGTGAAAGATTGCTCCCGGCCAATGACCGATACACCCGGCGGCAAATCGGCTTCGTAGTAGCCAATCAGATAATACCCCTCTGAGGGGTTCAGGTACTCACCGAAATTAGCCCAAATGGTACGGTTTGCGGTGTTGCCCGTCAGGTTGATAACGGCCACAGGATCGGCATTTTCGGAGTGAAACAGATAGAGCGGAAAGTCGGTAACAGGACCGGTAAACTGAATACCTCCCCGGATAATCTGGGTTTTGACCAGGCCGGTCGGCATCGTCATACGCCAGGCCAGAAACCGGTTGTTTTTAGTGAGGGCGGCTCCCTGAATATTGGCTTCTTTGGCGAAAACCGATTGCCGGTTCAGCACCGCCGAAACCGTAGGCGTGCCCGAGAGCGACAGGGCCAGTTTGTTGATTGCTCCTTTCTCGATGCGCGAATACCAGGCTAGAAGAGCCTCGGCACTTGTCAGATCCGGCCCCAGCGCATTGATGATATCGGGCCGCAGCAGCTTGTGTGCGTCGGAAAGATAAACCACCGGCGAGGGGGTGGCGGGCTGGCCCGAATCATCAAACAGGTCATTGTACAGCCCTACAAGGCCCGTTAATTGTTTGGTCAGTGACGCGGTATCGTACATAAAGCAGGATCAGTTAGACAAAAAAGCCCCCTCCAAGTCAGAGAGGGCTTTTTTGTCGATAATCAATTAATCAATGGCCTACGTGGTCAGTGCGGCCACGTCGAAACGCTTCAGCGGAGACTCACCGGCCACGGAGGTGAAGTCACAGGCAAACATGAAGTCGGCCGAGAATTTCACCTTGTACAGGATTGTTTCGTTCACGCAGACAACCTCCTGCAAAACACCCCAGTCCCAATCATTGAACACTTCATCCGGCGTCTGGCCCCAGGCCTTCAGCTCGGTTTTGTTTTTGAAATCTTTCCACTGCTCAATGCTGTCACCTGAGCCAATCACGGGCTTATCCTGATAGACCGGATCGATCATGTTAAGTACGCCAATCGAGCCAACGGGCGCGATGTAGTGAACCGGCATCAGCACACCAGGTGCCACCCGGTTCGAGTAATCGTACTGCGTGATCCCCGCCCCGTTCATCAGGCTGGTCGTATCCAACAGAGCGCCGTTGCCGGGATTGCGCAGAATGTTTTGCTCGGCATTCGCTACCGTGTTGGCAATATCCAGATACGGGCCGTCGATGTCCAGCTGCTCCAGAATCGTGGCCAGGTAGGCGTAGAATTTGAGCGTCGAGGGCAGTTCGTACGCACCAGCCTTTCCCGTAAACAATGGATTGGCGTTGGGCGTGGCTCCACCCGGATCGACGGTCATGGTCGTATCCTTGTTGGCATCCGCGTAGGTAACGGCCATCGTGTCGAGTGTCCGGTAGACGGCTTTCTTGGCCATAATGTAGCGGTGCATCAAGGCCTGACTCATCTTGGCGTAGTTGTTCTCGTAGTCCGTGGGATTGATACAGATATCAATCGCCAGGTGCGTACGGGTCAGTGTTTTGGTGCGGGTATCGACGTTGTTGCAGGCGATATCGCAGGAGCGGGCGGTCAGGATCGTGTGGTCGTACTTGTCGAAAATGGGAATTTTCACGGTACGGGTAAACGGCAGCTTCCGCAGTTCGGCAATCAGAGCCGCACCAAATAGGGCATTGGCATTGCGGTAAAACATGTTGATAGCCCCGTAGTGGGACATCCGCTTTTCCAGCGCACCAAACTGAGAGCCGTTATCAATACTGGCAATCATTTCGGGTAAAGTCGTGGCGGTAATTGACATGACAATAAACGGGTTTAAATGAATGAATTAGTTTTTGCACCCGTCCATAGGTGTCCTGGCAATGTCCGGCTTTACGTCCGGCACGGTTACTTTAACTTTTCTTCTTCGGCCTTCACAAAGTCTTTCCAGGCTTGCGAATACATCCTGAGGCCCTGATCGGAGGCCGCTTTGTAGATGTCCTCCTTGGTACTTTTGGCCCCACCCCCGGCCGCACCGCCCCCCGTTCCACCACCCTGCTGCTGATGGCCGGCCGGAGCCAGAAAGATGCCGTGGAACTTCTGCACGATTTCCAAAGGCGTCATCGGCTCGCCGGTGGCGGTGTTCATCAGGGGGGCGTCCGTGCCCTTTTTCTTGAAAAACAATACCCCGGCCTCATCCTCAGCCCCTTCGTAGAGGGCGTTGAACGTGCTGGTTATCGTGTCGATATCCCCCTTGCGGGCAGCGGCTTTCTCGGCATCCGTTTTCAGGTTTGGATTGACCGGAACAGAAGCCGTTTTGAGCGACGAATCGACTAGCCGTTTGACCGTTTTGCCGAAAGAAATTTTGTCTTTCTTTTCCTGCTCTTCTTTATAATCATTCAGGTCCTTTTTGGCCTGATCGATCAGCGCCTGCGCCGTTTCAGACAGCGCGTCGCCTTTGAGCATCTTTTCCAGCTTCTGGATCTGGGCTTCGGTGAAGGGTAGCTTACCCTCATCGGAGAGTTTCTGAACGAAAGCCGCCGTACCGATACCGTCCGGCTTTTTCATGCCAACGGCCGCCAGCATCCGGTCCATCGCTCCGTAGAACTTGGGCGATTCCGAATCGGCAAACGCCTTTTCCCGTTTGGCCAGCTCGGTCGTAAACTCCGTATCATACTCGGTTTTGGGCTTCACGATCAGCCCCTTTCCGGTCAGGTACGTGGTGGCACGGGCTTCGAGTTTAGGCAGCAGGGCTGCTTCGATTTCCGGAGTGATCTGCTCATCGGTGAGCGCGGTAACATCTTCAAGGGTAAGTGGCATAGTTGTGTCCGTCCGTAGACGCTATGGTTAGTTGGATTATTGATTACTGATGAACGTGAATTACTTGCTGGGATCATGAATCACGATGGGGTCCATGCCCAGCAGGCCGTAGGTCGTGTAGCCACCCACTTTAGCGGGCGTGCTGTCGATCTTGTGCTTTTCGGGGTCGATGGGCTGCACCAGACAGTTTTTCAGGTCATAGCCGATCTTATTGCCGCTACTATCGGTGTTGAACTTGGGCAATACGACGACGACTTTATCATTCGGCAATCCAGTCCAGTTGGTCAGCTTGCTCAAATCGAATTCCTGCTTTGTGTCCAGATTACCAAAGGGAAAACTGGTTGCCTGTTTGGCCAGCGCTTCGGTTTGCAGGGCCTGTTTTTGCTGTTCAGCAGCATCCTGCAACTGCTTTTCTTTTTCCTGATCGGCTGCTTTCTGTTCGGCCTGCTGTTTCTGAAAGGCAGCAATGCCTTCCGCTACACCGGCCTTTATCCGTGCGTCGATTTCGTCAGCACCCAGCGAGTCGGCCACCGTTGATTTGGCCTGCTGGTCAATTGGCGGCTCCTGACGGGCCTGATCCGGTGGAGTTTGCCCCTCCTTGGGGGTTACCGCTGGTTTGTTGGGGGTTGCGCTCTGTGACATATTCTTTTATTGCGTCTAAAATTGTGGTTACTCGTTGGGAATAGGGAGCCAGTACGCCAAACCGCTCGATGGGTAATTGATTTTCCCGCTCGAAGCGTTTGACATACCCCATCAGGCCCACCGCTATGGCGTAGCCTTCGGGATCAATGACATTGATCTGACCCGCCACCAGCCCTTCCGGTGTCCGGTACGGATAGGGGTTTAGGTCGGTCAGCATCTGAAAGCGCAAACCACGGGAACTGTCGCCCCGTGCGTAGTAATCCTGTTGCAGGTTGTCGATCTCCTCCACCAGCCAGTCGGAGCCGGTCTTTTTGGCCATCTCCGATAACTGCATCAACAGATCGCCCGACAGCACCGAAAACCGCCTGCCGTAATTGACAGTACACCCCAGATAAGCGTTACCGTACCGGAGCCGCAGCAGGGCATCCAGAATGCGTCGGTGCAGAATTTCGAAGTATTCGGCCAGGTAGTCGCCCACCTGCCGGGCCGATTCGAGAATCGACATAATCTGCGATTCATTCAGGGCCTGCTGATTCTGGGGGCCGCCCTCGCTACCCGTGGCCGTGCGCCGGATTTTAGCCCTGAGCTTTTCAACCTTCTCCTGAATGTATTTCAGGCTATCAATCGGGGCATCGATCCAGCCAGCCGGTACCCGCCAATCGGCATCTTCCTTTTTCTGGGGAGCCGGTATGGGAATGCCGGAGCCGGGACCGCCCCGTGACCGCCGTTTCTTACACTGGGGACAGGGCCGTTTGATAGGGGCCATGTCGGGGGTATAATTACCCATTGTATCCGTTCCCGGATACAACAAAACACCCTCCTGGCAATAGGGACCGTCGGGGGCCTGATAACCACAACTTTTGGCCTCTTCTTCCAGGTGCCAGAACTGCGCAAAGGCGGCTTTTAAATCGTTGCTGTGTTCGGCGGCATCCCAGAAGATATAGCGGTTGAGCAGCCCCAGCGAAGGCCGTATCATCGTGTTCGACGCCAGAGGGTTACCCGCATCCACGTCGGCCCACAGTTTCCAGGCCGGACAGAACGGCAACCCGTGGGGCACACTGACCAGTTGTCTCCACTCGGATTCGCCCCCCAACTTTTCGTAGACCTGAAAATTCTCCCCGTCAAACAAGGCTCTGCGTTTCGGCTGCTTGATATCGAAGTAGGCGAAGCGGAGCAGACCCGACGTGTTGCGGCCACCGGCCTGCGCATCGACACCCTCAGCCGCCACGATCTTATCACTGGGTAGCAAATAGACGTACGGCTCGGGAAAGTCGGTAGTCTGCTCAGCGGGCAAATCAACTACGACCAGCGAGTTGGGCGCCGAAAAAAGCGCGTTGTGACACTTCTGGGAAATAAACCCGGCCACGTCGATATCCTCAATGAACTGCTCGGCATCGGTCTGTAATTCCTCATCAGAGAGCTCAATGGCGATGTATCGATCCTGCGCTCCGTGAACGGCCGCTGCCGAATCGGAAATATCATCGACCAGTTCATTCGAAACCAGGGGCCAGACGATATCGCGCAGCACCTGCTCACGGGTTGACAGCGAGGGAATCGTTGGCTCCAGATACTCGGCGACCCACTTTCGGAAATAGGGCGACGCCGAAGCCGCATCGGGTGCCGCTTCGGCGTGGAGCCGGTGGCGCTGATCGTCAAGTTGTGCCTGCTGAAGCAGCTTGAGATCAGCGCGTTTCACGATAGGGTCGTTTGGAGTCAGGGGCATCTAAATTCCTTCGCTCAGGGGTACGGTATCGTCGACTACTTCCCATGTCGGGTGGGCGGGGGTTTGCAGGGCCAGGATAGCTTCGGCGTGACCTGCCTCGAAATCCTGCACCCGGCCCAGACCGGCCCCACCCGGTGGGTCCAGTTCCCGAAGCCTCACGCTGGGCCTGGCTTCGGGAAGTTCGGCCTGTTTGTTGGTCTTCCCCATTACAGTAGGTTATGGTTGAAGCCCAGATCAAACACGATAGTATCGCGGAACCACCCCTTGTCAAGCTCAAACTCAATAGGAAACATCGTCAATTCATGCAGTTGCATACCAGTCGGATCGCCAATAAAAAAGGCGTGGGCGGGGATGGGTCCGAAATCTTTCGACATCAGCACCTGCCGGGTACCCAGAAAGAAATAAACTCCCAACGAGTCAAAATCGACGTTGGCATTGCCCCAGTTCATTAGGTCCTCAGCCTGTGAGTATTGTGTGGGATTCAATCCGTTCCACTGGGCCTTGAACATGGGAATGGTCTGCCCCATCACGATACTGCGGCCATTGGGCGTACTGTTGTCATTGGAGCCTTTTTTGACTGCTTCGGTCGGCGGTAATTCGGGCGCAAAGTGCTTGAATTTGGGTACCACGATTTTGGCATCGGTCGAAAGGGCCATCTGCGTATCCCAGCTGGCTTTGAGCATAGCAGCGGGTTGATCAGCAAAGGGGGCAGCGGCAACGGGGATTTTCTGAAGGCCCAGCCGGGAAGCTTGCAGCAGAAGCGTCGTGCAATTGGAGGCCGTAGGCGTGACTAGGGGGCCGGTCAGGGTATTACAACTCAGGAACTTCATAGACGGTTGGTGATTAACTTATTGGAAAAGTCAATGGCTGGCACCGTCCGTAGTGTCGCGTATGGGACAAAAATAACAAAGTAAGCAAACTAAATACAACAATATCCACCAATTCTTTATAAAGTAAGCCTTATTAACAATTTCAGGAGTTATCAAAACCACCGAACGCACGGCGGTGGCCCGTAAGCTCGAAATATTCCCGCATGGCTATCGGGTCACCGAAATCGGGGGAACGACCGGCGAGCAGAATCTTCTGGGCATCCTTGTTATTGATACGTAGCCGTTTAGTAGGATCGGACTCAATCTTGCGAATAGCACGCAGATCGGCCACGATCAAATCCCGGATATCGACAACTTTCCCTTTCAGCTTGGTTTTAGTGGTGTTATGCCGGTTATGGTTGTAGGTGGCCACGCCGGACGTGAAAGTGCCCGTTTCGACGCTTTCATAAATCCACGTATTATCCTGATTGAGACTCACGCGCATAGCCCCCTGGTTAACCCGGTTACCGTTGCGGTAATACACCTGCGTTTTCAGATTTTCGTAATTCTCTTTCACCTTCGTCTGGGGGTCATCCATTGTAGTTCCGTTGTTAAGGAAACCGACGTATCGGGGCCGGAGCGCCAGCACGTCGCCCCCCACCCCGTTCTGATCGACGAGAACGTTATGTTCCTGGATGCCAAATTTCAGGCGCAAAAACTCAATAGCACTGACAGCCTCCACGGAGTCGTTTACTTTCAGGACGACACAGCCCACAATCTCCCAGCCGATCCAGGCGTAAATCACTGTCCAGTCCCGGCCAAATTTGGCAATATCGGCGGTGATGTAGCGGGTCGGGGCAGCACTGCCCAGTGGCACCGGCAGGTAGTTGGTAAAAATGGACGATACCGAAGACGGATTATACAGGGCCGATCCGTCGAAGCGCACTTTCCAGTTACCGCGCAGTAGTTTGTTCTGCTCGGCCTCGGGTAGCGATAGCAGGCCCGCCAAATAACCGGGATCGTTCTGCAGCAGTATCTTATTTTGATAGATAGAACCGGGAATAAACGTCAGGGACTTTGGTTTAACCCCCGCGTTATCACCTGAAAACATATGGGGCGCTTTGTCAATCACCTCCTCGGGCGTATCACCCCAGATCATCTCGTCGTTTTCGACCGCCATATAACGCAAAGCCCCGATTCGTTCGGGTATCGGGTAGCCATACTGCGGATTGGGGGAGCCATCTTCGAGCTGTTCCACCTGATCGATCCACCACTCCAAGAGTTCAGCCACAAAACTATCGGGGTCTGGGTTGCAACTGGCCTTCATGAACGAGCGCAGACCATTGGCATGCGGATTTCGATTCCGCGAAATCATGTAGAAGAACTGGTGACGGGTAAAGTGGGTGAGCTCGTCGAAGTAGATGGCGGGTACCTGCGCCCCCTGCCAGGCGTGAATATCGGATTCGTGCTGGAGGTGACGAAAAACGATTTTGGACCCGTTGTAGAACGTCCAGTCCATGCCCGACAGGTGCCCGCCACACAGTGGATAGAGTCCGTTGGATGTGCTCTTTAGTCCACCCGGATTGGCGATCTCGGGATAGGTACGGCGAAAGAATACCGATTCAAAGTCCGGCAGTTTGGCCACGTAGGGCAATGGGTCGATGAGCATAGCGTAGGTTTTGCCTACGCCCGCTGCGGCTCCCGCAATTGTTATATCGGCCGGTGAGCCAATGAACTGCGTCTGAAAGCCCGGCTGGGGAGCAATAACCTTACTATTGTCCTGGTAGTTGCTCATCGGGTTCAATGTCAATGGGGATCGTCGGGGGCAACGGAGCCATTCGCCCACTATCGGGCACCATCAGTACAACCGACAGCGGGTTGCCGTCCTTATCACCCAACCGGATGGGTTGCGGCACCCGCCCCTCTGTACGGTTTAATATTTCTTTGATGGCTTTAATGTCGCCGTTAAGCGCCTGTTGCAGCAGCCGGGCGGCAATGGCCTGGTTGATGGTCTGGGAGGAACCGGTCGACAATTGCGTCGTTGTGACCGAAAATTCACCGTCCTTATTAACTTTCTCAATGGTAAACTTCAGCTCCGATACGTCGCCGTATTCACGCAGGAACTGCGTAATGGGTCCTGACTTGCGTCCTGGTTGGCTGGGCTGATTATAACTGGAGAACCGGGTATCAATACCGATCTCCTTCATCTCTTCCGGGGTGCGCATAGCCGTTTTTTTGCCGTTTCGACGGCTATGGTGATGCTAAAAAATCCTCTAGCAATTCGAGGAAAATAACGTACTTATCCCGCATGCAGCTGGAGAGTTCCAGGTAACTGGTGCCGTGCTCGGGAAAAGTGTGCACCGCCAGGTGCGACTCACCAAGCAGCCACAAAGCCGTCCAGCCTTCGGGCTCAAAATAATGCTCTGAATAGTTAAGCACGTTGAAGGTCGCGTACCGCAGTATCCGGTCGAGTTCAGTCTTCAGCAGGGCCGGATTCGTCATCGGGATCCATTCCGAATGATTCCAGATCTTCGGGTTCATAAACAATTTCGGGAAAATAGGTTTTGATTTGGCGGGGGTCGCCCTTATAGAATACCAGTACCTGCTGGTGAGTCTTGACCACCTTCCGGTGTTTCATCTGGCTACTGGCCCGGATGGCCGCGTTACCGGCCTGCTCAATCAGGATGCATTCATTGTAAAAATGAAGGCCCGCCGACCGCATGGTCTGAATAACGTCCTGGGGGAAACCGTAATACGCGCCGGTCTTTTTATCGCGCACATCCCCGCAGACGATGACGGCAAATCGATTCGGCTTCAGACAGAGGACGGCATTGGTGAATGCTTCGTGCAGAATGGCGTAAAAGCCAGCGTAGGTCTTCTGATTGCTGGCATCCTGGGGACTATCCGAATACACCTCCAGATCAAAATAGGGCGGGCAGGAAAACAGCAGATCCTGCGATTCGGCGGGCAGGTGCTGGGCAACGTTACGCCCATCATCGCAGATGTAGCGGCCGGGTAGCCCCTCGGTATCGAGCCGGGTTTGATTCAGATCGGCCTGCTCTTGCCGCAGTTCGATGCCAGTGAAGGTCATGCCCGTGGCCGCCGAGACAAAGCCAAACACCGAATCACCCGCGAAGGGATCAAACGCCCCGCCACCCGCAAGGCCAAACCACTGCACAATGATTTCCGACAGAACCGGATCGAGCAGCGATACGCCCACCGGTAGTTTGGTCAACCGTACGTAGTGGTCACGTTCGAACTCCTGTGCCGTCAGTTTACGCCCCAGCTGTTTCTCGACGCCCGACTTTTGGCGGTAATAGCCGGGGTCGTCGCCGGACTTACTTTTCCGGAGCGTCGCGTTCCGACTTTCGCCAAAGTCACCGATCCGGGTCCGCCACTGCTCCTTCCGCTCCTTCCAATAGCCCTGACGGGTATCCAGAATGGAGAAGGGAGGCACAATGAAGCGCTCCGACAGCCCGCCGGTGTTCTGTTGTTCGCCGGTCACCTTTTTGGGCTCACCAAATCCGATATCGTCCAGGTCAATATCGAAATCTGCCGCCAGCGCATCAATCACCTCCGCATCAAAGTTCAGGTTAACCTCACTGACTTTGTTGTCAAGCAGAGCCAGTTCCCGGCCCGCCTTCGAATTGAGGTCGATGTCCGTTCGCTTCACGACCACCAGTTCATCACCCGTCGTTTCAATGACCCGGATTTTCTCCAGCCCAATAGCGACGGCGGTCTCGGCGGTTTTGTTACCGGCAATAATGTTGTTGTTTTTATCGATCAGGATGGAGCGTCCCGCCCCGTGCTGGCGCAGGGACTTATCGAGCAGGAATGCCCCCCGCTCGGTGCCCCGATTGGCATTGCGCTCATCGGGTCGCAGGTCACTAACTTTAACGGGCTTGGGTTTCATTTCGACAAAGGGATGAAAACACAAATATATACAACATAATACAATTTATTTTTTTGTCTTTTTGTTTGTTTTTTTACCTTACATTACCGTATTTTACAATGTATTCTAAAACATTAAAAATGGAAAATTCAACACAAACCCCCGCTCCCGTTACCCCGGTCGAGCTTTTGAAGCGCCAGTTGAGTGACTGGAAAACATTACGCGCTGAATTGCTGGAGCAGCACCAGCTAGATCGTTCGGACGAACTGGCCGAACAGATCACTTACTGTGAGGATAAGATTGATTCGCTAACATCTGAACTCCGTAAACTGGCATGAGACAGCAACTGATGAAGATCGCCAACGCCCTGCGCAAGACGGGGCTGAGTCTTTCCAAAGCCCTTAAGCGCGCCTGGGCCACGATTAAGCTACGTACTGAGATGCTGATTCGCCCCGTATCCTTTTCCTACCGAAAAGAAAACGGCGAGCACCGTTTCGCTACCGGCTACTACGACCCGAATGTGTTGGAAACAACTGGACATTTTAAGCCCTCCAGCCCCCTGGTTATTAAGTATTATGATACACTGGCTGAGGGCTGGCGAAGTTTCCGGGCTGACCGGCTGATAATCAATTAACCACAAACGCGGCCCCGGCCAGCGTCGGGGCTCTCCCTCCCCGATGATGGTCACCAACCGACAAAAAAAAGTACAGGCCGAAGCTCGCAATGACTACCGAAATCGATGCACCCGTTTTTTGCCAGCTCTCAAACTATCGGGCCACTGGATGGCCAGCGCCGGTTTTTCGGTCGGCGATCAGGTCAGCATTGAGGTCAGCGACGGCCAGTTGATAATTCGCAAAATTTAACCATTACCCCGATGGCCGGACGGGGATTATCTCCGGCCACTACTTCTTTCAATCAGTCAATCATGGCTAACAACGCCCCCGTTCCTGAGCAACTCGAAAAACTGTCTGCTCTATTACCTTATCAAACCCTCGACGAAGACACCGGCGAAATCGTGGACATCTTCAAGTATTTGGAAGGCCACCCCCGTCAGTACCGCTTCGATGCCAAGGATGGCTCGTTCAACATCAACGGCGACAGGCCAGTGGGCAAAACACTCACCTTTCAGCCGATCGCGTGGAGGATTTTCACCGACAATATCCTGAACATGGGTACCAAAAACTGGGCGGAGCTATTCTTTGTGGATGAGCGCAACTGCGTATCGGCCGTCCTGTTTCACGGCTTTTCGGTGGATAATATCTTTCGATTGATTGAGCCGCTGTACTACGATGATCTGACGCTGGCTGATGTGGTCATTACGGCCACGCCCGAGCGGAAGGAAAACACCAAGATTCAGCCCAAAGGGGTGTATTACATCTGCTCGTTTTCCTATGCCATAGCCGATGCCGCCCAGACCAAAGCCCTGAAAGCCTACGCCCGTGAGCGGCCTATTTTCCGGCAGGAGACCCTGACCGACATTGCCAACATCAAAACGGCCATGAACTACTTCAATCCGTTCGCCGGTGGCCGCATGAATGGCAAGCTGGGCACCTATCAGCCAACAGGTGCCGAACCCGCCCCCACTGATCTGTTTCTGGAAGCGGGTACTGACCCTGCCAAATAATCAACCTCACCCCGCCCGGCCTTTCGTAACACGGGGCCGGGCTTAAACGAATCGAAAAGATATGGGTAATGGATATGACGGCAACCCTTACGCCAGCGAGCAGGGGCCAGCCGATGACGAAACAGACGACGTAATCAACCACATCGAACGGGCTATTGAGATAATAGAGGAGGGTATGGGGTACTGGGCTACGGCTAGGTTCGGGGAACTGCCAGATCAGTTCGAGCCGCACTACGAAGCGCGTAACGAGCTGCGCGATGCGTTGGAGGCATACCGGTCCATGTTGACGCCCGAAACCGAAACGAAGCCTGGCAATGAGTGCCGATTCTGCACTAACTGGGTAGACGTAGAAAATGGCGTCGATACTTGCGCCAATTGCCAGAAAATAACATGACCACGCTCATATCCGAAGGTTCCCGCGTCCGGGTCACCATTGAGCGCGGGGGCCTGCACATTCGCAATTACTACGCCACCGTGATCCGGTGGTCAAAATCCGGCAAACTATACGTAAAATCTGACAGTGGGATGTCACGGCTCGTTTCCGCTGAATCCTGTAAACTCATCAAAGCATGAACACCGAAACACCAACCATAGAAACCGAAGAAATAGCCCACAACGCCGTCGTGATGGCCGGGCCTGCCAATACCCCGATCAAGTTCGACGTCGCCAAAGCCGATATTGAGCAGATGAAGACCCACGCGGCCGCGCTGACTATTGCCGGACCCGACGATAAGGCTGGATTCGACCGGGTGTACCAGCTCCGGCAGGTCGTCAAGAAACAGCGCATCAGCGTTGAGAAGAAAGCCAAAGAGCTGAAGGCGCCCCATATTCAGTACAACCGGGAGGTTGACAGCGCCATGAAGGAGCTGACCGACCCGATGACCGGGATTGAGGATGGATTATCCCGCAAAGAAACGGCTTACATCGTGGAACGGGAACGGCTGGCCAGAGAACGGATGCTGTTCCTTCAGCAACGCACCGAGGGCCGGGTCAATCAGCTACGGGCCTACGGCTTCGAGTGGAACGCTACGCAGGAAACCTACGACTTCGACCGGAAAGAGGAACTGGGCTATCTGATGGAGATTAATTTCGATGACATCAAAGGTTTCTCCGATGAGGAGTATGAGCCAATCTGTGAACGGGCCTATTCAGCCCATGAGCAGGAAGTGAAACGTATCGCCGAACAAGTCGAAGCCAAAAGACTGGAAGCCAAACGCATTGCTGATGAACAGCAGGCCGAAGCCAATCGGCTGACCGCTCAGCGATTAGAGCAGGTAGCCGCCCAAAAGCTGATCGACGATCAGGCGGCCGAATTGAAACGTCAGCAGGATCAGGTTGAAGCCGACCGTAAGGCGTTGCAGGATCAGAAGGATGAAGCCCTGCTGAAGACGCGCACGGCCAAACTACTTGAGTACGGATTCGTTGAGGTGGATGGCAGCTTCGAGCGTCCAAACGTCAGCATTCGCCCGCTCTACCTGCTTCAGTACACGGAGGAGCAGTTCACCGACATCCTGCGCGAAACGGTCGAATACTTTCAGAAAATTGAAGCTGACAGTCTGCAAGCCATTCAGGACAATGCCGAAAACCTGCGGCTCAGAACGCTGGCTGAGAAAGAACGTCGCAAAGCAGATAAGGAGCGCACGGCCCGGTTGAAGCCGGAGAAGAAGGATTTCAACCAGTACCTGCGTGACTATAGCTACCATAACCGCGTAGGTTACGAACAGCCTGAAGTCATTGAATTGATTAATCGGTTCAATAGCGAGGTGCTGGCCGTAGTCGAAACGTTCCGGGCTCAACTGGATGCCCTATGAACGAAATAATAACCTTTTTCCAGCAGGCCGGCATGGGGGAGTTCTTGTGTGGCATCATTGTCATCGCCTTCGTGCTGCGCGCTGTCTGGGAGATTCTAACCGGTAAAGACTAATCCAATGAGCCGCCACGCCAACGCCGGACTACTGATCCGTACCGGCTCCGGGAAACTGGCCATCTGGTACCACCGGGATAAGCCGTTTACCCATACCGATGGCAAAACCAGAGTGCAGGTTACGCTGCTCGATGATGACTACCGGCCGCTGGCTGATACAAAACCCGTACTATGCAATCCTGATCTGTGTACGCAGATCGGCTTCTCTGACTAATACATAAACCACTAAACTAAGTACGATCATGCCCATTACAACTGTCAAACGCGGAGAAAGAGTATTCCGGGAAGCTGAATTCGGCACGGGCGATATCATCATCATGAAGGCGAAGGAATGCGATCAGGCATCTTACGATGATATGATTATCCTGACCCAAGATGGCAGCAAAGGCGAAATAAGTAGAGATGCTGGGTACGCTGGAAAAACGACTGATGAGATACCAATGACCTGCGTGCCGATATCGCTCAAGTTCAATAGGGCTGCCAGCGTTCGGGTGCTGATTGATGATCTGATTGAGATTGAGAGCAATTTGATTACAGCTGGCAAATAACGGCTATGAAAATCCACTTCTTCACCCAGGCCGATAACCAGCCGATAATTGCCCCCCCCCCCGCTGCCGAAAAACCCAGACCCGCCACCACTGAGCGGGTTCGGGCCGCGCAGATCAAGTTATTAGAAACCGTATTTGGTAAACAGAAGCTATGAAAACCAGAAATCGAAAAGACGGGTGGACCGACGCTGATAAGCAATACCTGCGAGACAAATTCGAAACGCTCACCAATCAGCAGATTGCCACTGCGCTCAATCGTTCGGTCATCAGCATTCAGACAATGGCCAGCAAGGAACTTGGTTTGAAACGGTCATCGGGGGCCCTGAGCAGACGGCTGGTTGAAACGTGGAAAAATCGTGACGGCACCTGGTTGGAATCAGAGAAGCAGTACCTGGTTGACAACTGGCAGGCCAAAACAAAAGAAGAGATGGCTACTGCGCTGGGCCGTACACCCTCAGCGGTCAAATCAATGGGACAGAAGGAAATGGGTCTGAAGAAAACCAAAGAGTCACTCAGGGCCATTATGAAGCGCAAGGGTAATGGCGGAACATTCAGGAAGGGCAATATGCCCTACAATACGATCTACGGTGACGAGCAGGTAATCCGCATCCGGAAGAACAAAAACGGCCCATCCTACAAGTGGATACGCACAGGCTTCAAACAGTGGAAGCAGTACCACGTCTGGGTATGGGAAGCCACCAACGGCCCTGTTCCGGATGATCAGATGGTTACGTTTCGCAACGGTGATCAGATGGACTGCTCTATCGAAAACCTGATGTTGACAACACGGGCCGAGCACGCCATCCGGCACTCGGCCAGCCTTAACTTAACAGACGGTTTTGTAGCCAATACAATAGCTTATAGAGACAAAGAACTCAAAGAAGAGATACTTAAATACCCGGAACTCATCGAATTACAACGGACTAAAATCCAGCTAAACCGCCTTATCAAGCATGAGCAAACCACTTGAGGTCAGACTTGAAGACCGTCTGCGGACGATGAAAGACAAAACTTTTCTCTATAATTCCTATCCGGTCAAGGTGCTCTCCTACAAATTCGACGGGGAGTACTGCACCGTGGTCACCAGTGGCCCGTGGGTAACCCGGCCTAACGTCCAATTGCTGAAAGTGCTGGATGAGTTTCTCGAAACGGATGAGGAAACGCTACCCGCTGTTGTGTCGCAGAACGTAGAATATGAACGGCCCAAAGTGGAGATGCTTGGCTCATTCAAGCAGCTGACGGATATCCTGATGGAGAACATCAAAAAGGTGCAGGAAGACAAAGGCTACGTCGATCAGGCACAGCAGGTCAGTCAGAGCGTGAAGATGATTGTCGAGCTGGCAAAAACGGAGATTGAAGCCGTGAAGGCTGTTAATGAAATTGTCAGGAATCGTTAATCTCACCGCGACTCATTACCGTCTAGTCAATAAGTTACCGATTGATATGATTTTTGCACAAATTGTTCATGATTGTTTCTTGATTAGTCAAGGGACAAGCTCTTATGGGTTAGAAAAAACGCCAGTTTTGATAAGACTGGCGTTTTTGGTTTTCCCGATCCTCATTTGATGAGTAGTTAGCCTTGACCCGCAGGATGGCCTGGCCCAAATAGGGGTATATGGACAACGATGACTCGAATAGGGCCATCGTTTTTTGTGACCTACTGGCTCAACAGTGAGTCCTAAGTACGTGTTTTTCTAACCCAAAAGTGCGACTATTTAAACCAGCAAAGCCCCGTCTTCTCTAGCGGGGCTTTGCTATTCTATCTACTTCGGCCTGCCTTAATTAAGCAATAAGGAATAGCGGCAAAAGCAGATCGGCAATGCCAACCCGCCCCCGACGATGGAATTACTCGTATCACGCTGCGTACAATCCCTGCTATGATCCCGCACCACCACCCTATACCAACCCATCACTCGCTGCTAATCATCGCTGTGCTGTTACTCTGTTATCAACTGAAACCAGCCACGTACCAGGGTAAGGGTACAGTAGGCGGGCTGCTGGCCGGGCCGCCGGTGCGGTGTGGTGGTGGGTGTAGCGGTGGGGCTGGTCAGGCTGCTGATCGACCGATAATAAAAACACCCGGCTCAAGATTGGCCGGGTGTTTCCTTTATTAGAGTTTATGTCAATTTAGGCTTAGGATGATTAGGATACTGAACAGGCTTTCGTGTCACTCTGAAATTGTGCAAGCCAGCGCACAAGTGAATCACCGTACCCACAAAATCGCTTTTTCGCAACCGACATGCATCCCGAACGATTCGATATCGTTTCGTACTCCCAATCACGTGTTCAACCTGAACCCGAATTCGCGATACCGCTTGGTTGTAGGCTTTCTGCTCCATACTCAATTCCTGGCCACGAGGCTTCTTGATGGGTTGGTACAACCAAACCCCCACGGGCTTGTAACCC
>NZ_KB893476.1 GCF_000374085.1 Spirosoma spitsbergense DSM 19989 | reverse complement strand
ATTTTGCTTTAAAGAAATTGCTGACGCTAAATGCAACTAAGTTGGCTTTGCAGGAACTCAACAGCCTCAAAAGTCAATCTACTCTATTGGCCAAGGCTGCGTAACATCAGTCTTTTAGTTATATAATTGGCGATTAAGTCAACTCACTTTGTTGATTTACGGTTCTTCAGGAACCACTAAATGGCTATTGCCAGAACAATTATAACCAGAACTGGCAAAATGAGACTGCCTCTGTACATCAATCCATAGTCATCACCCGAAGCCGGTTGGACCTGTGTTGTCGTATTCATGTTAGTATGTACAGCAGGATTTGCCAGACCCTTGTTGTATGTTCACTGAACTGGGTTGTAATTGGCTCTACGTCAGGGTATTGTTCTAGGAATTGAATCAGAAGCTACGTACTCTTGATAAGTCGTAAATCCAATCCTGTCAGGTGGTCAAAGTCGTTATCAGTCGTGTGCAACTCCATATCGAAATACAGGGCAGTGGCTGCAATCCACAAATCATTCTTCCCCATATTACGAGCTGACATTCCTGGTAGCAACGGACGCAATTTGAGCTTTCCCTGACTATAGGCGTCAGCCTGTGCATAGAGTTGAGTCAAAGACCTGGATATCTCTATCAGGGGATAATAATCCAGAATAGACTGCATAAAGGAGACCTTTTGGTAGCCCCAATCTGCTTTTAGCGCAAAAGCTTCCAATTCGCCAGCTACAACCATGGGAATAATCGCCCGATCAGGCAATGATTGATAGCGCCGTATATGCTGGATGATTAAATTCGTGTCAAAGACCATTCGCTGTTGACTGACGCTCTTCGCGCAGAATTTCGTCCATACGTCGGTTTTCTTCTTCGGTGAAGCCCAGATCCGGTATTTTGAACGGTTCTTTAGGGGCCACTTCATTCAGAAATCGCTCAACCCCCCATCGACGAATATCTTCGGGTTTGTAAGAGTTTGCCCCCCGTCGCATGGGCGGAATGGGTTCGAGTGGTTTTTTAGTCTCCATTTTTTTTTCGTGTCCAGACCCAATACTTGGTAGTACAGCTACTTAAGTTCTCAACTCTTATACCGGTAGCTTTAGTTTAACTATTGTAAAGTTGACAGTTAATTGTCGTAATCGGATGAGTTATCATCACTGCATCAGCGTGATCGTGTTTGCCTTTAAAGATTTTTTTGCACTGATGACATCAAACGTATTCGTTTTACACGTGCATAGGCAGTCAAAGTAGTTGCTTTTCAAAACGTTTGTCTGAAGGGTATGAATCCATTTAGTAGAGAAACAACCAATTTCCCTCTTCGACAAGCCACTAGTGAGCTTTGTCGAAGAGGGAAATTGGCCAAAGTCAGTTGCCCGTTAGCAAATCGTTATTATTACACATAGATCATTTTGCGGGTCATACCCCCATCTACCGTAAAGTTCTGCCCGGTAATAAAACTGTTTTCGGGCGCAATCAGGAACAGGATCATGCGAGCCACATCGTCGGCCTGGCCCACACGCCCTGCCGGATGCTGGAGATGATCTTCCGGACTCAATTCTTCGGCTTTGGCTTTCCCCTTTTTCTTCAGGGCCGATACGTCGATCCAGCCGGGACTGATCGCGTTGACCCGGATGTCGGGGCCTAAACTGACGGCCAGTGAGTGGGTTAGTGCCAGTACACCGCCTTTACTGGCCGAATAAGCAAACGTATCTGGCTCCGACTGGAATGCCCGTGTCGAGCACATATTGATGATGCTGCCTTTTTGATTGGCCAGGTGCGGGGCCGCGTGCTTGGCGCACAGGAAGGACCCGGTCAGGTTGGTGCCAATCACCCGATTCCATTCTTCACTCGTTAGTTTGTCGAGGGATTTTTCGATCATGATGGCTGCATTGTTAATCAGCGCATCGATTTGACCAAAATGATTGATTGTCTGTTCAACGGCTTTACGGACGTTGTTTTCACTGGATACATCGCAGGAGACGAAGAGGAGCTGTGCGGAGGAGGCTTTGAAGGCTTCACGCAGTTCCGACAACGCTTCAGTATCGGCTTCCCAGATGGCTACCCGGTAGCCGTGGGTGAGTAAATACTGGGTAACGACCCGGCCAATGCCTTGCCCACCTCCGGTGATAATGGCTGTTTTCATACAAGTTGATTGAATCAAATAGGGTAAATCATCCCAACGAACAAATAGGGTCAATTAGTAACAGAATGCCAAAACGGGGCGTTACCATTGGCGTATCCTTATCCAACGGGAAAACGGATTTTCCCGTGGCTACCCCGATTTTATTGCTTCATGCTTCAGATTGCGTTCTCGCCCGTATACCGATTAAGATTACCCGAAGGGCATCGGTTCCCCATGCTCAAGTACGAATTGATTCAGGAACAGTTGCTCTACGAAGGCACCTGCACGGAGGCTAATTTCTTCGCCCCGGCCCCGGTTGATGATCGTTGGGTGCTGGGCGTTCACACTCCGGAATACGTGCAGGCTTTGAAAACCGGCACGGTAGATCCCGCGATGATGCGCCGAATCGGCTTCCCGCTAACCCCCGAACTGATTGAACGCGAGTGGATTATTACGCAGGGAACGATTGACGGTACCCAGATTGCCCGGCGGGATGGCGTGAGCATGAATGTGGCAGGCGGTACCCACCACGCGTTTCCGGATAGGGGAGAGGGCTTTTGTATGCTGAACGATGTGGGAGTAGCCGCGCATTATCTGCTGGAAACCGGTCAGGCAGTAAAGATTCTGGTTATTGACCTGGATGTGCATCAGGGCAACGGAACGGCGGTCATGTTCCGGCAGGAACCCCGCGTGTTCACGTTTAGTATGCACGGGAAAGATAATTATCCACTGAAAAAGGAACAGTCGGACCTGGACATTGAACTGCCTACGGGAACTGCCGACGATGCGTACCTCAATTTGTTGTACGATACCCTGCCCGGCCTGATTCAGCGCGTGCAGCCCGATTTCCTTTTTTACGTATCGGGAGTCGATATTCTGGCGTCGGACCGGCTGGGCAAACTGGCCTTGAGCCGGGACGGGTGCAAAACGCGGGATACTTTCGTGTTTGAGCAGGCTGTCAAACATAACCTGCCCATTGTTGTGTCGATGGGGGGAGGCTACTCCCCCCGCCTGACCGATATCGTGGAAGCTCACTGCAATACCTTCCGGCTGGCAACGAATATGTTTTTCTAATGTTGCAGGGCTTTATACGGGTATGGAATTTAGAATTCTATCTGCCCATAACGAACAGGGCTTGCTGCTGTGGCGGTATTCATTGCTCCTCCAGCCCCCAACCGCTGCCCGGTTTTGTTTTGCAGTTGAAGATAAGAACTAAATTTTGGTGTTGTTCGTCACGCTGGAACTGCTGCTGATGCTTGCACATAGCCGATAGTTTGTTCGTCGCCCCGCCATAGCAGCAAACCCCATGTTGCCTGCTGGCTTACTTCCAAATGCAGTTCACTCCATAATCAGGAAATATCTCATCCCTCGTTGCAATAGGTAAACCGTCAGTCAAGGCTTGCGCTATGATGATACGATCAAATGGGTCACGGTGATGAAACGGAAGTCGTATCAGCCATTGCAGGTGTCCGAAGGTGATGGGTAAATGTCGGTGATGAAACTGGCAATTCGGTTAAAGTCACCTTTTAGTTCCAGTTTCCCGAGACTGCTTTTGATGGCAATTTCCCACAAACTTGCAATGCTCAGAAAACATTTATTTGTAGTGTCAGCAATACTGCTTTTGAGGCTATAGGATAACTGTTCGTCACCATTCAAAAACCAAATGAAAGAATGAGTGTCCAAAAGCAAGTCCATTACATATAGTCTTTAAAGTCTTCCAACGGCTCGTCAAAATCGTCATGCATGACAAAGAATCCTTTTGCGGCACCGAATTGGCGCTGTCTAGTAGGCTCTTGCTTCTTTGCCTTAGTCTTTAAAAACTCAACAAAGTCTTTTACCTCCTTCTTCATCTCACTAGGAAGTGATGAAATTTCCGTCAATAGTTGCAAATCTGTCATTGGAGTTTCGCTTTTTGTAAAGATAAAAAAAGATAGTAATTGGTGAAGGTTGAAAGCTTGCAGGCAACGAACAGGTAGTTGCGATGGCAGGGGTTTCCGAGTTCTGTCCGCCGAAACAAATGCCGATTGAAAAACTAAAGTTCAAAATATGTTTAAAAGCTAAATAACTGAAGTTACGCAAAGTGGTTAAGTGGACAAATTATCTTTGGTAATGCAAACGAACCTTGATTTATATACAGACTATCTGCTCAGTTCATTCGGCCAAACTTCAGCTACCAACATGGCCCGCCTGATGGATGACCAGCTTAGCCATGATGATGTTACTCGATTTTTAAGCCATCCTCATCAACTTGGCCAAACGCTCT
>NZ_KB893475.1 GCF_000374085.1 Spirosoma spitsbergense DSM 19989 | reverse complement strand
TGCCGGGTCTGCACCAGGTGGCCATCCATTTCCCCTTCCAAGGCCGATTCCAGGAAGTGCTTGAGTAAGGGAGCGAACAGGCCGTTTTGGCCTGTCAGGGGTTTGCCTTCGTAGAGGCCTTTGATGGCCGCCTGCTTGAAGGACTCGAAATCGAAGTCGTTAGTTGTATCCGTCATGATTGTGAAAATAAGGATTTTTCTTTTTCCCTTCTATTCACCCTCAGCCTTGACACAGTTCAGCGAGCAGTCTCCTATTGTCCAACGGCGATCAAGCGGTTGCCAGTCGTTGCTGGTAATTTGCCGATAACCAGTCTCTAACCAGTTCCCTATCAATAAATCAGCCTGCGGGTCGGCCGATTGACAGGAGCTGAAAAAACACAACAGGAATATGTACTGTATAACTTTCATGTCACTGGTTAGCTGGCATTATCGGTCGCTATGAACCAGACCCACTTTAGTAACAAATGGTTGGGTACTTCGCCGATATTCTTTTGTAATTCATGGATAGGGACTCTTTACAGCAATTGCTTACTTGTTCAAAAGCTTACACGAAACATATTTCCCACAAGACCGCTACCCTTTCCGAAACTGTACAGGTCCGTGAATGGTTCGTATCTTTGTCCCATGCTTCAGGAACAAAAACAACAAACGACTGATACAACTACCCTGCCCGTGATGGAGGCATTTTATACGCTTCAGGGCGAGGGTGCCCACACGGGCCGGGCTGCTTATTTTATTCGGCTCGGTGGCTGCGATGTGGGCTGTTTCTGGTGTGATGTGAAAGAATCCTGGAATGTTGACGCGCATCCAAAACAATCCATTGATTCACTAGTGGACGGAGCATTACAATATCCGGGCCGGATGGCGGTCATCACGGGTGGAGAACCCCTCATGCACGATCTCACCGACTTAACGACAGCTTTACAACAGGCTGGTTTCCAGACAAACATCGAAACCTCGGGGGTGTGCCAGACCATTACAGGTTCGTGGGACTGGGTCTGTTTCTCGCCCAAAAAGTTCAAACAACCCAATCCAGCTATTTATACCCGGGCCGACGAACTGAAAGTTATCATTTATAACCAGTCAGACTTTGCCTTTGCGGAGTCTTTCGTACCTTATTTACGACCTGATTGCAAACTCTTTTTGCAATCGGAATGGAGTCGCTCCAATGAAATGCTGCCTTTTATCGTTGATTACGTAAAAAATAATCCGCAATGGCAAATCTCGTTGCAGACGCACAAATTTCTGGATATTCCGTAAAGGAGTTGATAGCTAACAATGTAAAATGTATAATGAGCAATGGACAATGGACACCGCTCCGTTTGCTCATTCTCATTATTCATTGTTCATTATTCATTGTTCATTCTTCAGTAGCTCAATCGGGTAAGGCGCAGGAATTATACGCCCAGTCGATCAAGCTGTTTGGCGAACGAAGGGCCACGGATGCGATTCCGTACATGGAACAGGCGGTGAAAGAAGACCCGGGTTTTCTGGATGCACACCTCAAACTTGGCCAGCTTTATGAGTTCACGAAACGCTACGAACCGGCACTAACGGCCTACCGAAACGCTATCAAATTAAATCCCGACAATCCGGCTTCCGGGGCTGCTTATCAGGCACTGAGCAACACCCTGCTCCGGCTGGGCCGTTACAGCGAAGCACTGCCTTATCTGTCAACATACCAGACGATGTTTGCCCCGGAGTCGTCGCAGGGGAAACGGATTGCCCGCCAACTCGAAACCGCCCGCTTTGGTCAGGAAGCCATAAAACATCCGCAGGCTGTCGATCCCAAGCCCATCTCATCGGTATTGCAAACAACGCCGTCGCAGTACTTTCCCGTTTTAACCGCCGATGAGCAGACACTGGTCTTTACTGCCCTAAAACCCGAAGGCGACGAAGACCTGATGACGGCTACCTTTAATGGCGAAACCTGGTCCCCACCGGTTTCTCTTTCGCCAAATATAAACACCCCCGAAAATGAGGGTACAGCCAGCCTCTCGGCCGACGGACGTACCCTCGTTTTTACGGCCTGTCAGGGACGCAAAGGATATGGCAGCTGCGATTTGTACATGAGCAGCAAAACGGGCAGCGACTGGTCGAAGCCGGAAAATCTGGGACCAACGATCAATACCCGTTTTTATGAGTCACAGCCAGCCTTATCTGCCGATGGCCGTCAACTCTATTTCGTTTCGGACCGGCCGGGTGGCAAAGGTCGGCGCGACATCTGGCGGAGCGCACTCGGCCCCGATGGCACCTGGAGCGAGCCGGTTAATCTGGGCGAGCCCATCAATACACCCTCGAACGAGGCATCGCCGTTTATTCACCCGAACGGACAAAGTTTATTTTTTGCGTCGGAAGGGCACATCGGTCTGGGTGGGTACGATCTGTTTGTTTCGGATAATGAATCTGTCACTAGTCAAATTTCAGGATGGTCTATACCAACCAACTTAGGCTACCCTATCAATAATTCGGAGGATCAGGCATCGTTGTTTGTATCACCTAACGGCAGCAGGGCCTATTATTCCTACGAAGAGCAGAAGGATGGGGTATCGCAAAAATCACGGCTGTATACGTTCGATTTGCCGGAATCCCTGCGCGAACGGGTCAAACCAGTAAGTTATCTGAAAGGCATAGTAGCCGATGCGAAGACAAAAAAACCACTGGCAGCCACGGTTGAGTTAATTGACCTGAAAACGAACCAGATGCTTTCGCGCGTTCAGGCCGATGCCCAGACCGGTGCCTACACCGCCATTCTGCCCAGCGGTGGCGAATACGCCTTATATGTGAGTGTGCCGGGTTACCTGTTCAAAAGTCTATCGTTCGATTTCACGCAGAAACCCAAAGAAGGACAGCCTGCCGGCACGGGCATGACGCTAAGCGTTCCCCTTGAACCGGTTATTGATGGCACTTCGGCCAACGAAACCCTGAGCAATCTCTTCTTCGAATCCGGGCAATACGCCCTGGCCGACAAATCGCGTACGGAACTGGACCGGCTGGCTGCATTCATGCAGGCTAACCCAGCCGTTAAAATCGACATATCGGGGCATACCGATGATACGGGAGAGGCAGCCGCCAATCTGGTTCTTTCGCAGAAACGAGCGCAATCCGTCGTAACGTACCTCGCCAAAGCAGGTGTGGCAACTGACCGTATCCGGGCTATTGGTTACGGTAAAACCCGCCCGCTCGTACCGAACACTACGGAAGAAAACCGGCAGCTCAACCGGCGAATCGAGTGGAAGATACGATGAACGGGTTTAATGCTTTCGGTTTTCCGTTTACGCCAATCTGTGGTGCAACTGCGCGGGGCGCCCGTTTGGCTCTGGTCTGCGGATACCCCGGTTTATCCGCCCGCTTCGCACCTCTATAAACCCGGAACCATACACCATAAAACCACCTTGTTTGGACAATTCCATTGCCTTACCCGGGATTTTTTTCAATTTTGTGTACGTTATCCAGATATCCTCGCTTTTAGGGCGGGGGTATTTTTAAATTTTAAGGCAATTCTTTTCCATTGCAATGACTCCTGAACATATCAAGTGCTTAATTATAGGGTCTGGCCCAGCGGGGTATACAGCCGCCATCTATGCTGCCCGGGCTAATATGAAACCCGTTTTATACCAGGGTGCACAGCCTGGCGGGCAGCTTACGATTACAACCGAAGTCGATAATTTTCCGGGTTATCCCGATGGGGTACAAGGGCCACAGATGATGCAGGACCTGGAAGCACAAGCCCGGCGTTTTGGCACCGACATCCGCTACGGAATGGTTACCAGCGTACATTTTAACAGTCTTCCGGGACCGGAAAACCCACATCGCGTTATTGTTGACGACAAGCATGAACTAACGGCCGACTCGGTCATTATTTCAACGGGTGCATCGGCCAAATGGCTCGGACTCCCCTCCGAAATGCGACTCAACGGTCGGGGTGTGTCAGCCTGTGCCGTTTGTGACGGGTTCTTTTTCCGGGGACAGGATGTTGCCATTGTGGGAGCGGGGGATACAGCCGCCGAAGAAGCCAGCTACCTGGCAAATCTTTGCCGCAAAGTTTACATGCTGGTTCGGCGCGACGAGATGCGGGCCTCTAAATTCATGCAGCACCGTGTCCAAACGGCCCATAATATTGAGATTCTCTACAATACAAACACCGAAGAAGTACTCGGCGACGAAGACGTATCGGGTGTACGGGTAAAAAATACGGAAACGAACGAGGAGCGCGTTTTAGACGTGACAGGATTCTTCGTAGCCATTGGTCACAAGCCGAATACCGATATCTTTGCAGCGTTTCTTGAGTTGGACCCCAACGGGTATATCCTGACAGAAAAAGGAAGTACCCGTACCAATGTGCCCGGCGTTTTTGCCTGCGGTGATGCGCAGGATAATATCTATCGGCAGGCTGTTACGGCGGCAGGGACAGGCTGCATGGCAGCACTGGATGCCGAACGTTATTTAGTTACGCTGGAGATGCAGGATAAAGAAGTTGTTCACTAACATAAAAATAGTCGGTCAGTCAGTAGGTTAGTGAGTAGCTGATGTTACGCATGGTTGATCTATCTGTAGCAACCTCTTTCTAAATTTACTCAAAAACACCACAAAAAGCGCTCATGGAGTTTATATCCCCTATTTTTGACCTCTACTCGGACTATTTGCTGGTCAATCAGAACCAGCCAACAGCCACCCGACTATCGGCACTGGTGGATGGGAAACTCTCCCATGATGCCATTACCCGCAGTTTGCACCAGCAAGACTACGACTCACGTCACTTGT
>NZ_KB893474.1 GCF_000374085.1 Spirosoma spitsbergense DSM 19989 | reverse complement strand
GATGATGGGGCGCAAGCGATGCTCAACTTACGGGTAGCGGCTAAGAGTGGCCGCTGGCAATTGGTCAGAGACCGCCTAAATTTAGTTGACAACGACTAAGTCAACTTAAGGCAGGTAGTTTTGAAATGCACCTCACCTAGAAGCCTTAATATTCATATAAATGCAGATTTACTTATACCGTTGTTAGCAGATAAAGGTTTGTTTGCACCGTATGAAACAGATGCAAGCAAATATTGTCTAATGGCAGGTGGAGGATTTAGTTTATCAGTGATGAATAATGCGATTCACCCTTACTTTATACTATCACTAATTAATTCTAAACTTATCTTTTCTGTATTAAGGGCAGAAAGCAACAAATTTAGAGGGGGTTGGATAACTTGTACAAAGCAATACTTCGCCAACTTACCAATCAAAGTAATCTCTTTAGAAGCCCAAAAACCATTCATCAGTTTTGCAAGTGAAATAATAACTACTAAAGCTGCTAACCTAACCGCTGACACATCAGCATTAGAAGCGGAAATTGATAAGCTAGTTTATGCCTTATATGAGTTAACGGATGAGGAAATTGCAATAGTTGAGGGGCGGTAAAGCACCTCTTCCAATCGGGTTGATACATCGAAAGGGCTAACCGTAGTTGTGTTGGCGGTAAGACTTAACATCTTCCGAATTTGGCGTTTACGGGCTTTGCGGTCTTCGCAAGTCAGCACCTCTTCCGGTATCGTTTTTAGTTTCTGAATCAGTAGGTCTTCTACATTGAAGCCGTGAACCGTTTCCAGGTCTTTAAGTACCAATAGCGGAAGCATAGAAGCTGACAGGTCTTTTTTATTGTCAGGTATCGCACCGGCGGGGGCTTTTTGAATACGCCGGTAGGTGTCGAGTAGGTCTTCTTTGCAGAGGTTAACAAATGCGGGGTTGAACAGGTCGGCAACCAGTACCCGCTGTTTGAAGTAGATTTCAGGCTTCTTGTAGTGGTTTTCAACCTTCAGGCAGTGTTTACCCGGCTCAAACCCAAAGTCTACCCGTAGGGCCTGTTTTGCGTCTCCTTTAACCTTGTGCCGAAAGTTACGGTTTGCGTCGTATAGCTTTACCCGTAGGGCTTTGGATTCAAATTCTTTACTATACTGATTCAGGTAGCCTTTAGCCACGAAACCCGGTAAGCGCGTATGATTGGCAAGCATTACGTTTACCGGCAACGGAACGTCAACGAACTGCCCAAATTCAAAAACATCTATCGAGCCAGCAAAGACGTTTAGCCCTATTAGTTGGCTAATATAGTCCATCGCTTCCCGTAGGTCGGTAGTACCGGCGGGGTAGTTGTGCCCTCTGCATAAATACGGAATACTGCCACTAATTTTTAACTCCCGAAGCGGGGCTTTGTATTGCACCCTAATCGGACATACACCCTCTAAGCGGTATTGCTCCCAGCCTTGCCAAACGTTGCCCGTATCGGTCAGGTACGAAAGATTAGGTGTAGATTTGCCGGTGAAGAGTGAAACTCCAATATGGTCGAACATGGCGGGTTTCGTTTTTCTATCCAAAAACAGGAAAGGGGCTATCCATTGGGTAGCCCCTTTTTACTGTTCTTCTGTCAGATTAGTACGGGGCTTTGTGATCGTACCTCTTCGTTGAGGTATGTCAGCACCTCTTCCCGCTGGTGGTATAAACCGGGATAGATTCGCACGTCTAACGTATCACGGCAATTATCCAACGTGCGAACAATGACTACTAAATCTGGTGTATCTTCCATCTTACCCCGTTCGTTGGTTCTACCCACGTCGGCAAAGCCCAGCAACAGGGGGTATTCTTTACATTCCCAGACCGAAAAACTGATTCGTTCTTCTGTTTCGCCGTTGTGAATCCGGTAGGGGCTTCGGGAATCGTTACGTGTGAATCGGGCTTTACAGTCGGCAACCTTCTTGTACGTTGCGGCTCTACCCGTTCGGGTAATTCGGCTAAATCCTTCGGGATCGTTGGAAAAGTTAATCCGAAGCGGAAACACATCTGAACTACCCGCCTGCCTGTAAAAGCTAACCTTCGTTTCTACGTTACGGCAGTAGGTAAGCCGTTTTTCAATGGCCTTGATTAGTTGCTTGTTCATGGCTCCAGTGGGTTAAGCGTTAGTACGAATTAATTCCTTCGCCTGAATCCGGTTTCGGGTCAGGAACGTTTCCACATCTTGCGCCGTGAACCAGATTTTAGGCCCAACCTGGCTAAATCCAATTTGCTTTTTATCCCGGTAGTTTTGTAGCGTCTTCGGGCTAATATCCAACATCTGGCAAACCTCTTCGGGTCTGTACGTTACCCTATCCAGTTGTTCAGGAGTGATTTTGTCCAACTTGCTTTCCAAGCGGGTAAGGGTACATTGTAGGGCTTTGTATTCCTCTACGGTAATCAGTTTAGTTTCCATACTTTGACCTCGTTTTGATTGTTAAGAATCAGTCAACAGGTCAAATCTCCGCAGATGTGGTTAAGCAGGGAGAAACTGTAAATGGAAACTTTTGAAGGCTTACACTTCTTCTTGATTGTCAGGAGTTTTCCCCTGATCCTTTGATTTTTTTTAGCCTATCTGACCCACTCGAAACGGGCCTTTTCCTGATCGGGGCATCGTTCTTGAATTGTTGTGTGATACCATCGCAAAATACATCATGTATTCCTGTGGCTACTACTTTACCCCTTACAACGTCTTTATAGTTGAACGGTACACCAGCTTCAAACATCAGTTCTGCCCCAAACCGGCAAAGGGCTTGCGTACTAAACTGGGTATAGTTGAAGAGGTAATTGTACAGCCCGTCGATAGTCTTTTTCTTGCTGATGTTTAGGTAGGCGTTTTTGTCGGAAAGGCTATGTTTTGTACGACGTTCTTTTTTTAACCTTTCGTTTTTCTCGGTACGGTAAGGCTCCGGTAAAATATTGTTGGCTTTGATTTCATCCTCGTACCGTTCGCTATCAGCGGTGTACTTATCGAGTAAGGCTTCTTCGTCAGCTAGAAAGTACATTCCGTACCAATCACCACTACGCGAATCCCATTCTGAATTTCTCTTTTCTTCAATGGCTTCCAGAATAAACCGAATCATTGGCGGGTAGCTAATTTTTTCCGACTCCTGGGGTTCTCCGTCAACAGTCCAACCCGGTTTTACTTTAATCGAAATACTTTCTACTGCTTCCCAATACGGTAAATTCAAATCCCGGTAAAGTTCGATACCTGCCTTTGTTTCCGGCTTACCGTAGAAATCCCGTTCCTCTTCCCATGTCTTTCTGTTTTCGTCAAAATCAACGGTGTACAGAGTGACCATATAACCAAAAATCCAATAAAGGTCTTTTTTAAGTTCGGCGGGTACATTGTGAAGACTTACTAGCAGGTCAACTTTTGCAACTGATTCAGGGGATATATGAAAGTTCCTGTGTTCGCGTTTGAGCTGCTTTAAATCGAAATGGTAGAAGAGGTGCGAAATCGAAGCAAGGTAGGCCCTGTGTTCTGGTGAAGGTATGGGGTGGTTCATCTATCCAAAAGATTAGAGACAATTAAAGAAGGTAATATGTCGAGATCATGTCGAGATCATGTTGAGATGTTGCCGTTACACTTCAACCCCTTGTCGTTACTGTCGTTATTAATTGTATTGAGATCATATTGAGATGTTGCCGTTACCCCTGGGATAAGTGAGACAGGTTAAAGCCCTTTTATTGAGTAATGACAGGGCTTTAAATGACTTTTTATTCCGTGTTCATTCCGTGATCAACAGTCACAGCCCTGTTATCGAGTAATAGCAGTTTATCAGGCTTTGGGGGTTGTAACATATGTAATGTTTCTAAGCATGAGAGATATAACCGGAAGGGGGGTAAGAATTTATACCCGAAAGAATATACAATAAAGACCTACCCGAAAAGGGTAGTCAAGGCGTTGTCTGTGACTTCAGTATCAAAGTCATTAATGTACTTTTCGGTAATGTTGATTTTGGAGTGACGTAATAGCTTGGAAATAGCGTAAACGTCCTTAATCTTTCTACGGCCTAAGTCCGCGAACGTATGCCGGGAAGAGTGGAAAGAAACGTCTTTGGGTATGCCAGCCTTGAAGCAAATCGTTTTCAGATATTTATTAAGCAGGGCATTTTTGCGGGAAATCTCTTTAAGCAGATCCGCTTCCGTAATGTATTCCCGCTTTGGGTTCAGAATCGGGAAGAGGTAATCTTCTGATTTGGCTCCTGGCTTGCGGTAGTGGCAAAGAATAGCTTCTGCCTGTTTGGGTAATTGGATTGTATGGCTCTGTTGGGTTACGTGTTGGGTCTTTCGCATTACATACGATAACCTACCGCTGTTGATGTTCTGCCACTTCATACAAGCCACGTCGCTAAACCGTACACCTGCCGAATAGTAAGAGAATAGCCAATAGTTACGGGTATGCCAGATCAACGAATCAGCGGGTAGGTCAACATCAATAAAGGCTTGTAGTTCCTCTTCTGTCAGTCGGATTCGTTCGGGTTTGGCTTCCTTCATCTTGAAGCGGATGTGCTCGCTGAACTGTGTCAGCGGGGTTTAGTCGAAGCGATGGGCTTGAATGCGTTCGTCAAAGATAATACTGAATTGGTTAATCAACTCCTTCCAGTTATAGGTTGTCGTCTCCCACTTGGTGTGTAGGTTTTGGATCGTCAAATAGACCAACTTTTGCAGGGCTACGTCTGAGCTAAAAGCGCCTTTCGTTTTAGTCACTTTACGCAACTGACGGTGGTAGCCTTCGACGGTATTAGTCGTGTACATCACCTTACGAATAGTGGCAGG
>NZ_KB893473.1 GCF_000374085.1 Spirosoma spitsbergense DSM 19989 | reverse complement strand
CTGCAACCGCATGGTATTTTCGGCATACTGGTCGCTGTGGCGAGCCAATTGCAGAAAGTTGATTCGGTGACGAACACTCAAAAACAGCATCAGAATGTGGTGTATAAATTGCCGACGGGGTTTGGTCAAATCGGGCAGGTTAGCTACTATTGTACTCAGTAGGGCTGGTCCTTGCATAAAGGCGTTGTTTGGTTTGGATGTCAGATACCCAAAACTAACACGCCTTTTTCATATCCCTAAAAATTGACGAACCATTGACAAAAGTAAAGGTGTTTATTATCCAGAGTTAACTAGTATTACCCGCTACTCGAATCATCATAATGCTAAAAGTTCAGGATATGAATAATACAAATACGATTCGTTCTCTTGGTTGGTTATTGGGCTTGATGCTGCTCTTCTCCTGGAACTTACGGGCGGAGGGCAACCCAGGGCGAATCGATACTGGCCATCTGGTTCAGTCTAGTGAGTTCTTCAAACTACTAACTCCAGTCGACCCGCCCCCCATCAGCCTGACGGCCACGGTTGGCGTACCCTTTTCGTTTACATTAACAAGGACGTTGCCTATCCCACCGGGGTCCTCCACTTTCACCATCGGTGTTACGGGGCTACCCGACAACGGACTGAGCCGAAGAGGTTTCGTTCCAGGGTTCATTGCGGGGACTCCCCTCACCTCAGGGGTGATGAATCTGACCGTGATTGAAACTTCTACAGCGAGCGATCCCGTCAACAACGCAACCACCTGGCGAGCCTACACCATTACAGTCGATCCACCGCGTCCCCCCATCAGCCTGACGGCCACGGTTGGCGTACCCTTCTCGTTTACATTAACAAGGACGTTGCCTATCCCACCGGGGTCCTCCACTTTCACCATCGGTGTTACGGGGCTACCTGACAACGGATTGAGCCGAATAGGTTTCGTTCCAGGGTTCATTGCGGGGACCCCCCTCACCTCAGGGGTGATGAATCTGACCGTGATTGAAACCTCTACAGCAAGCAATCCCGTCAACAATGCCACCACCTGGCAAGCCTATACCATTACGGTTGATCCACCGCGCCCCCCCATCAGCCTGACGGCCACGGTTGGCGTGCCCTTTTCGGCTACATTGCCCAGGACGTTGCCTATCCCGCCTGGATCGTCCACTTACACCATCGGTGTGACGGGGCTGCCCGCCAACGGACTGAGCCAAATGAGTATTGATCCGGCCTTCATTGTGGGCACTCCCCTCACCTCAGGGGTGATGAATCTGACCGTGGTCGAAACCTTTACGGCCAGCCAGCCCGTCAACAACGCAACCACCTGGCGAGCCTACACCATTACCGTCAGCCCTGCAACCCCAACCGCACCCTTCAGTATCACAGGAGTGACAACGGTGAGTTGTGCGACTGTAACGGTCGGTGAGCGTATGCTGACCTTCACCCCCCAGTATACAGGCGTAACCGGTCAACCCATTAGTTTCTCGGTCGTCAACGAGATGCTGCCCACCACCAGCCCCGGCCCTTACACCCTGCGTTTGTACACTGACAACCCCACCATTACACTAAAGGCCACACAAACAGGCAGTCCCGGCGAGGCTAGTTTCAACTACAACTGGCTGGCTGTTTGCGGGGGAGGTTCACCGCCACCACCGCCTACCGGCACGTTTTCTATCACGGGCGTGACCACGGTAAGTTGTGCTACTGTTACTGCCGGTGAGCGCCAACTGACGTTTACCCCACGGTACACGAGTCTGAACGGGCAACCCGTGAGTTTCTCGGTGGTTAATGAGATGCTGCCCACCACTAGCCCCGGCCCTTACACCCTCCGCCTTTACACCGACAACCCAACCATCACGCTAAAGGCCACCCAGACCGGCACGCCCATTGAAGCCAGCTTTGCCTATAACTGGCTGGCCGTCTGTAGTGGGGGAGGTGCTCCCCGTCTGGGTGTGAGCCTGGAACCCACGGCTAAACTACAGGTGAAGCTACTGGGCAACCCGGTGCGTGAGGCCGTTAGGGTGGAGGTGACAGGTGGTGAAAACACAACCATACACCTGTCCTTGACGGATATGATGGGCCGTATTGTTGGCGAAAGTCGAACAGAGCGAGCTAGTGCCGACGAATACTATCGGTTTGATGTATCGACCCTACCGGCAGGTACACTCTTACTAAGGACCAGTAGCCAGGGTCAATCGGAAACGGTCAGGATTCTAAAAGTGAACTAATGACCCTATTACCCAGGCAATCAAAAGGCTCCAGCTACTAGTTGGGGCCTTTTGGCTGTTTTTTGATGTCACCCGCTAGCAAACTCGCCGAATCATCCGTCAGTGTGCACACAAACCCTACCTAAATAAATCACTAAAGACTTGCCCGCAATCATTATCTTTTGGGCGTATTTGCCTTTGTTCTTTTTGATCACACCTGTTCATAGTTCAATACCCTGTGACGTATCCCGAATTTGAAGCCCGCTGGAAACCGGCGGGTGGTGCCGAACGCGCCAACTATGGTCTGTTCCTGCAAGACCTGTGCGCCCTCATTGGCGCACCCAGTCCTGATCCCACTACCGACAACCCCGCTCAGGATGCCTACGTACTGGAACGGGCGGTAGAGTTCAATGACAACGGTAAACGCAGTACCGGCCGAATTGACCTCTACAAACGCGGCTGTTTTGTGCTGGAAACCAAACAGGGGACAGAAACGCCGGATCAGCAACAGGCGTTGGACCACAAAGAATTAGGGTTTGCCCCCGAAAAACGCCGGAAAGGGCACGCCGTTCGCGGCACAACTAAATGGCAACAAATGATGCAGACCGCCCGCCAACAGGCGTTGGGTTACGTGCGGGCATTACCTGCCGACGAACCTCGGCCCCTTTTCGTATTAGTGGTTGATGTGGGGTATTGTATCGACGTGTACAGCAACTTTGCGGGGGTGGGTGATCAGTTTGTACCGTTTCCGGATCAAACCCGTTACCGGCTCCCATTGGCGAAACTGGCTGAGGAGGAAACGCGGGCTATGTTGCGGCTCATTTTTACGGACCCCCGCGAACTGGATCAGAGCCGACGAGCCGCCCGCGTAACGCGTGAACTGGCTGAATACCTGGCTAAACTATCTACTCAACTAGAACGCTCTGGCTATGCCCCCGATTTAGTGGCTCAGTTCCTGATGCGGTGCCTGTTTACCATGTTTTCGGAGGATGTGGGCCTGATACCCAAAACCTCCTTTACGGGCATGTTACGCAAATATTCAGAACCGGACATGCGCGAATTTTTGCCTGATGCCTTACAAACGCTCTGGCATACGATGGATACGGGCGGTTTCTCTCCCGACCTAAAGGCCCGGCTACGCAAGTTTAACGGCAAACTGTTTCACGATGCCCGGGCGTTTCCGTTGACCGCTGATCAAATAGCCTTACTGCTCAAATCGGCAGAATCGGATTGGACCGCCGTAGAACCGGCCATTTTTGGCACCTTGCTGGAACGGGCCTTAGACCCCCGCGAACGGCATAGTTTAGGTGCCCACTACACCCCGCGCCGGTATGTGGAGCGGTTGGTATTGCCGACGGTGCTGGAACCCCTGCGCCGGGAATGGGCGGCTGCTCAGGCTGCGGCCGCGCAACTACTGGAGGAGGGAAAAGACAAAAACGCCCGCGCCGAACTGGAACGGTTTTTACGGCGTCTGACGACCATCAAAATACTGGACCCGGCCTGTGGTTCGGGTAATTTCCTGTATGTAACGCTGGAACACCTCAAACGGCTGGAGGGTGAAGTATTGGCGGCTATCAACTCCTACGGGGGAACGGGTTTGCTCAACCTTAGCGGAGGTACGACCATTTCACCCCGCCAACTATTGGGCCTTGAACTGAACCCCCGCGCTGCCGCTATTGCCGATGTGGTGCTGAAAATTGGCTATCTGCAATGGCATTTACGCACCCACGGCGAAAGTGAATTACCCGAACCGCTGTTAGACGAATACGAGAACATTCATCAACAGGACGCCGTATTGCAGCACGACCCGCCCGTTCCGCGTCTGGATGCCAACGGCCAACCCGTTACGCGGTGGGATGGGGTAACAACTAAACTACACCCAGCAACCGGCCAACCCGTACCCGACGAAACCGCCCGCACGACCGTTTACGACTACCCAAACCCCAAACCCGCCCAATGGCCGCAAGCTGATTTCATTGTTGGTAATCCACCGTTTATTGGAGGGAAATGGTTGCGTGAATCTTTGGGTGATGGATACGCCGAAGCATTACGCAAAGCCTACAAAGGTAAGATACCAGAATCTGCCGATTTTGTCATGTACTGGTGGGATAAGGCTGCTCAACTTGTTCGTGAAGAGCAAGTTGAGTACTTTGGATTTATCACTACCAATTCAATAACAATGACGTTCAATAACCGCGTCATTCAAACAAACTTAGAAAATCTGGATTCCCCCGTTTCTATCGTGTTCGCAATACCCGACCATCCTTGGGTTGACAGCCATGATGGAGCTGCGGTGCGCGTTGCCTTTACCGTTGGGACTGCGGGCAAACTTGAAGGTAGAAGCACCCTAGTAACGCGTGAAATCAGTTCAGTAGATGACGAAGCGGCAACAGTTGTATTAAGCGAAAGTATAGGAAGGATAAATTCAGATTTGAGTGTTGGTGCAGATGTAACACAAGCACAACCACTCAAAGCAAATGAGAAGTTGAGCAATAGAGGAGTTCAACTTTTTGGGGCAGGTTTTATAATAGAGATTAAGTCAATTTGATTGTTTATCTACACACGCGACCTTTGCCTGATGAAATCGACCCAATGGCGAACCAACCCCACTCGTTTTTTGGCTATGACAGGCTATACCATCGAGCAGTTTGATGCACTCTTGCCCTTCTTTGAAGAGGCCCATGATGACTATCTTCAACGATTT
>NZ_KB893472.1 GCF_000374085.1 Spirosoma spitsbergense DSM 19989 | reverse complement strand
GGGCATCAACGAGGGCATGTAATTCTTCTCTGGTCATGGGAACAAGGGCTTTTTGAGGCTATGTCAACAAGATACTGGTATTTTTGAAATGCACCCAAACGGAGCTTTCGTGGAAGGTTGGGCTTTGTACACCGAATCTTTAGGAAGAGATTTGGGGCTTTATACGGATCCGTATCATCAGTTGGGTGCATTGGGAATGGAAATACACAGAGCCATTCGGTTGGTGGTTGATGCCGGATTGCATACAGGAAAAATGAACAGAGAAGAAGCCATAAAATACAATATGCAATACGAACCCATTTCGAAAGAATTGGCAACTGCAGAAATCGAGCGTTATATGGCTTGGCCGGGACAAGCGCTTTCTTATAAAATCGGTCAATTAAAAATTCTGGAGCTTCGTGATAAATATAAAAAACAATTGGGCGATAAATTTAGTGTACGGGATTTCCACGATACCATTTTGAAAGGCGGTGCGATGCCTTTAACAGTTTTTGAAGATTATATGGACGACTGGGCAAAAAACGTGAAATAAACAAAAGGTAAGTAACGGACGGACGAAAACCTTCCCATAACAAGAGTTTTGCGTCAGGCGGCTGAAGCGCAAAATTCAACGGTAGCTTTTCAATCGAACTTTAGTAATGACATTAGTTTTGTGCTTCGGTTTTCCGCCCGAACGCAAAGCACCAAAATGTTGGATATAACAAGGCTTTGAAGTACGTTGTGTTCGCTCCGCATAGGGTCGCTTTCCGGCGACAGGTTAGTCGCCCCGGAGGAAAGTGTTCAGCCCAACGTGGGCAGGGGCGTAAAGGCTCGTACCTCGCCATCAACCCCTGCGGGTGTTGGGTGCAGTTACAGTAAAATACGGGAAAAACACGCTATCAATAAGTCTTTTAACTCGTTAGCTTTGAACGTACTTAATAATAGAATTTTGTGCTATAGGGCACCCATGTCTCTTATGAGGGCTGCTTGAGGCTTTAATTTTTGGGTTGTGAGCGACAGAAACGCCCCGGTTTGATAGAGTGAAGTCTTAAGAACGATTCTCATCTGATAAAGCAAACATTCCTGTTAGGCAGTTTGAAAATTTCCAAGTCAACCTTGGAGCGACAAGCTAAATCCTTGAGCAGAGCAGTTTTATGAATTGAGCGTTCAAAGACATCGCTAAGAACTACTTGTTTTTAATCCGCACGGCGTTTGTTAAGCCGGTTTGTCTAAAAATCAAACTATGCACATCACGTTATGAGAACTGAACAATTGGTAATGACCCAAATCAAAAATGCAGTCGGCACGATGATGCTGGTGGTTTTATTGGCGTTGTTGCAGGCGTGTGGCTCGGACGGTAAGAAAGAATCGCGCACGGAAGACGCCATCGAAAATACAGGTGATGCAATGTCTGCTGATGCCAATGACGCAGCCGAAGCACGCGAGGACATCGAAAAAGCTGACCACAAAGCTGAATCGGAAGAGAACGAGGTAAGGAATAAGGCTACTTTCAAGCGGAAACGCAAAAACTTAGGCTCAAAACGGCCTGTCAACAGGAAGCCAAGTTCTATTCTTGGACCGGAGCAGGTTAAAATAACTAAGGCGGATTCACTAAAGACGTTGCTGCGGGATTTTAAAGAATCAATGGAGATAGCCTCCATTGCATTTTCGGCCCCTACATCTATGAGTCTGAACGAAACACAAACGATTACACTACTACTAAATCCAAGTGAAACAGCCGCGCAAGTAAAGGATCAATTGGAGAGGGAGATCGAAGCAACGGCGAATGATAACTCCCAAGCTATGCAGATTGATACGGCTACGGTTAAAATTTCCCGTTATATGGTTGCCGATCTGACTGGACAGGGGTTTGATATAAAAGACGCTCCGCAAGAAAGGCAATTAATCGACCCTGAAGGAAAGACAGAATGGAAATGGGACATAAAAGCTACTGATAAAGGCACTCATCAGTTGCACCTCACTCTTTGGGCAGAAATTGATTTAGGGGGCTTAAATGACCGAATCCAAATAAAAGCATTTCATAAAGTGATCACCGTAAAGGTGGGCATTATAGACTCGATTACTGAGTTTGTAAGCAAGAACAAAGACATGATTACGCTGACCTTTGGCTCAGGCGTATCCTTACTCGGCGGATATAGGCTTTTCCAGCGTTGGCTAAGACGAAAACGCAGCACTAAGGAGGAAGAGGAGCAGAAGCCCAAAGCATAGTCATGTCCTTCACGCCGGTTGCGGTTGAAAGGCGAGTCGTCCCGGCAGCCGAGTTTGACAAGGCTCGGTACAAAGGTTTGGAAGTAAGTTGTTGTCCGCTCCGTGTGGGTCACTTTTCCGGCGACAGGATGCACGCCCTAGAAGGATAGCGGCATCCCAACCTGCTTAGTGTGTAAAGGCAGCGGGTACTTGCGTTTTTTCAAGTAGCCTATTGGGTCATCAGCACTCAGAGTTGTTGGGTGAAACAAACAGTAAATAACGTAGTAGCGGACTTCTGTGCAACAAGTTAAACGTTCTGGTTAGGAAGTTTGAGGCTCCCATTTCCGTGTCTCGACTGAGAGGGAGAACGCCCTGACAGATTAGAGTTGTAAAAGTCAAAAGTTTGTGCATTTTTTCAATTAAATAGCCCCATATTAACTTCTGCGGATGTTGAGTGGCAAAACAACAAATTGTATGAGCAGCGATAGAATAGTAATACTTGCTTCATATAACACTGGTCCTGAATATGAAGAGAAACAACAAAAAGCAAAGGAGTTAAACAAGGAAGGTCTAAATGTGAATCTCTTTCACCTTTTGACTCTTACTTGGGATGATAAGCTGCCTAACGATAATGTTGAATTAAGAATGATAACTAATTTGGAGAAATGTATGCAGTATTTCAATCCAAGTATATTAGCCATTCATAATGGTTTAACAATTAATCTAAAAAAAGATGAGTTTGTAGGTGCCATTGAGAAATTTAAAAGGAAGTATCCGTCAATTTTACTGCTACTGGAATATATGAATAAACCAGAAAAAAGTTCAAATTTTAAAAATATATATGGTTTTCAAGAATGGTCAGAGGAGTATTTTTTAAGAGATCACCCATTATACGACATAATATGGAAACCAAAGATATAATCTCTATTATAGCTCTCTTCGTTTCGGTTTTGACTCTAATTTGGTCTTTTCTAACTTCTAAAAAGTTAGAAAATTATAAAGGGCAAGTTAGCTTAATGAAAGAATATATTGAAACTATAATGCACAAAGAGTTGCCTGTATTACAAGAACTTATAGAGGTAATAAGAGAAGGCAGACTTTTAATTGAAAAATTAATTGAACGTAACCAAAATGTTGAATTAATTTACGTCAAGAGTGTGCTTGACGAATTGGAAGAAAAATATACAAAAGTTTTGTTATTTCTAAAAAAAATGCCTGAAGATATTCAAAATAATGCTTCAATAGTCTTTATGCATGAGTTGAAAAATAAAATTCGTAATACAATTGAGAAGTTACAAGATAAGGAATGGGCAAATGATGGAGTCAAAAAAAACGAACACTTGTCAACACTAACTGATATACGAAATGATGAAGTTATTTTAATAGAAAAATTCTCCAAATTACACAAAATACTTATCGATTATTATAAAAATGAATTAAAGAGAATGTAAAACAGTAAACAGAAGATATTTTTAACAGGTTGATGGTATATTCGATAGGTCAGTTTTTGATTGAGCGACTATGCTTGAGCGTTTCTATCTTGATATGGTAAGATTTCCGATCTCAAGCTGACCGTCTCGACAGATAGATTTCACTGGATGAGTACATCGCATTACTAATATGATTCGTATGAGGCCATTTATCAGCGACAGTTCGCACGTCCCGCAGGAAAGTCTTCAGCCCAACAGCCACCGTGTTCGCGGGCGAACGAACCCAGAAGAACGCATGAGAATAAAAATCCACCTTTGGGCCTTATATTTACCCTGCTGTCAGTAGCCCCTTCGTGGGAAGATCGTCCTTGTTTGTTGGTGCTTATCAACCCGTCCAACCGCCCGATTTGGCTATTGGTCATGTGCTGGTTAACCAGTTCATGCCTTGAGAACCCAACTGGTAGAGGGGCTGCGGCCCTTACTCCGTACATCCTGATTATTGTCTTTCTAAAATAGCCCGCTGACAGCCTTTTTGTTCTAACTGCTTACCCCTTCTAACCATGAAAAAGCAGGATAACTATCTGGCCATGCCCATCGTCCATCAGCAGGTGGCGGGCATCGACATCGGCTCTCAGTTCCATGTAGTAGCCATCGGCGATGATCCCAAACAACACGTCCAACAATTTGGGGTCTCCACGAAAGAATTATTTCGACTGGCTCAGTGGCTGACTGAGCATCAGGTCAAACATGTAGCCCTGGAAGCGACCGGCGGGTATGAACGAGCCTTGGTCAATGTGCTTCAGGAAGTGGGTTTCGAGGTTTTAGTTACCTCAGGAGCCAATACGAAGAATTACCGTCGGTTTAAGTCGGACACGTCCGATGCGATTCACATTCGAACCCTGCACAGTCTGGGTTTACTGCCACCGATTTTCTTGCCGGACGAGTTTTCAACACTTATCCGGCCGCTGGTACGGCTACGGAAGAGTCTGGTCGAGGATGCTGCCGATTACATTCGCCGTATCCAGAAGGCTCTACGGGCGGGCAATGTGCGGCTGGATACGGTACTGACCGATACCAATTCAGTGTCAGGTTTGCGTATTATTACTGCTATCTGTCAGGGCCAGGAAGACCCCATTAAACTGGCCGAACTGGTGGATAGTAAGTGCAAAAAGAAACCCGCCGAGATCATTGAGTTGCTGCGAGGCAACTGGAATGGGGCGATGCGTTTTGAAGTCCGTAGTAACTATCGGCTGTACCTAAACTTACAGGCCGAAATCGCCGAGTTAGACAAGGAACTCGACGGCCACTTTACCGACCATACTAAGGGACTCGAACAGCCCCAAGCAGTAGCTGATCCCACTGTAGGCCGCCAAAAACTACGGCAGTCGCGCAACACGCCCCGCCTACCTATTGAGCAATATGCTCATAAACTGTTAGGCGTTGACCTAAGCAACATTCCCGGTTTGGGCCGGGATGCTCTACTGACGTTTATGGCCGAAGTGGGGGAATCTATCACCAAGTTTCACTCAGCCAAAGCGTTTGCCAAGTGGTTAGGCTTCACCCCCAATAACAAAGCGTCTGGTGGTAAAGTGTTGTCGAAGAAGACCTTGAAAAATAAGTCAACGTTGCCCAACACGTTTCGGATGGTGGCTAACTCATTGGGCAATATGAAGAAACCTAACCCAATGACAGCGTTTTTTCAGCGGATTGCTTATCGAGCCGGTCGGATCAAAGCGATCACGGCCACGGCGCGGAAACTGGCGGTCGTGGTCTACAAGATGTTAACGACGGGGGAAGCGTATGATCCGGGTAGATTGGTACGAGATATGGCGCAGGTGAAGCAGCAACAGATTCGTCAGATGAAGAAAAAGTTAGTCAAGTTTGGGATAACTAGTGCGGATTTAGGGCTTTTTACTAACTTAAAAG
>NZ_KB893471.1 GCF_000374085.1 Spirosoma spitsbergense DSM 19989 | reverse complement strand
GTTTGGTGCCTTCAAATCCAGAGGCTTTGATTTAGAAGGGTGTGGCCTAACCAAGCATCATCGCCTTCGTCGGCTGTTGTTTATCTTGTCAATGAGTCTGATTTGGGCCCTTGAAACGGGCGAGTGGCTCATCAAAGCGGGTCATAAAATACCAACCCGCAACTTGACAGGCCGATGCCAAGCGTTGTTTAGTTTATTCCGTCACGGTTTAGATGAACTGCGCGATAGAATCCTTAAAGGCCAACCTGTTGGCCACCTTGTACCACTTTTGTCCTGTACTTAGGGCTCCTCCTTTACAGGGTGATGAGAATTGGAAAGGAGCACCGCTGATTTCCAATTTGAAAGGTTCTCTATGAAAAAGCAGCCCATATTCAGGCTGCTCTTTCCGATTTACTCAACCTCTCAACCTACACATTCTTTATGACCTCCTAAACAAGAACATTCAGGTTGTTATTTACATGCCAGACACCGGGAGCGGCCCAGGCAGCAGACTCGGCTGCGTCGTACTCACTCCACGAGCGTACGGTTCCATGAAGAATAGCCTCATTATTGACTGCTTCTACACTGATGGCATTTGCTTCCACATTCGCATTTCGTTCGAGTGCCTTTTTGATTCGCTCTTTAATCTCGGCAGCACCGAATGACAACGTGGGTTTTAGCGTGATTAAATTTATCACGCCCTTTGTCCCCGCCAGATAATGTACAGAATCTTCAGCCGCTTTCTTTCTGTAATTCCAATCAACCTCTCCCTGCAACGTGATAACTCCATTTTCTACTTTTACACGAATGGCATCCAATGGCACAGAAGAATTCCATTTAAGTGCATTCACGGCGGCTTCCGCAATATCCTGATCGGTGTGGGCATTCTGGCCGGGTAATTCGACGACGATGTCCTGTACTACTGCTTTCACTCCTGCCACCCGCCGGGTAGCCTGTTCAGCATTGTACTTTTCGAGATAATTGTCTACCTGACCACTAAGGGTCACGACGCCGTCTTTGACAGCAGCACCAATATTGGCCGCGTTGAGGGAAGGCTCCCAGAGCAATTCTTCTAAAACATCGCTCTGTACGTCTGCATCGGTTTTCATACGATTCAACAGGTTAACTATGAAATGATTAGTAATAAAAAAGTATGATATAAAAGAGTAAAAAATTCTGAAAATCTCAATAACCCCGCACATTGGTAGATGAAGCGGGTGGTAAGCGGTTAATAAGGGTGAGCGAAAAGCCCGGCGATTAACCGGGTTAAATAAGGAGTATGAAAAAAAAGTGCCAGAAATCGAACAGATTGACAAGATTTTACTAAAGCCACGTTTTGCCGCTAAAAATGGCTATAAAGCTATTTCTGTTGATACTTTCCAGATAAGTCAATCCCCGAAAGACTCTATGCCATTGGAGACTCCATCAATTCATCTCCATTGAAATAGAGTTCCCGTAGGCATATGGAAATCAGGATATAAAGTGTTGGTCAAACTGAGAAAAATATAAGTCAAAAAGTAAAGAAATTTTACTATAAAAATAGTACCTCAATCGAAAGTAATTATGTATTAATGTTCTGTAAAACAGATAGTTAAATAGTTTTTTGTATTGGTATTCATGGTTATTATTTTGTTCACCAGGGAAAGTTTTAGCCTTAAGCCGATACACTGCACTACACTGGCCCTCCTGTTGCTTTCTACTGGTAACACGTCGTATAATTTGTGTGTATGGCTGGTGACCTGGCCTGCTCGGGCGCAGGTTCATGTATACGTTTACGCACTGGTCCGTTAAAAAGGTTTTGACAACTATCACCCTTATTATATGAAAACTAACATTGAAAACGCATTTTGGAACGGGCTCCCACAGCCCCAGAATGCCACCCGGGGCGGAACCGATTCTGGCCCTCGTGACGTGAGTCGTGACCGCGAGAATCCCGATTTATTGATCCCTCCCATCACAGACAAAGGGACCGTTCCCAATTTACATTTCTCATTCTCCAATGTTCATAACCGGCTTGAAGAAGGTGGGTGGACCCGAGAAATAACGGCCCGGGAATTGCCTGTCTCAACGACAATTGCCGGCATTAACATGCGCCTGAGGCCGGGGCAGCTAACCGGTGTACGGGAACTTCATTGGCACAAACAGGCCGAATGGGCTTATATGATTAGCGGTAAAGCACGAATCACGGCGGTTGACGGTGAGGGTCGCAATTTTGCGGACGATGTTAAAATTGGCGATTTATGGTATTTTCCAGCAGGCATTCCTCACTCCATTCAGGCCCATACCGAAGGATGCGAATTTCTGTTAGTATTCGACGACGGGATGTTTTCCGAGAATGACACGTTTCTTGTCTCTGAATGGTTAAGCCGGACGCCCCTCGACATAGTAGCAAAAAACTTTGGGGTTTCACTTGAGACTTTGGAGTCCCTGCCCCCCAAAGAAAAATACTTTTTTTTGGCTCCGGCTCCGCCAGAGACGCTGGCCAATGATGAAGTAATCAGTCCCAATGGCCGGGTTCCGCAGTGGTTCAGTTACCATCTTTCTCAGCAGGCACCTATCAAGGTGGCAGGGGGTCAGGTAAAAATAGTCGATTCAGGTAATTTCCCCGCTTCCAAAACCATTGCGGCTGCTTTGGTAGAAGTTCAGCCGGGCGGCATTCGGGAATTGCACTGGCATCCTAACACCGACGAATGGCAATATTATCTGGAAGGTAAAGGCCGTATGACCGTCTTTACCGCTAGTGATAAAGCCCGGACCTTCGACTTCCGGGCGGGCGATGTAGGCTACGTGCCTTTTGCTATGGGCCATTACGTTGAGAACACGGGCGATACGCCCCTGATTTTTTTGGAGATTTTTCGCAGCGACCGTTTTGTAGATATTTTATTAAATCAATGGCTGGCACTGACTCCGCCTGAATTAGTTCAGGCCCATTTAAACGTAGATGAATCCTTTACCAACACTCTCAGTAAAAACAAAGCCATTATTATCCAACCCGATTACAAACGGACAGAAGCGATAGAGCGTGACTAAACAGTACGTTACAATCATCTACTCCCGCTTTCAGTTCTTGCCCGTAGTTTTCTTTGGGAAAGCCTTAAATGTCCACTCATGTCAGAATCATGCTTATGGAACGTCAAACCACATTCATCTTAACTTTCGTTACCGGTTTCGTGGATACCGTAGGTTTCCTGGCTTTATCAGGCCTGTTTACGGCCCAGATAACGGGTAATTTAGTATTAGTTGGAGCCTCCCTGGTTAATACCGTCACGAACACGTTTAATCGGTTATTGTTGTTGCCCATATTCCTGATTGGAGGGAGTATCACTGCCCTGTTGGATACAATCCTGCGAAAAAGAGTAAAAGCCGTTTTACCCATCCTATTAATGATCGAAGGCGGCTTATTGCTTCTGTTCGCCGGTTTAGGGTATTACCGGCAAACTCAGCATCACGTACTTCGAGAAACGGACATCTTTTTCGTTGGTGCAATTGGCGTACTGGCAATGGCTATGCAAAGCTCGGCGGTACGGCTGCGGCTCCCAGATTATGTATCAACGACGGTTATGACTACCAACCTGACCCAATTTTCTATTGGGCTGCTCAATTACCTTTCATCCACGGTCTTAGTTGACAAGCGTGCTAATTGGGAAACGAAACGTAACCTGTTACGGTGCCAGATGAGCCGTTATGGCATCGCTTTGCTTGGATTTGTAGTGGGCACTACGGTCGGGGCCTTGCTATTTATAACTGGAGGGTTAGCCGTTGCTTATATCCCGGCTGGACTGGTCTTTTGGCTGGTGATTAATTGTTTATCATTCAGTTTGTACTAAACCCACCCTATACTCTTTATCCACCAAAAAAAAGTATAGGCGTTTGGATTCAGTTCGTCCACTACCCTATTATCAAGCTGGTTTTTAAACCAAAAAACAGAGTGACGGCTTCAATGTCCAGACGTTGACCTGCTGCAATCGAAAACCATTTCGTATCTCTCATTAAAACCATTTGCCATGAAGTTTCTGGCCCATTTTCTCCGCAGGCTATTGGGGCCTTCCCTTGTTACACTGGTTGCCGATCTTCATGTTCGGTTGCTCAATGACTGGATTTTAGAATCCGATGGTTCGTTTATTCACCCCCGCTGTGTTTGGAAACTGGCCAATGGGCATCCTTGCGAGGGTGTTTATGAAGGCCGGGACTTCTACGACCGATACATTCGGGAGATCGACAGTGCCTACCCAGATTGGCATATAATTGTTAACGAGATAATTGGCTCCCCAATTGGTGGCACTGTTGTTGGCGAGTATCAGTTTCGGCACGAAGTGAGCGGACTCTGGTATACAGCCCCATTTACCCACTTTTACCGAATTCATCAGGAGCAGATCGTTGGAGTCCGCTACTATATGGGCGAGGTAAGTATTCATCTGCATCAATCTCAGGAACTTACTGATTTATCAGCACTTTTCGCTTTTCACTCGCTCAATTAACCTCTGCCTACAGCTTAATTTCTCTTTTTGTAACAACTACATTTTAACTGGCTATGAATTCACTACCTAACAATTTCACTAATTATACAAGCCCACTGGCAGACACCATCGAGTTAATGGAATTTGGCGACTTTACCTGTTCTCGATGCCGCGGCATCAGGGAACTTCTTGATACGGTTTTCAACGCCTTTCCTGGTCAGCTTACATACACTTTCTACCATTTCCCCAATCACCGAACCGAAGTATCGACCCTGGCCGCGCTGGCTACCGAATCCGCTCGTCGGCAAGGGTGTTTTTGGCCCATGTTTCAAGCTTTATTTACCCAGCTGATTATTAATCGCACCACCCTTTCCATTCTGGCCATCCAGTTAGGAATGAATTATAATCAATTTATTGACGATTTAGACGATGAACAGCTACTGCTACGCATCGAAGACGATCAGCAGGAAGGTCATCGACTTGGCGTGACCAAAACGCCTACTTTTTTTGTGGGCGGACAACAGTTTCATGGAAAATTGACCCACTCTCGTCTAAGTTCGATTATTCGTTCTCACATGAACCGCTGTACGCGGCCCATTCTGAGCAAAGTTGACACAGCAAGCGGTACGATTTATTGGGGGAAAGGAGAATATGGCTAAGTAAGCGATGTAGCTCTTCATTAATGTTTCCTGTTTTTTTGAAATCCTGCGAAAGAAAATAATAAAGAAGGCCGGGAATCGCAGGGCTTTTTAGTTACAAACCCTACGCACACTGGACAGGTCTTAACAATAACAGATTCGGATATTTTGCTAAACTTTAAACAGGTTTGTCATGAAAACAATGGTTAGTCAATATTTAGGCGGCTATACAGCCGAAGTGATAAAGTTGACGCACTCTAGGATCATTTTTCTCCAGTTTAGTGCCTTTGGGTAAGATAGAAAAAAAACGATCTAGTAGTAAACGATTGTGGTAGAGCGTCTTAATAGTGGCCATCGAGAAGGGTTGTTGACCAACGCCCTGCTCAACTTTAGCCACGTTAACCGCGCTCAGGGCTGCATTAAAATGGTAATCAAGTTTGTTGACCGAACGAGCCTGACAATCAGAAAGACCCGTAAACTGCTTGGCATCTC
>NZ_KB893470.1 GCF_000374085.1 Spirosoma spitsbergense DSM 19989 | reverse complement strand
AGCGTCATCGAGAGGGTTTGCCCGGCTGATAAGCTGTTGATGGTCCAGGTGCTGGTGGTCAGTGGGCCTTTGGTGAACACGGTACCGGCGGGCGGGGTGGCTGAGTTGGCCTGATAGGTCAGCCCGGTCGACATCGAATCGCGGATAACGATGTTGTTGAGGGCGTTGCTCGTGTTGTTGGTGACCACCANCGTGTAGGTCATCACATCGCCAATGACGGCTCTGGACTTGTCCACTCGTTTGGTCAGGGCCAGTTGGGTATTTGCTGGTGGTGGGGTGCCCAGGCAGGAAGCCGGAGCATTGTAGCTGGTTGATGCTGAATAACCGGATGAACTGTTGTTGCAGGCATCCAGCCAGTTGTAACGGAATGTGCTCTGCACATTGCTCTGCAGGGCGTTTAGGGTGATGGTTGGATTGTCATTGTAGAGGTTGAGCGTGTAGGGCCCCGGGGTGGTGGTGGCCAGGAGTTCACCGGACACCGCAAAGGTGACAGGGCTACCATTAAGTCCGCTGTATTGTGGGTTGAACTTAATCTGCCGTTGGGTAGGACTCAGGGTAGTACAACTTACTTTGGCTGCCCCCACGATGGCGAAGGGACCGGTTGTAGTGGAGGTGGGGGTGTAGCCCCCACCGCTAACGGTGACGGTGTGATTACCCGACCCCGCCTGTAAACCGGCCAGACTGAAGCTGGCCGAGGTCTGTCCTGCCGTCACGTTGAGGGTGGTGGTGGCGCCCCCATCAGTGACGGTAAGCGAACCGGCTACAGCATTTACCAGGCTAATGGTGCCCGACAGGGTGTACTGATTGGTGGTAGGGTTACAACTGCCCGGTGTTACATTTATGGACATTTGAGGCCCATCAGCAACGGTAGGCAGGGGAGGACTTCCCGGGCTTATACCACCCGGGAAATTTCCTCCAAGAACTGGTAATGTCAGTTCAAATAAACAAAAGAGCGTCCAGAAAACTTTTTTCATTTTCTTCTCCTGGTTCAGGATAGTTAAGCAATGCAATGATGGTATCGTTGAATAAATATTAAATCGCCGGAGATGGTAGAATTATGGTTGGAAAGCAGGCAGGTGAAAATCGACGGGCCACGGTCATTCAGGCAGTCGACAGTGGAGGTTTCAGATAATCCGTTGGCCTGCGCATGCCAGAAGTCTACATTTACCAGGACTTGTTCGGAAACCAGTAAATAACCTGACATAAAACCGAAGGGGGGCGGTGTGGGCAAGTCGATGTTTTCTGTAGTAAATATGGACATATGCGCTTAGTCTGTAGTTGCCTTGTATAATACGTTTACAGACTTGGCAAAAAACATGCCGAACGAAAAGTAAGGCGTATCCAAAGCCGTATTTTGGTAGACTTGCGGTACTGAATGATAGAAGGTATTGTTAAGAATATTTGTTATTTATAGTGATACTATATTGATTTTTAGAATCTTATGTCTTTTTATATACAAATAGTTAACAGAATTAAAAGTTTGATAAACAAATTTCAATGGGTAAACACATTTAATTATTTTTATGTATGGTTAGGTTTGATAGGCTCTAACCCCTTGGGAAGCAGCGAAAAAGCGAATCAATAAAGAGAGCATGAGCGGTTGAATGGCTGATTCCTGAGAAAATTTGTTCGCTTCGTAGTCGCTAAAAACGTACCTTGCAATCCACAGATATCCGCTGATTACAGACTGATTTTACATGGAAAATGGAACAAATACCGATAATAACACCCTGCTATCGGTTACGCAGCCGGTAGCTTCCCAGATCAACGTTTCCTCCGAAATTGGTACGCTGAAACGATTGCTGATTCACAGTCCCGACCGGGGCCTGGGTAAAGTTGTGCCCTCAAAAGCGCAGGACTGGTTGTTTGAAGACATCGTTCATCTGGACATGATGCGCCGGGATGAGTACGACTACTACGTTAAACTCCTGTTGTATTTTCTGGACCCCGATAAAGTACGGGGTAAGGTAGCATCCATCGGCCCTGACTCCGATCGTAACTTCTACAAGCCTGACCATGAGGCTTATTTTAAGTCCGACAAAGTCATCGACCTTCAGGTACTCCTGGCCGATATTCTGGTCGATACCGCTATCCGCACCCGGATGATTGCCGCCATCTGCGGGATTGAACGCAAGTCTTTTCGCACCCAGCAACAACTAAGCCAGTTTGAACCGGTGGAACTGGCAAAGATTATGATTTCAGGCTCGCTACCCGACCTGACCATGCTTTTTGCACCCCTGCCTAATTTTATTTTTACGCGGGATATTGGTATCGTCATTAACGACCATATTCTGCTGAACAAACCGGCCAAACTGGCCCGTACCCGCGAAGCGTTATTAGCGCAGTATATTTTCTTCAATCACCCACTATTCGCTGACTATCAAGATAAAATTCTGGAAATTCCGGATAATGAACAGGCCTTTCTGCTACCCGATACAGATGTAAACCGCGACGTGACACGTTCCACCCTGGAGGGGGGAGATGTGATGATGATTGCCAAACGACATCTGATAATCGGCGTTAGTGAGCGGACAACCCTCTACGCAGCGCAACAGGTTATGCGGCTGGTATTCAGCAAAAATCTGGTCGATACGGTGACTATTATCAAGATTCCGAAGAAGCGGGATTACATGCATATCGACACCGTGTTTACGCAGGTAAAACGCAACGTGTGGGTGTTACTGGGTACGCTGGCCCGCACAGGGGATGAAGCCCGGCAACGCGACGTTATTCACTTCTTTGCTCCCAAAGATGTATCGGAAGATATGAAAATCATGCAGTTTATCAAGGGGCTGGAACACAAACCCATTGAAATAGAAAACCTGGAAGACCTGCTGACCGACATCAGTAAAAATGACCTCGGTGCTACCGAACCGGTGCAGTTTATTTATTCGGGCAATAATGAATTTCCCTTCGGTGCCCGCGAGCAATGGACGGATTCCTGCAACCTGCTGGCCCTGAAAGATGGCGTTGTTGTGGGGTACGACCGGAATGAAAAAACGACCGATGCGTTCCGGGCTGCTGGCTTTGACGTGGTTGGGGCGGCCAAACTGCTGGGCCGTTTTGAACGGGGGGAGTCCTCACCGGAAACCATCGAAAACACGTTTATTATGTTGCCTTCTGCTGAGTTGAGCCGGGCGCGTGGTGGCTCACACTGTATGAGTATGCCGTTATTTAGGGAGCCGGTGTAAAATCAGTTGGTGAGTTGTTTGTTAGTCAGTTGTCAGTGAGTACAAAATTTTGACCGCTAAAGTGACCCTGACCTGGTTTGTTTTCTTACCATCGCCCGAACGTCATCAAATGAATTTAAGTCAATGACTTATCGGGCTTATCGATTCCAGTAAAAGGGAATTGTTTCTGAAAGCAATAGAAGAAATTTCCCGAATGGTATTTGCCCTACAAAAATCATTGTCAAAGTGAGTCAGGCACACTAATTTGCCACCTTTTAAGCAGATTATTTTGTTGCTGACTTACGACTCCTACGACTTACGACTCTTACATACTACCTATCATGCAATCACAGGCTACTTCCCGCATTTTAATGATTCGTCCCGTTCGTTTCGGGTTCAATGAGCAAACGGCCGATTCCAACGCATTTCAGGATAGTATACTGGCTGAACAAACAAAGAATGTGGTGCAGGAAAAGGCTTTGCAGGAATTCGATGCGATGGTGCAGCGGCTTCGGACCAGTGGTATGGACATAATGGTATATGAAGATTCCCCCGAACCGCACACACCCGACTCTATTTTTCCGAATAATTGGGTTTCTTTCCATGCCAGCGGTACCGTGGTGCTCTATCCCATGCAGGCCGAAAACCGTCGGCTCGAACGCAGGCAGGATATTGTCGACGATCTGGCTGAACGATTTCACGTGTCCCGCGTAATTGACCTGACGCATTTTGAACAGGAAGGCAAGTTTCTGGAAGGTACCGGAAGCCTGGTACTCGATCGGATGAACCGCGTGGCATTCGCCAGTCTATCACCCCGTACACATCCCGATGTACTGGCCGAATTCAGCCGCCAAACGGGCTATCGTGTCGTGTCATTCCACTCGGCCGATGCAGCGGGCAAGGCCGTATACCATACCAACGTAATGATGTGTATGGCTGAGACCTCCGCCATTGTGTGTCTGTCGGCTATTACGGACCCCGACGAACGGCTCATGGTTCGTCAGGAACTGGAAAAACTCGGCAAGCGGGTATTTGATATTTCGATGGAGCAAATGGCCAGTTTTGCCGGAAATATGCTGCTTATCAGAACAGGGAAAGGACAAAAGATGCTGGTTATGTCTACCCGCGCTTACGACTCCCTCACCTCTAAACAAATCAGTCAGTTAAACGAATATGCTACCCTTATTCACTTCGACCTTTCCATGATTGAAGACAATGGAGGAGGATCGGCCCGTTGTATGATGACTGAGGTGCATTTGCCTCTTAAGTGAAGTAACAGGGGTGTGTAGTAGAAGCGGGGAGCCATTCGGTATAAGAAAAAAACAGTCAGACGGCTCCCTGCTTCAAATACGCACTCTTCACTACCAATACTTTTCTTATTTTTGTTTGCACATACAACTATCGGTATTGCCTTTGCTGACAGTATACGGAAGCAGACAATGAAAAACGAAAAAATTGATGCCGTAGTTTGTGAAGAAAAGTCAGCCACACGCTTTAGTGCCTGCCTGCTTTTCTCGGCCAATGCGCTGGCGCGGGCCATCACTGCTATTGGCGATGAAGAGTTTGGTCGGTTTGGTTTATGCTATTCGCATGCGTATATGCTGTGCGAGGTAGTAGCGCAGCCCGGAATCACTCCTTCGGAACTGAGTGAAACGCTGTATCTGACCCCATCAACCATCACGCGTCTGGTGGAAAAGCTGGAGCAGAAACATTACGTCCGGCGTGAGTCGGAAGGGAAGCGAACGTTGATTTATGCCACCGCCGAGGGTGAAGCTATCCAACCCGAAATTGCCCAGGCGTGGGAGCGGGTCGGTACGCGTTATTCGGATGCTATTGGTAAAAACGACGTTTGCCAGCTAACCCAACAAGTGTTCAAAGCTGCCAAATCGTTGGGAAAAGAGTCCTGATTGAGTTAAATAGAATTGTTTGCACATACAACAAAAAAGAGCCATGAAAACAAATGAAACAGTAGTCGGTATCGCCCATGGGAAATTGAGCGCGCAAACAAAGGATATTTGTCATTCCCTGGCCGAAAAAGGCGTTTCCTGCCTTGTGGTACAGAAAGAAAATACGCCCACCGAGCTTAGCGAAACAGCGGTCGTGACAGAATCACAGCATTGGTCGGGAAAGCCGGGGCAGGATTTGTTTTTCAATGGCTGGAAACTGCTTTTTTAGTAGAGTTGGTGTAAGTTGATTATGAGAGGGTTAGATTCCAAAGGCCCGCACAGACGCCTAACAGTCTGTCTAACACCGCAGTTACTTTCAGCCGATTTCTGTTTACCAAAATACGATAGCGTTTCATCCCGCCCAAACTATGTTCAATCACCACCCGCTCACCATTGACGGCTTTGTTATGCGCCTTCTGAACCACACTCAGCTCATTGCTCAGCCCCTTTTTGACCCGCTTCCGTTTGTGAGCTAGCACCGCCCGCTCACTGCGG
>NZ_KB893469.1 GCF_000374085.1 Spirosoma spitsbergense DSM 19989 | reverse complement strand
CTATCCTTCCCTGGGAATCGCGTAAGGCTTCGCAAGCCAACAAACCACTCAGGGATGTGTCCAGAATCCGGGTCAGCAATTCAGCCTGCTGCTGCAGCCGCTTATGGGCTTCCTTAAGCTGGGTAAGGTCGCGAAACAAGGTGAAAAAACCATCACCCAGGCGCTTACACTGCACTTCAAACCAGCGCTGAAGGCGTGGATTATAATACTCCCAGTCAATCGGTTCCCCCTGCTCGACGAGGGCCTGAAAACTGGCCGTGAGCCGACGTGCATCCGGCTGACGCTCAAAAAGACCTAACTCCCGAAGTTCCGTTTCCTTGTACCCGGTTATGTCCAGGGCACGAGCGTTATAAAAGATCGTCTGATAATCTACAATGGTCTGCGTAGCCGCATCACGTTTAGCCCGGTAAACGACGATACCATTGGGAGACTGCTGAATAACACCTGCCATCACATCGAACAGGCTAAACTCCTGACCAACCAGAGGAAACGTCAGCGTTAGTTGTTCATCCTGACAGGTCATAGCTACAGACTGCAGAAACCGGTGATCATTCCGATGTTTGAGCCAGAGCGGTAGGAAGTGGGTTGAGTTGGAGGCAGATGAACTCGCTAACGATAACGTATTGACTTGCTGTTGATCGACAAGTAGGGTCAGCGGGCGATCTTTTACTAGTGTTCGGTTGTAACCTGTTACGCGCTCAGCGGCCGTATTGATCAGGCGAATCACGTAATCAGGACTAGCTCCGGCTACGGCCTGACAAATAATGACCCCACAGGCTACCCCATCCAGGAGGGCATCAGCCGAGGGCTCCTGAGAGAAAGTCCATTTCGTAAGCATATCAGGTAGAAAATTATAGCTTCTTTCGGTTTAGGTTCTTATGGAAGTCCACTTAAGCCGTGGTTAAGCAGATATAATCATCTGATTATATTTTTACATTGGTATGCGTTTGAGTGAATTTATTGTGTAGCACACTTCGGGTGTTTTTTTCGAAAAGTACATAATTTGTCGTTTGAGGAGGCAAACTCACAAAGATACCTTGTCAATCTGCTTGCGGTACCGCTTCACACTTAACGGTTGAAACTACCGAAGCGGGCCAGATATCAAATAGCCCGCTCCAAATCAAATAAAAACCCTTTAATAAGGCTTAAAATATCCTTTCTAGACAAGTGGAAGCATGCGGTTTCATTTGACAATAGGGCAAAGCAAAAGAAACTTTTAGGCTTGTCAATCAGCGCTTTACAATCCTATTTGATATTTGGCCCCGATTGGTAGTTGCAACCCATCTACTGATTTTCAGATGGTTGAATAGAGTCGGTGGTTATTTTTCTAATTTCCGGGAAGTTACCCCATCAAACTCTCCTGACTAGCTATGGATTTCTAGGGGTATGAGCTGTTTTCAACCAGTAATCATAAGTGACATTAAACAAGCTATCTAGCTCGGCTATACTACTGGGCTTACTCATAAACGAGTTGGCTCCTAATTCATAAGCCCGACGAACAATCTCTTCATTCCGGTTACCACTTAAAATTAGAATGGGAATAGCCCGTAGGGTTGAATGAGTTCGAATCGTTTCGAGTGTCTCATACCCATCCAGGCGAGGCATATCTAAATCGAGTAAGATTAAAGTGGGGAGGTTCTTTTCAGGACTATTCACTAGATTGGCGATTAGTGCTTCGCCATCCTCAAAAAAGGTAACCTCACAGTCTGAATATGTTTCTAGAGTCTTTTGAATCAAGAAACGGTCATCGTCGTCATCATCGACTGCATAGATGCAAAATTGAGTATCATCCATGGCAAACTCAACTAGCAGGATACAAACGTGAGCTAACAGCTGTAATACGTTAAAGTTATCATTTGTGTTTTGTATAAACAAATGAAGCAATGAAACTTTATAGTTGAGGCTGTTGCATAATCGATCTTATGTTAGCCTAAAGTACCTGTAAGACATTTTCATTATTTTGTCTTACACTTATAAAAGCGTGTCTTACATTTTTCGAATTTTGTCTTACAAGTCTCTATTTGGTCAAAATTTAGCTAATTATGTGTCTTACATGTGTAAGACATCTTTATGAAAGCTGAAAATGCTGCATTTAGCTCAGACATTAAGCCAGACTTATCTTCTAAAGCCAATAGTCCTGTAACTTGGTCAATTCGCGGAGTTGAACGCGAGACCCGATTGGTTATCGAAAAGGCTGCCGAGCGAGCTGGTAAAACTTTAGGCCAGTATGTGAATGAGGATATCCGCAGCCTAGTCCAAGGCCAGCTTACTCAAAGTCAGTTACCAGCCGCCCCGGTTGATATTCAAAACCAGATTGACCACTTGACCAAGATGGTTGAAGGAATTGCTAATCGAATGCCAGAGCAAGGCAAAAAATCGTTTTGGCGACGGCTACTTGGGTAGGGTCATACTCTTTCCCCTCCGTTTTTAAGCCAAATACTTTGGCTGTATAGCTACCTATATTCTTAACCATTCCCGTGGCTATCTTAGTTTGAATGTCACAAAGTTGTCGGTATGATGTTAAGCGGGTTACCTTTTATTAATAACCGTATTAACACCTGTATTCTTTCACCTTACTATACGGTAGATTATGAAGACCCTGATCAAATACTCCTTTTTTATTCTGTCCCTAGCGACACTGGCCACTGCCTGCGATTCTAAGAAAACGGGCACAGCCGACGGAGAAACCACTACCGCGGATACCTCCATGGTGGTTACCAAAGATACGGCTCAGGTAGTTACCGAGACGACGGTAGAAACGGACACAATAAAGAAATAATCCGACTTTTTACCAAAAGGAAAGGCTAGTGCTCAGAGCACTAGCCTTTCCTTTTGAAGGGTCTTTTATCAAATAATTTAAGTTGCGAGATATAGGCTTTGCCAGCCTCTTGGGTAATTAAAGTAAACTTCATTTTTCCCTTTCTAATGCCAGGTGAACGAATGGCTGACAAGCTGCAAAGTTTGATCCAGGAGAATCAAGTGAAGCAAATTCAAATCTATCGGTTTGCGGACTCTAAACTCCATGATCAGAGTGAGGAGTGGAGTTTCGGGCATGAATATATTCAGGTCGGTGGCCAGTCTTACAACCTAGATCGAGTAGTGACGTTCAAGATCATTGATCAAGTCTTACACCTTTATTTCTAAGAAAAAACAGGTTCGCTTGCTATAAAGCTGACGCGTGCTAACTTTGCTAGTCTTGTTGAGTAGCCAGCCATGTTTAACCCCTAAAAAACTCGGTCGTACCTCCCTGTTTTTAGGGGTTAAACGGCTGTCCCCCCTCCGACTGTCGGGGGTGTAAAAACCGCTTACTCTGTTCGCTATGAATCCTACTGAACCTGTCAAAAAGAAAGGCGGACGACCGCCCAGCGCCCAGAAACGAGACCAGCAAATGACGGTTTTGCTGAGCAAGCTAGAGAAGCTGGCCATCCAAAAACGCGCCGAAAAAGCGGGCCTGAATCTATCAGATTATGGTCGTCAAATGGTGCTCACGGGTAAAGCCCAAGTACGGCTAACCCCCCAAGAAAATGAGACATTGAACCAAGTCGCCCGGCTGGGGAATAACCTGAATCAAATCGCTCACAAAGCGAACGCCGACGGTATCCGCAGCATCGCCTTAGAAGCGCATCGGCTCTTACAACAGTTAAGCCAATTATTAGATAAACCGGCTGATGCATGAGCCCCGTGATTTACCTCAAAAAGTATCAGCATGGCGGGCTTTACCATTATGGTAAGTTTTGGCTGGACCGGGAGCCGCCCTTGTGTGAAGTACTTAATTTCTTAAATCCCACGCCCATCATCGAGCACCGGGAGTATAATCTGCTCCAGGACGGTGATCAATTGGAGTTCCAATCGCTATTTGAAGCTTGGGAACTGATTGATGAGTTCGAGTTTAGACGCGCTTATAAACGAGCGACAGCGGGTGACTTTCAGCTTTATATCAACGGCAAGCCCCTTCCATTATGATAGCCAAGACGACTATTGGCCGCAGTTTTAAAGGTTGCTGCGCTTACAACATGCAGAAAGTGGAACTAGGTCAGGGCCAAGTCCTGATGAGTCAGGGGGTGCGGGATTATGACCTGAACCCGATGGTGGCTGACTTCACCCGGCAGGCTAAGATGAATCCTGAGCTAACGCGCAGTGTGTGGCACACGGCCATTAGCTTTGATCCGCAGGACGAGGCCCGGCTACAGCTCAAGCCGGAGTTAATGAAGGAGGTGGCCAGCGAGTACTTGAAAGGGATGGGCTTAGATCAGTCTCAATATGTCGTGATTCAGCATCAAGACACCGCTCACAGCCATTTTCACATCATCGCCAACCGGGTGGCCAGCAATGGCCAAAGTATCAGCGACAGCCACAATTACAACCGCTCGGAGAAACTGCTACGGGAGATCGAGCAAAAGCACAGCCTAACCCTAATGAAGGAGCAAGGCTACCGGCTGCGTTTAGAGCATGTGCCTGAACGGGACCGCCACCGGCTAGAGATGCGGAATGAAGTTCGTCAGAGTCTGGAGCGTTCGACTACGAGTGCGGAACTGAAAGCAGATTTAGCCCAGCGTGGCATTGAGGTGGTAGTGAATCGAGATCAGGCGGGTAAAGCTCGTGGATTGAGTTTCGAGCGAGTGAGCCAGAACGATAACGGGGAAGACGTTAAGGTCGCTTTCAAAGGTTCCAAATTGCACCAGAGTTTAAGTTTAGGCCACATTCAAGAGCAATTACTAGAAAACGGCCATAAACGAGCCCTGGAGCTTTCTCAGCAGCGAGAGCTAGCGAAGGTGCAAGAATTGACGATGAGCTCTCAAAACGAAGAAAAACAACGTAAAAAAGGGCGTGGCCTGAGCATGTGAGATGGAGACTAAGAAAGCCCAATCGAGTGATGATTTAGTGAGTGAGTTGCTACAAGGGGTCCTTGATGATATCAAAGGCCTAAAACAGTCAGTCAGTCAACTAGCTACTAACGATGCACCTGACTACGGAGAGGAATTGAAAACTTTAGCTCGGGCGGTCGAGTCGTTGAAACAGCAACCAGGTCCTGCTTCGAGCGAGTCGAATCAACTCTCAGAGCGATTCAGCCAGTTAGAACAGCTAATTCGCCAAAAACCCGACTACAAGGTCAGTCAGTACGTGCGCTATGGGGGCTATGTATTTGGTCTGATGGTGATGTTAGTTGCGGGTCTGACCTGGCTAGCCCTAGATTGGAAAGGGGAAAGAGACCGCTTTCGAGACGCTTACTGGACGGCGGATTGGCGAGTTCGCTACCTCAAGCAGCAAGACCCTAACTTTTACAACTACATCGAAGGGCTATTCACCAAAGATCCGGCCGGGGTGGGCCAATGGGTTGTTGAGCAGGAGCAGGCCGACGAGAAGCGGGCTCTAGCAGCTCAGGCTGCCGAGCAAGCCAAAGCCTTATCTGACCAAGCGAATCAATTAGAGAGGAAACCGCGAGTCAAGGGGAAGAAAAAAGGGTAAAGGTTTCAAAACCAACGGGTAGTCATCCGTTGGTAAACCTTTTGCTTTGGAGTTTTTTACAACGGTGTAGCGGCCTCGGTAAAAAAGCCTAAGCTGATTCACGACGCACTGGTAGCCCGCTTTTTGTCTCTCTCAGCCGCATACGCCAGCGTTTCGGCCAGGGTCATAATTGGCCCTTTGTTGTTGAGCCATTCGTCATCGAGGGCGTTCATCTGCTCTTTGGTGTGCTCGTTTTTAATCACGGTCACCACTCGCTTGCTGCTTTTGTTTGACGTTTTGAGCATACTCGT
>NZ_KB893468.1 GCF_000374085.1 Spirosoma spitsbergense DSM 19989 | reverse complement strand
AAGCAGAACGTACTCGGTTAATGGCTTATCTGGAAGCGAACCGATCCCGGATGCAGTACGGTAGTTTCAGAAATCGGGGTTTGCTGATTGGCAGTGGCCCAATGGAAGCGGCTCATCGCACGGTGATCCAGTGCCGGATGAAGCGCAGTGGTCAACGTTGGACCAACCCGGGGGCTCAGGCGATGCTCAACCTGCGAGTAGCGGCTAAAAGTGGCCGCTGGCAATTAGTCACCAATAACCTTAATAGGTGATAAGTAGTTTTGAAATGCACCTAAGAAAATACGCTGTCTATCCATGAAATAAATAACGATAATAGAGAAAAGTTTTATTGGATAATAGTTTTAACCACATTTGCTTTAGGAACCGGCGTTGGCGATACGGTATCAGAGTATTTAAGTGTAGGTTATTTTTACTCTCTACTTATTTTTGGTTCGATTTTTATTCTGGCCGGTGCTTTAAACTATTTCAAAATTATAAGTGATGTCTTAGCATTTTGGATAGCATTTATTGTCACAAGACCAATTGGTGCATCGTTAGGTGATTTACTTATTCAAGCCCCAAAAGATGGTGGATTAGGAATCGCAGTGGCAACCGTAAATATTGTCTTTTTTGTTGTCATAATTGCTTCAGTTTCATACATAACAATGAGTCGACACCGAAATACGACCGAGTAGATGGATAAGTTGTTTGATCCTATTGGCCTCATACATGACGAATACAAATGACTTTGTTGAGGCAACAAAGTCGATTAAAATTAAGAAAACAAGGCTGATTCATTGTCGAGCTGGTCTATGAACCAAATGGTCGGTGGACGACCTTACGGCTATCACACCGTTTATTTTTCACCCCAGTTGTTTTCGGGCTGCTTTCGGGACGAATACCACATCACCGCAAATAGCAGCCCCGCCGTGATCAGCGCGGCCAGGCCCCGGCCAAAATTCAGCCCACCCTTGTCGAGCGGCTTGGTCAGCAGATCGCCGAACGTAGCCCCGAACGGACGGGTAAAAATGAAAGCCACCCAAAACAGGAAAATCCGGTTGATGCTGGAGTAATAATGCAGCAACACGACCACCACAATGATGCCGCCCGTTACCAGTGCACCGACCCCGTAGCTCAGGCCGATGTTGTCGCTCAAATAATCGCCGAAGGCCGTACCCAGACTGTTGGAGAAAAGGATGGCAATCCAGTAGAAGGCTTCAACGCCGGTGTCAGTAATGGGATAGACCCGAATTTTGCCTTCTTTTCGGTGCCACAGGAACAGTGTGAGTAACAAGCCCGCGAATAAGATCAGTGAGCCGAGCGCGTAGCCCAGCCCCAGGGTTCGGTCCATCAGGTCGGAGATTTCAGTGCCGACGGTGGTGGTGCCGATGATGACTAACCAGTAGAGCACGGTGTGCAGCCGTTCGGCCCGCAACTGAATGGCCAGTACAACTACGAATAGCCCCACGGTGATGCCGAGGCTGATGATATAGCCGAGGTTCAGGGTCATCGAAAAGAAGTCGCCCAGTACTTCGCCGAGGGTGGTGGCCAGCACCTTCATGATCCAGAAGAAAAGCGTGATTTGAGCTACTTTATTGAGGGAATTCTGGTTGGTTTGCATGATTGTTGAACGGGTTAAGGTAACATGTCAATAGGTATTGGTATTACTGCCGCTAAAAGCGGCTAGGAAATACGCCCCACCAGTTGTTCCATTGTAAAAGGGGGCGAGAGCCATGTTATTCCGGCGAACAACCAGGTGCTTCAGCCAGGGGTAGGCCTGATATACGGCTTCGGTAGCCCCCATGCCCACACCCGCCCCAAACAGTACGTCGGCCAGCCAGTGCCGGTTTTTAAGTATCCGAAACGCCCCAACGCCGGTAGCTATGGAATAACCTCCTACGGTTTACCAGGCATCTTGGCCACCGTATTCATGGGCCAGCAGAGCCGCGCTGGTAAAGACAAAGGTGGTGTGTCCTGACGGAAATGCATCATGGCCCACGCCATCAGGACGAGGGTAAGCGACAATGGTCTGCGCCAGGCCGTGCGAAAGTGCCGTCAGGGCAATCTGATCGCCAAACGCGTGTTGTCCCTTCACCCCGGCGGCACCCAGCCCCAGCACCGCCAGCGTGGGCGCAAACTGGGCTATATCGTCCGTGTGAGATGTAAAATTGGGGTATTGCCCGACAACCCGGTCATGCACCTGCCGACTGATTGCCCCCTGCGTCAGCAGCCCGCCCGCCATCAACAGAGTCGGCACAATGTAGTGCGCGGGTTTGAAGGCCGGATGGGTTGGCGTCCGGTTTGAATCAGCCGCAGTAACGAGCGGTTGAGCCATTGTGGGGCTGCTCAGGTGCAGACAACCGGCCAGCACCCAGACACCTGCCAGCTTCCCATTTGGTAGCCTCCACTTTTGAGTAAGTCTAAATACGGCCGGGGCAGTAGCGGTTTTATTTTCCAGATCAATTCCCATAACGGTTGATTACATACAGACCGAAAGCTACGGGCTGATGCTGGAGACAATCTGGAGTCAGCCGAACCAGACCACAAACTGATGTTGCCCATCAGCGTAGTGGTAGCCCAGCGTATAACGATAGGTGTCGGCAATTTTTTTGGTAATGGCCAGCCCCAGCCCGATACCCCCGGTCTGGGCTTCGCCTTTTTGAAAGCGGGCAAACAGCCGGTCGGGGGGAATCGACAGCCGTTCACCCGTGTTGGCGATACGCAGCGACCGCGAGTGTAATTCAATCGTGATGCGGCCGCCGGGGGGCGTGTACCGCACGGCATTCGTGATCAGATTGGCCAGCATGATGTCCAGCAACATCCGGTTGACTGGCAGCGTGGGGCCGTTGGCGAAACCCGTTCGGGATAGCGTAATGGTTTTGGCTTGTATTGTTTCGACAGCCTGGCTGATCAGACTGTTCAGCACGTCGGCCAGGACAACCGATTCGACTTTGGTATACTGCTGATTATCGACGCGGGCCAGCAGCAGCAGACTTTTATTGAGTCTGGTCAGGCGGGCCGTTACGCCGTTAAGCGAACCAATCAGTTCGGCCTGTTCGGGGGTCAGGGGCTGCGTTTGGGTCAGGCGTTCGAGCCGGGTCTGCAATAAGGCCACCGGTGTCTGCATTTCGTGGGCCGCATTTTCGGTAAACTCTTTCTGGTCGGCATAGGACAGGTGGCTGCGCCGGGTCAGTTCGTTCAGGGCCTGGTTCAACCCGTCAAATTCAGTAGTATCTGAAGGGGGAAGGTCCAGCGGTCCGGGTTGCTCGACCCGGTACTGCCGCAATCGGTCCAGCGTCTGGTAGAAAGGAAGCCAGAGCCGCCGGGCCGCCCGTCGGTTCAGCAACAGCAGCCCAACTAGCAGCAGGGTTAGCAGGCCGGTCTGCACCAACACAACGGTACTGAGCAGGTCTTCTTTTTCTACCAGTGAGATACGGGTTAGCAGCCGCACCGGCTGGCCCCGGTACGAGAGCCGGGCCGAGAGTTCGCGAAAAAGTTCGGCCTCAGTCTGTCCGGGAGTCTCCGGCTGCTGAAAAACCACATCATAAATCGTATCGGCAGGGGACGTTTTGGCCGTAGTGGGGTGCAGCCGGGTATTGCCCTCCAAGTCGCGCCAGGTGTAAAGGGCCTGGGGATTGGCAAAGCGGTTGAGTTGCTGCTGGATGGTTTGTTTGCGCTCCCACAGGTTTTCATCGACCTGGTCGATAAACAGTTGCTCAATGACGAGATAGAAAACAGGGGTGCTGATGAGCATAATCAGTGCCGAATACAACAGGTACGTCCGAAGAGTACGGTCCAGTAGTTTCATTTATAATTCAAATTTATAACCCAGCCCGTATACGGTTTTGATGCTGTCGGTTTCACCCAGCTCGTTAATTTTCCGGCGCAGGTTTTTGACATGCGAGTAGATGACATCGAGCGAATCGGCCTGGTCCATGTTGTCGCCCCAAAGGTGTTCGGCAATGGCTTCTTTGGTGAGTACCCGTCCCGGATTGGCCATCAGAAACAGCAACAGATCGTATTCTTTGCGGGTCAGGTCTAGGGGCTGGTTGTTGATCAGAACCTGGAAGGCATCGGGCCGGACGGTAATACCCCGCACGGTTATTTCATTGCGTCCCCCAAAGTGCCGCCGACGCACCACCGACTGTAGCCGCGCACTGAGTTCGGCTAAGTGAAAGGGTTTGGTCATGTAATCGTCGGCTCCAAGTTGCAAACCGGTAACTTTATCCGCCAGCGCGTCTTTGGCCGAAATAATAATGACTCCCGTCTGGCTATCTAACTTCTTGAGCGTCCGCACCAAATCAAGACCATTGCCGCCGGGCAGGGTAATGTCAACGATTACACATTCGTATTGGTAGAGAACAATTTTCTCGGCAGCCGCCGAAAAGGTCGCCACCCATTCGCAGCGGTAGCCTTCCTGAGTCAGGTACGCAACAATGTCGGCGGCCAGTTCGGGTTCGTCTTCAACGAGGAGCAGTTTCATTGGGACAAGGTGCAGACAGAATCTGAATAAATACTGGATTATTTACCGGTTTACCAGTCAACCTTCTGTTTTTGATAATCCAGACTGTCTCCATATTTGGCCGGTATGTTTGTAGCAGTTAAACCAAATTAATCAACCAAATCAATCAGACCATGAAAAAGTACGTGTTAAGTACGATGCTTGGATTATTCGGAATCGTGGGTGTTTCCTGCGCCCAGTCGATTCCGGGGGCGGCCAAAGCGGCCTTCACCAAACTCCACCCGCAGGCTACGGCCGTAAAATGGGACAAAGAAGATGGTGGTTACGAGGCCAGTTTCAAGGAAAAGGGTAAAACGATGTCGGTCGTTATGGACGGTCAGGGTACGCTAAAAGAAACCGAGACCGACATTACCGTGTCTGAACTGCCCGCTACTGTGCGCGACTATGTGGCGAAGCAGATGCCGGGCAAAAAAATCAGCGAGGCAGCCATCATTGTCGACGCGTCGGGCGTGAAAAAGTATGAGGCCGAAGTGGGCGGTAAAGACCTGATGTTCGATATGAACGGCAAGCCATTGAAGTAGGGATAACCCGTTAAAGAGGTGGGCTGGAACTATAACTCCAGTTCACCTTTTTTCTACAAATCAAGTGATTTTACAAGGACAGTACTGCTCCGTTTCCTTCAAGCACAAAATAGCTCGATAACCCATCGACAGGCTTCTGGTACAAGTTGCCTCGCGTTTTCTTTACGCATCTAACATGTTTATAGCCGTACAGGCTTCCCTTGCCATTTTCGTCCAATAAAAGGATAATGAATACTATTAAATGAACTCGCTATGTTGCTATCGATTAAACTACTATCGGCTAAAAGCCGATAGATTTAGGTTCGGCTGAAGCCGACTTAAGCTAGTCCGTGATGGTAAACTCATCATCGCTTTCGGTTGCATCTTGATTTTTGATGTACTCCAAAATCACCTCATCCGTAATATTGCCCGACGTAGCCACAAAATAACCCCGGCCCCATAAATGACGACCGCACCGGCGGACCGGCCAGCGGCTGAAAAATTCGTCGCTATCCCTTAGTGGGTATGGAGTTAATAGAGATTAAGTCAATTTGATTGTTTATCTACACACGCGACCTTTGCCTGATGAAATCGACCCAATGGCGAACCAACCCCACTCGTTTTTTGGCTATGACAGGCTATACCATCGAGCAGTTTGATGCACTCTTGCCCTTCTTTGAAGAGGCCCATGATGACTATCTTCAACGATTTTACCTTGATGGCAAGCCCAGAGAGGGCTACAGACGCTTTGTCTTGTACCAAAACAGTCCCC
>NZ_KB893467.1 GCF_000374085.1 Spirosoma spitsbergense DSM 19989 | reverse complement strand
GGGCTATATTCGTCGTCACTGGAGTATTGAAAACGAGTTACATTGGCACCGCGCGGGCGGCCCCGTTGGACATGACTTTCGGTGAAGATGCTTGTCAAGTGCGAAAAGACCATGCTCCCCGCAACTTGACGACGATTCGCAAATTAGCGTTGGGCATCTTGCGAGGGGAACCGAGTAAGATGAGCCTCAAGCGCAAGCGCAAAAAAGCGGCCCGTGACGATGCTTATCTAAAAACGCTCTTGAGTCAACTTAACCTTTGATGCAATTACCCTAGTAAAAGTATAGCTTTTGAAAATTTGCGCTCATTTCTCGTTTGATGGCTGTTATGCCGACTAAAGAAACGTATCAGGCTGGCCTGGTAGCCCAACTGACTGATAAACGGGTAAAAAAAATGCGCAGTCCCTACTGGGGTCTTTTTGAAGGAAAAACCGCCCCAGCTCTGGACAATGCGCCAGGATGCCTGCCAATTCGAGCGACTTCGTAATTTACTCTTCGGGGGACTGGTCAACAGCTTCCCCCGGGTAAATAAATAAACCACCCGGACGACTTTGGCATCGGCTCGATCTTTAGCGCGCGCAGAGGTTATCCATATCCATGACGGCTCCGACATCCGCAAGCCCCATACACAGAAACTGCCTCTTCGTAGTCTGGACGGCCAGCTGGTTAATGGCTTCAATACCGCACCTATCTCTATGAGTTATGCAAGTGTTCGCGCATGATCTTTGTCATATTCTTCACCGTGGCGCACCATAAACCAGATGCGGTGGATTTTCTAGCGACTGCCAAAGTAACATATCTACTGAGTATCGATATGATTTGTGGGGTTCAGCTACCAGAACGTCCGGCAGGTTATACGCCTGATTGAGTCGTTGGCGAGTCGCACCGCTCGGGCGGGCCCGTCAGAAAGGCCAATTTCTGCAGCACCTCGCGGGCCAGCCCGGCACCGGCCGCCCGGCCACCGGCGCATCTGATCACGAAAGCGATACGGGGTCGCCCGAGCGGTCATATTGAGCGATACGCTGGACATCCACCTTGTCGCCGGGCCGCCAGAGCGGTTTTATCCCATGCCTCCGGCCTGCTTGATCTGCCAGGAAGATTCCAGGCAGATGGCCAGTTTTTGTTGGTCAGGCAACTCTAAAAGGTGGGCGTCGCACGATGCCGGTATGTTCTATACCGAACACGGCTTGTTGGAGGTTACTGCCAGACAATACCTTAAATTTGGCTAAAGCAGTCTTGATGCCCGCCAGGGTGTTGACGCTGTGGACACTACGTTATAGCCCCTGTGGGTATAGACGACCCAATCAAGGCCGGGTGCCAGTGCCGTGTCTTTGGCAATGTAAATACCGATAAAATAGCAAAATCCCATATTGCTGTTTAGATTTGAATGAATAGTCAACTCATTTCTTTTACTCGACCCGCAGCGGCCGACCGTTTTTTGTGGGCCTGAGAATCCTGATTTTTATCCGGGCCTAAGGCAATCATAACAAAGTAGGGGCGGCCGGGATTTACTAACTTGCTTATCAGCGATGTCGACAAACGCCTACACCTGCTGAAGGCAACGGCTTATTCCACCGCTGACGACCATTCCGGGGTCCTGGCGGGAGTTTTTACGCTCAGGAACTGGTCAGCAACCAACTGGAGCGAGTTGATAAAACCCTCAAGACTCAGGTGGGGGGACTTACTTATTCGTCATTTGCCAGATCGGTGCCCTGATGATGTAGACTTGTTTGGCTTCATTGATGAGCAGTTAAAGGATCAGTTTGTGATTCGGGCCAAAGTGAATCGGGCTTACCCATTGTGGCTAATCCCCTCTTACCTGGGGAGTTCATCCAGACCACTGGACTTACCCCGGAGCAAGTACAGGAGTTAATTACGTATGCCCGATGAGTTTTACTGAGTGTTCAATACTATATCATTTCTTAATCGACATAATGGTTTCGCCCAGAAAAAACCTAACGGTGTACTTACCTCTGTTTCTGCTACTAAGTGGGTTGACATTTAACCAGGCTGTTGCTCAATCAGCAGGCACGATCAGTGGTGCAGTCGTCGACTCGCTAACCCGGAAGCCGCTCATGGAAGCGTCGGTATCCCTGCTCTCAGCGCGTGATTCATCGCTGGTTTCCTTCGGCATTACCGATGGGGACGGTAAGTTCATTTTTCCAAAAATAGCGGTCGGCCAATATCGGGTATTGGTCACCTACGTGGGCTACAAGAGTCGCGCCAAACGGGTATCGGTTACCAGCGAAAAACCCAATGCCGATGCTGGAGCGATTGACCTGGTATCGGCATCGCAAATACTGACGGAAGTAGAGGTACAGGGCGAAAAAGCACCCATTGCCGTAAAGGGCGACACGCTAGAATTTAATGCCGGTTCGTTTAAAACCCGCCCCAACGCCCAGGTGGAAGACTTGCTCAAGAAACTGCCGGGCGTGGAAGTAGACCGCGACGGGAATATAAAAGCGCAGGGGCAGAGTGTCCAAAAAGTACTGGTGGATGGTAAACCGTTCTTTGGTAATGACCCCAAAATGGCTACCCGTAACCTTCCCGCCGACATTATTGACAAGGTACAGCTCTTTGACCAGGCATCGGAACAGTCTGCTTTTTCAGGAGTGGACGATGGCGACCGGGAGAAAACCATCAACATCACCACCAAAAAAGACAAGCGCAAAGGTTCCTTTGGGCAGCAGTCCATTGGAGCCGGACCCAAACCCGGTGACGACGCCCGTTATTCGGGTCGGGTAAGCCTGAACCAGTTCAATAACGGGCGGCAGATTTCGATGCTGGGCATGGCCAATAACATCAATCAGCAGGGCTTTACGGCCCAGGACCTGGGTCTTGGCAATAACTTCGGTGGAGCCGGACAAGGCCAGGGCGGTGGTGGAGGGGGCGGTGGAAACGTCGTGCGCGGTGGGCAGGGGGGCGGAAATGTTAGCAATCAGGGGCAGGTTGGCAGCAACGCCATTACCCAATCGTGGGCGGCCGGTATCAACTACCGTGACGGCTGGGGCAAAAAAATCGACGTGGTGAGCAGCTACAACGCCAGCAATACCAACACGCTCACGAATCAGAGCAGCCGTCGACAGAACGTACTGCCCAACGTCGGCACTGCGGGAACGCCCGCCCGTGTCGATTCCTCCTTTGTTACCAATAAAACCAATGGCTCCGATAATACCAACACCAATCACCGGGTCAACCTGCGGCTCGATTACCGACTCGACACGCTGACCACCATTCGGGTAATTCCGAGTCTGTCGTGGCTGAATTCCAGCTACAACAACCAGAGCCAGTCGCAAACTGTGAGTGCCGAGGGCGTACTAGCCAACTCCAGTACAACCAACTACAACTCAACGGGCAATGGCTTTACGGGCAATAACTCACTGCTACTGTTCCGGAAGTTTCGGAAACCAGGCCGGACGTTTTCGGTGAACTGGAACGTAGCGATAAACAACCAGGATAACGACGGCATCAATCAGTCAGAGAACAAATTTGCCCGGTCCAACGCGCCCATTTCTACTACCAGTGGTTCAGGAACGGCCATTACCGGTGTAGATAGCAGCGGGTTGTTTACGCAGCGCATCAACCAGCTAAATAATCAGCTAACGCGCTCGATGACAAACAGCGTCAACATTAGTTATACCGAACCTCTATCGCTTCGGCAAACGCTGGAATTTCATTACAACCTCTCGAATAACCATAACACATCTAACCGGACCGTCAATAATTTTAATGAGTCGACCCGGCAATACGACTTACTCAATATACCCCTCACCAATCGGTTTGTGAACGATTACGTAACTAACCGGGCGGGGCTAACCTGGCAAACCAGGCGGCTGAAATACACCTATGCGTTTGGGGTGGATGGGCAGCAGGCAAGTCTGAACTCCAATAACCTCAGCCGAGACAGCACCCTAAACCGGACCTTTTCCAATATCCTGCCCAACGCCCTGTTTACCTACAATTTTGGCAAGAACCGCCGACTGCGGTTCAACTACCGTACCCGCGTCAATGCCCCATCGGTCAGTCAGTTACAGCCAGTCCCCAACAATACAAACCCACTGAATATTCAACTCGGCAATGCAGCCCTGCAACCCGAATACAGTCATACTATCTCGCTGAACTTCAACCGGTTTGAGCCATCTACCTTCCGGAATCTGTTTGTCTTTTTAAACGCCAGCCGGACGGATAACAAGATTGTCAACTCAACCACGTTTACGCCGTCGGGTGCCCAGACGACCCGACCCGTCAACACCAATGGCTACTATACCGTCAACGGCTCGTTTGTGATCGGGCAACCCATTAAGTTCAGTGAGCAGAAAGCCAACCTGAACCTGACGACCAACCTGACCTACAATACGGGTACGAGCTTCGTAAACAGTCAGTCGAACCGGGCTAAAAACTGGCTTATCGGGCAGGGAGTAAGCATAAGCTCCAATTTTACGGAGAAACTGGACCTCAACCTGGGAGGGAATATCAACTGGCAATCGGCGAAGTATTCGCTGCAACCCCAGCAAAACACGACGTTCCTGAACCAGACCGTAACGCTGGATGTATTTTATCAACTACCCCTCAGGTTTACGTTCTCTACTAATGTGTATTACAACCACTACGGCGGCAGTTCGGCCAGTTACAATCAGTCGTACACCCTTTGGAATGCTACACTAGCCCGGCAGTTGTTCAGGCTGAATCAGGGGGAGATACGGTTTCAGGCGTTCGACTTGCTGAACCAGAATCAAAGTATCGTGCGGAACGTAACCGACACCTACACGGAGGAAGTAAGAAGCCGGGTACTGAACCGGTATTTCATGGTGAGTTTCGTTTACAACCTGCGTAAGTTCGGCGCGGGTATCACCCCTCCCCGCGACCCCTTCCAGGAACGGAATCGGGGTAACGGTAATGGCCGGGGACAGGGTGGCGGTGGCTACCGGCGGAATGGGTAACCGGTGTAATGACGGCACAACTTCTGGCTGCCCGTTTGCCGAACCACTTCATAGCCAAACGGTTTCAAAAGTTTTATCAATTCCAGCCCGGTCAGACTACGTGGAATTTTCATAAGGCGAACACTTCCTCTTTCACAAAATGCAATCGGATTAAGGTAGGTCTTTGTTCGATTGAGTCATAATGACAGGCTACCGCGTCCCGAATCATGACTTTTAACTCAGCCATCGTTTCTCCCTGCGTAAAGATATTCTCCCCAACAGCTTGGGCTGTGTACCCCCCTTCCGGATCTTCTTCAACTAAAAAAACAGTTCTTTCATCGGTGCATTTCAGCCTGAACGGTTTATTGTCAAATCTACAAAAAGATGGCCAAGGATATAGTAGGTACAGAATGGGGAGGTACAGCCAAAAGTTAACATGACAAGTTGCCCTGACGCCTGGCTTCTCGTGAAATAATCGCTGTAAAACTGCGTATATTTGTATAATAAGAACCAGTAGTGCTAGTTCGTGATCAGAGATTAGTTTGAAATTAACCCGAAAAGGGGTATCTAAAGGTCGCCAAACCAAACATAGACACCCCATGATCGAGTCACTCAAAGATACCCTAGAGGAAGGAAGTCTGGAAGATATGTTGACCATTGTTTATTATTATGTCGATGAGTTTTATCAGAAAATTGGCTTTTTGGTTGAAAGACCAGGTCCCCAAGCGGTTTTCTCCGACAGCGAAGTTATTACACTGGCGTTGGTTAATCAAATGGTAACTAATTCAGAGACAGCGTGCCGGGCCGCCGGTGCGGTATGGCTTCGTTAAGCGCAATTATAGCCATTTGTTCCCTCAACTTATTGAGCGAAGCCGCTTTCACCGACGCAGCAAGGGTTTNTTTAAACTCACCAACTTAATGCGGCAAATGATGCTTTGCCACTTGGGTATTACACGCCAAATCTGGTACATCATGGATAGTATGCCCTTGCCCGTTTGTGGCTATAGCCGAGCGGGTAGACAACATAACCTGGCGGCTGATTTTGGCAT
>NZ_KB893466.1 GCF_000374085.1 Spirosoma spitsbergense DSM 19989 | reverse complement strand
CACGGGACGCGTGCGCCGTGCGGAGGTTCGCCAATGCGCCTTCGATAGCGGTCTTGTTGCCTTCCGACAGTTTATCGCCATACTCCTTCAGTTGCTTTTCCGTCTGGAAAATCATCGAGTCGGCTGCGTTGACTTTCTCGATGGCTTCGCGCTCGGCTTTATCAGCGGCTTCGTTGGCTTTCGCTTCTTCGCGCATCCGNCTGATCTCGGCATCGGTCAATCCGCTCGATGCTTCAATCCGGATTTTCTGCTCTTTACCCGTGCCTTTATCTTTGGCCGTTACGTGCAGAATACCATTGGCATCTACGTCGAACGTTACTTCGATTTGGGGAACCCCACGCGGTGCCGGTGGAATATCGGACAGGATAAACCGGCCTAACTGACGGTTTTGAGCCGCCATAGGCCGCTCGCCCTGCAATACATTGATCTCCACACTGGGCTGGTTGTCCGATGCGGTCGAGTAGGTTTCTACTTTCTTGCTCGGGATCGTCGTGTTGGCATCCACCATCTTGGTGAATACGCCACCCATCGTTTCGATACCCAGCGACAGCGGGATAACGTCGAGCAACAGGACGTCTTTTACCTCACCCGTCAACACACCACCCTGAATGGCAGCCCCAATGGCTACGGCTTCGTCGGGGTTAACGGCTTTGGACGGCTTGCGACCAAACAGCTTCTCTACTTCTTCCTGTACTTTCGGGATCCGGGTCGAACCACCCACCAGAATGACTTCGTCGATCTGGCTGGCCGACAGACCGGAGTTTTTCAACGCCTTGCGGCAAGGCTCCAGGCTCCGCTGAATCAGCGAATCGGCCAGTTGCTCAAATTTCGCCCGGCTTAATGTCCGCACCAGGTGTTTGGGAATACCATTCACCAGAACAGATTTACGGTGTGCTACAACGGATGGCCACACAAAAGGTGCTACATCACGAAACTATCTACCGCTACATCTATCGTCATGAGGCCATAGCTGACAGGCAAACTTTTGATGATGAGTCACTTACTCAGTATCCTCGTATTCGTCACCGCAAGCATTATAAGAAACGGGGTAAACTCCTCAAACGTCAACTCATGGCTCCGGCCACCCGGTCCAAATCGGGTCAGCATTGATCTACGTCCACCTATCGTTGAGACGAACACCGAACTGGGTCACTGGGAAGCTGATACGGTCATTGGCAAAGGTCATGATGGGGCTCTCTTAACATTGGGCGAACGACGTACAAAGTACGTGCTGATCGTCAAATTGGGATCCAAACAGACGCGTGCTCTGGTTAGTGCAGCGACCAAAGCGCTGTGCCGAAGTACCCTTCCGGTCAAGACCGCACGGGTGGCCCCGTTGGCACAGCGTCGGCTGCCCGGTGGGAATTGCGGGCAGCGCTGCGGTCAAATCGGTTGGGTACAGGACAGAGAAATTTGAGATGAGCACGGCACAGTCGCAGTGGCGCCCCCCCCCCCCTGCCAAAAAGTACCGGACCGATTCCTGTCTCTCATCAAACGTTAGACAACCTCTGAACGACCAAGGAACTGTTTACGGTAATGCAAACGCCACGTACCGATCCCCCGACTTTGTTTTGAGTTTGCCACCCCCGCAGGCAATCACCACGTATTGCTTGCCATTAACAGCGTAGGTACTCGGCGAAGCATACCCGGCAGCAGGCAGTTTGTCCCGCCAGCGTTCACGTCCCGTTTTGCGGTCGAAAGCCCGAATCAGTTCGTCGCGCGAGGAGGCAATGAAGAGCAACCCGCCCGCCGTGACGGCCGGCGCACCATAGTTGTCGGTGCCCGTCGGGGGCAGGCCCTTTGCCACCAGTTCGGGGTACTCCCCCAGCGGGACTTGCCAACGGTGTTCGCCCGTATTCAGGTCGATCGCCGTCAGCGTGCCCCAGGGTGGGCGGCTAACGGGGTACCCGGCCCGGTCGTACCAGCGGGTAAACCCGGTGTGGTGGTAGGGTGCGGTGTTCAGGCCCGCCTGGCTGGCGACGGACGTTGTTTTGCCAAACAAAAAATCCACGATGGCCTTCCGCTCGGCTGCCTTCAGGTGGGTGAAGGCAGGCATCATACCCTGACCTTTGGCCAGCACCTGGGCCACCGACGTCTCGTTGCGTTTTTGGGAAATGCCCATGAGGGCCGGATAGGTCCCGTCGTGGCTACCTTCGCGGTTTTGGCCGTGGCAGGCGGCACAGTGGGTTTGGTAGAGTTGGCTACCGGTGCGGTCAACGGGCAGGGCTGAGGCCGAACCGGCGGGGGTCGGAACCAGCGCCATGGTGACCGGAATTTGCTTGGAGGGAACGTACATAATGCCCGCTTCGTCCACCGCTGCCCCGCCCCACTGTGCGCCACCGTCGGTGCCGGGGAAAAACACGGTCCGGTTGGGGCTCAGGGGAAGGGGAATGAACTGCTTACCCGATTGCCAGCGCCTGAGCTGGGCCAGCACCGTGTCGCGGTCGGTGACAAAGTCGTTGATATCGCTTTCCGAAAACGATTGCCGGGTAAAAGGGGCGGGTTTGAGGGGAACTGGCTGGGTGGGCCAGGCTTTTTCCCCCGGAACACTGGAAGCGGGCATAGGTCGTTCCTCAATCGGAAACAGGGGCTGACCCGTGACCCGGTCGAAGACAAACAGGAAACCCTGTTTGGATAAAACCGAAACGGCATCCACTTTTTTGCCGGCATGCACGACGGTGAATAAATTGGGGGGAGCCGGAATATCGCGGTCCCAGATGTCGTGGTGGATCGTCTGAAAATGCCAGCGTCGCTTGCCCGTGGCCGCGTCAAGGGCTATAAGGCTGTTGCCAAACAGGTTCTGGCCGGGCCGGGTACTGCCGTATAAATCGAATGCTGCCGTTCCCGTGGGTACGTATACGATACCGCGCTGCCGGTCGATGGCCATGCCCATCCAGTTGTTGGCTCCGCCGAAGTTAAGGTGGCCGTCTTTGGGCCAGGTGTCGGCCCCGTACTCGCCGGGGTGTGGAATGGTGTGGAAGGTCCAGACGATCCGCCCCGTGCGCAGGTCATAGGCGCGCACGTCGCCGGGCAGGGCCGGGGCGATCTCCGACACCCGGTGGCCCATGATGAGCAGATTTTTATACACCACGCCCGGCGTGTTGCTCACCACGTACTCGTCGGCTCCGGGGCGGGCAAGGCCCTCCTTTAAGTTGATTTTTCCGCCTTTGCCAAAACTGGCCACCGGTTTTCCCGTTCGGGCGTCGAGGGCGTAGAGCAGCGAGCCATAGGCGAAGAAAATCCGGGGCTGTCGCCCATCGGTCCAGTAGGTAACACCCCGGCTATTCATGGCGAAGGTATCGTCAGTGAAGGCCGTTTTCCAAAGCTCCTTGCCCGTGGCCGCGTCGAGGGCAAAGGCCTGCGAACCCGCCGAAACGCCGTACAGCACGCCGTCGATGATGAGCGGGTTGCACTGAATCTGGGTGTTGTTTTTGAGCGTATCGACTCCGCCAGACGCATATTCCCAGGCGACCTGTAAGCCCGCTACATTGCCCGGATTTAGCTGCGTAAGGGGCGAAAAATGGTTGCGGTCTGGCCCGCCATTGTATTCAGGCCAGTCGGTAGTGACGGGTTTTTCGGTCAGGCTGAGCAGGCCAACGGTCAGGAGTAAGGCAGGGTAGGTGAACCGTTTCATAAGGAGGTTTTTAGGAACGTACAAATGAACACAAAATGGGCGAAAGTTTCGGTAACCTCTCGGCGTATGTGGCTCAGGGACACCAAAAGAAATTCTGTCGGCGTTACCTGTTAATGACCTGCACTACCTTCCGTTTTCCCGGCGGGCCGGGGTGTTGTCCACGGTAAACCCCACTTGTTTTAAGGCTCGCCGTACACTGCACTGTATCGAGGCCAAAATCCAGGAAGCTCAGGTCTGACCTGGGCCGGCAGGCAAACGTGCCGTAGTGGGCCGCTTCATTGTAAAAAGAAAAAAGGTCGCAATCCGCTCATGAAGCTACCTGGTGCGACCAGGGCAATCGCTTTAAATTAAACTCGTAGTATAGACTTGAGATGGGCATTATCCCAGCCCGCTTTCATGCGATTGGTCTTGATGCCTTTTTTTACCGTCTCATCAGCCCGCAAAAGATTTAAGGCAATTTTACGAACTGCCGATAAATTCTGGTCACTGTAACCTGTACGAACCCGTGAATGATCCTCGTTAAAACCGGTCCGCCGGCGCGGTCACATCAAGGGACCAGTGTAAGCATACTTCGATGCCCCAATGGCTCCGAATAGCTTGTGCAAGCTTTTTGCTATCTGACTCTTTATCAATAACTTGAATACTACTTATGTAATACCGCGTTTCACGCGTCGCCTTTTGACTCAGTTTTTGGAAGACCTCTGATTGGACACGAATAAGCGTTTGTAGCCCCGACCAGGCCTCGACATTTTCTACCCACTTGAGGTCGGTCAAAACCGAATAGGTCCGCTTTTCTACCCGCCCATGACCCGCACTCAACTCGGTGTAGGTATGGGTGGGCGTTTCGCGCTCAAAGCTGTCCTGAACCTGTTGATGGAGCGTGCCCTGATTGGCTTTTAGGGCCAGCACATAGTCCGCTTCAGCCTCCACAATGAGTTTAGCAATGTTGATTTGACACCCCATTGCATCAATGGTGACGATACATCCTTTCAGGACTAATACCCTGACTAGTTGGGGAATAGCCGTTATTTCGTTTGACTTATCGTCCACTTTAACCTGCCCTAAGACCAGGCGGTTTTGATTAGCCCACGCACTGACCATGTGAATAGTGGCCTTTATATTATGTTTATCATAGCCCCCCCGTAGTTGCTTGCCATCGATACTGACAATCTCGCCCGGACTCAAGGTACATACTCCTAACGTCCAGGCTAAGAAGCATTCCTAAAACTGGACGGGATCTATTTGGGCAAAAATATCGCCGAACGTATCGTGGGATGGGATGCCATTGGGTAGCTTTAAGAAGGTTTGGAGAAAGTCAATCTTGGTCTTGGCATATTCCTCAATCGTCGTCCATTCATCACAACCAGCGATTACTCCACATAGTACGAGCATAATAACGCCTTGAAAGTCATGCAGTTGTTTTCGTTTAATACGCGGATCAGGCAGGGCTTCGAAATACTTCTGGGGAGATTCCATGAGCAACGATATGGGTAGAACAGAAATCTACCAAAATTACCCAAAGTCCAACACCTATTTTAAAGCGATTGCCCTGGTTTACGTACCTTGATCTTTTGTTAACAGAATCGGCTAACGCCAGAAAATTCTGGGGCCGACTAAAGAAACAAAACGAGTAGTGATTTTTCTGCTGCTCCAAAGAGTAAAACTGAACAGGGCCGCCTGAGCGGTCTTCGCCTAAAGGCGAGGGATTTACCCCCAGATTGATACATTAAAGAAAGTCGTGTATCAAAATTACGATACACTATAGGAGACCACAAAACGTAAGTATTTGACCGACAGACATAAACACAAAAAAGGCCAGCACTTTATGTGTTGGCCTTCAGCAGAGAGCGAGGGTTTGGAACACTCTGCCGTAACTATTTGAAAACCACCGGACTGCTCTAATTGAGCAGTGGCCTGCCACCGAAAGTACTACCGCAACACAAAAAATTTAGGCCGTTAAGGGCATAAATCTTTTTTGAGCCATGAGTGGTAAAACCTTTCCGGTAAAGGTGGCAGGCTTAAGAAAATTTGAGGCCGGAGTGGCTGGCCGACTTATAAGGGCATCCACAGTCCTTTGTAAACCCTCTATTTGTTTGTCCTTACTTTCCAGTTGTTTGGCCAGCCTGGCAAAGTTTTCCTCCAACGTATGGAGGTGCTCCACCAGGTAGGCATCTCCACCGGATCCTGGAGCGGCAGGCGTAACGCTGGCTTTTAAAAACTCTCCATCTCCAGTCATTAACCAGCCTGGATTTACGTCTGGAAAAGTCTCCAGGATGGACTCCAACAATTCCCAACCGGGTTTACTAGATCCTTTTAGTATCATACTAATGGCCGTATAACTTTTGTTTACGGCTTTTGAGAATGCGGTTACGCTCATTCGCTCCTTTTCCATTACCTGGTTAATCCTAGAGCTAATAGTGTTAGTCATACGGATGATTTTTTGCTTTTATGTGAAATAGACGCTTAAAAATACTCAAAGTCACCTTTTTTATAAACAACTGATTTACAATATGTTGTATTAAATTTTAAAGCATTCTATAAAATTATTAGTGTTTACTTTAAAATCTAATAGGTTTACTTCATAATATTGCAACACAATGCAACGGTGAACGGACAAATATTGTAACAATCACCGGAATTTAGCACGTTTTTTTACTTAAACGGTCATTTTTTTATATGAGTACTACCACTATCCAAGAGCATTACGATGCTCTTAAGCATAAAGATCTGGATAGCTGGCTGGCCATGCACGGACAACTGGCTATTAAATACCACATGAAAAGCGATTGTTTAACCTATTTCAAACGGTCGATCCTAGAGAAAGAGTCAAAGCAAGGGGAGAGCGTAGATATTTCCGTTTTGCCGTACTGGATAGTAAAGCAGTTTGTAGACTTCTTTGGATTCACTTGGGAGAATATAAGCACTAACACCATTCCGCTCTTATCGGAGACAAACGAGCCAGTAACTGCTTAAGCGTTGCCGGTTTAAATCAGTCCTTTATTTCACTTTACCACCCTCCTACCTTTCGGGCCGAATGACAAACCAAAACATGAGCAGGGAGCAAATAGTGGCTCTCACGACGGAGCAATTAGATGTTGCTTATGAAACATCAAAAATTTACCTGGACGTACTCCTTAAACGGGTGGAGTCTGACAACTGCAAAAAAGCAACGCTCCAGGAGGCCATCATAAACGCACGGCTCCAGTATGTGATACTCCGAGCTCGGAAATTTCCAAAGCACTTTAACCATATCAATACAGCCGCTTAAGCGGAAACGATAAGGAGAGCCCAACTCTCAAAATAAAAGGGCTAGGTGGTACGCTCTACTGGAGAGTAGCGAACTGGCAAGAGGCCAGCGTTTAAGTGGTTCGACTCCCTACCACCTGCAAAGGGAAAGTTTTCCCCTACTAACGGAAAAGACTATTAGGGTAAGGAATTGGTGGCCTGGCATAGATTCAGGCCACCAATCTAAAAACGTATAGTCCTAACCGTTCGGATTACAATACCGGCCAGGTGCACACGGCCAACTCTTTTACGAAACCGCAAAAAAAACAGCCTCAAAGGCTGGCCGGTAGAGGTATGCCATTTTGGCACCTTTTTAAGCCCAATTCGCAGTTAAACACAGAGTTAACTATTTGGTTAACAGATAGATAACTTTTAGAGTAACTAGAAAACATTTAGAATAACCCCTTTTTTCAAAAGGTCTATTTTCATAACCGAATAACTGGAGGCTAATGGCCACGAAAAAGCCCAAAACACGCCCAAAAATGAGCGCAAAACTCAAAAAATGGCTCCTGGAGCCAGATTAAGCCACCAGAGCAATTATCTTTTTTTGGCTCTCCTAAACCTTAAAGGGCTCAAATCAAATAGAAACACACTCTAATAGCACTAAAACCGTGAACACAGAAACAACACAGCGCCGGAAATTTGTAGGAGACCGGCATAACTCCACTTTTCGCTGGGAGCTTTATTTGACGAACGAAAAGGCTTACGTTTTTGATGGCTATTCTATGAATGTAGGACAGGCCGAAAAGCACGACAAACAAGCGCTTTTCCAGGATTGTGTGGCCAGGATCTGCAACAGTGGATACCTAGACAAAACCTACCAAATGCTTTGGTACAAACGCGGTGGAGCGCTCCAGCATAAAGGCCAAGACAGGATTTTACTGGAGATGTACCCTACTTATTTTGTGGTACATGATGAGCTCCAGCTAGATGTGGCCAGCGTTAACTTTTTACAACGGATTTACGACGCGAAACTATCCGGCCATCCATTTGAGCCACTCAAATTACTACCACCGAGAGAGAGCAAAAGAGATTTTGAGGCCATAGATTTCACCTTTTCGCTCCAGCGCTTTCCTACGGAGGATATACTGGTAGAGCACTGCAAACAGCTCGTAAATAAATACCCTTACAAACGAGTAGAGGCCTGGTGGAGAGCCTGCAAAGTAAACTATTCAGACGCTCCAGCCATCCAGCGGCCACCAGTAGCTTACCGGCCAGCGCCACCCACCGGCCAACAGCAGGCCAGCCAGTTCCACCAGCCTGCCGTTAACCACCAGCGGCCAGATAACCACCGAGAGGCAGGCCGAAATACGCCGAACATGGCACCAGCGGCCACTCCATTGGATCCGGACAACCAGCAAACGGCAAACAACGCAAAGCAGGCCATTAACAACCTTAGCAGCCTTTACACCAGAGCCAAATAAGGAGATGCAACGGATTACGATTTACACGTATAAGGCCGGAATGGCCTCCCTGTTAGAATTAATCCACACACCAAGCGAATACAGCACACAGGCCGCTCTAAATACCTTAAGCCTGGAGGAAATTACGCTGGTGGAGTGGAGAGGCCGGATAACTCCTAACCAAATGCTTACCTGGCACCATCGAAATTACGCTAAACAATACCCTGTAAAAATGCCACTCTCTCTGGCCGTGGCATTCTGGAAAGTACTCCGGACAATAGAGTTAAACCCCCATTTACAAGCATTCTCGGACTCATTAGATAAGAGCCTGGTAGATAACGGATTTTCACCCAAATTTTTAAACTATTCAACTCATGTTTAAACTCTTAATTCTCACTCCTGGAGCTGCTCTTTGTGGCCTAATTCTAGGACTCGCCACCGTCATAATTATAGTGGGCATTTTAGCGCTGGCTTGCGTGGCTCTCCTGCCTGGTGACAGTTTTAAACCAAAAAAGTAACCCTCAAAACCTTACCACTATGCAACTAAATAAGCCACCACTTACTGGCTCCGCAAAAGAGCGGGTTATCGTAAACACCCACCTCCAGGAGCTGGCTCTTTTGCTCCTGGCCAGCCTGCCAATTAAAGACCCAATCCAGAAAGCAGCGGATAAAAGCCGGGGCCGGATCCTGGCCGACCTTGCACCACCGGAGCGGGGGCTTTACCTGGCCAGCCGTAACGTATTGCTGGAGTTTGGCAGGCAGTTGGCAGGATGCCAAAACCTGGAGATGCTGGCCAAAACGCTCCAGATAGTACAGGGAATTACCACCGGCAGCGTGGTAGAGTACGCAGAGGTAAAAGACCAAATTATTAACCAGTAAACACCTAAAGAGATGGGAAAAACAACCGTACCAAGTACCAGAGAACTCCAGGCCATTAAGCAGGATCTGGCACCCACCGGCAACCTAACCAGGTGCATAGAGGCCGGATTTTTAAAGGGAGCAATCAACGGCCAACAAGCCAACGCTTTAAAGGATATGCTGGCCAATATGGTTGACTACTGCCAGGAACAACAAAGCGTAATTTTTAAGCTCCAGGGGCAAATTTTTGCCAGTCAACAAAGCGTAATTTTTCAACCAACCAAATAAATGAAACTTCACCAGTTACAAGTTATTGGCCGAATTGGCCAGGATGCCAGAATTATAGACCACCAGGGCCGCAAATTTGTAGCCTTTTCCCTGGCCGTGGATGAGAGTTATAAAGACGGAAATGGCACCAAAGTAGAACGGGTAATTTGGTACGACTGCAACACCGAGCAGGAGCGGTTTTTTAAAGTAGTTTCCTGGCTCACCAAAGGCCGGGAGGTACTGGTGGAGGGCAAACCATCCGTTCGGGTTTATGAGAAAGATGGCAGGCACCACGGAGCCATCCGGATTCAAGTACAAAACATCTCCCTGGGATATTCGCCCAACGATGAGCGGCCAGCGGCCACGGCTCCAGTGGCCGCTGCTCCAGCCACGGCAGGAGATGAGGAAAATAACGATTTACCTTTTTAACCATTCAGCCTGGCCAGCTCTTACTCTAGGGCTGGCCATCCTTTTGCTCTATGATCAACACCACCCAATTAACAGCCGAACAAATACAGGATTACCAGGAGGTACAAGATAGTTTACTGATTCCTTACCGGCCAGCGGCCAGCCAGGCCAGTAAATGCACTTGTAGCAAATGCCGAAAATGGCCAGCGGATGAGCCAGGAGGCCAATACGGGCCGGAAGTAGTCCCAACGATGGCCGGGAAGATTTCCACCAAACTATGGAGAGCTTAAAACACGGCCTGGCCTTACTTTCTCATTACACTTGTACTAAGACACAAAACCACCATGCCAAAGGGATACAATAAAGATGGATCGAAGAAAGTAAGGCCAGCTGGTTCCGGTCGTAAAGCGGTGCCATCAAAGGCCATCTCCCCACAGATAACTCTGGAGGCCGCTGCCATACTGGCTACAGTGAAGAATCAAAACAGATTCATCTCGCAGGCCATCCTAGAAAAAGCTCAAAATGATGCCATAAAGAAAATAACAATGAAAAAAGAGGCCGAAAAACTCACACCTGGCCAGATTGACCTGATAGAAATGCTTCAAGAGATCAAAGCAGAACGTAAACAACCGTAGTACATGCTTGAAAAATTTGAATTTAAACCTACTTTTGTCCAAAGTGTTACCTTGCAATACTTTTACAATATCGCCAACACGAAGTTTACAACTTGAAAGGCGACACATCCCTCATATATATCAAAATCAGTACCTTACTAGATTATGGCTCTCCTAAGAAGAACAAAAGATGGACCTAAGAAACCCAAGCAAATACCGTTTACCTATCTGCTTTTAAACATCAAAATAATTTCTGATAGAAGAAGAGGTGAAACAGCTTACAGAGAAATTTTCCAGGATTTGTTTAATAACACTATCACAGAGCATGTTGGCAGAGGGAAAAGAGCATTTATAAGAACAATGTTTCCAGAAAAGATTGATGGAAAAGAGTTCTATTACGGCAAGATAACTCGTTTTACTGACTTGGAAAATAACGCTTGGGTTAACGTAATTACGAGAGAGGACATTACAATGAACTTAGAAAGTGGTTTATTTCCCAACAAGCAAGAAACAGAGTATGTTTTTATTCCACAAGCTCACCGTTTTGCCCTAAAACTATCCTCAGATTTTACTATAAAGAATGCTTACGATTTCTTCATAAAAGCAATACCCAAAGTCCTTAGTAGTGATGAAGATTTTTCTGTCATAGTTCAGCAATCACAAGACGTATTTGAAGAGATATTTAATGCAGATAAAGTAGAGAAACTCCACATTAGTGTGTCATACACCAATGCAGACGATATTGGCGACGAAGCAGGTAACTGGCTGGACGATGAATTGAAGGATTCTAATGTAAGTGAGGCTAGTTTAGATTTTCAGGCAGAGAAGAATGAATCAATAAATATGAATACAAAGCTGATCAGAGGCAGCTTAAAACTTGCTGTTGAAAATGGTCAAGTTAGGGCTAAGATCAAAAATGCTCAAGGAAAAACTAAAACCATAGTTACAAAGGAGCATCCTGAAAGAAATAAGGCAATGGCAACATCTGAAGATAACCTAAAAAATGTTATATTTATGGAGGTAACACAACGATATAACAACAACGATGAATGATAACGATCAAATCAAAAAAGACCATCCATTCAGCTACAAGGGCATTATGCATGCATATGATGCTAAAGAGATTGGAGAGTCTATACCTTTTTGGGTAAGCATTGCGCTTGCTGTCACTACATTAGTCATAACTTGGCTCTCCTCTAAATCTTTTTATGAAATTTTAATATTCTGGACCGAACAGATAATGGCCGTTTTTCCAAATTTACTAGGATTCAACTTAGGAGGATATGCACTTATTGTAGGCTTTGGTAATGGAAGTCTACTTAAAGCTATGACCAGAAAAAATGCAGGAAAAAAATCTACCATTTTTCAAAAACTCAGTGGGGTCTTTGCATTCTCTATACTTTTACAATTAGCCGCTTTTATTGCAGCTTTCTTGATCACTTTTCTAAACAAGTTTGAGTTCAAATCAAATTCTCAAATCACGGTGGATTCTGTTAATGCTCTACTTGTTTTCATTCTGTCTTTTTTAGGCTTTTGGGGTTTGCTCATTATTCCTAACTTGGTTTCCAATGTGTTTACTTTTGGTCAGATGCATCACTCTCTATTAACTATAGAGCGAATCAAATCAGAACGAAGGAACAGAGAACGAGACAATACCTAGTAAGTACGACTATCGAGTTTTGAGCCCTCCATTCAGGAGGGCTTTTTTTATGTCCTTTTGGCTGGCCAGGCCGGTGGCCACCTTTGAGCCATGAAACAGTTTTTAAGTACTATCTGGGAATTTATAAAGGGCAATTCCAGCCGCTTTATTTGGGAGCTGGTGGCCGTGGCCATCGGTATTGGTGCCACCTGGCTCATTAGTCGATTTACCGGCCAGGGAGAGCTCCAGGCCTGCCAGGATGAAAGAGCCACGCTACTCCGAACAAATGCCACGGCTCAATCCTTTGCCGACTCGGTGAGATGGAGCGCCGTACTATCCGAAAGAAACATAACTATAAAACACCTACAAAATGAGCTTTTATTTTTCCGTGAAAAAAACGCGCTGGATTCTGCCGCTGCTCTTAATGAGCTTGAAACTATGCGGACAATCAACGAACGATACAAAAAACAGGTGCTCCACCGATAGCCTGGCCGTGGCCGTGGATTACATCCATAACGCCAAAAACATCCACCAGGATCTTATAAAACTGGACTGGGCTATTAAGAGAGAGGTGGTTTACAAAGCGCAAATCTCGGAACAGGAGGCCATAAACCAGCGGCAGGCTGGAGAGCTCCAGGCGTACAAGCTCACCACCACAAAACTCTCCGGAGAGCTCACCACCACAAAGCAGTTACTCGGTGAGCAAACCCTAAAAACGAAGCAGGCCAGGCTGGAGGTTTGGGCCATGAGGATGGCCGTAGCGCTCTACATAGCGGGTAAAATAAAAGGCTTATTACCCTAACAAAACAGTCCTTTCCAGTGGTGGCTCCAGGGCGCAACTTTGAGCCACCAACTTAAAAACAACCAGAGCCGATGGCCTTAAAACTTATCAAATTTATTACTGACTCGGACGGGCCTAGCCGAACCGTGGACATCAATCCGGAGTACGTGGCCACGGTGGAGCAGGATATGGCGAAGCCTGACCAGGTGAGCCATATTACCCTGGCCTCCGGCCATTATTACCGAGTCCTGGAGCCTGCCGTTTCGGCCAGCAAACGCTTAACTTATGGCCTCTAATACAATCACCAGGAGGGCCATGTTTGCCGAAATCCACCAGGATACCAGAGGCAGCGGCCAGGTGCATACGTTCGGCCTTAAGTACGTAAAAAAGGATAGCACGGTGGGCCAAAAGGCCAGAGTACGCAAATGCAGCAAAAACTTACCTGGAGAGCGTGGCTACCGGGGGAACATCAATTTAAACCACGTTTTACTCCTGGAGAACCTAGAGAACAATAACAAACCCTTTGAGATCTGTATAGACCTCATTACACACTATAACGGCCTACGAGTGGTACATACTTTTTAATTTATGGAGTCAATTAGTGAGAATGCTTTTTTAATACCGAGTGAGAAAAACGGGGCGGTGCTCCAGCTAGTAAATGGCCGGGATCAGGTTTTTGGCTCCAGTCTGCTCCTGACTCACCAAAACGGTTTAGATCATATTCCGTGGGGGCCGGAGGATAACCAGCCAAACAAAATGGCCAGGCTGGTAGAACAAAACAACCAGGTGAGGCCGCTCCTGGAGGCCACCAGGGATATGATTTTTGGCACTGGAGTAGGCTTTTTCAACCAGGTACATGAGGGAAAAACCACCCACCTGGAGCCGTACATGGATGAGCGTTTAAAAGATTGGTTGTACCAGACGGAGCTCCAGAATTATGCCATAGCAGCCATTAACGAGCGGGTAACAAATGCCAACCACTTTACGCGCTTTGAGTTTACACCGGATGGCCTGCCGCTGCTTTCCATCTCGGATGGATTCACCACGCGAATTGGCAGGCCGGTGGCCAACAAAGTCCAGCATTACCTACAAAATTCCTCCTTTGGTGAGGGGTGGGGAAAGACTGGCCAGAGTGAGAAAATACAGGCCTTTAACCGAGCGGATCCAAAGCGGAACGTGGTGAGTATTTTCCACAGCCGGGAGCACATCTCTGGCAATCCATTTTATGCTTTTCCCTCCTGGTGGTGCTCCAGGGACTGGATAGAGGTGGCCAACCTAATACCCTTATTCCACAAATCCGGCCTCAAAAACGGGTACAACATTAAGTACCTTATCAAGATGCCAAAGGATTATTTTGACCAGGAGGGCGGCAGGGATCTGGAGCCGGAGGCCATCCGTAAAAAATGGGCATCCTTTGGGGAAAACCTCAAAACATGGCTCTCCGGAGTGGAGAACGTTAATAAATCCCTCCTGGTGCGCTACCTACGGGCCGACGATGGCAAAGCGCTGGAAAGTATCGATGTGGTGCCAATGAAAAACGAAAACTCCGACGATGCCTATGCAAAGGTTTGGGAGATGGCTAACATCTCCATTACCAACGCGGTGGGGATCCTGCCGGTTTTGGGTGGCGTAACACCTGGCAGCAAATCCGGAGACTCTGGCAGCCAGGTACGGACGGTGGCCGACTACCAGCAACATTTTAGAACGCCGGTACAAAGGCAGATTTTACTGGAGCCTATCCAGATGGCGCTCCGAGTGATGGGCTATAAGGATCTAATACCGGCCTTTAAGGAGGTACAACTTACCACCCTGGACAAAAATCCAACCGGAAAACAGGCAGTAGTAAACCACGGAGCATAATGCTAAACAGAGAGATTTTAAAGCAACACCTGGGAGGCATCCAGGCAAAACTGGACTTTGCCACGGTGGAGCCATTTGCCAACTTTTCCGAGCGCTGGTTTGTCGACCAGGTAGGCCAGGAGCTAATGGCCTACCTGGCCGGTTTAGGCAATCCAGTGGCAGGCTCTCCGGAGGCCGATTTACTTTATCTGGCTAATTCGTGCATGAGTTGGCGCTGTTATGAGATGGCTTTTCCACACCTAAAACTCCGAGCCAGTGATTTAGGGATTCAAAAGCTAAACACCCAAAACACGGTGGCCGTGGCTAAGTGGGAGTATGTGGATAGCCGTGAGGCTAACCTGGCCATGCTGGATTTAGCACAGGAAAACTTTTGGATGGCAGTGGAACAGATCCGGCCACCGGCCTGGCTGGATTCAGCAGCCTATAAAAAGCGCCAAAAGCTCTGGATTCGTTCGGCCTCCGAGCTGGCCGAACATTTACCCACACTAGGGCGCAAAAGCCGACTATTTGAGCAGCTCATTACTTACGTTCGGAGAGCCGAACAAACCTATATTAAGCCAGTCCTAACGGAGCCGGTTTATACGGATCTAAAAGCAAAGTGGGCAAATTCGGCCTATACGTTCACCGAGCCAGAGCAGGCTCTACTGGATGCCATCCGGCCAGCGCTGGCTCACATGGCGCTATTTGAGGCTTATCCTTATCTCCCTTTAACGCTGGATGTTTCCGGCATTACCGAGCGCCGTAGTAAAAACGGTACTATGGAGGAAGTGGCTCCGAGTGAGACCAACAAAGGCACCCAAAAGCGGCAACTCTACCAGGATGGCCAGTTTTATCTTTCCGAGCTCCAGGACTACCTAAAAGCCACGGCCACCACCGAGCTCTGGCCAGGCTATCACCAGGCCAGCCTACCAAAAACCGGCCAGAGCACCACCGACGATTTTACAAATTCCTCTTTAATAATTCTCTAACAATCAAAAACAGTAAAACCAGTGAACGACGAAAACAGCACAGTGGACACGCCACTAGATCCTTACGAGGCAGCGGCCTACAAACTCCAGTTAGCCAGGGAGGAACTCCAGCGGCAGGAGGATGAGCTTATTTTTAAGAAACAGCAGGCCGACGAAGCAGAGCGGCAGGCGAAGCTGGATAATTACCAGGGGCTCCGAGAGGATGCCGCTGGATTCCGAGCCACGGCAGCAAAGGAGACCGACGAAACCAGTAAGAAAATGTACATCCAGTGGGCGCTGGATGCCGACCGGCAGGCCGTACAATTAGGCCGGGAGTTAGGCCTGGCCATCGATGAACCGACAGAGCCAACCGAGGCCGAAAAATCCACCCTGGAGAAAGTCCACGGCCTGCTCAAACACCGTTTGGGTGCCATTGTCCAGATTTCCCTCCTGGTGGTGGCCATCATTTGGGCAAGCTCCAATTTTACCAGCGTAGGAGATGAGATAAACACGCTCAATAAAGCGCTGCCAGTTGAGCAGCAAATGAACGCTTACGACATTACCAGCAATCAAAAATTCTTTTTTGAGAAGTACGTGGAGTTTTGGGATCTGCCGGTGGGGCTCTTTAAACTACTTATCCTGGTGCCATTTGTAGGGCTCTATTTGCTGCCTTTCATTCGGTCAAGAAAGGATTTTTTTACAGAGTTTTTTGAGGATTTAACCCCATTCCAGAGATGCCTAATAACATTCGGTTTTGTTGCTTTATTTATTTTGCATTCTGCTTTGTCGCACGGAGTCAAACCGTAAATCAGCCGGTGGCCACCCAAAAGGTGGCCACCCTTAAGCCAATCCAGGGGCCGGATAAAAACGCCACCTATCCAGCCAAACCATTTACCCTGGATGAGACTATTTTGCGGCAGGCCATCCTGGATTCTGCCGCTGTTTTTGTGGGAATGACGGAGATAAACAATAATAATGATGCTCCGTGGATTACCAAAATTAACCGTTATAACGGCCTGCCAATCCGTTCGGCCTATTGTGCCTCTGGCTATTATTACGCTCACCGAGTGAATGGCGTAAAACTGCCGGTTAGAGCGCTCGGAGCCGTGGCCAGCTACTTTTCCACCACCGGAAAAATTATCTACCGAAAAAACCAGCGGGGAAACCAGCGGCTCGGAGTAATGCCGCGCCGGATGGATGCCGTTAGTATTTACACCAGCCACATAGAGGGCTTAGTTTCCGATGTCTGGGATCCTGACGACGAATTTGTAACACTGATAGGGTTTAACACATCCGGAGGCCGTGGCACAAAATATGGCTGTTATATCAACAGGCGCAAAAAGTCAGAGATCAAATTTATTGCCAACTGGCTAACGCCATACCTGGCCACCCTTAAGCCTCCTTAAGTTATTATGAGCCTGCCGGAAACCCATAAACAACTACCATAAACTCACCAAAATGTACAAACTAACGAAACAAAAAACGGCCAGATTTACCCTTTGTGCCATGTTGATCCTATCCATTTTAGGGCTGGCTGGCTACAAATTTGGGTGCGTACTCATGGCCTTACTCTTTACCGAATAACCACAAACCAAATGCAACCAATCCAACTAGATGGCCAGGCCTATGAGCTGCCGGAGCGCTGGAGTGAGCTAGATCCGGAGCGGATTCCGCAACTGCTCCAGCTTGTTTACTTTGCTCCAGCCACGCCGGAGAGTTTCCACGAAAAAATCCGTTTAGTGCTAGGGCTCCGGAAAAAAGCCTGGCTCAAACTTATGCAAAAGCATTTTGGGCCAACCGTGGGCAAACGAGCCAAAGAGGCTAACGCCTTGGTATTGCACACCCTAAAGAGCCAACTCCGGTGGATGGAAACGGAGCCAATCCAGGAGCAGCCATTTGCCAGCCTGGAGCTGGACTTTGGCCACACCTGGCTCCTGCCGGAAACCGGATTTTTAACCATGAGTTACGGAGAGCTAACAGATGCTTACGTTTACTTTTTGGTTTGGATCCGGCAGCTAGTCAAAGGAGATGAGTACCTGGATTTGTTAGTGGCCGCTATTTGTCGACCAGCCAGGGCTGGAGATTACCAGAGCGCTCCGGATTGGAACGGAGACCACCGAGAGCTTTACAACGAGTTTACGGCCAAAGAGAGAGCCAAACTCCTGGCCACCCTGGAGCCAGGCCACAAAATGGCCGTACTCCTGTTTTTTGCGGGAAACATGGAGCACGTACTGGCCAGGTATGAGCTCGGTGGTGGTGAGGCCGGAGAGCCGGAGCAATACCCTGGCCAGAGCTGGATTAAAAACAGCCACCTCCTGGCAACAAAGGGAATTTTTGGCAACCTGGAGCAGACCAAAGCGGCCAATTTGCACGATGTTTTAATTTTCCTGGAGGAAAACAGAAAGGATATACTGGCCGAAATAGAACACCGTAAACAACAAGACGCGAGCTAATGACCTGTACAAATTTATTTTGGGACTTCTTTAAACCGCTGGCTCAATCGGTGCCAGGCGTTAACACGGTGAGCCAATCCGGAGGGGATAAAATGGACAGACTTATAGCGAACTCCAGGAGTGAGGATCTTTATCCTGCCGTTTTTTTATTACGGCCTAAGTACAGCACGGAGGATAATGGCGCTGGCTTAAGTATGGCCTGGTTTGATGCCACGTTTTACGTTGTTTGCGCCGGAAACATGAGCGACGAACTAGACGAAGATAGAGCGTTTGATGAGGCCGAACAGATGGCCACCGGCATAGCGGCCACCATTCGGAGCCAGGAGGATAATTATACCGTTTTGATTGACCCGCTGGCAAAGACCTTTATGGAGCCAGTTTCTATGGTTACTTTAGAGGCCTCTTACGGCTACGAGGTACGGTTTAGAATTGGCCTAATGATAAACGCTGAAATGTATGAAACTCTTTAAAATGATTCGCTTTTGGTTAGTCTGGATGCTAGTCGCTCCCTTCGTATTGCTTTACCTGGCTGGAGCCACTGTATTTTCAGGGCAATGGCTCCTTATCGGAACGAAGTTTAACTTAATCAAAATGAGCCTACAGCAAAATTTTGCAAATGGAAGTAATTAAAAATTTATAAAAATGATTGACATAATAATAGTTCAGATATTCCTAGGGTTTTTACTTTTCTTTATCATAAACTGGATTGGAAAGCATTCTTATTCTATTGGTTATATGTCTATCTCAATGTTTGTCGAGAAAGATACAGCTCCAGCTCTAAACTTCATCATTCGAGTTTTATCACCAGTAGTGTATTTACTACTGGTTGCATCAATTATATACTTTTTTAATCTTGACAAGTACACCAAGAATTTTTACATGGTGAGCATATACTACGTGATTATCAGATTAGCAATAAACTTAATAAACGGTAGAGGTCTCTTGCTCAATTGGTACAGGCAGTTTTTATACTGGGCGGGAATAATTTTAACATCATACTACGGATATGAAAAAATAATTATTACAAAAAAAAATCTAATACCCGACTTTACCACTTTAGCAAACGAGCTATGGATTATTATATTCATCTTTTTATATCAAGTATTTGAGAGAATTGAGTTCTCCCAAGAAGGTACTATAAGTAGAAAAAGAAATTACATACAGACTCAGTATTTAAAACTGAGCAAAGAATACAATCCCATAATTGTAACCTTAAAAAACGAAAAACTAATAATTATGGCCTATTCAATTTTAATATACGAAAATTTCAACAGGCCATATTTTATTAGAAAGCTGGAGAATTTATCTTTTTCCCTCCTGAAAAAACCACATACATTAGGGATAATGCAAGTATATTCTGAAAAAATAATTAATGACCGTGAAAGTGTAATCTTGGGCGTTAAAAGACTTAAAGAATTATACGCAAAGTTAATAATCGACCCCAGACGTGAATTTGGCATCTTAGTAGGTAGTCCTGAAGAAGACGAAGAAACTATCAATAATACATTAGAATATTTTCTAAAGAACGATTTAATAGAGTCTCACAATGGGGGGTCAAGTTACTTTATAGGAATTTCAGAACTAATGAAAACGATTAGCGACATTTTCTATAAGGAAAGCACTGTTAAATTAATCGATGGCTTGGGAAACAATAAATAAACTCTGAAAAAAAATTTATTGTTAAAGTAAAAATGAAAATATTATAACAAACTTCTACTTTATAACTTTCTTCTCTTTTTCTTTAGGCGCTTTTTTTTATATTTTTTTTGTAAATATTCAAAATTTTCCCAAAAATCTACTGTGTAGTTCTCTCGCATTAGGCAAACGAATACCCCTGATTCATCCCAAAATGTATCTGGAAATTGAATAAGGCTAAAAAGTACATTGAATGGTAGCACTTTATTTTTAATTATAAGTCCCATATATTCATAATGGTATCCAATCTCTCTAATCGCATTATATTTTTCATCGCTATAGATATAATAAATATAACTCTTTTCCAATTTATCATTCTCCAACAATGAGACCAAGATATTTCTCTGCTTAATTCCATCTGCAAAGAGTTTTCTTATTTTTGTATTCTCTTCATAAATACCCCTTAAACTGTTCAACAAAACAGTTGCTCTAGATAGTTTAAGTTGCTTAACTGTGATTATCAATGCAACTATAGCTATACAGCCAGTAATAGTTTTAATTATATCTAAGATGTGCGTTGGTAAATCCATTTTCTAAAATCAAGTAACTCAAATATAGAACTATAGTATCCAATTAGGCAATTTAATCCGTCCTTTCCAGTACTCACTCCAGGGCTCAACTTTGACAAAATCAACGATTGAGCCTTTTTTTATGGACTTTAGTACACAGATTGACCCGTTAAATACCGGCCTAGCCTTCCTGCCGGTTATGTTTTCCAGAAACCAGATAGAGTACGTAATTGATTCGGTAGATACCAGCCTGGCCGACCGCTCCGGCCTCCGGTATTACCTGGAGCTCTTAGTTCCGGAGTTTGCTGGCTCCAGCCAATTTAAACGACTGGTAAAGATGCCAGGAGCCGAAAAGCCACCGGCCAGGGGTAATGGCTCGGTGGTTTACGAGGGCTGTTATTTCCAGTTGGATGAGCTCCTGGATGGATTCCTGGAGCACCAAAAGCCGGAGTTTGGTACTACCGAGATGGCCATAATTCCTACGCTTACCATGCCATACATTACCACGGAGACCGTGGAAAATAATAGCCAGCTCCTGCCAGGAGCCACTAGGAGCCAGGCCAGCCGGTGGGTATTAAAAGCGGGGCTCTCGGAGCGGGATTTTGTGGCCTGGGGTAATTCGTTTTTTACCGACTACATGAGCAAAAACCGGCCTTTCCTGACCTGGCACCCGAACGGCAAAACGATAGGGCCAAACCAGCCGGAGTATTTACATTTTTTGCTCAATATGGCCACGGTGCCAGCCACCATTTTACGGCGGGTTAGAGTCCACTATAAGCGGCCAAAATACAACGGTGCCACGGTGGAGGTACTGGAGCGGGGGGCGCTGGCCGGTGGCCAGCCGTTCCAGGTGGTTAGTGTACCAGTCCATCCGGCAGCGCTCCAGTTTAGGCCTGGAGATGTGGACTATTATGAGGTTTGGCTTACCGATGGCAACAGAAACCGGATCAGTGAGGTACGGACGTACAAAATAGATTACACCTACCGGAGCCAGGAGCAATGGATTTTATTTACCAATAGCCTGGGAGGATGGGACACATTACGACTTTTGGGAGAGGGATCCGAAACCCTGAACACCGAACGAACAACGGCAGAGATGGAGCGGCCTGCCGGAGCTCCTGCCGATTTTGCAGAGCTCCGAGTGATTCAGATAAAAGGCTCCAGGGAGCTGGCCATAAGTACGGGATATTTTGAACAGCAGAGCCAGGAGCAGCTCCTTTATTTGAGTGAGTTACTCCTGGCCAAAGAGGTTTACCTGGTGGATAGCCGTGGCCACCAGGCGCTGGAGCTCTTAACCAGCGGCCTGGTAATTAAGGAGGATAATTCCGATTTACAGGCCAGGAGCTTTACTTTTCGAATGGCCACACCACAGTTTAATTATTCCACCATGCCGGTGGCTCCTGCCGTAATGGCCAGGCCTACCAAGTGGCGAGGGGTGGGCGTTGTCCAGATCCTGGACGAATACGGCAAACGAACCGGAAAAGCCAGGCCGCTCAAACTCCAAAAGTATTACGTGGACGATAACACCACCTTTAAACCACTCACCGAAAAGCCAAACCAGCCAGGTAATTCGGATTATGCGGATAGCCTGCCGCTGCCAGGCGTTACTGCCGGATCAACTCCCTACCCTAGCCAGGCGCTCACCAGGCCGACCACTTACAAGCGTACAACGTGCATAAATGGCCAGATAGGCGACACGGCCACCATTATCATACCAGCCGGAAAATACGGCTCCGAGATCAGCCAGGACGAAGCCAGCCAGAGAGCAGAGGCCGAATTTAGGCAACTCAATACGCAGGCTTATGCCGACCAGTTTGGCACTTGTACGGCAGCGCCGGAGCTCTACCAGGTGGCCACCGTGGCAGGCCATTGGCGTTACCGAGTCAACAACCCAAACCTATTTGATATTTATTTAAACGTAGTCGACACGCAAGAGCCAGCCATTGGCAATACCTGGAATTTACAAGGGGAAACCAGGCCATATATCTATCCACGCTTTTCCACGGATCTAAGTTTTCCGGCAAAACCCACATTTGACTATCTTTTAATTATTTACGGCACTCCAGGCACCACGCTAAACGTAAAGGTTTACGTGGATGGCGCTCTGGTTTCAAACCAGAACTATCTGGCCAACCTGGACGGCTACGAACAATTAGCGCTACCAATCCGGCCAGCATCCGGCAACAAACTTTACATCAAACTAACCTAATGAGCTTACAAATTAGAATGGATGGCCAGGTGGTCGACCTTACGCCGGATACATCGGTGGGGCTGGAGCTCATAAACCCTTTCCTGGCTTATGAGGATATTTTGAGCAATAGGGCAACCATTCCAGCGCTGCCTGCCACCAGGCGAAACCGGATAATTTTGGGCTTTCCGGATCTGCTCCAGAGTGAGGCCGTGGGTATGCGTTACAAATGCGAAAAGTATTATAATGGCCAGCGGCTCCAGGCCGGGGTGGCCATACTCACCGAGGCCGCGCAAACCTTTGCGCTGGCCGTTGTTCAGCCACTCGGTGAGCTATTTGGCGACGCGCAAAAGAAAACGCTGCCAGAGCTCTCTTTTGGCACCCTGGCACTACCGGCCACCCTTACGCCAACACTCCAGCAATTTGGCCGGAACGTTCTGGCCTTTCCTACGGTACTAAATGCCGACTTTTACGGCACGAACGGAACGGCCATAAACTACTCCGGCAGAGTCAACAACTACCAGGCCGGAGCTTATACGGCAGCGGGGCCGGTGGTGCCTTTCCCTTTTTTAAAGGAAATCCTTTTGCAAATATCGGAGCTCACCGGAGTAAGCATAACCGGCCAGTTTATGGAGGATCCGGATTTGAGCCAGCTCTTACTCTACAACACCAGGGCGCTGGATGGCCGTACTACGGTGGAGCTCCAGAAACACCTGCCAGAGCTTACCATTCCGGGGCTATTGCTGGAGCTCCGGAAACTCTTTAACCTGGCCATGCGAGTGGATACCAATGAGAGAGCCATAAGGCTGGATTTTATGGATAATTACCACAAAATGGCCACCAGTAAAGACTGGAGCAAAAAAGCGCTCAAAGGGGCTAAAAAGCGGCCAGAGATGGCCAGGCGTTTGCAGTTAGGCAGTGAGCAGGACAGTGGCGACGGATTGACCAAAGACAAGCCACCAATCCTGGCCGACTACCTAACGCCGGAGCTGGCCACCGAAACCACCATAACACCACTAACCAGCCGTTTCTCCACCCTGCTAACGGATCCGGCCACCGGCCTGGCCATAACGAGCCAGGCCGGTATCTCGGAGCAGTTCGGCCAGCTCTCCAGTAAGTTTACGCCACGGCTCTTGTTTTGGAACGGGCTCCAGGCAGCTCCGAACGCGGAACCGCTGCCGGTGGCCACGGCCAAACGGGGGGCGCTCTCCCTTTACTGGACTGGAGCCGATGGCCTGGCCGCTACATTCTGGAAACGAACGGAGGCCAACCGAGTGAGCCGTTTCTACCTGGAGCGGAATCTGGATTTAAACGAGGTTGATCTGGCCACGCTAGACTTTTCCGAAAAGGTGCACATAAACGGCCTGGATTATTGGGTGGCCAGCATCTCCATAAGTCTGCCGATTAAGCAGCCAGCCACGGCTCTCCTAGTGAGGGCTTAGTAATTTAGCAATAAGCTTTAACCACTTAAAAGGATTATTGCTTATTGCCAAATTACTTTTCCATTTTCGAATTGTCTTGAATCACCAGTGCCTATTAAGCTCCACGCACGGCCATTATCAGAAACTTTTTCAACTATACTTTCTTCAACCTCCTTTAAAGTATAATTTTCAATGAAAACTTCTGGCTTTATTGCAATGTTAGAAAGAGTTAAATTCTGTCTAACGCTTGGATATATGATTGCATCAATCTCTCCATCTTGTAACTCCCAAAATATCCTATTTGCATAGTGCGCACTTAGGAAATAATCAAAGTGATTCGTATCATCAACTTCTTTAACGAAGCAACTTGCAATAAAATCTAAAATAACATTTAACTGTAGTTGTAATTCTTCATCTAATTTAGCCATGTGCTCATGTGCTATTGCGTTAGCTCTCAAAGAATCTCCGTTAAAAATTTCTCCATCTTTAGTTAAGACTTTATAAATCGGAGTCACTGTTAAATCATAATTACTGGTCAATTCCCAAGTAGAATAGGTAATTAAGTCCCCCTCAACTGGCCGTAGTTCATAAATGGCCGTCATTGGATCAAAGGTTGCATATAGAATACTTTCACCAGGCGAGTTTAGCCTTCCATAGTTTTTTACGAATCCTTTAGGTGGATACTGTAAATATGAAGTATCTAAAATCCTTTCCTGCTTACCTAAAACCCTTTTATTAATCGTTACTCGTTTAAATCCCTTAATTTTTTCTTTGTAAGTAAGACTTGTAAGAAAATTAGATATTTTCCCAAAGTAATAGACTAAACCGGATATGTCATTTTCTCGAATAGAACCTTTAAGCAAAAAGCGCCTTAGAGGCACCAGCTGTTGTTCTAATATTTGATACGGTCGCATTTTCATTATATTGTATATATAATTACTAGTGAAAATTTCCACATTAATAGGTTAAAAAATTTTTAACATTAAACAAATCAGAATCACTTTTAATTATTAAAGTTGGATGCATAGAAACCTAAAGGCTTATTTAAGAAATTTAAATATGGTTCATCTAAATCATATCTGCCTAAAGTGTTTTCCTTTAAGTTTAATCTTAGTGTAATTTTGATAAATTTTAGGGTAATTAACTATTTTGTTATTGTACCCAATACGTTTTAATACCAAACAATTAATTAATACATAGAGACTAACTGATGTGTAAAATAAAATCTTATTTTCTTCTTGAATATTTTTCGCGCTTATCTTGTCTATAACTGGAATTCTACCATGTAATAAATCATTTCTAGTTTTAATTATATGCAAATCTGATTTTGACAATGCAATACCTAAAAGTTCAAAAGGAGCTTTCAAGTTATCCATGTTTGTTTTTTGATTTATATTATCAATTTTCTTAATGATGGGGGTCCGAGAGTCACTATCTAAATCTGGACAAACTCTACTTAGAGTTGCCTTCAATTCCAACAATAACAAACTAGCTAGTTTTTTATCTTTAATCGGAGCTAAGTTTTCTTGTAATACTTCTTTTAAAATCAAATCTGACAATGCCTCCAAGGCAATCGCATAACCACCAGCCATAGGCAATAAGCTGGCTGTACTTGATTCTATTACTGCCATCAAAATAGATGCAAAATCTGTAGATGAATTAATTTCTTCACAAAGTTTACTAAATTCATTTGAACTGAGAGGCCTCAAGGTTTTAGCTACTTTATCAGCTAATGCTCTATTCTTTGGGAGACGGTAGTACTCGTAAGCATAGGGATTAGAAAATACAGGCACATAACTTGAAGTCATCGAAGCTCTTAATTCTGAGAAACAAAAAAAATTATGCGTTGTATTTGTTTTACTTTTATAGACAAAATAATAACACTTACCGCCAATAAATTCCCCTGTTATATAACCAATGGCAATCAATATTGAAAAGGTGTGCTTAGCAACAAAATCAAGTGTTCCTTTTTCGTTAGACTCAAGGGTAAAGAAATATTTTTCATTTCCGTCAGGCTGCTTAAATGAGGACAATTTAACACGAAACAATCTTTTACCAATATCAACTATTATTCCATATTTTATTCTATAGTCTAATTTATTATGATAATCTATTTTCTTTTGTAACGGTATAATAATTTTAAAATAATAAGATGAACTTTTTTTAAAATCCTTAGGCCAAAATCTTGATATATGTCCGGCATATGAATGATTACCATCAAAACTAAAATCTTCTTTTGATATAAATAATTCATCTAAAACTAAACTTGTATCATTATATACAAGATCAATATTTTTAATTGCTATATTTTTATCTATATTCTCTTGAAAAGATTTTGATTTTATTCGAAAGTTAAAATCAAAACGATTTTTAGATGTAAAAATTTCAGTTTCAGTTTCTTGAATTCCGAATTTATCACTTCTAATCATTCCAACTTTAGGTAACTCAAAGTTTTCAATAAATTCAAAACTTGATTTGAAAGGTATTACTGGTTCAAACGCCATTATTTTATTATTATTTTTAAGGTTAGGGCACATTAGAGTTGATTTATTTAATTAGAATTGATAAGCAATATCTCTCTTTCGTGAGACTGATTTGCAAAACTCAACTACATCATTACTCGTGTTAAATGTAACAATAAGTTTTTTTTATTCATAGCTAATGCTACGCACCACAGCCAGCCAGCCGTGGCTTTTTTGCGTCCTTTTGAGCTCCTGCCTGGTGGTTTAGCTTGCCAGCCAAACAATAAATCTAGCAACTAATGGCAGAAACAAACGGCATCCGAGGGGATGCCAGGGCCGAATGGCTCACCACTAACCGGGATGTGGCTAAAATCCTAGATCAATACATTATACAGGCAGAGCGGGCTTTTGTGGCCAGAGTCCAGGCCGCTGGCCTGGTGCTCTCCGGAGAGCTGTTAAACTCGTTTCGACACGAAGCGGCCACTATTGGAGAGGGCTATGTTTCCGCTAAGTTGCAAATGGCCAGTTATGGCCGGATCAAAGATTTACAGCAGCTCAATTACAGCCGAACACCACCACTTTTGGCGCTGGAGAATTACGTGGAAAAGGTGGGAATTGGCCACTTTGCCTATGTGCCTGGCTACCCTACCGGAGTCTTTCCACGCACGGAAGCGCAGGCCATACAACGTATTGCATGGGCCTATAAAATGAGTCTCCAGAGAAAGCCAAACGTAAAACGTGGCTACCGGGGCATTTACTCGGATCCGTTGCTTAAAGATGTACTCCCCTACCTGTTTAAAGATTTGGCCACGGCCTGCAACTTAACGGCCAGCCGGGCCTTTAAAGTGGCATTCTCCGACTAATGGCAATGAATCTAAACGAGGTAGCTACACTCACTCTAAAGCTCAATAATGGCGATGTGAGTAAAAGCATCGATGAGCTTAACACCAAAGCCAAAGAGCTCAAAAAAACTATTAATGACATTGAAAAGGAGGGCGGCAAAGGAGGGGAAAACTGGCAGAAGTATAAGAGCGAATTAAAAGACGTTCAAACGGCCACCACGGCCTTAAAAAAGGAGGTTGATCTTACTACCCTGACATACGGCCAACTGGATAGCCTGGTAAAGCAGCTCACCAGGGATTTAAAACAACTTAAGCCAGGCACGGAGGAATTTATTACGGCCTCCAAACGACTCGGTGAGGCAGAGAAACAATTTAAGGGCGTAAAGGATGAGGTGGATAAGATCAAAAAAGGCGGTGAGGATTTAGGCCAGCCAGGCCTCTGGAGCAAAGTGAGCGGTGGCGTAGGTGTGATGGCCAAAGCATTCCAGGCGTTTATGGCGCTCCAGGTTATTGGCTTTATTATCGACATCGGGAAAAGCATTTTTGAGACCACGGCAAAATTTGAGAAGTACGGTAAAGTTTTAGAGACCGCGCTAGGGAGCCAGAAAGAGGCACAGAGCTCTATGGCAGCGCTCAAAAAATTAGGATCTGAAACGGCCTACTCGGTGGATGAGCTTACGGAGGGCTATGTAAAAATGGTTAACCGTGGGATGCGACCGAGCCAAAAGGAAATGGTGGCGCTCACCGACCTAGCAGCCAGCCAGGGCAAAACATTTGACCAACTGGTAGAGGCCGCTCTGGATGCACAGACCGGAGAGAATGAGCGTTTAAAGGAGTTTGGTATTTCGGCCAAAAAATCGGGGGATGAGGTTACGCTTTCCTTTAAGGGATTAAACCAGACGGTAAAGAATACGCCGGAGGCCATCCAGGGAGCCATTATAAAGTTTGGCGAAATGAAAGGAGTGGCTGGCCAGAATGCCGAAATGATGCAAACGTTAGACGGTAAAGCCTCAAACCTGGGGGATAGTTTCGACTCACTAAAAACTGAGATAGGCACCCAACTAAAGCCGGTTTTTTTGGCCATCCTTTCCACCATGAGTATGGGGATTACTGTCATATCCGGACTGGTTAAAGTGATAGCCACGCTCATTACATCGGTGGTTACTTATTGGAGTACGCTGGCAGATTTCGCCGTGGGATCCGCTGGAGTAATGAAAAATCTAGGGGTGGCCATCGGACTGTTTTTAACCGGAAACTTTGAGGCCGCTGGTAAAGCCTGGGATCAAACCAAAGCAGCCGGTGAGAAAGTGGTGGCAGAGGTAAAGACCAATATTAAAGCGGGGGCCGCTGCCGTGGTGGCCATTTGGTCAGATCCGGCCAACGTGGTAAAGGCCGAATTTGCCGGTAAAGCACAGGGAGCAGCTCATGGCAAAGGGCTAACCGATGAGCAAAAAAAGGCACTGGAGGCACAGGCAAAGGAGGCAGAAAAGGCCAGAAAAGAGGAACAGAAAGAGCATGAGAAAATGCTTAAGGAGCGGGAAAATGCCAATAAAAAAGCGCTGGAGGATCTGGCCAAAATTGAGGCAGAGGCTCACATAGCTGGCATTAAAGATGAGCTCCAGCGGGAACTGGCAAAACTCGGATCCAAACGAGATGCAGAGGCAGAGGCCATAATGAGGGGGCTCCAGGATGAGCAAATTAAAAACCAGCAGATTGCCGCACTGGATTTAAAACTGGAGGAAGATGTGGCCAGAGTGGCCGGTGAGTTTGCGGAAAAGAAACGCAAAAAATCGGAGGATGAGGAAAAGAAACGACTGGAAACCACTAAGGCCATACTGGAGCAGGAGAGGCTGGCAGAAAACGCCATGCTGGATTTAAAGGAGCTCCAGGCCAAAGGTAATGCCACCAAGCTGGCAGCAATCCACCAGGAGCGGCTCACCATCCAACTCACTGCCACCAGCCAAAAACTGGATGCCGAAGAAGCAGCCGAAAAAGCCAAAGCTACCAGGGAAATTACCGATAAAGACCAGTTAGCGGTGGCCATTACGGCCATAGAAAACCGCTACCGGAACGAGCGGGAACTGGCCAGCGCCAAAAATGCGGCAGAGGTGGCCAAAATTGAGCAGGAGCTTAAGGCCAAAAAAAATGCCATCTGGACGGAGACCAGTAACGCATTTACGGCACTGCTCAAAGGGGATTTAATGGCATTCGTAGAACACGCGAACAATATTGTAAAAGGAGAACAACAGGCCTGGCAGAAACGACTGGAGGAAAATACGGCCAAATATGCAGCCATTGGCCAGATGGCCAGCCAGGCCGCTCAATTCCTGGCCGACCTGGCACAGAAACGAGCGGATAAGGAGATAGCGGAGGCCAAACGAGAACGGGATGAGAAAGTGGCGCTCCTTAACGACCAGGTGGCCACGGAAAAGCTGGCCATTGACCAGGCCACGGAGGCCATTAAAACCGTTAAATCAGAGGCCAGCGATAATATTAAAAATATTAAGCAGACCGAAACGGCCAAAATTAGCAGCCTGGAAAAACTGTACTCCGATATGAGTAACAGCCAGAGTAAGGCCGATATGGAGGCCGAAATTTCCCGAACGAAGCAGGAGCAGGAGGAAAAGCAGGCGGCAGCAAAGGCGGTGCATGATGATGCCGTGGATTTGGCCAAAGATGAGAAGCAGCAAAAAATTGACGCTGCCGAGGCCACCAGGGATGCCGAAATGGCCAGCATCCAAAAGCGGACAGATTTAGACTCTGCCACCCGTAAAAAAATGGTGGAAGAATCTAAAGCTAGGGCCGAGCTGGAGATTAAGCAGGCTAACACCGATTTTGAGACCAAAACCAAGCTCTCAAAAGATGAGTATGAGGCTAAAACCAAAAACGCCAAAGATGATGCCGACAAGAAAATAAAGCTCATAAAGGAGCTGGAAACTGCCGATAAAGACCGAGCCAAAGAGCTAATCCAGAGCGCCAAAGATGAGGCAGCGGAAAAGGTTAAAACGGCAGAGGATGAGAAAGCTAAGAAGCTCAAATTGCTGGAGCAGGAAAAAGCCACCAGGATCCAAAATAAAAAGGATCTGGAGGCAGCGATAGAGGCAGAGGATAAACGCGCCAAAGCATTAGAGGCCGACGCTAAACAAAAAGCCTGGAAAGCACAGCAAAAGGCCGATATAGCCACGGCCATCATTACCGGAGCGCTGGCCACCCTTAAAGCGCTGGCCAGTGGGTTCTGGCCGGTAAACCTAGTGTTTGCGGCATCCAGCGCCATAATGACGGGCATCCAGGTGGCTAAGATCAAAAGCCAGCCTATGCCAACCTTTGCCCACGGTGGATTTATTCCGGAGGGAGGGCGGCACGGCTCCACCTACGGCTCCGGAGGCCTGGCCATTGTCGACAGAGCCACCGGCAGAGAACGCGGTGAGATGGAGGGAGATGAGGCCATAATAAGCCGGGAACAGACCAGGGCAAATATGCCGCTCATTCGGCAGATGTTTAAGAATGCCAGGACACCAGGCCAGCGGAGCAGGCCGGTAAGTTTGAACGACCGGGGGCCAGCCTTTATGGATGGTGGTATTTTGAACGGTGGCCAGTGGAGCAAACCGCTCTTTTTGTATGGAGGCATACCTGGAAAGCGGCAGGCCTACCAGGATGGTGGAGTGGTATTAAACGAGGATCCGGAGGCACTCGGTGGAGCCGACCAGGCCAACCAGGCACAAGCGGCAGCGGTGGAGACTGGCAAACAACAGCTCAAACTCCTGGCCGCTATTGTGAGCGCCACCGAGACCACGGACGTACACCTACAAAAAGCCATGAACGATTTAGCCAGCAACGTGGCCACCTCCCTGGATACGCTCCGACGCGCAAACAGCCAGGCGCTGGATAGTTTGGCCTATTCGACTAAGAGCGGCCTGGATAACATGGCTGGCCAGGTGGGCAGTTTGAAAGGATCCGTTAACGCGGTGGAGGGCGCTGTTTACCAGGTACGCGGGGCCGTGGATGGAGTCCAGGGCGCAATTTGGGGAACTAACCAGGCTGGCCGGTTAGATGCGTTAATAGGGGCTATTTCCTCCTTTGGTGGTAAATAATAAACCAGGCTTTTGAGCTCTTGTAAATTAAGTGGCTAGTGGTTACTTTTAATGACCGTTAGCCACTTGATCTATGAAAAAACCAACCTCTAGTAAATGCGTAAAAAAATCACGTTATCCGTTCCACGTTATCTAAAAAGATACCTCTTAAATGCCGAATTTGGCCAGTTAGTGGATGGCGCTTTGTACGTGGGTGGCCGCTCCTTTATTGGCTCTTATATTTCATCGGTGGCCAGGCCTATACCGTTTGTTATGCCGAGGCCGGATCTATCCGGCACAAAGTTAGTTATCTGGTATAGCTGCCGGGAACGGACACACGAAGTACCACCGGAGAAACTGGCCAGCCTGGTTAAATCATTGGATGAGCAGTTTAGGCGCTCGTTAATTTGTGAGGTGAGGGCGCTCCATGAGCTATGTGGTGGAGACTACTCCAAGTTTATCCGGAACTTTCTGGCCAGGTACGGCATAGAGCCAGATGTGGACATTGATTTTGATACGGTGCGGAAAATATACCGGGATTACCTGGAGCGGGTGGATAAGTCAAACAGAGAGCTGGTAATGGCCTCCTAAGAATAAATAAAAAGTTTGCGTTAAAAAGTCCGGCCTGGTGCAGTTTGGGCCGGATATGTGCAATTTAGGCCGGATGTGTGCAATTTAGGCCGGGCAAAAGAGGCCTCCATTTTAAATGGAGGCCTCTTTTGCTTTTTAATAGGCCAAAACTTTCGTCCTTTCCAGCGGGGTGCCAGGCCATTACTTTTGGCTTACTATGGTACTAACAGAGCAATCTTTTGGCAGCTACCAGCAAACGCCCAACGCTGGCCAGGTGGCCAGGCTTAAGCTCTTGCCAGTGGATGCCGTACTGGCCATCTCACCACCGGGGGAATGGCCAGCCACCACACCGGGAACGGTCTCCCGTTTCGGCCTGGCCGTGGCCGGTGGCTCGGTGGCCACGGAGTTAATTTTTCCGGTGGGTGGCTGCTCTTTCCAGGAGCTCCAGGAGACTGGCCAGGCCGGAACGGTTTACAGGCCAGAGCTGGTGGCCACGGTGCCACGAAACCAGGCGGGGCTCCTGGATTGGATTCACCTGAACAGAGCCAGGCGCTGGCTGGCCTTATGGCTGGACAGAAACGGCCAGGCCTATCTGGCCGGTGAGCCAGGGAACGGCCTCCGGATGGAGATGAGCCGGACAGTAAACGCCACCAATTCCATGAGCCTAACCCTCAAAGGCCGCTTTTGCCATCCGGCCTGGTTTATTGAAACGTTCGACTCTGCCGAACTTTTCGCAGATGTAGATTTTGATTTAAGTTTTGATTTTTCTTTTAACGCCTAACTACTAAAATGGCAGCACCAGACGACGCATTTTTAAAAAACATCATTAACTCTAACCTGGTGGACTCACCACCAGGCCAACCACGCCGAAACACGGCCACCACCTTACGCGCTGTTATTTTCGCACTGATTGACTGGGTAAAGTCTGCCGTAACTGGAGCCACTTACTCCTGGCTCCGAACGACAGACGGACAACCGAGCGGAAACCAGGCCGATACCATTTACCACATTGGCAAAGTGGTGGCAGGCCGAACAACGGAGAACGGAACAGGGGCGCAACTCCAAGCGCCGGAGGCCTGGTTTGATACCATAAACGGCCAGCCTGCCGGTGGTTTATTTTCCCTTACATCCGGAGCCGATGCCATAAATATACGGTATTACCCTATCTGTCAACTGCCTGCCACCACTGGAGGCACGTATGATTTTGCGGACATTACACTAACCGCTAAACCCTGGGATAATGCCAGCGGTAGCCACATCCACATTAACCTTTACGTGGCCAACCGGGGCGGGTTTACATACCAATACACTACACAAGGTTTTGGCTATGCCGTAGGTATTGTGGCCTATCAGCAGGCAGACAATAGTACTATTATTTACGCTCGGACAGATAACACTTTTCAGGCATTAGCCTTTAAAGTTATTCGACACGCGCAGGCCACTGTTTTCCCTAGCATTACCACCATACTGGCACCTCCTGGCACGTTGGTATTTAACTCGTTGGACATGGCCAATTATTCGCCACTCATGGCGCTGGATTCACGCTTTACCTCCTTTATCGCTGGTAATGGAGATGGCTCCTTTCCGTTAAATCCGTTAGCAACTCCAGGCACTGGCCAGTTAAGCCTGGCCGCAAACTGGATACCTGGCTCCAGCGATTTGGCTTTAATTAGCTCCAATATAGCAGGCAATGGATTTACCTTTTGGCAACTAACGGCAGCAGCCGCAAAGCGGAGGCTGGCCTGGCTAACCGGAAACGGGGATTTTATCCTGGGAGCGGGGAACGCAGCGGAGCGGCTCACCGTAGAGGGAAACGCCTATTTAACGGGGGTGCTCCGTTTTCCGTCAGTCATTAACAGCCGAAAAATTGTACTCTACGGATCCGCAACGGGTACGGATATGCAGTTTTACGGGTTCGGGGTGGATGGTGGCACATTACGCTATCAAGTTAACAGCGTATCAGATAGCCACATATTTTACGCGGGTTTATCTCCTGTTACCAGTAGAGAGATAATGAGAGTCCAGGGAGATGGCAAAGTGGGGATCAATCGACCAAATCCAGTTTGCCGCTTTGAGGTGGGAGACTCTCCAACAGATGGCGTATTAGCTCAATTTATCAATATGCAATCTGCCGGAGGGGGTGGCTTTATCCGTCTGTCACAGACTGACGCGGGATTTTGGGACGTTGGGCCGACTAACACAAATAGCTTTATTATTAGGGGTTGGAATGGAGCGGGGGCGTTAGTCGAACGGGTTAGAATAGAGGGGGCAAACGGAAGTATGGGAATAGGAACAACCGGGCCAACCTCCAGGCTACACATCAACGGAGCCACCGGCCACCAACAGCTCCGACTGGAGCAGGCATATACACCAACCGGCACAGGAGACCCAAACGGCCAAACCGGCCAAATTGCCTGGGATCAAAATTTCTTTTATGTCAAAGTAGCCGGTGGCTGGAGAAGATCAGCACTACAATCATTTTAATTCACCAGTTAACTCATTCTTTTAATGGACACTATAAAAACACCAATCACCTCGGAGGCCGTTACAGGCTTTAAACGAGTGGCCAAACATGAAAACTTTATAATAGGCCCAGATTTAAACATGGTGCAACAGGTGCGAATAATTACCACCGACGAAACCGGCCAGCCACTCCTGGAGCGAATACAGACAGACAAAGGCCTAACCGATAGCCAGCGAATGGCAACACTCCAGCGCTACCAGGATCAACTGGTAACACGACAAACCAGCGGGGCATTTGTAGACATTACCGGCCAGATAGTGGATGAGGGAACAGAGGGAGCCATAAGCCAGCGGGATTTTTTTCAAAACATTACCCTGGGAGACCTTAAAAAAATGGGCCTACCTATTGGCGACAAAACGCCGGTTACTACGCTCATTTACGCACTCATTGGCCAGGAGATAACCAACCTGGACAAACGGAAAGCACTGTAATGCAACCATGAGTAAACGCTTTATTGAGTGGTCAGATACGTTTTACAGCCTGCCGGTAATTATCGATAGTCGACTACCTAAACCCGACCAAATGCGAGTGGAGCAGGATGTACTGGTGGAGCTGGTGGATTATAGGCGGGTATTGCTACCGGCCAACTTTCTAACGGACTGCCATAGTACGCCACCCTGGAGCCAGAGCTTACTGCCTGCCTACAATAACCGTACTAACCTGGCCGCTATTGTACACGATTATTTGTATATGAATTGGGAGCAACACCTGGAGCACTATCCGGAGCTTATGGATGTAGATGGCCGCTCTTATGCCGATGGCATTTATCTGGAGCTTATGCAGCGGTTTAATCCTGGCCAGTGGCGCAACCGTTTGTACTTTGGGGCCGTTCGGGCGTTTGGTGGCTGGAATTGGCGCAAGTTCAGGCAACAAACACCAACGGCCTAAAACAGTATAATCTTTGGCCAGGCCAGGCCATTTTTTGCCAATCGGGGCCGGATCTGCTCCGGATCCTGGCCGGAGCGGCCACCACCGGCAGCTCACCGGCCAAAGATTCTACTGTTTTACGCCACCAGCCAGCTCTCTCCAGGGCTGGCTTTTTTACGTCCTTTTGATTTGGCCAGGCAGCGGCCACTTTTACACCTTTCAAGGCCAGGCACTGGCAGTAAACAACATTTTAACGACAGTATGAGAGGGGGGTTTTTATCTATTTCGGGGCTCTGGTATTTAGAGGAGGGGCTGGCCAGCCGGATGGAGTCCATAGTAAGGCCACGGCTCCAGGCGGGTAAGGAGCCGGTGGCCGCTGCCATGTTTGCAGAACATCCTGCCAGGAACATCCAGGCACACCTGGCCACGGCAGGCCTTAACGTAATGGCCGGTACAATCTCCTATTTTGAGTATGTGGCCACGCAATACACTACGGGGGGCGTTTGTGTTATTCCGATTATTGGAACGCTCTCCAGGTACGGCCTTTGCTCCTGGGGGTATGAGGATTTGGCTGGCCTTTTGGCCGTGGCCGACCGGATGGAGGATATTAAGGCCATCGTACTCCGGATTGATTCGGGGGGCGGGGCGGTGGATGGTTTACGGGCGCTGGCCGATGCCATGAGACTCATTAAAAAGCCAATACTGGTTTGGTCTAATTTCATGGCCAGCGCTGCCTATTTCATCGGGAGCCAGGCCACGGAGATCTGGCTGGAGGATTCACCTTTACCAGTCATTGGCTCGGTGGGTACGCTCATGGTTTACACCGACCAGAGCAAAGCGCTAAAGCAGCAAGGGCTGGAGGTTGAAATTTTCCGAGCTACCGAGAGCGTAGACAAGGCCAGAGTAAATGGCATTGAACCGCTCACCGATGAGCTACGGACGGAAATCCAGGCCATGCTGGACAACTGCCAAAAGGAGTTTGTGGGGTTTGTTCGGCGGGGCCGCGCTGGCCTGCTAAAGTCCGACGAATGGACAACGGCCAGGATGTATGGCACGGATAAGGGGATAAGTTTAGGCCTGGCAGATAAAAAGGGAACGCTCCAGCAAGCTATCAAACGGGCCGCTCAAATGGCCGCTTAAAATCAATCAATCAATTTTTTAACCAGTAAACCACTAAAAGCCTATGGCACAGGAAAAGCAGACGCTGGCCACGTTTATGGCCTCATTTTTCGGAAAATCCGGAAAAGCCGTTTCGGAGAAATTAACCACCGATGAGCACAACCAATTTACGAGCGAAGTCCAGGAGCTCCAGAATAAAGTTACTGGCCTGGAAACGCAAGTAACGAGCCTGGAGGCCGAAAAGGGAACACTCCAGAGTAAAGCGGATGGCCTGGACACGAAAGTAACGGCACTGGAAAGCGATAAGACCACGCTCCAGAGCTCACTCACCACGGCAGAGGCCGACCGGGACAAATACAAAGGCTGGTTTGAGAAGCAGGCCGGGGCCGGTGCACAGATGCCGGAGGGAGATGCCACCAGCAAAGTAGACAACAACCTAACCAGCTACAACCAGCAAGCGCTGGCCGTATTCCGCAAAAGCAAAGGCCTGGCTTAAATCCAGGAAAGCAATCAATCAACTTTTTTTAACCACCTCTTTTTTTAATCAAACAGTAAAGAATGGCACAAACAACGGGTTACGATTTTAGTAAACTGCCTGCCGCATTAATGCAAGTATTCGACGGTAAAAAGGAAATTATCACGGATGTATTAGTGGATGGCGAGGCAAAGATTCGGGAGCTTTACCAGCTCCTGGTTACGGATAATAAGAGCCCACTTATTAACCTCCAGATTATGGACATACTACGGGCGGCATCTGACGACTTTACGCCAAGCGCCGGAGCGCTCCAGTTTGGCGCTCGGATTCCGACCTTTGAAGATGTGGACATTGATCTACAATTTACAACGGGCGAAATTCAAACGCTTTACCGCTCTTATTTGCAGTATGTAAAGGGCTTAAGCTCGGAAAAGGCCGTACTGGAGAATCCGTTTGAGGTGTTCTTTTTGGAGCAGATCCTACGCACGGCACGGGCTAACTTGGTGGAGCGTGCGAGCTGGAAAGCGGTTAAGAATGCAGCCAGCACTGGCAGCGCTTACGCCATTACCGGCCTCCTGGCAAAAACGACCATTGGCCGCGCTGCCGGTGGTGACATTCCAGCCTCTAACGTACTGGCAGCGGCCACGGTTATAGACGACTCTAACAGCTACGAGCAAGCTCTGGAGCTCTGCAAAGTAGTAGAGGCCGCTAACCAGGCCATGCTGGAAATTCCTTTGCAATTCCGCTGCTCTCCTGGAATGGTTCGGAGTATCAACCGCAGACGGCAGGCTAAATTTCCGGCCACCGTTCGGCCAGGTGAGACTATGGCCACGCTAGACGGTTACGAAAACATTACTCTGGTGGCAGATGTAGGCCTTTCCGGCAAATCTACCACCGTAATTACTCCAGCCTCAAACATGAACTTTGTTTGTAATGAGGATGTGGCCGCTTATACGTTAACCGTAGTAAAAGACGTAAAAGCCACAAAAATCAACATCCGGATGAGCGTGGGCTTTGATTACGGGTTTGGTAAGTTCACATTCCTAAACGACAAAGTTTAATACCATAAACCGGCCACCTGGAGCACTCGGTGGCCGGTTTACAAATGTGCTCCGGTTTTTACTTTCCTCTTTTTTTCAACCAAAACAAAAACAACAAATCAGCATGAAGTTTGCAAAAATTCTAATGAGTTTCCTGGTGGTGGCCATCGGGGCATTTGTGGCCACCGAGACCGGCAGCGTACTGGCCGGAGTGGTGGCCATGCCGCTCTCCAGCCAGGTGTTTACAGCGGCCACCGGCATCTCCCTTTTTGATAGCCACGGCCTGGCTCTGGCCACCCTGGCCGCAATTCCACGCACTCCACAACAAACCGTAAACCCTGGAGGTGGCCGTAAACTATTCCTTTGTCCTACGGATCAATTTACAGCCGAATGGCCTAAACGGGCCGACATTCTGGCCGGTGAGCTGGCCGTGGCTCCTGCTATGGTGGTAGGGCCACCCGTTGGGACATTTACGGAGGTGCAAGTTTCTGACAACAGCCTAAAAGCAGACGAAGCATTAAAGGGCTCCACCGGATACCAGTCCTGGGAGCAGATGCTGGAGGTAAAGGTGGCCGGATTTAATAAGGATCAGGTGGCCGCTATTGAAAAGCTCATAAACACGGAGGTGGTGGCCGTGGTCATTTTGACCGATGGCCAGCGGATTGTTTTAGGTACTACTCTCATGGGTCTCCAGTTTGAGGTGGTACACACCACCGGAGCCAAAGGTGGCGACCGGAGAGAGTGGACGCTAAAGGCCAAAAATGATGGCTATATGTTTGGTTATGTTCCAATCGGGGCCGCTCTGGCCATTCCAGGCGTTTCTCTCTCTTAATTTTCCTCTTACACTCTAATCTAAATAAAGGCCTCACAGCGGCAGGCAGTGAGGCCTTTATTTTATTCATCCAGACAATGGCAAAAACAGTAACAGTTTTAAACAGCGCCACCGGCATAAAATTTGGCTTTGGTGAGCGGACGGTGGTGGTAAGTGATAAAATGGCCGTGGCCGACGCGGAAAGCATCCAAGCGCTTTATCCTGGTGTTTACTGCAAAGTAACAGATCAACCAGCGGCCACCACACCAGCGGCCACCACGGAAAAGGCCAACAAATAGGCCAACCGGCCAAATAATCTACCGAAAAGGCCGCGCCAGGTATCGACGAAAACAAAATTTTATTCTCTTTTTAAACTAGATCAATGAAAGCAGCAATTAGCCAACTTTTAGCAGCGGCTCAACTGGCAGAGATGAACTACCAGGCAGACCAAACCGAGCACAAAAAACACACCTGGGAAAAGGCACTGGCCGACTATGAGCAGGAGGCAGAGGCTTACCGACTGGAGCAGCCAGTGGCTCCGGATCCAACGGAAACCGATGGCCAGAAAGACGCGGATTTTTTGGCGCAAGTTCTGGACAATAACACCGAGCTGGCCACCCAAAACCAGGCACTCAACGAAGTAAACGAGGCACTCAAAACACAAAATTCTTTTCTCAATAGCCAGCTAATTGAGAAAGAACTGGAAATTGAGAACCTCAAAAAATTGGCACTTTCTGCAAAACCGACCGCTCCGGAGACTACTCCGGTAACAACTCCGGAGGCCGCTCCGGCAGCGCCCAAACCACTAACGGGGGCCGCAAAAGTAGCAGCCGAAAAAAAAGCGGCAGCGCTGGCACAGGCAGCGGCAGACGAAGCAAAAAAAAACAGTTAACTCCAGCCACGGAGGTGGCCAGCGGATCCGCTCCGGATCAACGAAAAGAGCAGCTCATTCTGGAGGCCGAACGGCTCCATAAAGAGGCTGCTCTTTTGTCTAATACCCTGGCCGATTTTGCGGATAACGATGTGGAGGGCCGGAGGCCAGTGGTGGAGCAGATCCTGGCCACCAGGGAGCTCTGGAAAGATGCCAGGCACGAACTGGCCACCGGCCAGGTACGGAGACCGGAGAAAGAGGCCAAACCAACCACGGCCACCAGTGGGCTCCGTTCGGCAGAGATTAAAGTGGAGCTCCAGAAAACTAGAGTAAATATTTACAAGTACGAAACCAAGATTTCCGAGAGACCAGACCACGCCAAAGCGGCCACCTGGAGCCAGGAGCTGGCCAGGCTTAAGGCTATTAAAGAACAGTATGAGGATGAGCTAAGACTTTTAAACTATGAAGCAATTAAAGGGCAATAACCGCTATTTAGACAAAGTACGGGGGGAACTGGATGTTTTCCAGGATTACCTCCTTAATGGTACGGAGCTCTCCCCTATCCAGTGGGAGACCTGGGATAAAATAGACTCTGCCAGAGCCTGGCTAAAACAGGGGCATACTGATAGCCAGGTACTGGCCATGCTGAAAAACTCCAGTAAGCTCCAGGAGCGGAGAGCCAGGGAGATAATGGCGCTGGCCTACTCGGTATTTGTGGAGCTCCGGCAGGCCAGAGACAAAGAGGGAATTAAAGACCTATACGCCGAACTTTTCCGGAGCGCTGCCAAAGAGGCAAAGGAGGCCGGAGATTTTTATAATTACGGCATCCTACTGGATAAAGCGGCCAAAATAGATGGAGCCTACGAAAGTGGCAAAATTCTGGATTCCGACACCTACAAAAAGCCATCGAAAGTGGTGTTTAAAGTAAAGCAACTCACCGTAAACAATAACGCTGGCCAGGAGCCTAAAACCATCCAAAATGCTACCTATGAAATTGGAGACTAACGACCGCCCAGAGGATGAGCTGGAGGTGGAGGTAAACGAAAAACAGGCCATTTTTTTGGAGGCCGTTTATAACAGCCGGTTTAAAATTGCGGCCATGATTGGAGGCCGTGGCTCCGGTAAATCCGTAACGCTCTCCGATTTCCTTTTACTGGCCTCGGACGATCTGCCACGCGCCAAATGTGGGTGGGGTGTACCAACGATTAAAAAAGCTAAATCCAAGCTCACCAGCGGCTTAAAAGCGGGGTGGAAACGGCACGGCATTACGGAGTATGATTTTAAGACCGGAGCGGGGTGCTTTGTGCTCTGGAGGGAGCCACCGGCACATTTTGAGCGGCCATTTGAGGCTCCGGATATTTGGGAGAACTGCATAAGCTTTCCAAACGGGTTTGTAATTGAATTTGAGAGCTTTAAGATGGCGGCAGCGGAAAACCGTGGCGCTAACTATGATCTATATGTTATCGATGAGGGGCTAAACTTTAAAAAGGAATGGCTTAAGGTGGTACTGCCTACCTTACGGGCCAACGTGGGAAAGTTTAGCTCTACATTCCACCAGATGCTGGCCGTATTTTCCTCACCTCCCTGGGATCTGGCAGGCCAGTGGATGTATGACATTGAGGCACTTTCTAAAACCGAGCCAGGCCGGTATTTTTTCCTAGAAGTAAAGACGCGGGATAATTTGGCCTTTCTGCCAGATGACTACCTGGACACGCTCCAGAAAAACCTTACTAAGCTGGAGTATGAGGTGGAGGTGGAGGGAAAGCGGCTCTCCAAGATGCCACACAATTTTTATCCGTCATTCCAGCACCACATCCACGTTATAAAAGAGGAAAGCGACGAATACGAGGCCAGAGCGGCCTGGAGTGGTGAGCTGCTCTATAACACCAGCCACCGAATAGAGGCCAGCCTGGACTTTAACGCACACTTTACTAGCGCCACCCTATGGCAAAGCGATTACACAGAGGCCAGGCTTATCGATAACCTTTACTGCAAAGAACCGGGAATTGATGCCGATGGCGTAGCTATGACAATGGCGCAGACGCTGGCCACCCTTATAGCCACCGAGTACGTGAGCCATAAGACTAAGCAGATAACCCTAACCGGAGACCGGAACGGTAAGAATAAAAGCGCTGGCTCTACAAAGTCCATGTTTGACCAAGTGGCCGAAATTTTAGAGGCCTCTGGATGGCACGTTTCTACGCAGGCGCTAAATTTTAACCCTCCCCACATTGACAAGTTTAAAGACCTTAACAACGTCTTTGCAGAGCGTAATACGGATCTGATACGGGTACGGGTGGACGGGATCCGATGTAAGGCCACGGTGATAAGTATGGATAACAGTCCACTCAATACCGACTACACCAAGAGCAAACGGAGTGAGAGCAGCAAGGTAGACCAAGAGCTGGCCACTCACCTATCTGATACGGTCGACTACTATATACTCTGGAAACTAAAAGGCGGCAGGAGTCTCCAGGGCGGTGGAGATTTTGACCTGGACTACTTTTAACTTTGGAGTGGTAAGGCGCTTGTGGCGCTGGCTTGGAGTGCACTAAGTTGTTTTACTTTCCAATTTTCCACTTTCCAGTTTTGGCTGGATGGCTTTCATATATTCGGAAAGTGGAAAACTGGAAAGTTCCAAAATGATAAAGGGCGGGGTCGATAAAGGAAAAAACACCACTTTTAGGGGGGTGTTTTTGCGTAAATGGCTCAATATTAGCTCTATAAGACGTTTAAGGGGTGCAACTTTTAAAAACATAGGATTTTTTGACCTTTCTAAATTAATAATTAGGGCTCCAGACGCATATTTAGGCGAAAAATGGCACCAAATCCGTTTTCTATTATTCACCAAAATTAACATAAACACAGAATGAATATTCAGCAGGCTATAAACCAGATAGAGAATTATACGCTCAAAGTCCAGGCCGCAAAAGAGGCAGGCACCCACTTAATGGCTGGCCTTGATGGCTTTATGGATGAGCTCCGGCAGGGGGAAACATTCACCACAAACGATTTACTGGCACTTTGGGAGCAATATAAAATAAACAATTACCAGGAGGCACTCACTAGAGCGTTTTCCAGCATTAAGGATTAATCACCGGCCTGGAACTCAAACGAGAGCTCCAGGCCGGTTTTACTGGAGTTCGCTCATTATTCGCCGTTCGTCTACTTTTACGTATGCCTCCAGGCCTTTATCCGACGTTCTGCCCATCATTGTTATAGTGGCCTCCTTTGAAAAATGGCCATCCTTAAACTCAAGAACCTCCGGAGCTATTGAGGCAAAAAGGGGGGAAAATAACCCACCGTTTAGGCATAAGTTGGCAAACGTCCTACGGCCTACGTGGGTGGTTAACACCTTAATAAAGTCAAGTTTTAGCCCGATAACTTTTAGATAAAGATTAGTTTTCTGGTTTGGCCGGATCCGGAGCTTTTCCGGCCTGCCATCATACCTGGCCGCTAATATCTGGCTAACAATCGGGTGGAGTGGCTGCATAGCCGTATTACCCGTTTTTTTACGGTCTTTCTCCACCCACGGCAAAAACTTAATGGTGGAGCCATCCGGAGCTCTCTGCTCTTTACTTAGAATATCGCTGGAGGTAAAGGTTTTTAAATCGGCATAGGCGAAACCAGTAAAACACTGGATTAAAAAATTATCTCTTATTTGAGAAAGTACCGTTTCATGCGGGGCAAATGAAAACTCCAGGAGCTGCATTAATTCAAACGGCAGCAAGAAAACCGGAGGCTTTGTTTTTTCCCTGGCCACCCTATAACCCTGGAGCGGATCCTTTACCGTATAATCATTTAGTAAACCCCATGAAAGAACCTGTTTAATGGTTTGGGTATGTTTGCGAATGGTGGCGCTGGCTCGTTTCTCGGTTATTCGCATAAAGCCACGGTACTGCTCAATAACTGCCAGGCTGAATTTTTCCGCTGGCAGATCTGCCTGTTTTTTGGCCACCAGCCAGCCATCCACTTTTTTAAATACCGCTGAATACGTTTCGTAGGTGCCTGCCGTAATATCCGGATCCTTTTTTACTCCAGCCAGGTAAGTGGTAAAGAGCTGAAGGAAAGTAAAGCCACGGCCATTTTGCTGGAATAGCTTTTTAAAGTAGCTGGCAGAGAATGGCTCTCTTTTTAGCATGAGCTCGTTATGGATGGCCATGCCTCTGGAGCGCCATATTTCTAGTGTGTGGTTTTGTTGTTGTGCCACCGGAGTACGCGCCGTTATCCGTTGGGCCTCCGAACTCCAATGTTTACGGTGCACTTTAATGCCGGTAGAGCCTAACTCTACTCTGGTTTTCGATAACGTTAATCGGAAATAAATTGTAACTAATTCCGGATTTGATTTAGACGTATGAGCCCAAAAAAGGAGTTCCATTCTCTGACTTATCATTACTACGGGTTATAAGTTTCTCTCCGTTAAAAAGAGGTTAAAAAATCAACGGGATAACAAACTTACAGCCAGTGGGTGGATACAGTTCAACGGTAAAAGCCAAATGCGACGGTGCCACCTCCATTTTAATGGTGCCACCGTAACAACCTCCTGTTAAGGATAAAGAGTTAAGCCTGGAAAAGAGTGATTTACAGACCTATGGAACAAAAAAAGCCTCCTTTTTCGGGAGGCTTCGGTGGTACTCAAATTGTAATGGCAGAGAGCGAGGGATTCGAACCCCCGGTACCCTTACGAGTACTTCTGATTTCGAATCAGACCCGTTCGACCACTCCGGCAGCTCTCTATTAGTCGTATTTCCTGTCTTAACGTACTGGCAGAGAGGAAGAGATTCGAACTCTCGATACGGTTACCCGCATACACACTTTCCAGGCGTGCTCCTTCAACCACTCGGACACCTCTCTGTGTCACTCATGCCCCGACGAATCGGAGTGCAAAGATGCAGGATTGATGCCAGAAACGCAATATGTCCCTAAAAAAAGAAGGCTACGATACCCATTCCTATTTGGTCCCGGTCAGAAAAGCACGAATGTGTTCATTCAGGAATTTGGCATCGGCCGGATTACTGGCGGCCCCAGCGGTGTGCCCCCACAGGGAAGGAATGGGCTTCAGCACAACATTGGGAATAAAAGCAGCCTCGTATTTCGCATCGCCCAGTGGGAAGTAAAGATCGGTTTCGGAGGGCATGTATAACAAAGGCACCTGTATGGAGCGCAGGGCTTTTTCCACGTTTCCATCGAACCCTTTGGTACTGCCCACGTCGTGATACTCCCAGGTACGCATTTGCAGAATCAGGTCGTTGGCATCCGCCCCCTCAATAAAGTGGGTGCGGTAATTGGTCAGCACCTGCTCGAAGGTGGTACCCGGCTTGGCCCGTTCGCGCCAGAGTTCCTTCCGCCACCATTCCTGCGAGTATAACCAACCCGTCCAGACCACCGAGAAAGCCTGAATGCCTTTAATGGGTGGTTCGGTATAGTCTCCGTTCATAAAGGCAGCGTCGGCGGTGAGAGCAGCAATCTGTCCTTCCAGCCGGACGACACCGTGCGGATAGTTTTTGGCCGTACCCGCTGTCGCCACAATTCGGTCGGCAAACGCAGGATAACTTACCGCCCACTGAAAAGCCTGCTGTGCGCCCATCGAAAAACCGATAATGGCCCGCAGGTGCGTGATGGAAAACTGCTCACGCAACAACCGATGGACGGCCGCTACATTATCCCGAATGGTCATGACCGGGAAGCGGGGGCCGTGAAAGGGTTCGGGCGTATTGCTGGGCGACGAGGACCGGCCGTTGCCGAAGAGTTCGGTCGCTACCAGAAAATACCGGGTGGTATCCAGGGCTTTTCCCGGTCCGATCAGCCATTCGTAGCCGCGGGCGGTAGCCATATAATGCGAGGGCAGCAGGATGGCATTGTCACGGTCTTTATTCAGATGCCCGTATGTGCCGTATACCACGCGGGCTTTGGGTAAGGTAACCCCGTTTTCGGTTGGGAAATTATCAATCACAAACTCAGTACGACCAGCCGGAGTCGTTGACTGAGCCAGCACATGCTGGGCGACCAGAAGCAGCAGGAAAAGTTTTTTCATTGTTGATGAGACTTTTTAAGAGCAATCAGTTAATCTATCTACCGACCCTGCGCTGTTTAGCCGGCATCGGCCGTCCGACCATACGGGGCAAAACTAATCCCGTATTCACGTAAATACGGGTCGTGACTGAGTGGGTTACCAGCTTGCCTGACTAAGGTAGTGTTTTCTGACTGTTAGTCATTCATTTCTCCGCAGAGTGGCTGTGCCAGTAACGTACGCAGTCGCGCTGGGTCACGTTCCTGCCCAAGCAGTACCATCAGTTTGGTAATGGCCGCTTCGGTTGTGATGTCGGCTCCGCTCACGACGCCAATCTGCAACAATTGCTGGCTGGTCTGGTAATGGCCCTGCGTTACGCGCCCTCCTTCGCACTGCGATACGTTGAACACCGACACCCCCCGATCAATAGCCCGTTTCAGGGTATCCAGAAACCACTCGTCCGTCGGTGCGTTACCGGCTCCGAAGGTTTCAAGAACAATTCCCCGAAGATTGGGTATGTTCACAATCGACTCCACAACCGGCTGGGTAATGCCCGGAAACAATTTTAGGATGGTTACGTTTGGGTCCAGAACGGTACGAAGAGTCAATGGCTGATCGGGTTGCCAGGGCCGGATAAACGGTCGGTTGTAATCGATACTAACGCCAGCCGTGGCCAGATGCGGGTAATTTTCCGACGCAAACGCGTTAAACTGGACACTCTCCCGCTTGGTCGATCGATTGCCCCGCAGCAACAACGAGTTGAAATACACACATACTTCGGGTACAATAGGCCGAAAGCCTTCCTCCACGGCGGCAGCGTCCAATGCGGCCGAATCCACGGCGGCAGTGTCCACTGCGGCAGCAATTTCGAGGGCGGTGATGAAGTTTTCCCGGGCGTCGCTGCGGGCTACGCCAATGGGTAGCTGTGCGCCGGTCAGGATAACAGGTTTGTTCAGGCCAACCAGGATGAAACTCAATGCCGATGCGGTGTAAGCCATCGTATCAGTACCGTGCAAAATCACAAAGCTGTCGTATTGCCGGTAGTTATCCTGAATAATCTGCGCCAGTTCGACCCATATGGCGGGCTTCATGTTCGATGAGTCAATAATATTCGGCAGGGTAAGCAGGGTAATATCAAACGTGAGTCGCTTGAGTTCGGGGAGTCGGTCAACAACCTGATCAAAATCAAAGGGAACAAGCTGACCAGTCTGCGGTTCGTACACCATTCCGAAGGTACCACCGGTGTAAATAACCAGTACAGACTGTCGGAGAGACTGAGTTAGCGTTAAATTAATCCGTACCGTTTTATAAGCCATACGCAAAGGTAAGGCAGAACGTCGCCACCCGCGCTTCATTTGTCGATAACACCGGGTGTCGAACACCGGGCAGGTATTGGTGGTTAGTAAACTGTACCAGACAAGGCAGGTTATATGACAACGCTTCGGGTTATTCAGGGTGATATCACCAGACAAACGGTCGACGCTATCGTCAACGCAGCGAATACCAGTTTACTGGGGGGCGGGGGTGTCGACAGGGCCATTCACCGGGCGGCCGGTCCACAGCTACTGACCGAGTGCCGAACGCTGCACGGTTGCCCGACCGGCGATGCCAAACTAACGAAGGGGTACCGGCTACCGGCTCCGTACGTTATCCATACCGTTGGCCCCGTCTGGCGGAATGGAAATCATGGTGAACCGGACCTGCTGGCGAGTTGCTACCGTCGGTCGCTGGAGCTGGCAGCAGCCTATAACCTGAGCAGCATTGCCTTCCCGAATATCAGTACCGGTGTATATGGCTACCCGAAAGATAAGGCGGCTTTGGTGGCGGTTAACAGTGTTAACCTGTTTCTTAAAGAATCCTCTTCCCTACAGGAAATCAGGTTTGTATGCTTCGATATGGACAATTTTACCCTATACCAGCACTTACTTCCTCAGAGCACCTAGCTCCGTACGTGCGGTTGTTAACGATGGGCCATCTGGCCCACATCGTTCCCCAAAATACGTTTGTCAGTGGTAATCATCAGCCCGGACCATACAGAAATTTGATGGCCCGGGCTGATGACTTTGGTGTTCAATCAACAAGGGTGTCTTTAACTACTTTGGCGGGTTGTTCGACATAATATTCCCCCGGATTAGTCGAACGCTGGGGTACGCTCAGACGCTGAATTTTATAATTCCGGTCAGCCAGACTAGTCGATGGTGTATGTGGTATCACTACACCACCAACGGGCTTTTTGTTCGGCATCTGCCGCTTATAATTTGCCAGTTGTGTCTCCGTAGATACGGGACTGTTGACGCCTACGCCGGGCTTGTTTTCCCAGCTGCGAGCAGCTGCTGCCGCCTGAGGATGTTTATAATTATGGGGTGAAAAGAGCGGATTGTTAAGCGGTTTAACCGGCTGAACATCCCGCCTGTTCTGTGAGTAGACGCCCGTTATCCCAACGAACAAACTCAAAAAGACGATTAAAAAGAGTTCCGTTTTCATAGCTTTTTAATGGTTTTGTTGTGTAACAAAGATACAAATTCTTTGAATTAAAAAACCATTAAAAAAATAACTATATTTTTAGTTTTTACTTCATTTTACGGATTAATCTTATAATTGACTCCGAATCTGTGTAGTTAGAAGCAGTTTCGAGGGTAAACCACTGGATATTATTGATTTCGTCCGAAAATCCCAGTGGCTCAGTCGGGTCGGCCTCAACCAGAAAACGAATGTCATAATGCAGATGCTCCGGCACCTCGTTCCGGGCCGGAATCGGGTGTATGTCCACATCAAGAATGGCTACTGTCTGGCTGATATCTGAATTAGAATTATCACCAGGGGGAGCTACTACTGTCAGGGTGGTCAACCCCGTTTCTTCCTGCGCTTCCCGCAGGGCAACCGCTGCCACATCCGGGTCGCCATCGGCATGGCCACCGGGCTGGAGCCACCGGTCAAGTTTCCGGTGGTGAATCAACAGGGTTTGTTGCCGGTCGGGGGAAACAATCCAGGCGGAACCGGTTATGTGGCCACTCAGCAGGGAGCGGTCAAAACAGTTGGGGTATTGCTCCACAAAGTCGATGGTGGCCTGCGTCATTGCCTGTTCATCCGGATCGACGGGCCGGTGCTGGCGGAGTAGTTTTAGTAAGGGTTGCCGGTGCATGAGTTGGGTTTTCAGGTAAAAAGCCGCAATTTGGCATCGTTTTTCACAAACAACTAAACTAATTTACTTTACAATCATGCGTAAACTCGTACTGAGTGGTGTTACGTTCTGCCTGGCGGCCCAGTTAGCCACCGCTCAAATTAAGCTTCCTTCGCCTAGTCCCGGTGCTACGGTCATGCAAACCGTTGGTACCACCGATTTGACCGTTGTTTATTCACGCCCCAGCCTGAAAGGCCGTCAGCCATTTTCGGGTGATTTTGTTCCAGTCGGAAAAGTCTGGCGGACGGGTGCCAATGCTGCCACGCTGTTTACGACCTCCACCGACCTGATGGTGAATGGCAAGACGCTGGCCGCTGGCACCTACGCGATCATGTCGATTCCTGAACAGGGTAATTTCACGCTGATCTTCAACAAAAACAAGGGGGTTACCGAGGCTACCTACAAGCAGGAAGAGGATGCCCTGCGCGTCAACCTGACGCCAGCGGAAAACAGCGAAACCATCGAAACATTTACCATTGGTTTTGGTGACCTGACGGACAGCACCGCTACGATGAATTTCATGTGGGCCAATGCCAAAGCTGCCGCTAACCTGAAAGTGGATGTCAATGCCAATACAGCCGCCAATGTAGACAAGGCAGTGGCCGAGAAGCCGGAGGATGCGGCTGTATTGCAGGCCGCAGCCAGCTACAACGTATCGAAGGGCCGCAATCTGGAGCAGTCGCTGACCTGGATCGACAAGTCGATTGCCATGAAAGAAACGTACCGCAATCTATACGTGAAGTCGCAGATTCTGGCTAAAATGGGTAAGTATACCGAAGCTGTTCCGCTGGCACAAAAAGCCCTGTCGGTAGGTCAGTCATCCAACGACGCGGCTTTCCCGTTCTTCAAGGACGGCATCGAGAAAAGTCTTTCGGAGTACACCGCCAAAATGCCTGCCATGCCTGTGGTAAAAGGCAAGGGAAAGAAGATGAAATAGATACGTTGTTCCCGTACCGGTGAAGGCCGTCCTGACGAATCAGGACGGCCTTCTTTTTTACGTTTACTCCCGATAATTGACCAGAACATGAACAACGTGATTCAGAAACGTCAAAACGAAACCCGGCCCCCATCCAGGCAGGATAATTTACCCCCCAGCACCAGTTTTTTGACAGATACAGACTGATCTACCAGAATTGTATGACCCGTCGAGATGGTCACCTCGTCTGAAGTACCCGGTACACACTGGCAATTCCAGGTAGCTGGACTGAGCCAGTTTCCACTCTGAATGCTGGCAATGGTCTGAGGACCAACGAACTGGGTGATGATTTGATACAATGCTCCCTCATTGAAGGATAGAACGTACAACTCGCCATCGGTCCCCTCACCGAATGAGACTGGACTGGTAATCAGGGCAATGGATTGCTGAATTTGCTGATACGTATTGTCGGCAGCCCGTTTGAGGGTCCAGTAGGTTCCCCGCTCAAAATCGCCGTACACATACCAGCCCTTCAAATCAGGATAGGTGTTACCCCGGTATACGAACCCACCCGTAATGGATGCCCTGATCCCCGACGAATACCCTTCGTACTCCAGCAAAGGCATATGGAACGCCGTACCGGGTGTACAACACGGGTTGTACGGATGGTTTCCTTCAAAACAAGGCCAGCCATAATTTTGGAGCGCAGGAGCATTGGCCGCCGTAAAGTTCAGTTCTTCCCAGCCATCCTGCCCAACATCGGCCATCCAGAAGTCGCCGGTTTGCCGGTCAAAACTCCAGCGCCAGGGGTTACGCATTCCCAGGGCATACAACTCATCCGGCACCCCGTCGTTGGGATCAGCATAAGGATTATCGGGCGGAATGGCGTACGGACTCCCCTGATTTACATCGATACGGAATAGCTTGCCATAAGGGCCGTATATATCCTGCGCCAGTCTGTCGGGGTCACCAATACTGTCCCGTGCACCGGGCGAGGAGTCACCCGTTGTCATATACAGGTAACCGTCTGGTCCAAACCCGATCCGGCCTGACCGGTGCCCACCCAATGGATTCGTGTAGGGAACGGTAAAGTAAATCAGTTGCGAGGTCAAATCAGCCTGATCGGGATTGGTACTTTTCCGGGTGAAACGGGCAAAAACCGACGAGCGGTCGTTTTTGCGGGCGTAATGCACGTAGATAAACCCATTACTGGTGTAATCAGGGTGAATGGTGATACCGAATATGCCTTCGTAAGTTGGATCACTAATCAGGTCTGTCAGATCCAGAAAAGGCGTGGTCAGTATGGTTCCCTGCCGAATCAGCCGAATTTTCCCGTCCGTCTGGCCAACCAGAAATTCACCAGGGCCAATACCAGCTACATCCGTAGGGCGAATCAATCCTGTGGTTACCAGTGCTAGTTGGAGTTGGGGCGTTTGAGCCAGGGATTCACCAGCAAGCAGCAGACAAATACCAAGATAGGCCAGCCGAGTGATCAGCGGGCGCGGGCTGTGAACATGCGTTGTGTAAAGCATGGAACTAGGCTTATGGATACTCGGATTGACTTAGTCGGAACTGTAGTAACAAGAATTCAAATTGATCGATTTTAAGTAAAGAAATAACTTCTTTTAATGCAAAAAGGGGAGCAAACAGGCGTGCAGAAAATAGTACTAATAAGTTTATTATCAGAGCTTTAATTCAATAAACCTGGATAATAATCACCAAAAATCATCCTTGTACCAATGAATCGTCAATTCATCATTACTGTAAAGAAAATAGCGAATTGGTTACAGCTAATTATCATTTCAGTTATTTACTATCTCAGTTCTTAAAAGCTGTTTGAGTTAAATTTTAGTGATAGAAAAGAGTAGTTTTTTGTCAGATTGGGCCCTGAAAACCGGACGGGGCCGCCCGGTGGTTTAGCCCAGCTAAATGAGGATTTTTCAGGGCCCAATCTGGCGAAAAAGCGCAGTTTACAGGCGAAAAGATTAACTCAAACAGCTTCTTAAAAGACAGTAAGTCTTCATGAAAGAGGCCGAAAATCCGTCCGACTGCCTGAATTTGCATCTCCCGCCATTCAGCAGCCGTAAGTTTTGCCTGCGTGTTGAACTCCTTACAGGCCCAGTCAGTTAACAGGGCGACCAGCTACCGCCTTTCTTTCTGCCATGATCGCTACCTTCTTACAAAGGCTCAGTACCTTTATTCAACGCATACCCACCAGCCTGACTATATTGGCGGGCTTTATGCTGGCGGGCTATCAGTACTGGGTGGGGCCGTTATCGGTACCGGTTCAACTTATTTTCTGCTTCAGCTTATTAGTGCTGGTGGGCATTCCACACGGCGCGCTCGACCATGTTATTGAACAGGAGGGTAGTCTCCGGCAGTCGCGGCCTTTTTCGCTCACCCGGTTCATTATCAAGTACGTTATCACGATGGCGGCTTACGGTCTGGCCTGGCTATTTTTTCCCGTACTGAGTTTAGTCCTGTTTTTACTGATTTCGGCCTGGCATTTCGGCGAAACCGACATTGAGAATGCCCCCGATGATGTGTACTGGTCAGTAACGAGGTTCGTATCGGGAGGCTTTGTGCTGGGGTTTATTCTGCTGACCCATTACGCAGATGTAGCACCCATCGTAGCCCGAATTGTTCAGAATGACCCCACCACCCTCCAGTTCCTGAGCTGGGTTTCGGGTCAAACCGGTGCGCTGCTGCGTGGCTGGGCTACGCTGGGGATCGTGCTGGCTATGCTCTCGTTTGGCCACCGGCCTATGACCGTCAATGGCTGGCGACTGGCCCGGCTGGGGATCGTGCTTATCCTGACTTACGTGCTGCCTCTGCTCCCGGCTTTCATGCTTTACTTTGGTGGCTGGCATTCGTTAAGTTCGTTCGGCAACATACGGACCTTTCTGCAGCGACCGACCTCGCCAGCCCAGTCGGTCTGGAAACTCTGGCGCCAGTCTATTCCACTCACACTCCTGGCAGTTGGCTTTTTACTGGCCGGGGCTGGCATCTGGACCAGTTACACGCCCCAGTTCGACCCGTTGCCCTACCTCTTTATCCTACTGTCAACCATTACGTTACCCCATATTCAGGTAATGCACCAGTTAGACTTGCTGCGCAAATAAGTCGTTTCCAGTTTCTTACCATCCCCGACGGTACCCTTTCAGGGAGAAAACCGCCCACTGAACACATCCTGAAACAAATGGACAGGCCTGAAAAAATATTTTTTGTTTAATATTTTTTTATGAACGTTAAACAAAATACATTTGACCCGTTGTACAATTCTATGGACGAATTAGACAACACCTTCATATACACAATAAACTCTCTTCAACAATGTTTAATCAAATCACTTCCATTTTACTGGAAACACTCCAGCCAGGTGACGTTATTGGGTTTACTTTCTTTACGGGCTACATGTCCATGTTTGCCGCTTCTGTGTTCTTTTTTCTGGAACGCGGTGAGGTGGCAGGCAAATGGAGAACTTCCCTGTTGATTTCGGGACTCATCACCATGATTGCAGCTGTTCACTACTTCTACATGCGGGGTGTCTGGCTTGAGACGAAAACCTCACCAACCGAGTTTCGCTACATCGACTGGACACTGACCGTTCCGCTCATGTGCGTTGAGTTTTATCTCCTGATCAAACCTTACGGCGGCAAAACGTCTACTTTATGGCGTTTGATTGGGTATTCGGTATTCATGCTGGTTACGGGTTACATTGGTGAGTCGATTGACCCTACCCGGACTATACTGTGGGGAGCCGTTTCGACCCTGGGTTACCTGGGTATTGTATACGAAGCAACGATGGGTAGCGTAAAACAGGTGGCCGATCTATCGCCAAATCCTGAAGTAGCCAAAGCCGTTCGGTTGCTGCGCAATTTCGTTCTGGTCGGCTGGGGTATTTATCCTATTGGATACATGACCATGTCCGGTGGTTTACTGAGCGGGCTGGGCCTTAACCTTGACCTGATTTATAACATTGGTGATGCCGTTAACAAAATCGGTTTCGGACTGGTCATCTATAGTGCTGCCGTAGCTTCTACCAAGAATGAGCCAAAAACGTCGGCGGCATTAACCACGGCCGACATGTAGTGTATGCTTTACCGCTACACAACGGTTACTGAACTGGACACCTTCGTTATCGATTAATTTTCTTTTCTACTTCATCACGAACCGACCAACGTGCAACAGGTGACACTATTCGTCATTTGATGCACGTTGGTCTCTTAATACCCGACCAGCGTTTCGTCCCCAGTTAATCCCGGTCGTGACCCGTGCCGACCTTACGCAACGGGCGCTTTTACCTAATCCGATCCCTTAACACCGTGCGCTGCAATACCCAGGCGATACTCACAACCAGCAAACACCCGACGGATTTTACGTAAAAAGCCACCACGAACACGCCCAGGATAACCCCGTAAGACAACGAACTCAGGATATTATCGGCTTCGATCATGCTCGTGGGGAAGGGGACAAAATGAAATAAAGGCATATCAGTATATCATTTACAGAAAGGCCCTCCTGAATGTTCAGGAGGGCCTTTCTGCGTCTAACCCGCTCTATAAACCCAGCAGATTTTTGAGCTTCTCGTAAAATCCGGTGTTCCGAAAGGTAAACTGCTTATGCAGGATATAATTGCTGACAAAGCTGAGACCCATACCGGTTAGTTGAGAAATGAGTTTGGTCACGTTAACCTCTTTTACTGAAAACGGGATCAGAAAAGTCAGTTGCTCGAACTCGCTGGCTAAATACTGGTAAGCAATCGACGAACCATAGACGGTAATAATACAGGAGAGGACGGAAACCATCGTAAACTTAACGGCTTCGCGCTTGGTTTGGGCTGAATTTCGGGCGTTGAACGCAAACAGTTTGGTTAAAAAGAAACCGGCGAGAAAAGCAATCAGGTAACCTGCCAGCAATGCCTGCTCATAGGTAATAAGAAACCAGTCCTGCAACAAACTACCCGCAATCAGTTGCAGCGAAGCCCCAATGGCCGCCACAATAAAGTAAGCGATGACATCCCGGCGATTAAATAATTCACTTGCCATAGCGTACCGGTTCAGGACAAGTGAGTAAAAAACGAACTAACATAGTTGACGGACAAGGGCAATGACGTTGCCTTAAAGTTAAAAAATAGATACTCTCTGGTAAAAAATCACGGAAGCAGACGGATATCTTTTACTGGTTCAACGATCCCTGAACACCGTGCGCTGCAATACCCAGGCGATACTCACAACCAGCAAACACCCAATGGCATTGAGCCACAGGAAGGCCGTCAGATTGAGTATCCAGCTTATGACCACCAGCACTTCGGAGATGATAGCGGCCCAGAAAGTAGCCCGACCACCGATAGATTTTACGTAAAAAGCCACCACGAACACGCCCAGGATAACCCCGTAAAACAACGAACCCAGGATGTTGACGGCCTCGATCATACTCCCTAACTGGTTGGCAAACTGCGCCACCGCAATGCAGAATATACCCCAGCCAATGGTGGCCCAGCGCGACGCATTCAGGTAGTCGGCATCACTACCTGCTTTGTTTATCAGCCGTTTGTACACATCCACCACCGTTGTAGAAGCCAGGGAGTTATAGGCCGAGGCAATGGACCCCATGGAGGCACTGAAAATAACGGCAATCAGCAGGCCTATCAGTCCGTGTGGCAGGTAGTCCAGCACAAAGCGCAGAAATATATAGTTCACATCGTTGGTATCGGCCGCCGGGTTATTTTGCCGGATCAGTTTGGTCACGTCCGTTTTCACCACTTTCAGGGCTTCGTCGGTTTCACGTAGTATCGTACCTGCTGCGGTCTGCCCTGCTTCATCATCCGTCTGCAACGCTGCCTGCATATCGAGAACGGCCCGCTGCCGCTGGGTAGTCAGGTTCTGATGCTTGATTTCGGCTAGCTGATACTGCGATGCGTACCGGCTGTTTTTCAGACTTTCGGTTTCCTGTTTATTGAAAAAAGTAGGCGCCGGATTGAATTGATAAAAAACGAACACCAGCACCCCAACCAGCAGAATCAAAAACTGCATAGGCACTTTCAGTAAGCCGTTCATCAACAACCCCAGTCGACTTTGCCCAATGGATTGCCCCGTCAGGTATCGTCCTACCTGCGACTGGTCGGTACCGAAATAAGACAGTTGCAGGAAGAACCCCCCAATCAGGCCCGACCATAGATTGTACCGGCTTTCCGGGTCGAATTTAAGGTCGATCAGGTTCATACGCCCGGCTTCACCCGCTACGTGTAACGCATCGACAAAGCCAACCCCTTCGGGCAGCATTTTCACCGTCAGATACCCCGCCAGTCCCATAGCAAAGGTCACCACAGCCATTTGTTGCAGGTGGGTGTATGATATCGCTTTGGTGCCCCCCGTTACGGTGTACAGCAGAACGATACCCCCCATCAGCAGATTAGTCCAGTAAATATTCCAGCCCAGAATTGTCGAAAGAATAATCGCCGGGGCGTAAATGGAAAGGCCGGTCGACAGGCCGCGCTGGAGCAGGAACAGTCCCGCCGTAAGCGTCCGCACCCGCGTATCGAAGCGGTCCTCAAGAAATTCGTAGGCCGTAAAAATCTTAAGCCGGTGAAAAATGGGCACAAAGGTGATCGACAGCACGACCATCGCCAGGGGAAGCCCGAAATAAAACTGAACGAACCGCATTCCATCGGTAAACCCCTGCCCCGGTGCCGACAAAAAGGTAATGGCACTGGCCTGGGTAGCCATCACGGATAGGCCAACGTGATACCAGGGCAACGACTGACCGGCCAGCAGATAATCGTCCATGCTACGGCTACCCCGACTTCGCACAATACCATAGGCAACAATACCAGTCAGTGTCAACACCAACACACTCCAGTCAACAATACTCATGACAGCCAGCGCATTAGCAGATAAAACAGGATAATTTCAACGGCTAGGCTCCCCATCACAATGGCGTAGAGCTGATTCCAGGAACGAATAAAAGAGGGTAGTCCGGTATTATTTTCGGTCATGAATGAAGTGGGTTGTATTACTATAACGGCGAAAATAGGTGAAATCCGCGTATCGAATATGATAATAACGACAAATGGATGTTTTTAGCGGGTGGATGGGTAGCTTTCTTTACTAACCAGCAAATAGGGAGTCGGCAAAAAATAACCGGGCCAGGAAATCCTGGCCCGGTTAGTATAATCATTCTTTCTGATAGCAGATGAATCAGACTATTCCGCTTTAATCACCTTGACGGTTTGCGACTGTGTTGAGGTATTAGCCCGTAGAATCAGCACACCCGATGGCAGATGATGCACACGGAACTCAACCCGCTCCGAAGCAGTAGCCTTTTCTACAGCCTGCTGACCGACAATCCGGCCCTGACCGTCAGTCAGCGTCAGATTCAGCGAACTACCGGTCGCTCCTGTGACGGCTACTTCCAGCACTTGACGTACCGGGTTGCCCAGCACCTGAAGCTGCAAGCCCGAAACCGGCTCCCCGCTCACCCGCGCACCCGGCGCACCCGGCGCACAGGCCGCCAGCCAGTTGTAAGCAAAACTGCTGCTCACTCCGCTCTGTACCGCACTCAGGGTGATCGTCGGGTTATCGGTGTACAACCGGAGCGTGTAAGGACCCGGATTGGTCGTCGGCAGTAGCTCATTGACCACCGAGAAACTCACCGGACTGCCGTCTACACCCGCGTAACGGGGTGTGAACGTGACACTCCGTACGCCCGACGAGATCACCCCACAATTCACCGTCGTCACGCCCGTGATGCTGAACGTACCCGTGGGCGGAGGAGTACCACCCGCCGGATTCACCGTGATGCTGAAACTGGTACTGGCCGACAGACTGCCCGGATCAGTCGCCGTGACGGTCACATTGCTCACACCCGACATCGAAGGCGTACCCGAGATGGTCGAAGGAGCCGTGAAACTCAGACCCGCGGGCAGACTCGAAACCGCCAGCGTCAACTGGTTGGGCGTCTCGGCATCGGTAAACACATTGGCCAGCGAGAGCGTGTAAGCCACGCCCACCGTAGCCGACTGGGGCGACACTGGATTGGCCACCGTGGGCGGGGTGTTGGCCGTCGTGCTGCTGCAAACCGCCAGCCAGTTGTAGGCAAAGCTGCTGCTGATACCACTCTGCACCGCCTGGAGCGTCACCACCGAATTATCAGTGTACAGGTCCAGGGTGTAAGGACCCGGATTGGTCGTCGGCAGCAGCTCATTGACCACCGAGAAACTCACCGGACTGCCGTTCAGGCCCGCGTACCGGGGATTGAAGGTCAGTCTCCGCTGACCCGCCGAGAGCACTTCGCAACTAATAGTCTGAACGCTGGTGATGCTGAAGGCACCCGTTGGTGGGGGGGGCGTACCCGCTGCCGGACTCACCGTGATGGTGAAGCTGGTGCTGGCCGACAGGCTACCCGGATCGGTGGCCGTGACGGTCACATTGCTCACCCCACTCATCGACGGCGTACCCGAGATAGTCGAGGGAGCCACGAAGTTCAGCCCCGCGGGCAGCCCCGTTACCGACAATACCAGGGCATTAGGCGTCTCGGCATCGGTGAACACATTGGCCAGCGAGAGCGTGTAACCGATGTTAACCGTAGCCGACTGGGGCGAAACCGGATTAGCCACCGTTGGCGGGGTATTGGCCGTTGAGGAACTACAGGCCGCCAGCCAGTTGTAGGCAAAGCTACTGGAAGCTCCACTCTGCACCGCCTGAAGCGTAATGACCGAATTATCNTTCAGTCTGTGCTTTTGTCAAGTTAGAGGGCTTAAAACTTGCTGAATCAACGAATCAGTTCGCCTTGAAAGGTCGACTGTATATCAAAGCCATTCAGGCAGCTTTAGCTGAACTCCGGTTTCTCCAACAAAAGAATCTCTTGTTAAACATTGACCCTGCGTAACTTCAGTAAATAAATAACGTAAATAAATAACGTCCAGCCAAAATATGCAGTACAATAGCGAACCGAAGCCGTCATTCGACTTTTTATTGCTGTTATACCCGCACGTAAATCCTGCGCCGGTCGAGGAGCCAGCCTACGCTCCAGCAAAACAGCATAAACGTAAGCGCGAATAGCAGCGAACCAAACGCCCCCGGCACGAGTCCCTGAAAAACGTGAATGCCAATCCAGTCAAACGCGCTTTGGCCACCGCCCGCCGGAACCATGTACAGGATGATGACCACCAGTTCCGACAGCAGGTAAATGAACAGCGGATTCTTGCCGGGAATGACAAAAAACTGCGGCCAGTTGGCGCGTTTCCAGTTTCGGATTTCGATACCGTACATCAGGCTGGCCAAAATGACCAAATCAAGGCCCGTTGTCACCAGCACGAATGAACTGGTCCACAGCTTTTTGTTGATGGGAAACACCATGTTCCAGCAAAGGGCCAGGAAAATCAGCGCGGCCCCGGCCAATAGTAATTTGGCTACACTCTCGTAGTTTTTGCCCGCCCGCTGCACATACTGCCCGGCGTAATAGCCAATAATAACGTTGACAATGGCGGGCAGCGTACTCAGCAGTCTTTCCGGGTCAAACGCTACGCCCTCACCATGATACAAATGAGCATCGCCCACCAGAAAGCGGTCGAGCCGCAGGACGGCGTTGCCCGTCAGACTCAGCGGGTCGCTGGGGTCGCCCCAGCCCAGTGAAATCAGCCAGTAACCTACTAAAAAACCGATACTTAACCAGATAACCGTTCGGGTGGAGAAGAAATAGACCAGCAGCGACGCGAGGCCGTAGCACACGCCAATCCGCTGCAAAACGCCCCAGACGCGGGTTTCGCTGATGGGGAATCCTGTCACGTTACCGGCTTCATCGAGCCGGAAAAATGGAAACCAGTACATCAGGTAGCCGAGCAGGAAAATCAGGGCCGTTCGTTTGGCAATTTTGGTGAGCACCGCTCCGGTTCCCAACGCGCTGTATTTTTTCATGGCAAAACTCATGGCGTTGCCCACCGCAAATAGAAACGACGGAAACACCAGGTCTGTAGGGGTAAAGCCGTGCCATTTGGCGTGTAGCAACGGGGCAAAAGGCACGGCCCCGCTGCCGGGCGTGTTCACCACAATCATAAAACAAACCGTCAGCCCCCGGAACACGTCCAGCGATAGAAAGCGGTTGCCGGTATCGGCCAGCATGGGGCGGGTTTGGGAGCTTGCGGAATTTTCCATGGTTTGAGGATGAATGGATAATGTCTAATGAAAGAGATAGAAAGGTAGCGGCTAATTCATTATCCATTGTACATTATCCATTATTCATTCATTGTATCGTCACCGTTTGCCCTGACCGGCCGGTTTTGTTGAACACTTTTAGTTTGATAGTGCCCGTGGCGGCAATCGGCTCTGTATACATCGGGCTGGATGCCGTGGGTTCGGTGCCGTCCGTTGTATAGCGGATGGTCATGCCGGGGAGCTGCACATTAGCCGCCAGTTTGCCCGATACGATTTTAGCGCCCGCCGTGGGAATGCGGTATTGAAAGCCACCCGCGTAGGTATCCAGCCGGGGTAACTCCCGTTCCGATAACGTATGGATAAATTCAGACCAGGCCCGAGTGTATAGCTGGTCGCTCTGGGCCGTGTTGGTCCCGGTAGCCCAGGCGGGGTCTTTGGCCCACGCCCGTTCGGCTACGGATAGTAGCTTGGGTAACAGTTTGTACTCCAGTTGGTCGGGACTCAAAATCTTTTCTGACCAGAGTGGGGCTTCGATGCCCACGATATTTGCCCGGCCCGCTGCCGTTAGCGGTTCCCGACTTTTGATAACCGAAGGCGGAAAGAGTTTGCCGGTCTTGTCATCCTTAAAGTTTCGCAGGTAATCGTACGGAATGAAATAAAACGGCTTGTCGATGTCCACGTAGCCACCCCAATACTGACCGGGCTCTTCTGACGAAGTATTGTACGCCAAATCCAGATACAGGTGCGTAACAGGCGTCAGAATAACTTTATAGCCCGCGTTGGCAAGGCGGTAGGCGAGGTCCTCCGCCCCGGACCCCGGACTATTTTGCCAGACGTTCACGTGAAAATTCTTACCGGCAAATACCGGGTTCGGTACCCATATCGACCGACCGTTTTTTACGGCTCTTGTCAGCCCGATTTCTTCCCATCCTGACAAATACAAACCACGGCTTTTGAGTGCCTTGTCCAGTTTGCCGAAGTAATACTCCCATAAATCCTGCGTCGTTTTGATGGCTGCGTTCTGAGCCATCAGCCGCTGTGCGGAGGGTGACTTTTGCCATACGCCTTTCGGTACTTCATCGCCCCCGTAATGGATCGTGTTCAGGGGCGCACCTGCTTCGGTATACATAGCCCGTAAATCATCGGCCACGCGCTCCATGAAGGCATAAACCGACGGCAGCGACACGTCGATCACGTTATCATTCCACCCCTGTACCGACCGGTAGACGGATTGGTCGGTCAGGTCGCGGAGCAGATACCGTTCGGCCTCGGCTTTGTTGCCCATTTTCATTAACCGCTCGTAGCGGGCATCCATAGCCCGCAGGGCGGCACGGGCGTGGCCGGGTGACTCAATTTCAGGAATTACGTTGATGTGCCGTTCGTGAGCGTACCGGAGGATTTCCACAAAATCGGCTTTGCTGTAAAAACCGGTGCCAGACGTGTTATCGGCGGATGGACCAGAGCCGTAGGACGATACGATGCTCTCTTTTTGATTGGCCGAGTACGCCCGTTTGCCACCTACGGTAGTTAGTTCGGGCAGGGAGGGCATTTCTACCCGCCAGCCTTCATCATCGCTGAAGTGCAGGTGCAGGGTGTTGAATTTGTACAGTGCCAGCAGATCCAGCACTTTCAATACTTCCGATTTGGGCTGAAAATTCCGGGCTACGTCCATCATGAAGGCGCGGTACGGAAACCGGGGTGCATCGTTAACGACTAAACCCGGCAGACTTACCGACCCCGATTTTACCGCACCCGGCGGCATCAGCGTTTGCAGCGACTGAATGCCGTAGAACAAACCCGCCCCCTCCGAAGCAGTTAGTGTAATACCAGTCTGATTGATCTGTAGCTCATACCCTTCCGGAGCAATACCGGCTTTTTTACGGAGCGAAATACTTTTGCCCGAAGCCTGCGTACGGATGGCAGGCTTTGTGCCTACTACCGTTGCCAGTGCGTTAGCCAGCACTTCTGATTCGGCGGTAAAGGCTTTGTCCGCTACAATAACGACCTGCTTATCCAGCACAAAGGATTGTCCCGTTTCCTGATACGAAACGGGCGTTGGAAAAATCCTCGTCACTTTATCCGCCTGAATTGACTGAATCGTGGCATTCTGATCGTAGATTTTTTCGGCCAGTTGCTGGTCGGCTTTGTCAAACTGATTTCCTTTGTTCACCGTCAGCCCTACCGGAAAAGCTTCCTCCAAATTGCTGTCGAACACCAGGTAAAACCCAATCGGGAAGTCGGTAATGTTCCGAATGTGCCGGTCCTGAATGGTTATCGTTTCCGACTGTCCGGGCGCTATCGCCTTAAACGCCGGGCCGGGTTTGAGCGAATAAAAATCACCATTTACCGGCGTCACCTGGGCCACGTTCGAATCGGTACTGGTTGCGGACCCGCTATTGAAGTACATCGTCCAGCCGCTGGCAGGCAGGGAATTATTGCCCGTATTGGTAAGCGTCAGGGCCAGTCGCGAGCGGCCGGTATTGTCGGCCAGTGCCAGGTTGATGGTCAGGGGTTTGATGGTAGCTTTTGTTGGTGATGTACCCGTTGCCGCGTTGGTATCCGCCTTATTCTGGGCGCAACTGGCGAACGATAACAGGTTCAGGAATAACAGACCGGTGAACGGAATCTTCATAGAGAACGAAAAAGAGATGGGTAATAGAATTTTCTGGAATAAGTGAAAGGGCCTACAGAGTCCCCCTCTTCAATTCCTCAACCGCATGGTTAGCGGCCCGCGCCGTGATCGCCATGAACGTAAGCGACGGATTCTGAGTCGAGGTAGAGGTCATACAGGCCCCATCGGTCACGAACACGTTTTTACAGGTATGCAGTTGATTCCACTTGTTGAGCAGTGACGTTTTAGGGTCTTTCCCCATCCGTACTCCACCCATTTCGTGAATATCCAGGCCCGGTGCCTTATCGGGTTTGTCGTGGGTCTGGATATTGATAAATCCGGCCCCGGTGAGCATTTCGGTCATCTGTTCGTGAAAGTCCACAATCATCTTCTCATCATTATCATCGTACCCCACCGATATGTTCAACTGCGGAATGCCCCAGGCATCTTTCAGGGTCTTATCCAGCCTCACGTAGTTGGTTTCTTTGGGAATGGTTTCGCCCATCATGTGAGAACCTACCCGCCAGTTGCCGTATTGGGGCTGCATCAGATTCGCTTTCAAATCCGCACCCATACCGGCCATGTCGACATGCGTCATACGGCTACCGCTGAAACCAGCTGCGTAGCCGCGCAAAAACCGGGACGCCGGACCGCTCGTTTCCTGTTTTTGTACGTTGCGAAACCGGGGAATGTAGCTGCCGTTTGGCCGGATGCCATCGGTCGTTTTGTCCAGGAATCCTTCGTATTCTGCCGAAATCGTGGTGCGGAAATTATGGAACGCTACGTACTTACCTAGCAGGCCGTTGTCGTTACCCAGTCCGCGCGGAAACCGCGTCGAGATGGAGTTCAGCAGAATCAGGTTGCTGTTCAGGCAGGCTGCGTTAACAAAAATGATGCGGGCGTAGTACTCGGTCATCTGGCTGGTATGCGCGTCAATGACCCGCACGCCCGTCGCTTTATTTTTCTTCTCGTCGAAAATAATCGAATGCACCACCGAATCGGGCTGTAGGGTCATTTTGCCGGTTTTGGCGGCCCAGGGCAGTGTGCTGGAATTACTACTGAAATACCCGCCGTAGGGGCAACCCCGCTGGCACAGGTCGCGGTTCTGGCACTGGGCTCGGCCTTGCTGGTAGTGAATCGGCTGGGGTTTGGTCAGGTGCGCACAACGCCCGATGATAACAGGCCGCTGCCCATTGTACCGCTTTGCCATCTGCTCGGAGAAGTGTTTCTCCACGCAGGACTGCTCGTGCGGGGGCAGGAACTCACCGTCGGGTAGTTGAGCCAGACCATCTTTGTTGCCTGATATACCGGCAAATTTCTCTACGTAGCTGTACCAGGGTGCTATATCGGCATAACCAATGGGCCACTCCACGGCAAACCCGTCGCGGGCGGGCCCGTCAAAATCGAACTGCGACCAGCGTTGGGTTCCCCGCGCCCACATCAGCGATTTACCCCCTACCTGATACCCCCGAATCCAGTCGAAGGGCTTTTCCTGTACGTAGGGATGTTCGGCATCTTTAACGAAAAAGTGCTTTGCATCCTCCCGATTGGCGTAACAGCGACTGGCAATGGGGTTGGCATCGCGGTACTCTTTGGACAGCTGACCAGCATGCGCAAACTCCCAGGGCGGCATCATCGTGGTCGGGTAATCCGTAATGTGTTTTACGTCGCGGCCCCGCTCCAGTACGAGGGTGCGTAATCCTTTGCCGGTCAACTCTTTGGCCGCCCAGCCGCCACTGATGCCGGAACCGATAACGATGGCATCGAACGTACGGTCTTTAACGGAATCTATGTTTAAATAAGCCATGTATTCAGAAGATAAAAAAAGGATAAATGAAAACTACCGACTGCCTTTAAGGGCCACTTCAGGAACCTCCACGCAGCCGTGGTAATAGCCCGGAGCCATAACGTACTTTTTTACGTTCACCAGGTAATACTCGGAGTTGGTATACCCCTGAATGGTAAGTCCTTTCACCAGGTCGACGAAGGCTTTGCCAACCGGGTCGGTATTGGTGGTCAGGGCGGTCAGGATGGCCAGCCGTTGCTGGGTGGTGCAGTTCACGAACGACTGGCCCGCCGTTTGCTGCGCCGTCGATTCAGTTAGGGCCAACCCCTGTTGCAGGACCGTTTGAGCAGGTGGGCCGTAGCAATCCTGAATCATCCGCATGGCAAACTGGTGAACACCAAGTGATTTTGCGCCGGGCGATCCCACGCCGGGCGATCCCACGCCGGGCATAGTGGTTTGCGGGATGAACGTCTCCACGATTTCGGCCAGCAGGGCTTCTTCGGCGAGGGGGAGGGTAGAAGCGGATTTCAGGGAGTCGGCCGTCCAGCCGGATGCCCAGGCCGGCAGACTCATCAGACCGCCGAAGGTTACGGCCAGGCCTTGTAATACAGTTCTTCGTTGCATAAGAATGGAGCAAATAAATCCTGCCCTTGGGTACGGCAGGTATAGTACTGAACAGATTCTTCCTAAGAAACGGTCAACGGCATCGCAACATTATACTACTGCTTACATAGTATTCCCCTGCGTTACCGTAGCGTAAATTACGTAATTTTAGCCTCAATTTGCTCATAATCCCACGCAAGCCCACTGGGTTATAAACGGAGGATGATTCGCTTACTACTCAGTTTGACATCTGCTTTATTTTCTTTACATGAAACAAAATATCGTTAAAACCCGGCTCAAAAACAGCCAGCCCGTGCTGGGCGTTTTGTCTAACAGTACTGACCCCACCGTTGCCGAACTCTGTGGCCTGTCGGGCCTTGATTTTTACATGATCGATGGCGAACATAGCCCCGTCACTACCGCTCAGGTGCAGGACATTGTGCGGGCCTGCGACGTGGCTGGTATTACCCCCCTGGCCCGCGTTCGGAGCAACGACGCCAAACTCATTTTACAGTTTCTGGATGCCGGGGTTATGGGGATTATGATGCCGGGTGTGCGGACGGTGGCCGAGGCCGAAGCACTGGTAAAAGCCGTGAAATACCCACCCCTGGGCGAACGTGGCTTCGGACCGGTACGGGCCAATGATTATCTGCTGGGAAGCATGAATCAGGGCGAAGCCGTTGTATTTGCCAACGAACAAACGCTGGTATTACCCCAGATCGAAGATACCGAAGCCATTGCTAATCTCGACGATTTATTACAGGTTGAAGGCGTCGATGGTTTCGTAATTGGGCCGCGTGACCTGGCCATGAGTATGGGTTACTACGACGGACCCGGCCACGATGAGGTAAAACGGACCATTGCGGGCGTTGTCGAAAAAATCAGAAAAGCCGGTCTCATTGCAGGCACGACAGCTGCCACCGGCGATCAGGCCAGAGCGTTGATTGACCGGGGTGTGCTGTTCTGCCTGAACTCCTTCGCTGGTTTGCTCAAATCAGCTGCCGGTGATTTCATGAAAGGAAGGAGTTAGTAGCCTATGATTACCACCCTGTCTGTACAGGAAAACAGCGCCATCGGTTCTGATAAACAGTGGACCGAGCCACCCTTTGGCGGTTTACGTGTACCCGATTCCGTTTTTCAGCTACTGCGGCAGTTTGCCTTCGACAATGAACAGGCCGATGGGCTACTCGCCTTTTCGGTGCAAAAGGGACGGGAACTGGTTAAACTGCGAAATTACGTCGGGCTACTGCCGCTGACCAATCGGACACAGCTTGAAATTCTGCCCAAAGCAGGGCAACCGGATGAGGCTCGTCCCGTATTGCTCAACATGGTACGGTATCTGCGCCAAAGCCCTTTTCGAATGCTCCCGGCAGCCTACACGCAGGCTAGTCGATTACCCTTGTGGGAAACCTTTATCACCACTTTTCTGGATTCGGTGGCACCACTGGTGCAGCAGGGAATCCAGCGGGCCTACGTAACGGTTGAGGGCAATGAGCGATTCTGGAAAGGAAAATTTCAGTACGTCCGGCAGCAGCGGGAGAATGCCTGGCATGCCGAACGACTGGCTGTTCGGTATGAACGCCTGACCGCTGATGTAGCCGCCAACCGTATCCTGAAAACAACGCTGACGTACCTTGCCAGCGCAACCGCGAACCCGCGTATCCAGCATCGTATCAGCCAATTGGCCTGGGCTATGGATGACGTACCCCTATCCGATTCAATACCGGACGATTTGCGGATTGTACGCCGGTCGAGTCAGTTGTTCAGGCGGTATGAGCAGGCACTCCACTGGGCCGAAGCGCTGTTGCACGGGCGGGGTTTTGGCATCAGAACGGGACCGTCGCCAAGCATGGCATTGCTTTTTCCGATGGAACGGGTTTTTGAGAATTACGTGGCCCATGGCATCAAGGCATACTGGCCCGATGCCGATGACGTGCGCGTCCAGGAATCATCGGCGCATCTGGTGGATGAACACGTAGGTACGCCTAAGTTTCGGCTTCGGCCCGATATCGTGATCCGGCATAGCGACCGGACGCTGGTATTCGATACAAAATGGAAAACCATCCGGGGGCGTGAGTTGGGTACCGGGGCAGACCCCGGCACATACGGCATCGAACAGGCCGATCTGTATCAGTTATACGCCTACGGCAAAAAATACGCTGCCAGTGATCTGTTTCTGATTTACCCCGCCAACGAAACCTTCCGTCAGCCACTGGCTGTGTTTGATTACGATGCCACCACCCGATTGCACGTTGTGCCCTTTGATGTGACCAATTCGCTGGCGCATGAAGTAGAAAGGCTGACGAGGTACGCTTTAACGTTCCAAACACTTCCGTAACCTCATGCCCCTTATTCTAACCTTAATCGGTATTCTGGTCCTTGTTGTCCTGGTTGCTTTTGTCCATCTCGATACCTTTATCTCATTTGTGATCGTTGCCCTTGGCATTGGTCTGGCAGCAGGCATGAACGTAGTGGATGTTGGTAAATCAATCCAGATTGGAATTGGTGGCACCCTCGGTGAGTTAGTACTGATTATTGGCTTTGGTGCCATGCTGGGTCGGTTAGTGGCCGAAAGCGGAGCTGCCCGACGCATTACCAATGTACTAATTGGCTGGTTTGGTATCAAGAATATACGCTGGGGGCTGGCCGTAGCGGGCTTCGTAATCGGTATTCCTTTGTTCTATAATGCAGGATTCATCATCGTTGTCCCGCTGATTTTCACCATTGCGGCCTCGTCCGGACTTCCCTTAATGTCGGTAGCCGTGCCGATGCTGGCATCCCTGTCCGTAGCGCACGGCTACCTGCCTCCGCATCCGTCGCCATCAGCCGTGGCTGGTCAGCTCAACGCCAACATCGGCCAAACGCTGATTTATGGTATCATTGTGGCTATTCCGGCTATCGTTATTGCCGGGCCGCTGTTTGGCCGAACGCTCACGAAGGTAAAGGCTACACCCAACAAGGAGTTGTTTAACATTCGCGAAGTCCCCGATCATGATTTGCCGGGTGCGGGTATCAGTTTCTTCGTCGCCTTACTGCCCGTGCTGCTGCTAACAACATTCGGCCCACTGAAAAGTGTTATGCCCGACGAGTCTTTCCTCAAAACGGTCGTTACCCTGCTGGCCGAGCCATATATCGGCATGCTCCTGTCGGTGCTGATCGCTATTTATGCGTTGGGCATCCGGCAGGGGCAAAACCTGAAAGCGATCACGAAAGACCTGGAAGAAGCCGTTAAAGCCATCGCCCCGATTTTGCTGGTCATTGCCGGTGCCGGTGCGCTGAAGCAGGTATTCAGCGACAGTGGCACCAGCACATATATCGGTAGTCTACTCGCCGATGCTGCCATACCCCCCCTGCTGCTGGCCTGGGGTATTGCCGCCTTCATCCGGGTTTGCGTGGGGTCGGCAACGGTAGCGGGTCTGACAACGGTGGGCATCATTTTGCCCCTGATTCAGTCGCAGGCGATTAAACCCGAACTGATGGTGCTGGCTATTGGCTCCGGTAGCCTTATGTTCTCCCACATCAACGACGGGGGGTTCTGGCTGTTCAAAGAGTACTTTAACCTGACCATCGGGCAAACCATTCGAACCTGGTCCGTAATGGAAACCATCGTATCCGTTGTCGGACTGATTGGTGTGCTACTGCTGAATATGGTCGTGTAGCCGGTAACTCCCTTTCTTATCAGGATGCTCCGTTCATTCGGGCGAAGGCGTTTTTTAAATCCTCCGCTCCGGCTTTTGCCATCGCTTCGCTAAATCCAAAGGTTATTTCAGTTTTGCCGGCTTTCAACTGCTCAAATACGGTGGCAATAAAATCGGCCACGGGGGGAGCCGCGTCGTGTAACCCCTTGCCACCCAGATCCGTGTTCAGGGCGGGTGGAATCAGTTCGATAACCTCAATGTTTCTGGGCTCCAGCAATTGCCGCAATGATAGCGTAAAGGAGTGGAAAAACGCTTTGGTAGCTGAGTAAACGGGCACTTTAGTGAGGGGAACGAAGGATAGGCCGGACGTTACGTTAAGAATGGTCGTTAGCGACGGTAACTGGGTGAACAGGGCCGTCAGGTGAAGCGGAGCCTGTACATTAACGGCCAGTTCGGTTTGTGCCCGGTCAAAAAAATCAGTGTCCGTCACGGTCATCCACTGCTGAATCCCGGCATTGTTAACCAGCACATTGAGGTCGGGATGTTCTTCTACGATCCAATTAAACAACGCTTCGCGCTCAGACGCTTCCGCCAAATCACAAACACGCGTAATCACCGATGGGTACCTGTCGGTCAGGTCCTGTAGTACCGATTCGCGTCGGCCACAAACCAGCACCGTGTTGTTTTCCTGTAGAAAGCGTTCTGTCAGGCCCAGGCCAATACCGGATGCCCCCCCGGTTATCAGCATTTTATTGTTCGAAATGTTCATGGTTAATTGTGTCGGCCCATTTTTGAGCAGGATGGTTAAAGTAGTACAAAAAGGACGGGTAAAAGTTTGAACAGGCTACGCTGGTTTTACGAACAGCAGCTCGTTCCGGCCTGTATAGGTGGACAGGCTACCGTGCCGTAACTGCAATACACGCAGCAATGACCGGGCAATGGTTTTAGGATTGCCTGACACTGGTGGCACTCGTAAAAATAAACGCAGGCATCTATCGGCATGAGGTCATCTTGCTGATAGCCACAACGGGGGCAGGTTATGCGTGAGTTGAGGATAACCGTCTTACCCTGGTAGATCCCGTACGTGTTATGAATTTCGTTCATGCTGTTTGGCAGAATAAGAGTAATATCAGCACGCTGTTATCCTAATGGTAAAAGTAACCTTTTACTCAGTAACCACCACCCTCTGACTGCTTTTAGCGATATGACTCAAATTTCTCGTTTTCTCCTTGTGCTGTTAACAGCCGGTTTGCTTGCCATGAGCGCGGCAAAACCAACCCGTGTCATCTTCTTTGGTGACTCCATTACCCAGGCGGGTGTGAATCCTGGTGGCTACATCGACCGCCTGAAAAAAATGATGCCTTCCGATCAGTACGAACTGATTGGTGCCGGTATCGGCGGTAACAAAATCTACGATTTATTCCTGCGAATGGACGATGACGTGCTGGCCAAACAGCCCGATGTAGTGGTTATCTGGGTAGGAGTGAATGATGTGTGGCACAAAGCCACATCGGGCACGGGTACAGACCCCGATAAGTTCGTAAAGTTTTACGAAGCCGTTGTGAAAAAACTACAGGCGGCTAACATCCGCGTGGTGCTTTGCACGCCCGCGGCCATTGGCGAAAAAACAGATATGACTAATCAGCAGGATGGTGACCTGAACCAGTATAGCCAGTTTATCCGGGATATTGCCAAACGGCAAAACCTCCCCCTGGTCGACCTGCGTAAAGCGTTTCAGGCGTACGATCTTCAACATAATACGGACAACAAGGATCGGGGTACTCTAACCACCGACCGGGTTCACCTGAACGATACAGGCAACCAGTTTGTAGCCGAGCAGATGCAGCAGGTACTGATGGCGGGGAAATAGATCCATTACCTTTAAAACCAGAAACGACCTGCTTCAACAAGCAGGTCGTTTCTGGTTTTAAAGGTAACAGGAAGGCTTATTCCGCTTTAATGACCTTGACGGTTTGCGACTGTGTTGAGGTATTGGCCCGTAGAATCAGCACACCCGCTGGTAGCTGATTCACGTCAAAGCGTACCCGCTCCGAAGCAGTAGCCTTTTCTACAGCCTGCTGACCGACAACCCGGCCCTGACCGTCAGTCAGCGTCAGATTCAGCGAACTACCGGTCGCTCCCGTGACGGCTACTTCCAGCACTTGACGTACCGGGTTGCCTAGCACCTGAAGCTGCAAGCCCGAAACCGGCTCCCCGCTCACCCGCGCACCCGGGGCAGCAGGTGTGCAGGCCGCCAGCCAGTTGTAAGCAAAACTGCTGCTCACTCCGCTCTGTACCGCACTTAGGGTGATCGTTGGGTTATCGGTGTACAATTGGAGCGTGTAAGGACCCGGATTGGTCGTCGGCAGCAGCTCATTGACCACCGAGAAACTCACCGGACTGCCGTCTACACCCGCGTAACGGGGTGTGAAACTTACCCGACGCTGACCGGCTGAAAGCACCTCACAACTTACCGTCGTCACGCCCGTGATGCTGAACGTGCCCGTGGGCGGAGGAGGAGTACCACCCGCCGGATTCACCGTGATGCTGAAGCTGGTGCTGGCACTCATGCTGCCCGGATCGGTAGCCGTCACCAGCACACTCGTGACACCACTCATCGAAGGCGTACCCGAGATGGTTGAAGGGGCCGTGAAACTCAGACCCGCGGGCAGACCACTCACCGCCAGCGTCAACTGGTTGGGCGTCTCGGCATCGGTAAACACATTGGCCAGCGAGAGCGTGTAAGCCACGCCCACCGTAGCCGACTGCGGACTCACCGGATTGGCCACCGTAGGAGCAGTGTTGGCCGTCGTGCTGCTGCAAACCGCCAGCCAGTTGTAGGCAAAGCTGCTGCTGATGCCACTCTGCACCGCCTGAAGCGTAATGACCGAATTATCAGTGTACAGGTCCAGGGTGTAAGGACCCGGATTGGTCGTCGGCAGCAGCTCATTGACCACCGAGAAACTCACCGGACTGCCGTTTAGGCCCGCGTACCGGGGATTGAAGGTCAGTCTGCGCTGACCCGCTGAGAGCACCTCGCAGCTGATGGTTTGAACGCTGGTGATGCTGAAGGCACCCGTTGGTGGGGGGGGCGTACCCGCTGCCGGACTCACCGTAATGGTGAAGCTGGTGCTGGCGGAGAGTGAACCCGGATCGGTCGCCGTGACGGTCACCGTGCTTACGCCCGACATCGACGGCGTACCAGAGATAGTCGAGGGAGCCACGAAGTTCAGCCCCGCGGGCAGCCCCGTTACCGACAACACCAGGGCGTTAGGCGTCTCGGCATCGGTGAACACATTGGCCAGCGAGAGGGTGTAGGCAATACCTACCGTGGCCGACTGGGGCGAGACCGGATTAGCCACCGTTGGCGGGGTGTTGGCCGTTGAGGAACTACAGGCCGCCAGCCAGTTGTAGGCAAAGCTACTGGAAGCTCCACTCTGCACCGCCTGAAGCGTAATGACCGAATTATCGGTGTACAGGTTCAGCGTGTAGGGACCCGGATTGGTCGTCGGCAGCAGCTCATTGACCACCGAGAAACTCACCGGACTGCCGTTCAGCCCGGCGTACCGGGGGGTGAAGGTGACCCGGCGCTGACCGGCCGAAATGGTCTCACAGCTGACCGTCGTCACGCCCGTAATGCTGAAGGTCGCCGTTGGGGGCGGAGTACCGGCCGGACTGACCGTGATGGTGAAGCTAGTGCTGGCGGAGAGGCTACCCGGATCGGTGGCCGTGACGGTCACACTACTCACGCCCGACATCGAAGGCGTACCCGAAATAACCCGGCTGTTGGCATCGAAGCTCAGCCCGTTGGCAGGGTTGATACTGGCGGTGTAGGTCAGGCTGTTGGGCGTCTCGGCATCGGTGAAGGCGTTGACCGTATAACTAAAGGCTACGCCCACGGTGGCCGTCTGGTTGGCGTTGGCCGTTGCGACGGGTGCCGTGTTGGCCTGGGTCACCGTCACGCTCACCGTGCCGCTGATGGTCTGGCTGGTGGGGGCGGTGGCATCGCTGGCTACGACCGTGAAGGTCTGCACCCCGGCTGGTATGCCCGACACCGACGCGGTGTTACCCGAAGGGGTGATGGTGCCCGGTCCGGTGAAGGTGTAGCTGTACGGAGAAGTACCACCCGAAACTGTTGCCGACAGGGTGGTCGTACCCGAAGTGGTCAGCATTGTCGGACTGGCGGTGAACGTCAGGGCCAATGGACCAGTCGGTGGCGTCAGATTAAGGCCAACAATGACCGGATCGTGATCGGAGGCACGGTATGGTTCAGCACTGTAGAGACTGGCAATCTGACCCGCCGTTTTGAAATTCGTGTTATAATCCAGCACACTGGGTTCGTCTGAATTGATGTGCCATTTGTCGGCACCGGCAATCTGACTCTGTAAGCTGGACGAACGCAGGGCATGGTCGAGTGCGCCAACAAAGCCGTCAAATACGTAGGAGTACGTCGTGTTAGGAACCAGGTTCGTATAGCCGCCTGATTCCAGCGCTGTCAGTGGATCTTCCTTGGCGTAGGCGTTGAGGTCACCAACAATCAGGTAATCAGGATCAGTGGTTCCCGTTGGGTTGGTGGCTAACCAGGAAACCAGATCCTGAGCCTGCCGCGTACGGGTTCCGTTAGAAGCGGATTGCCCATCATTAATGTCGGTATCGCCAGCTCCGCCCGCGCTTGACCCTTTAGACTTCCAGTGGTTGGCCACTAACGTAAATACGCCGTTGGTGGTGTTATCCTGGAACGTCTGGGCCAGTGCCCGCCGACCAACATCCGTAAACGACCCCGTTCCGTAACTGAACGGAATGGCCGTTGATGAACCGACGGGCGTTACTTTGGCGGGTTTATAAATCATGGCCACCGTAATGGCATCCGTTGAGATACAACCCGAATTGACGTAGGTATAGGAATTTGCCCCAGCAACGGCGTTCAATCCGTTGACCAGATCCTGGATGGCACTGCTAGTACCAAAACCATTATTCTGCATCTCGTTCAGCCCCATCACATCGACCCCGGAGTTAATGATGGCGCCAATGATTTTGTCGCGCTGACGGGTAAATTCCGTCTGGTTGTCGGCTCCGCGTCCCGCAATGGAGTTACCAGAACAAGTGCTAAAGCTGGTCGTGCCAAACGTGTTGAAGTAGTTCAGCACGTTGAAGCTACCCGCTTTGAGCGAGCCACCTACTACCGGTGGGGTAGCTGGACGGGGATTCGAAGGGATAAAATTGGCGTCAGTTCCGTTGGCCGTTTGTAGCCGGTACCCTTCAGACCGCTCATCCAGGATGGCGGTAATACTGGTAAGTTGGTCACCTCCGCGCAGGGTGTTCGAGGCACTAAGTGGCTGACCACCCCGGCCAAAGATGATGGGGTCAGGATTCTGCGACGACCGGCCATCGTCGAGGTAGATCCGGCGTTTGGCCACCTCCGCCAGGTAAGTTGCATAACCACTTACGCTGGGCGCAAAGAACTGCGTGTACTGGTCCAGACGGGCATCTGTGCCGGGTTGATCGGTGGCACCCGTAGCCGAAAGCACGACCTGACCATAACGACCTAACTGGAAATATTCCGTAACGGCGAGGTTACCACTGGCAGCACTCACGTTGATCAGCATCCCTTCATACCGTTCCAGATCCGATACGTTCGCAACGGGTAACTGAACATTTACGATGGCTGGCAGGGGGTTCCCCGTAGAAACGGTGGTCAGATTAGCCGCGCCTGTCAGTGTGATTTCCGTCAGGCTGCTGGTGGGAAATCCAGTAACCGTAGTAGTAAATTCTGTTACCGCTCCCGTAATACGGACCTTATCCCCGGGATTACCGGCAAATGCGCCGGAAGGGTCATAGACATAGATACCTTCAGACGTTAGTGGGTTACCATCCGAGTCCGTATCTTCTTCCTGTACATAAAAACCGTTCAACTGGGTGGCTCCAAGAAACGTGCGGGTAACGATTGCTTCAATAGTTTGTGTACCCGTCAGCGCGGCTGTAGAACCACTACCCTGAATCTGGCTGATGAGTGTGTAGCTGACCGGAGCCGTAGAACTAACCGTACCGCTCACCGCTACATTGGCGGTCTGGCTACCCGATACATTGGTGATGATACCATTTATCGTCGTTGCAGCAGCACTATTAAGTCGCACATAGACAACAGCCGACGTTGTTGAAGCGGGCAACGTGAATGTTGGCCCGAAGCCACTACCCGTCGTTGAACTAACCTCCACACCAGCCGGGGCCGATACCGAAATAGCGGCCGTCAGATTAGCCGCCGTCAATGTATAGCTTTGTTCAGCCGAAGGGGTACCCTGTGGCGTTGAAAAGCCCGAAAGTGTTGTAGGTGATGCCGATAAGGCTGGCGCGGCCGGATCATTGACCTGACCGCTCACCGTAACGGCCGCCGTCAGGGTCGTATTCGCCGTGTTCGTGATCGTACCGCTCAATGGCCCTACTGGAGCAGTAGCCGTTAAGCGCGCAAATATTTCCTGCGAAATGGCACTGGTCGTAGCCGGAATAGATAGGGTAGGCGTATACGTACCACCCATCGTAGTGCTCAGTTCAATATTAGCTGTCGCTGATACCGAAACGGGATTGCCATCCAGATTACTTCCCGTTATGGTGTATGTCTGCGCGGGCGAAACAGCACCCTGCGTAGCGACGAAACCCGTTAAGGCAGTTGGGCTGGCCGTAAAGGTGGCAACGGGTGTGGCGGATATGGGTGTTATCGAAAAATCGTCGATGGCCAGTCCATCATCAGCACCCGTTGCATCAAGATCATTAAAGCGAATCCAGAACGTGGCACCTGGTGCAATAGAAAGGCTAGTTATCGTATTCGTAATAACCGTACGGTTAGAAGCAGCATTACCATCTTTTGCTCCCGTAGTCGTTTGGTTTGGCGTACTAAAATCAAGTTCATCAACATCTACATAAGTACCCGTTGTCAAATCCGTAGCATTCGTGCTGTACTGAAAATCTAATCGGTCAGACCGACTGGCCGTTCCCAACCGCCATTCTTCGCCCGTGTATGTAATGCTCAATGAAGTAATCGTGGTCCCCGTATTATTGGTAAAGGCAGCACCAATAACTGGGATAAGTGTTCCACTACGTAGACCTCCAAATGCCCGGTCTGTTGCGGCTGCAGCTCCATAACTATAGGTATCCCCTGTTGTACTACTACCCGTATCAACGGCATACTGCTCATTATCTCTGGCACCTCCACCGGTTTCAGTAAGAAAAAAACCAGTCGGCAAGGTAGTGTTGGTTGTACTACCAGCGGTGTTTGATAAGGTGTTAAAATCCTGCGTATAGGGTGAATTTATTGTGGTAAGGGATACCTGCGCCCAGGTACCCTGTGCGAAGAGAAAAGCAGCAAATAAGAGCCATAATCGGCTCACTGCACGTAGCTGTTGATTCATAAGAAATGAGTTTGTTAGAATTCGTGTAAAAGTACGTAAAAGTATAGGTATTAAGATTGTGTAAATGTTAACAAGTTCATAAGTAAATTGACAATATACTCTTGGCTTCCTGCCATTTAGAAAAGCTTAGCCCGTTGGCTGTTTTCATTTTCGGTCTGCCGGGGCACAGCCCACACTGAAAACGTTGTTGCTTTGCGAGTTGTGGGTATCCCCCCTCAGTCACGACCTATAAGCAGGTTGTAGCCGAGATACGGCAGAAAACGTACCTGAGCGTTATACAACGATGCGTCGTTGCGGTACACCAGACTATACAAACCCAGATCGAACGCATGACGACGACGATCAATCCGGAAAGCAAACGATAAAGAAACCCGTTCGCTATTATCATAATAAAAGGAATTATAAGGTCCCGGATTGATTCGGTTATCGCTGATGAGTGTCAGGCCCGGTCCTACTTTCTGCATGATGCCCAGGGTCAGAAACAGTTGATTGGGGATGTGCTCATCTACATACGCGGGCAACGTTGAGGAGTAAGGTGGCTGGGCTACGTAATAGCGTCGGTTACCCCGGTCAATCAACCCGGCCCCTACCGTAACGTTTCGCTGGCTGCTGCCGATGGTAGCCAGTACCTGATACGTGAGCGTACCCCGATTAATACTACTGTAGGGCCGGTCCTGATAATCTACATTAATCCCCAGCCGGAAGCCGTCACCGAGGGGTACGCTGACTTTCGTAAACAGGCGGGAGTTGTTCGGCAGGAACCCATTCAGGGCGTAAAAATTAACGAGTGCCAGATACGTGACGGGCGTGATAAAGCTGGCCCCGATACTCCAGTTTCGGGTTATCCCATAATCGAATTCATTCAGCACTGCCAGGGTGTTCCGGTAATAAAACCGGCCCTTTTCGGCGTTGAAGGCCGTTTGCCCGGTCAACAGCCAGATCGGAAACCGATTCGTGAACACGCGTTCGCTACCGTCTTCCGCATCACCCGTTTCAAGGCCAGCCCGAACTGTATCGACCCGCAACAGTAGTTCCGGCTCAAAATAGGTCAGTTGCCCGTTCCGCTTCCGAACGGTCATCATCGTACTGTCCCGCCAGACAAACGTCCCTCCTATCCGGGTGCCGTCTTTGAAAACAAATACGGTCTGCTGGTCGGTCAGTGCCCCGGAGGCTTGCTGTCTTTCCGTCTCCGTAGGGCGATTGGGCAGAATCCGCAACACCTGGTCGGCCTCCACGAAGGACAGGTCGCCATCCCGCCGTTTAATCGTAATGATGGTGCTATCCTGCCGAATGACCTGGCCCTTTACCACCGAACCATCGCGCATGATCAGGTAAGAATGGCGTCGCTGTACGTCGGAAGGAGAGATCCTGATCATCTGGGCCAGCAGCATACCGGGGCTGAGTAACAGGAAAAGTAGAACTGTTTTCATGGTTGGCTATGTTGACGTTTAGTAAAGCAGTATTGACAAGTTTATCCTCTATACGGTGACAGACCGGCAGTTATTCCTACAGCATATAGCACAGACCTCCGATTTCCCGTTAGGGTTGGAAATCGAGCGGGCCGAAGGCGTATTTATTTTTGGACAGGACGGTAAATCCTACATGGACCTGATTTCGGGCATCGGCGTGAGCAATGTCGGGCACCGACATCCGCACGTACTCAGAGCCATTCAGAACCAGCTGGACAAGTACCTGCACCTGATGGTGTACGGCGAATATGTCCAGACGCCCCAGACCCAGCTGGCCCACGCCCTGACCCAAACCCTGCCCGATACGCTGAACACGGTGTACTTCACCAACTCCGGCACCGAAGCCGTGGAGGGTGCCATGAAACTGGCCAAACGCTACACCGGTCGACTGGAGATTATCAGTTGTTTCAAAGCCTATCACGGCTCCAGTCAGGGTGCCCTGTCGCTGTCGGGCGACGAGAATTTTAAGCGTAACTACCGCCCCCTCCTACCCGGCATCCGGCACATTCAACACGGCAACCCGACCCACATTGAGCAGATTACCCACCAAACGGCCGCCGTCGTGATGGAAGTCATTGCCGCCGAAGCGGGCGTTCGGGTGCCGGACGCGGCCTACCTGCAGGCCGTGCGCCAACGCTGTACGGACGTGGGTGCGCTGTTGATTTTCGACGAGATTCAGACGGGCTTCGGCCGGACAGGTACGTTCTGGGCGTTTGAGGGGTTCGGCGCGGTGCCGGATATCCTCCTGTGCGCCAAAGGTATGGGGGGCGGTATGCCCATTGGGGCGTTTATCAGTTCGGCTGACATCATGCAGGTATTCCGGAATAATCCTATTCTGGGCCACATCACCACCTTTGGCGGGCACCCGGTTTCGTGCGCGGCTTCGCTGGCTACGCTGCAGGTAATTCAGGGACAGTCCGCCGGTGCGCGGTCCGTCGACACGGGGAAATTGTACGAGCAGGCCGAAGCCAAAGGGCAGTTGTTCCGGCAATTACTGGTGCATCCGGCTATCAAGGCTATACGGGGAAAAGGGCTCATGCTGGCCGTAGAGTTCGACTCCTTCGCCGTGCTGAAACCCATTATCGACCGGGCCATCCTAAAGGGAATCATCACCGACTGGTTCTTATTCTGCGATAATTCCATGCGGATTGCGCCCCCGCTCATCATTACCGAGGCCCAGATTCGGGAAGCCTGCGCGGTAATTCTGGAAGCGATTGACGCCAGTATGGTCGTAGCTGTCTAATGGTTTAAAATTCCAAAACGTACTCTTATTTCCGCCCTATCCGGCAACAACGAAAACCGGTTTGTACAATCTATCTATAAACATCTGAAATTAAATTCTAATGAAATTCTAAGGAGCAAAAGGGAACAGCACCGTAAAATGATTAGTTGGTACTATATAAGTATTTCTAACTCAACCGTTTACTAATGACCTTTTCTTCCTTCCTTTATGCCTTACCCGTCTCCCTTCTACCTATTTGCACCGTTGCCGCTCAGCAGCCGGCTACCCAATCGAATGGGTTGCTCCAGGCAATCGGTATGAAACCGGACACGGTGGCTCCCCTGTCGAGGCCTGACTCGATGCGGTTGAACCGGGCGCAGTCCGGCTCTCCGGGGCTGGCCGTTCCCGCAACGAATGCCCCGGCAGCCGACAACGTACTGAATGCCCGACAACCCGACGAAGATTTTGTCCCTGAAACGTATTATTCTGCCGAAACCGACGATGCAAATGCGCCGAAGACCGGTAAGCTGAGCGGTCGGCTGATGGCCGTTCAGGAAGGGAAGACGAAAGCCGTTCCCTTTGCCAGTATCGGGCTGTTTATGGCCAAGGATTCCAGCTCGGCAGGCGGTGGCCTGACGGATGAGAAGGGTTTATTTTCTATTCCCAATCTGGCACCCGGCCGGTACTACGCGCTGGTGCAAAGCATCGGTTTCGAACAGAAAACCCTGCCCCGTATCGTTATTACCCAAAGCAAACCCACCATCGACCTGGGTACAATTACGCTCAAACAGGCCACCCGCCAGCTAGCCGAAGTAGTCGTACAGGGCGAAAAGCCCGCCTACGAATACACCCTCGACCGCAAAATAGTGAACGTCGATCAACTACCCATTGCGCAGGGCGGTTCGGCTATCGACATTCTGCAAAACGTACCTTCCGTGACGGTCGATGTGGATGGGGCACTCAGTCTGCGCGGCAGCAGCAACGTAATCGTGCTGGTCGATGGCAAACCGTCGGGCCTTACGGGGCTTGACCGCCAGGCGGTACTGGACCAGATTCCCGCCAGCAACATCGAGCGGATTGAAGTAATCACGAACCCCTCCTCCAAATTCGATGCCGACGGGGGGGCGGGTATCATCAATATCGTGCTGAAGAAAGAACAGGCCAACGGTTTCAACGGTAGTGTACAGCTCAACGTAGGTACCCGCGACAAATACAATGGGTCAATCAATGCGAATGCCCGGTTCAAAAAACTGAACCTGTTTGGCAGTTACAATTTCCGCGAAGATCACCGGTTCCAGTACCGGGTTTCGGAGCGGCAGAATCTGTTTACCGATTCCGTTAGCTACCTCGCCCAGCGCAACGACGCCATTCGGCGCAGGGTCAATAATAACCTGCGTCTGGGATTCGATTACGCCCTGACCGACCACGACAACATCACCGCATCGGCCCTCTACCGACCCGGCTACAGCTACGACTCAGAAGCCGAAACCTTCAATACGCTGGATGCCAACCGTATATCCCTCGGAAAAACGTTTCGTACCAATGAAGAACGGGAGCCTCAGCGGGGACTGGATTACAAATTTGGCTATCGGCGTACGTTCGACAAAGAAGGGCGCGAACTAACAGCCGATGCTACCCTGTCGACCAACAAAGGTACCGAATACCAGAATTTCACGAACACCACCACGTTGCCCCCGAACCTGCTGGCCTCCAGTTTTCTGATTGGTGACCAGCGGGCAACCAACGACCAGAATAACCGGGTGGCGGTGCTCCAGACCGATTATGTGGAACCGTTGAAAGAAAAACAAAAGCTGGAGGCAGGCCTCAAATACACCTATCGCCGGTTAGGAGCCAATTATGTTTTCGAAAACCGTCAGGATGACGAATGGATACTCAATACGGCCATCAGCAACAATTTCATTTACAATGAGCGCACCAGTGCTGCCTACGCCAACTATGGCAACGAACTCAAAAAGTTCAGCTATCAGGTGGGGTTGCGAACGGAGTATACAACCATCAGCACAGACCAGCGAACAACCGGTCAGCAGAACAACCAGCAGTACATCTACCTCTTTCCCAGCGCGTTCTTCAACTACAACCTGAGCCAGGCCCAGAAGATGCAGGTGAACTACACCCGGCGAATCAACCGCCCGTCGGTGCGGTCGCTCAATCCCTTCTTCGACCTACAGGACCCACTGAATATACGCTACGGTAACCCATTCCTGAATCCGGAACTGATCAATTCGTTTGAACTCAGTCACCTCTGGACGGGCAAATCGACCTCACTGACGTCCTCCCTTTTTTACCGGCAGACGAATAATGAGATTACCCGCTACCGGACCCTGCGCGACGACGGTATTACCGAGCAAACCTACCTGAACCTGAACCGGTCGCAGAATTACGGGCTGGAGCTGGTGCTGGAGCAGGAACTGACACGCTGGTGGAAAATTAACGGGACAGCCACATTTTTTCAGCGAACCATTCAGGCCAGTGCCGACATACCGGGCCTGCTGACGCGTACCAACAAAAGCTGGACGAGCCGCATCACCTCCAATTTCCGTCCGTTGCGCAGTACATCCATTCAGGTAGCGGTCAACTACCGGTCGCCGTTTATTGTGGCGCAGGGCACGATTCAGGAATTTTTCAACGTCAACGTGGGGGTTAAACAGGATGTGCTGAAAGGGAAGGGTACGCTTAGTTTCCGGATGAGTGATATTTTCAATACCCTGCGGTTTCAGATCGACAGTTTCGGATCGAACTTCGTGGCCAATACTATCGGCAAACGCGAAAGCCGGATCGGCTTTATCGGTTTCACCTACCGCCTGGGTAGCCAGAAAAGTAAAGGCCGGGACAGCGACCGCCAGTCGGATGACATAGGTGGTGGCGGTGGCGGCATGAATAACTAACCGGCCGTGTTCTTTCCTGCCTACGGAAACAAGACCGTTAATGTTCCCAGTAAGAGCGCAATACCGAAAATAATGGCCAGACCAATCAGGACGGTTTTCACTAAACTGCCTGACTTTTTAGGCGATGAATTGGGCATAGGGATTCAGACGTTTAGCCAGTACGATAGTTTAAGCACCAGCGCCCGGTTTTTACTGGCAAACGAGCCGGGCAGGTAATTTTCCTGATACACAACGAACAAATCCGACACGGGCGCGTATCGCCACTGTAGCCGGGCATTCAGGTTGACATTGTCCGTCTGGTTATTAAACTGCATGAACGTTGTCAGGAATACTTTTCGCGAGAAGGTTATGTCGGCCCGGGGGCCAAGCAGCAGGTATTCGGCCGACTTATAGGGTTCCGGCAAACGGATATTATTATACTCAGCCGCAATACTAAACGTACCGTAGGGCTGGAAACGGTATTGCGCTTTAGCCGACAGGTTCGTGTTTTCACCGTTGAAATAACCACCCGAATAGCCATCAATCTGCCCATTCAGCCGTTTACGTTTATCGGTGGCAAAATGCGCGAAGGCCCCTCCCGTTCGGTACGCGGTATTCTGCGGCAAAGCCAATCCATCGGAGTTAGTGGGGTCATAGGCAAAGAATAGGTACGTATAACCCGTCGAGTAACCGGCGTAGCCTTCCGCCGTGTTTCGAAAGGTCAGCCCATACCCATAGTCGGCCGAACGGTCGGTTACCTGCCCACCGATATTACGAATGAGCAGCCCCCCAAAGTAGGACCCGTGCGACACGACCGACCGCTCACCACTCACGTAGAACGTGGTATTATTTTCGACGCGATACCGCCAGTAGCCCGTTCGGGGAACAAAGCCGACATCGTTGATGAGGTAGTTTTTGCCAATGTATTCGTACGCCCCCTCAAGGGAAAAATTCCGACTGGTATACAACAGGTTGGCCCCGTGCGACCGGGCATCGGCCAAGGCGTATGGTTTGATGGCCTGCTGATAAAACACCTTGCCACTCCAGCGGTTATTGGCCGTTTGGAGGTTGTATTCCAGGCCACCGATGCGGGTAAACTGACTACTGTCGGCCGGGCCACCGACGCGCTGCCGGTTCACCAGAATAGCCCCGATGTTGGAGCGGCCAAACACCTGCCGCTGCACCACCGCCACCGTGTAATTCTGGCTATTTATCCCCTCCGATACCTGGCTTGCCGTTTGGGTATTAAGCAGCCCCACGCGCCAGTCCCGACCCACTTTCCCACTGAGCCGCGCACCATAGAGCAGCGGATTCTGTACGATAACGCCGGTGCTGGTATCGCGGGCAATACCGATGCGCCGACTAAAGAAAGGGCGGGTTCGGTCAGAACCGAAGTTGGCAAACAGGTCCTGGTTCTCGATAAAAAACTGCCGCCGTTCGGGATAAAAGAGTTCAAACCGGCTCAGGTTCGTTACCTGCTGGTCGGCTTCAACCTGCGAGAAATCGGGATTTACGGTCAAATCCAGATTCAGGGACGGGGTAATGCCAATTTTAGCATCGAACCCGATGCCGCCTTTAAACGCACTCGAACCACCCTCATTCCGACCATCCACGAACCGACCGCTAACGTACGGAATCAGTGAAATATTGGGGCCCGGATTGGGGAGTGGCGTACTGAAACGAACCGTATCGGCAAAGGCCATCGCCGAAATCCGCATGGCCACCGGCACCCGTCGCCAGGCCGTCCGCTGGTTATTTTTCAGGTCATGGCGGGCAAAATTCATCAGAAAATACCGGGTATCTTTCCGGTACCGGATGGTTTTCAGGGGAATCATCAACTCCGCCTGCCAGCGGTCGCGGTACACTTTCACGGCCGAGCGCCATTTGTTATCCCATTCCGACGCCACCCGTTCGCCGTTGTACATCTGCCCTTCGCGCTCTACGCCGAGTGGGGTTATATTGAACGTAAACCCGTTAATCCGGTCGCCGAACGGGTCCAGGTACACCGTAAAATTGTCGTTCTGGTCCCACTCGAAATCCCGTTTCAGGGAGGAGGCAATGAACGGTTTGGCCCGGTCCTTATCGAAACAGACAACCGCAATGTACAGGTTACCATGGTCGTAGGTCATCCGGACATCGGTACGGTTATAAGCCGGGAGCGTGTCGTTCGGGTAATTCTGGATAAAGTCGCTGGCCACAGTAGCACGTTGCCAGACGGCTTCGGTCAGTTCCCCATCCACCACCACGAGGGAGTCGGTGGGCATTACGGTCAGGGATTGCGAACGGGCAGTGAGGACGGAACTAATAACCAGGAGTAACGAACCGAGTAAGCGTAAACGAAGGGTCATAAAATCGGGTAAATTCAGCGGAAATGCATTGGTTTGTGCGGCAGCAAACAACAGGCCAAACAGGTCCCGGTTGCCGGGGGCTACCGTAAAGACACAAATTAAGGCCACAGGGTTGCTACAAAAGCCGAATTATTTTCGATTGCAGGCTTCCGGAAAAGAGGCTTTGCTACGAGCCATTGCCTCCGTCGAACAATCAGTCCGGTATTTACGCTCAGAAAACGCCGACTTTAATTCGCCCTACCAGCCAGTCAGGTGGGTATGGTTTCATTGATTTTACCCGCATTTCTGGGTCTGAATCAGACTGCTCAAAGCCTATCAGGGAACGGTTCATATCCGCTTGTACAGGCACCGAAACCGTATCAGGATCGACAAAAACCGTTGGCTGTTTACCACCAAAAAGTGCCGCTTAAATTAACGTGAATACGGGATTAGAAATAGCCCGTATGGGGCAAAAATCAATCCCGTATTCACGTTAATTTAAGCGGCACCTGCCCCGTTAGCGACCCGGTAACTACCGTTAATCCAAAATCAACTCGCTACGTTCGGTTCTACGGCCGCACTGATCAGTTTTTCGGGGGTGATGGGCAGTTCCCTCATTCGCTTTCCGGTGGCATTGAAGATGGCATTGGCAATGGAAGCTGCCACGCTGGTGATACCCAGTTCTCCGATTCCCTTTACGCCCATTTTATTGGCAATTTTATCATCTTCCGGTAGAAATACCACCTCAATATTGGCCATATCCAGGTTTACGGGTACATGGTAATCCGCGAAGGAACGGGTGATAAAATTACCGAAGTTCGGTTCTATCCTGGATTGTTCAGCGATGACCATGCCGGCTCCCATAGTCAGGCCACCGATGATCTGCCCGTAAGCCGTTTTGGGGTTTAATATCTTACCCGCAGCCCCTACGTTTACCATTCGTTTGATACGGTACATCCCGGTGTCTTTATCCACCCATACTTCAGAAAAATTAGCCCCGAAAGAATACACAGAATGGTCGTTGAATTCTTTCGAAGGTTCGGCGCTACCATCTGCCTCAAATTGCTTCAGTTGATTTCGCTTCAACAACTTAGCCAGGGGCACCTCCTCTTCTTCTTTAATGTTTCGGTTTTCCCTGAGGGTTTTGACCGCATTTTCGCAGGCAGCCATGACCGCATTACAGTACGATGCCGCACCCCACGAACCGCCGGAACCGGGTGTTACTGGAAATTCCGAGTCGCCTAACTCGACGGTTACCTGCTCCACCGGAATCTTGAGGTATTCGGAAGCGGTTTGTGCGATAATGGTATAACTTCCCGTGCCTATGTCCGTTCCATCCATCCGCACGGTAGCGTTCACTTTATTGCCCTCCAGGGCCAGAATCACTTTGGCATTCGTTTTTTGATACGGCGCCTGCCGTGAAGCCGCACTAACGCCGTAGCCAATCAGCCAGTTGCCGTTTCTTTTGGTGCGCGGCTCCATTGAGCGCTCTTTCCAGCCAAACTTTTCGGCCCCTATACGCAAGCATTCTACCAGAAGCCGGGAAGAAAAAGGTTTCTTTTCGCTCAAATCAACCTGCGTATCATTTTTAATGCGGAAGTCGATCGGGTCCATTTTAAGCTTCCATGCCATCTCATCCATTGCCGATTCCAGCGCGAAACTTCCGGTGGCTTCACCAGGTGCCCGCATGGCAAAAGGCGTTTGTATGTTCAGCGGCACCAATCGGTAGGTTACCCGATTGTTGGGTACCTTGTACAGCATTTTTGTTACCTGCCCACAGGGTTCCTGAAACTCCTGCGTGGGCGACGTATGAGAGAGTGTTTCGTGGGCAAGGGCCGTAAGTGTACCATCTTTTTTGGCGCCTACCTTCATTTTCTGAATGTTAAACTGCCGCAGTCCGGTGTTGGTAAACATCTGGTGCCGGGTCACGGTAACCTGCACCGGTTTACCTACCATTTTAGCCGCCATCACCGCCATGATTACATGTCGTTCGGTATTTAGTTTGGAGCCAAAGCCACCGCCTACAAACGCCGATATAATTCTCACATTCTTTTTTGGAATCTGGAACGTGTCGGATATGGCGATGGTAGCGTCGTTTACCATTTGCTGGGTGGCATACGCCATCACCTTGCCATTGTCCCAGGTGGCAATGATGGCGTGCAATTCCATCGGATGCTGGTGCTCGATGGGCGTGGTGTAGGTAACATCTACCACTTCGTCGGCGGCCGAAAGACCTGCCTCCAGATTGCCAAGCACATAATCCTCCATATCCTTCGGTTTATACGCCTTACCCTCGTGTTTGTCGAGGTGAATGGCAGGATTGGGGTCTTTCCGGTATTCAAACTTAACCAGTCGGGCGGCATGTTGTGCCTGTTCAAACGTTTCGGCCACCACGAGCCCTATGTACTCACCGTAATAATGCACTTTATTACTTTGCAGAACAGGCGCTATGGTGGTGGTGGAAATGGCCGTTGGAACCTGATCGAAGGTGTTTAGTTTCTCCGCATTTTTATACGTGATCACCTTTAAAACACCCGGTAGCTTTTCCGCTTCCGACGTATCTATCGAAACAATTTCTCCTTTTGCTATCGTGCTGTTGATACCCTGACCATACACCTTATTTTTCACCGGAAATTCGGTAGAATACTTAGCCATTCCCATCACTTTCAGGTGACCTTCTACCCGGTCAATCGCCTGCCCGACGCCAGTTTTATTTTTTATATTCGGCATATTTTTTTGCGGTTAGCTTAGGCTTTTCGGTCAAAAGCCTGTGTAAGTGCTCTAACAATAGCATTTCTTCCCATTTCAACCTTGTACTTGTTTTCCTGAAGCGGCTTCGCATCGTTCATCTCCAGGTCGGCAGCCGCGTCAAAATTGGCCTGAGTTGGTTGCTTACCCGCCAGGTAGGCTTCTGCTTTTATCAGCTTCCAGGGTTTGTGCGCTACACACCCCATTGCCAGCCCGGCTTTGGTGATGGTACCGTTGTTTATCTGCAAACCGGCGGCAACGGATACCAGGGCAAAGGCATAGCTGGAACGTTCCCGGATTTTGAGGTAATAGTAATGGTCGGCAAACGAGGGTGGTGCCAGATGAATAGCCGTAATCAATTCGCCCGGCTGTAGCGTGGTGTCTTTTTCGGGCTGGTCTCCCGGTAAGCGGTGAAAATCGTTGAAGTCAATCAGGCGGGATGAGCCGCCGGGCTGCTGTACTTCTACCGTTGCGCCAATGGCCGCCAGTGCCACACACATATCGGAGGGATGCACCGCCACGCATTTATCACTATACCCAAAAATGGCGTGTACGGCATTCATCCCATTTTTGGCCCCGCAACCGCTACCCGGTTCCCGTTTGTTGCAGGGCATGGAGGTTTCAAAAAAGTAAGGACAACGGGTACGCTGTAGCAGGTTACCGCCGTTGCTCGCCATGTTTCGTATCTGCGCCGTGGCGGCCGACAGCATTGCCATCGAAAGCAGGGGATAGTTGGTTCGCACGTCACGGTGGTTTGCCGTTTCAGCGTTGCGCGCCATAGCACCGAGCGTCAATCCGCCGTTGGCCCCGGCCGTAATTTTCGAGTAGCTAAGGTTATTGATATTAATCAACTGGTCGGGCCGCTCTACGTCTTCCTTCATCAGGTCAACGAGGTTGGTGCCCCCACCCAGGTAGTGTGCGTTCGGATGAAATGCCTGCAACGCCTGTTCTTTGGTCGTAGCGCTGGTGTAGGTGAAGGGTCTCATAGTGTATCGTTTTAAAACCCTGGTTTGCGAAAAAACAGGGACTGTTTGTAAAACCAGGGGGACAATCAGGCGTTTTTCGCCTTTTGCATTTGTTCAGCAGTGGCAAATTCCCAGGTGGGCATCTTATCGTTGCCCGAATGAACCTGTTTAAATGCCTGAACAATATTATTGTAAGCACCGCACCGGCAAATGTTTCCCGACATTCTTTCCCGGATCTCTTCTTCAGACAGTTTTAAGTTTGCTTTTATGTCCCTTAAATCTTCCGTCACGTAACTCGCTTCTCCATTTTTTGCCTCTTCCAGCAACGCTACCGACGAACAGATTTGCCCCGGCGTGCAGTATCCGCACTGAAACCCGTCGTGGGTCAAAAAAGCCCGTTGCATGGGGTGCATCTTGCCGTTCTTGGCCAACCCCTCAATGGTGGTGATCTCCTTATTTTCGCAGGTGGCAGCCAGGGTAAGGCAGGACAGATGCCTTTTGCCGTCAATCATGACCGTACAGGCGCCACACTGTCCATGATCGCAGCCTTTTTTGGAACCGGTGAGCCCCAATCGCTCCCGGAGGGCATCCAGCAGGGAAGTGCGGCTATCGAGTGTTAATGGTTTTACCGTGTCATTCACCCGCAGGTTTACCTTCACCGCATTGAGCAATGCCGCCGGGTTTTCGGGCAGGTTATCAATAGAATCGGCCATTACTTCGGCGGTAAAATAAGTGGAAGCCAAAATGCTTAGACTGGCGGCAGAAACCTGTTTCAGAAATGAGCGCCTGTTGCTTCCGGTTAAGCCCATTTGCACTAATATCCTTTCTTCGTCCTCGCTTAAACTATCTCCCCCGGCTGTGTGTTGCCAATTTTCATCTTCTGTCATAACGTATATTTTAGAGATAACCAGTTAGTATAGATAATCTTACGTTTTGTTCAACAACGAAGATTGCAGACAAGAGGAACTGATTTGAGTAGGTAGTGCACTATCCATCAGTAAATCAGTAAAAACATTACCCGGATGAGATTCAGAGAAGGAATTATAAACGAAGACCTCACCCGACTATCATATGCCATTAGCTACATGTATTTCTATAAACCTGCTGACTAAATAGTTTGTTTTCTGCCTTGACAATGAATTTCCGTTGCGTTGAGGAAAATCACCTCTTGTTCGTCCACACCTCAACCCCATAATAGCTAAGCCGATCAATCTGCTGCTTCTTCCTTCGCGGTTCTGAAACAGCAACATGTATGTTATGACAGACCTTAACTTCTTCCCTAAAATGCCGGCTGACGAGTCATTTTCGGGAGTCAGAAAGTGTTAGGATTGGGCCGTTTTGTACGGATAGGCAGGCAAGAACCGGTACCCTGTGTCAATAGCCATCAACAGAGTTCTCCGCCTGAGACGCCTAACCCCCGAAGGGCTCATTCCCCGAAAAAGTAGCCGCAATGGCCCGCTCAGAATTCCGAAGGTGGTGCTTGAGAACCGTCACTCCGCTGCCGGAGCAAGGCTTGCTCTTTCTTCTTACACTCCTAAGTACAGGACAAAAGTAGGGAGTAGCTGATGTTGAGGTAGTTTTGTGTCGCTAAACGTAAACCCCTCCAACTACTCCCTATGCAAAGTAA
>NZ_KB893465.1 GCF_000374085.1 Spirosoma spitsbergense DSM 19989 | reverse complement strand
GGGCAGGTTAGCTACTATTGTACTCAGTAGGGCTGGTCCTTGCATAAAGGCGTTGTTTGGTTTGGATGTCAGATACCCAAAACTAACACGCCTTTTTCATATCCCTAAAAATTGACGAACCATTGTAAAGCGATAAGTCTTCTCTTGATTGGGGCTGAGGTAACTCCCGTTTTGTTTCCTGTACTTTGTCTTTGGATTGCTCCCAGGCGAGGTAATTAGGCTGCTGTTTTAACGCTTCCATTCGTAACGCTATACGTTCTTCCTGACTTCCTTTCTGCAAAGTGTTCGCGTAGTGAAACGTTTCGGTTAAAGGGCGGTCATACCCAAACTGCCGGTCAAACTGTTGTTCGGCTGCCTGCTTGAAGGCCGTCCGGTCAAATCCACCCTGCACCGCTCCCTGCGTAGTCGTCCGGTGGTTGGTAGCGGGGCTTAGTTTAAGAGGATGCTTCCGCTCAATTGTTTGCGCTTCTTTTTGCTCTTTGTACCGTGTTAAGTCTTCCGTCCGACTGACAATAATGTGTACGTGCGTTTGGGGTCCTTCCTTCGATTCACCCTCTACGCGTTGTTGTTGCTGCACCGCTTTATCCGTATGGGAAAAGCTCCGCGCCTGCTCAATCTTGGCGAACCAAACGAGGTCTGCACTCTTTATCCCCTTTCCAAACTGACCAGCGTATTTGTCCATCGTTGATTTTGTAAAAGCTTCCAATTTTTGAAGGTCATTGCCCAGGGGATTTAGTTCTGACTGACTCGGACTCAAGATGACCTGGTAGTATTTATCTTCTTGTTGACCTAAGTGCTTTCGATTCGCGTCAATACCCGTAACTACCTGAGTGGCGTTAATATTCCCTTTGTCGTGCGTGAACCAATCACCCTGACTTTCTTTTTCTAAATATTGTACTAAACCAATACAGCTTCCTTTACCTCCGTTTGTAATCTTGGCTACCATAACAGGAATAGAGAATTAAATCAGTTCGTCTTTTTTATCAAATCCTCATAGACGGCCCGAAATCGCTCTGTTTGAAATTCGGGTTTAAACGCTCCGCCAATGGTTCGTATCTGCGACTGACGAAGCGTCTTGGGTAAGTCTTGGGTAACGAGTTGAAGGAGTAATTTAATATCGTCACTAATGGGGCGAATTAGCTCGTTTTCCTGCTGACGAATAAAGGAGACCAGTCGTTTGTCCAAGGCTTTTATGGCGTCCGTTGGGTTATCCGCTTTAGGATCTCGGGGATCGGCATGGGTGGCTTTGAAGTAGAAAATCATGGCTTCCAGCAGGCCTTTTTTAGATAATCCGTAGCTGTCTGCCATCCGTTCAAACTCGGAAAACAGATCAGCCGAAATCAATACTTGCTTGTCTTTTTCTTTACTTTTTTCCATAAAACTCAGTTATAAATCAGTTTTTTATAGTTGATAATCAGTTGTTTAAGACAAAAACTCAGTTATGACCTGAGTTATTTGGGCCGTTAAACACATTCACCTGAGTTCAGTTTTTTGAATAACGAATTGACAATCAGTTGTATAAGGATAGATTTGTGGATACAAAATGAGCTTGGTACTGTTCCCGCTCGCTCTATAAATGAGAAGAAATCAGTAGAGGCTTGTACTAGTCTTCGCTGCACTCCAATACGCAGTTTAGCGCAAACGTTTGCTGAAGTTTAGCAAAGGCGTCCAGCGTTTGGCTAATGTCTCTCTCTTCATGCAGGGCCGTTACAATGAGCCGAAGAATCATAGTCCCTTTTGGAACGACGGGATATACAACAGGGCTACAAAATACGCCATAGGTATAGCGAAGCTCTTTTAGAAAAGCAGACGCTTCTTTTTCTGAACAGGTCAAATAAATGGGGGTTATGGGACTACACGTATTGCCAATGTCGTACCCCATCGCTTTCAATCCTTCCTGGAGCAATCGGGTATTTTTCCAGAGCTTGTTTCGTCTCTCTATCCCTTCTTGGGCCAGTAACTTTAACTTGAAAAGGACACTGGCTACGGTCAGTAAAGGCAGGGTGCGACCAAATGTTTGCGAACGTAAATTGTACTTAAAGTAGTCAATGAATTCTTTTCGGGCGGCTACAAATCCCCCCGTGGTAGCCAGAGCCTTGGCAAAGGTGCTGATATAAATGTCTACTTCGGGCATCAATTCCCCAACTGATCCGTGCTCACCAAAGCTCATAAATCCGTGAGCATCGTCTACGAGAAGGGTAAAATCATAAGTCTCTTTCAGCCTAAGAATGTCCGCTACATTGGCTGTATCCCCTCGCATACTGAACACACCATCGACTAAAACCAACACTTCACTGCCGGGCTGAACTTTAGAAAGCAGCCTGCCTAGTTGAAAAATGTCATTGTGTCTATAGGAGAATTTGGGGCCTTGATGAAGCCTGACTCCATCAATCAAACTGGCATGAACTTGCTGATCATAAATGATGGTATCATGGCGATCCACCAGGCTATCCACGACGGACATGATGCCTTGATAGCCGAAGTTGAGTAGCAAAACATCCTTATCTATCAGTTGACTAATTTCATGCTCTAACTGTTCGTGATACGCAGTATTTCCGGTTAAGAGACGTGACCCGGCGGGATAACCAGAACCGTATTTTTTAACAATCTCGACTTCTGCTTCTATTACCCGTTCATCAGATTGTAACCCCAGGTAGTCGTTGAAGCTCCAGACTATCACCTCGTTACCCTTAAAATTCATGCGGCTTTTTAAAGGTCCCTCGAGCTTGGGATAGACGTATTCGTTTTCATATTGAGCGTAGCTAGTTAGACCAGTTTTCTTTTGGTTGAGTTTTTCTAAAATGCTCATTCGTTATGTCAAATATGATCTATAGGTAAACCATACTTATAACGCATAAGGTTAAAAAATTTGCTACAATCTTTTATTAAAATTAAAGATTTTTGATAAAACTATCTGAAGAAAAAAAACGCTATTTTGATGCGTATTGATAGCCAACCGACTCCAACGGGCGTGATCACTGATCTGACTATGAATCTGCCAGGTCCTCAGCTCTACTATACGCGTACCGGCAGTCTGACCATTACGGACAGGAAGTTAGTATCTCAACAAGGTGCTAATAGTCTATACCGGGTTACCGGCACGTTCACCGCATTGCTCAACGCTACCGGCCTGGGGACTACGCCTGGCAAGGCGATCAACACAACAGGCACATTTGATTTACTCTTACTCTCAAAATAACACCTTATATGGTACCAACTTTTCTCCAGAAGCGCCGAACTGCTGGTCACTCGCTGCGCTCACCTATTATCCTATTTTTTCTCCTGGTATTGATCGTTGTTTACATAACAGCCATTTCCTTTATCATTGCCGATCGTACGTATACACAATCCGGAAAACTGGCCACCATTGTAATGCTGCTGGTTATGGCGTTGGGGTCTTTAGGCCTGTTTGAACGACTAAGACGGTAGGGAGGATTCTGTAGAAAATCGATAAAATAAACGGTTAAAGCGACTTTATTCTTCACTCAGTAAACTTGTAAACTTGTAAATTAGTTCGCAAGTTTACTGATGCTGATTAACTCTTATACCATTTGAATGCACTTTCTATGCAGGTGTCCGCTAATCTGGCGAATTTGCCCGGAATGTGTCAGCTAGCCCCAATTGCGTTATTCATTCATAATCATATCGCCAAAAATGGCACCTATGGATTTAGCTGATCCACTTCGAAGGGTTGGCCCCTGAGGAAAAAGCGAAAGCGTTGACTGGGCTGTTTTAGACGCTGGCTTGGTCCTGGGTTTGGGATCTTTCAACTGATCAATACCAAGCGATTTGACTAGATAAGCCGTTGGATTCTTGACATTTTGCCGAACACCGTTGGCTAATTCGGAATCAACCCGGAAAAAAGTATCCAGCAGGCCATGATCAGACAAAATATGATCTTTTTGAAATCCTTTAAGCTTATAGTTCTTCATTAACTGCCATGCCGTTGTATAGGCTTCATTAATGGACATGTTATTGACTACACTCTGATCCTGCTTAACGGCATCAATTGCTAGCTGCTTAGCTGTTTTTACATAGAAGGTCAGTTCGGACACCTTCTTGCCTTCTTTTTTAGTAGCCTGCCATTCTAGATTTATATCAGCCTTTTTTCTTAGCTCCCGTTGGGCAACTACTAAAGCGTTAGAACAAAAGTCATTAAATCGATACGTTTCGGGACAATTAAGCATCATACGAAGCTCAGTAACGGGATAGGTAAACTGATGCTGTCCCCGATTATGAAACATACTCACAATTTCAAACATCCGTTGCGCGTAGACGGAGGAAAGAGAAAGCATTACATCAATATCATACTTAGTATAGCGTTGGCCCAGTTCAGCAAAGTGAGGCACTACTTCGGCAAACATGATCAAGGTAATGACTTTTCGGCCATCAACCATAGCAGACTTAACACTGGGGAAGGGTGTTATGTAGTGAAAATCATTTGTCTTATCATTTCGATACATCAACCTTTTTTGCTGGAGCGTATCGGCTGCATCAGCTATGAGGTTGTATCGATCTTTGGTGAGCTCCGTGTAGGGAATGTGAAATTTTACGTTGCTATCCGACTTCAATTCCCCTTTCACAGCCATGTGGCCAATTTGATTAACCACCAGCACAACAATCTTCTTTTCAAGTTCAGTGAACTCATGACGAGACTCTGTAAAGAGATTAGATTGGTAATTTGTCGGGTGTTTATTAAAAACAGAATTTGTGATCTTAGGTATCTCTGAAAGGATCTGGTTCATGGCTGAGAGTCAGGTCGGAACGATGTAGTAAACATAAATACAAGTTTTGATATAATCAAACTTGTATTTATGTAGATTAGGTCAAGTTGCAGGATTCTACCTCGACGTCGCAGGAGATTTCAGCTACCTTAGATAAGTCTTCCCTTTATCACTGTTTGGTGTTTCATTGATGATCAGTCAGAAAATTGTAATAAGTCTTTACATCACTTACTGATCCTGTAAACATGGTACAATGAAAAATAATGTAAGTTTAGCATAAAGACCGGAAGCAAAATTTTGCAAACTCATATCCCTTTTCGAACTTTTAATTTGCTAATCAGCTGAAAACCAGCAGATATGGCCTAATAACTGTTTTGAATTAGTGCATCCCTTATTTACTCAAAGAAACCATAGTAGTACCGACTAAACCTTGTAATTGTCGGACAAAAACCTCGCCGTTTCACTATAATCCCGCCAATACCGGTCCCAGAATATAATTTTTACCCTAAAAATATAGTCTTTTCAAGTACAATTTTAGATACCGATTAAACCTTGTATTTAAAAAACTGCACCGATTAAACTTGGTATTTGCACCGATCAAACCTAGTATTTAGACCGATCAAACCTAGTATTTAGGTTTTCTTATAACCGATCAAACCTCGTAATTGCACCGACTAACCCTTGTATTTACCGTTATAAACTACTGAAAATCTGATACTTATAGGGCTCTTAAATCAATCAAACAAGCTATTGATAAAAAGGATAAGTGATCAAAGCGAAAAATTTGGTGTAAAGGGGAAAGAAGGCAGTTGCAAACAAAGAATCACTTATTTACTTTTATAGTAAATAAGTGATCTATACTTTAAGCTTGTAATGATGCCCAGAAAACCCGCCAAACGAAACGACGAAGCACCCCTTTCTGCCCTGCGCACCGTCCTTAAAACACAGGCCATCGCCCTGACACCGGGTATCAACCAGATCAGCAATCCGCCCCCAGCTGATTCCCACCTGGAATACTACTTCATTCCCATGCAGTATATGAAGCAGTACCAAGCCTACAACCGGCCGGGTAAGCCCCTGAAAAACCTGAAACTCATTAATTATGAGAAACCCGCCATTTCCCTGTCTTTCTTTTTCAAGCATAAGTATTCCATTGAACGGGCCGTCACCCATGGTGATGTCGTGCAGCACATCAAGAATTACCGGGACGAATTATTGAACTTGTCCTTAATGCAGCAGCTTAGCGTGGGCCAGCTTAAAGAACTTCAACAAACGGACGAACTATTACGCACCATTCGGGAAGAGCCCGATGCTTACCAGGCCTGCTTTTCTAATTATCACCACAA
>NZ_KB893464.1 GCF_000374085.1 Spirosoma spitsbergense DSM 19989 | reverse complement strand
GATGATGGGGCGCAAGCGATGCTCAACTTACGGGTAGCGGCTAAGAGTGGCCGCTGGCAATTGGTCAGAGACCGCCTAAATTTAGTTGACAACGACTAAGTCAACTTAAGGCAGGTAGTTTTGAAATGCACCTGTTTCATAGTCGTATTGGAAATCCTGATGGCGGCATTGCTGAACCAAAATTAGCCAGTCGATCCGTACCCGTTTCTCATGGTTTACCATGATTTTGTGGCGATATACTTGGAAATGAGCAGAAAAAGGCGGTTGTTAGAAACTCAAACCCTGCGTTCGCATGACTAAATGGCTACTTGTTTTTTTTCTGCTGCATACGGGTTTTGTTACCCTGGCTCAGCAGACTGTTTTTCGTGTCGATAGTTTGCCGCCCGCTACGGGTATTTTACTGGATAAGGGCTGGAAATTCCATGCGGGTGATAATCAAAACTGGGCCAGACCCGATTTTAAGGATAGCCAGTGGGAGACTATTAATCCAGTGAAGGATATTATGAGCCTGAAACAACTGGACAATGTCCCTATTTTCTGGCTGCGACTGCACCTGAACGTCGATTCAACGCTACGAGGTAAAACCGTTGCCCTGTCGGTCAAACAAACAGGAGCATCCCAGTTTTTTCTGAATGGGGAATTGATCAGTAAGGTGGGACATATATCAACAATTCCTGCGGAGGTACGCGGTTATGACCCTATGGGTGAGCCTATTGCTTTGCCTTTCTCGATGACACCTGACCAATTCCTTTGTGTTCGATTTGCCAAAGCTGATTTATTTTTAATTCAGCAATTCTATTTTGAAAACCCTGTTCTCCAACTGAAGATCGCTACAATTGAATCAAGCCTTCGGGTCTATAATCGATCACACCACATTAACAGCACTGGTCTTTATTTAGGTTATTTTAAAGCAGGTGTATTTTTATTATTCGCATTTTTACACCTCTGGTTGTACAGTTATTATTCAGCTCAAAAATCAAACTTATATTTCAGCATCTGGAGTTTTTTAACAGCTATCACTTACTCAGTAAGTGCTATTACATTTCATATTAACGATTTGGCAATTCGGAATACTATCTCGCTTATTTTCGCTCCTCTATACCCTGTTATTTTGTTTATTTACTTCCATGCCTTCCTTCATTTATTCAAGGTCAAAAAGGGGACTTGGTACACATTCATCGTTGTATTTTTTGTCGTCAGTTTGCCTATGATGTTTCGCCCCTATCAATGGGGCTGGGTACCTGGAGTAGTTGGGATGTCTGGTTTAGTAACAGTTGAAATTTGTCGCGTCACATGGCAAGCGTACAAAAAAGGGGATAAGGCCGCTCTGATTATCACCCTGGGAGAAGCGACATACGTAGTCCTTTTAACCTTATCAATCGTGCTATTAAACCTACCCTCGTACAATGCAATCGTAACCAATACCTTATACAACATCGGAATATTAGCTCCACCGTTTGCCATTATCTATTATTTAGCCACTCAATTTGAACATAACCGAAAATCATTGCAGCAAAAACTGGTTGAAGTTCAACAACTCTCTCAGGAAAAGGAGCAAACTCTGCTGGGCCAAAATGCCGAACTGAAAGCCGCTTTGTTGCAGGGGCAAACCCTTGAACGCCAACGTGTAGCAGCCGATCTCCATGATAACCTGGGTACTACCCTGACGGCCCTGCGCTGGACTCTGGAGTCCATGGATAAATCTAAGCTGACCTCCGTGGAGAAAACCGTTCTGGCAACCATTGATCAGCAAATGAGTCAGGCCTATACCGATGTACGGCTATTATCCCACAATCTGCTGCCTAATGAACTGGCCAAACAGGGCTTAGCCGCGGCTCTCCGCATCATGGTGGATAAACTGAACCGAAATACACCTGTGCGGTTTCGGTTGAGCGGAGCTGACACGCTCCCCCGACTGGATCGGCAAACCGAGTTCGAGTTATACAGCATCTGTCTGGAGTTGCTCAACAACACCGTCAAACATGCCTGGGCCACCCAATGCTTTATAAACATAACCCTAACAAATGATGCCCTGCAACTGACGGTAGGTGATAATGGAACCGGCTTACAGAATCATCAGAAAGAGGGCCAGGGTTTGCATAACGTGGCATCCCGTGTTGACGCTCTGAGGGGAACCTGGACAATAGAGACAGAATCAGGCGTACGCCATCAGATTATAGTACCGCTCAGGACACCTGCCCACGTTTTATCGCAAACTTAACCGTGTCCACTGCGCTCTTGACACCTAATTTCTGCATCAGGTGTCGGCGGTGGGTTTATACGATTAGTACACGGATAAACAGTTCCTCAGCAATCTGGTGCGTTAGGTTATCATCGGCAATCAATCGTGGCAACATCCCAAAGCCACAAGGTTCGCTCGTTAAGGAGCCGGATTGAACACCCACAAATCACTGAAAGTGGTAAAGCCGTTTTTAGCCCAGAGCAGTAAATTTAAACAGGTTCTATTCTTGACTTTAGCTTTATGCAGCCCAAGCTAAGGCGTTCTGCCATAGTTGGTACTGCTGTTGACTCATTTTTACGTGTACTACGTCTTTTTTAGATGTGCAAAAATTCATTTCTTGCCACAAATACCGCCTTACGCTCGCCAGTGCATCACTGAAAGTAAGTTCCTTTTTTACGTACCAACTACTCATCTGACAAGTCAATAAGGCTTGTTGTTGGAGCGAGTTAGCTATCAGGGTAACCAGTGAAAATAAACCCAGTAACACCGGTGTTGTACGACCGATAGACAGATCACTCCATTGCCGCTGGGTTTCTACGCCCAGATGCGCTCGTATTAAAGCAAACGTTGTTTCAATCGACCGTAACGACGGCCCGGCACCAACGCACAAAATAACCGATCATTTCATCCGCTCTCAAACCTGGATCGTTGCTGACCAAACCTGTCAGCTTGTTCTCCGGCCGGATCAATACCCACCTGATTGCTACGGGCTTTTTGCCCGTGTGATACCATAAGGCAGTGCCAGTAACGTAGTCTACTGTTTGGGATTGACCACCATACCAATCGGCAACTTCAAGCTTCTGCCAAGTCTTCGATTGGTCATCTGCAACCTTGAATAGCGTGGGCAAGCGGGCTCCCTTAAGCCGCTTACGACCGCGCTGGCCGGGGGGTGATATCGGCACGGGCTCATACAGGGCAGCATCTAGGCGCAACCGACTAATCAGGCTTACCTTCCCCTGCAAGGCGTTTAACAAATCAATGACGGCATAACTATTATCACCGACTGCAACTACCTGGCGATCACCTACCCACCGTTTAAGCTGCAAGAGCAATTGACGCGCCCAATCGGTGAGTTTCTTGTGAGCCCGCAGTTTATCATCGTAATAGCGTTCTGAGGGTGCCAAAGCCGTCAAAAAAGGCAACGCCCATACCCGATTTGCCCAACTCACTTTGGTTAGCAGCATCACGCTGATCCATCGTAATCCACTACATTTAACAAAGTGACTATCACTACTTCGAACGGCATCTCTGTAAATACCACGGGCTTTTATCTGTGCTCCCCAGCGTCGTTCCAGGGTTTCATCAATGCCTACCACTACAGGCTGTTGGCCAATGAATACTAATAGAAGTTGATTCAATAAAAGGCGGCTTGCTGCAAGTGCCGACCATTGGACATGGCTTAATACTCGATGATACCGCACCGGCGGCCCGGTTATGAAACGCTTTTTCCTGATGCAGACCTACGATTCGAAGCACCGAACTGATGGTCCGCTTACCCGGAACGAGAACAGCCCCAGCCATCAAGAGTTGAACGTGAACGAAAACACGCTTGCAAAACAGACTGGCGTAGGGTAGTATTACAGTCAGAAACTCGCTGGGAAGCGTAGGCATATAGATCTAAGTTTAGCGACTCAAATCTACATACCAAAGCCCAGCGGGCTTCTTCTAAAAGGCTAAAGTCAAGCTATTGGTAGCTTTGAAAAAAGTGATGGTGCTTATCGTTTATTTACTGTTCATACGTTTGTTACTGTACTTACATACTCCAAATGCTTCTTCCGTTTGATTTCCAGAAAGAACCGTACCTCACACTTGACTTCTCGGCTAGTAATTCTGACCTGACAACGCTCAACCTAACCAATACCGCTATTTTTACGGAATACGTATTCGGTAAATTGAGGGCAGCCGGTGCGAAAGTGGGCGTAGGAGGCTATAACGAACACCGAACTATTTACCGCCGGAGTCAGCATTTTAACGAATCAGACGATGGACCGCGCGAAATTCACCTAGGCATCGATTTATGGGCGGAAGCCGGAACGCCCGTTTTCGCCCCATTGGAAGGTGTCGTACATAGTTTTCAGGACAACGCGAATTTTGGTGACTACGGCCCTACCATTATTCTGGAACATGAGCTGAATGGCAAACCACTTTACAGTCTCTACGGTCACCTGACCCGCCAATCGCTGGAAGGGTTGCAGGAAGGAAAAAAAATAAGCGCGGGAGAAAAGTTGGCCGAAATCGGTCCCTACCCCGAAAATGGGGACTGGCCCCCGCACCTTCATTTTCAACTCATGACGGACATGCTGGGCCAGAAAGGTGACTTTCCCGGCGTTTGCTCCTTAGTCGATCGGGAACGGTTTCTGAAGTTGTGTCCTGATCCAAACGCAATACTGGAAATTCAGGGGCTACGCTAATCTCTTATAACATTAAAAATCATTCCTTTCAAAATATTTTGAAAATTCAAAATAGTCGTGTAGTTTTGCCTCATGACCTTCGACGAAGCAAAAGATAAATTTATCCATACCTGGGGCACGCTGGCCTCGCAATGGGGCATCAACCGCTCCATGGCGCAACTACACGCGCTGCTGCTTATTGCCCCCGAATCACTGGCTACGGAGGATATTATGGAGCAGTTACAGATTTCGCGCGGTAATGCCAGTATGAATCTCCGCGACCTGATGGATTGGGGTCTGATATACAAGCAGCTAAAACCAGGTGAACGACGTGAGTTCTTCTACGCCGAGAAAGACATTTGGAAAGTGGCCCGGCAGGTAGCGAAAGAACGCCGTCGCCGGGAAATTACGCCCGTTGTTGAGGTGCTGAATGAGTTGAAGGCTATCCCTCCCGATACACCGGAAGCACAGGAGTTTCTGCGCGTTATAGCCGGTTTAGGCAACGTGGTAGGTTTTGCTGACAGCACGCTCAACGCGGTCATCAAAGCGGAGGAAAACTGGCTAATGGGGCAGTTCCTGAAAGTATTTCGTTAACTTTTTTTTATACCTTAATTTCAATAGTTTCTGAAATTTTAAACAGATTAGAATCGTGAGAAAGCTACTCATTTACGATGCCAGTTGCCCGATGTGTCGTGTATACACGAAGGGCCTGGTTGCCACCGACCCTAGCGGTTGCCTGAGTCGGATAAGCAATGACAAACTGACGGACAGAGAATTAATAAACCGGCTAGACCAGCAACGCGCCCGGCATGAGATCCCCATGATTGACCTCGACGGGGGCAAAACGCTCTATGGCATTGATACCTGGCTATGTGCCATTGGGCAGCACAGTCAGCAACTTAAAAAGCTCCTCTCGTTCGGGTGGGTGCGAGTCGCCTTGCAAAGAATATACGCTTTTATTTCTTACAACCGGCGTATCATAGTTACGTCCGCTCCGGGGCGGTGGCAACTACTGGACCTGCAACCCGATTTCCGGCTGAATTACCGACTGCCATTTATCCTGCTAGTACTGGGCATTTCGGGGGTACTGTTCTCCACTATAAATCAGGCTTTTGAGCCAGTAACCGCTTTAGTTGCCAGTCAGCTGATTAGTACAACGCTCTATGCACGCGTATTTAAGCCCGGTCATTTTCTCGAAACTGTACTGGATTACAGCGGGCATCTGGGTATGAGCCTGTTGATTGGGGGGCTGTTTATCAAAGTGGGTCAGGTAGCCAACGTGTCAGCCTTCGTCCTGACCGGATACGCCCTACTGATTGGTCAGCACTTCATTCGCACGTATCGGCTGGGGTTGAATCCCTGGATCAGCGTCTGGTTCACCGCACTGGTTTTTCTGTTGCTTCGTCCCAACGGAATTTTCTAAGTCTGCTTTAGGAATGCTGATAAAATAAGGTGACACAAATTTTGTAGTTTTGCTCGCAGCTTCTATTTCCGCTCATGGCTCACT
>NZ_KB893463.1 GCF_000374085.1 Spirosoma spitsbergense DSM 19989 | reverse complement strand
AAACCCGCCAAACGAAACGACGAAGCACCCCTTTCTGCCCTGCGCACCGTCCTTAAAACACAGGCCATCGCCCTGACACCGGGTATCAACCAGATCAGCAATCCGCCCCCAGCTGATTCCCACCTGGAATACTACTTCATTCCCATGCAGTATATGAAGCAGTACCAAGCCTACAACCGGCCGGGTAAGCCCCTGAAAAACCTGAAACTCATTAATTATGAGAAACCCGCCATTTCCCTGTCTTTCTTTTTCAAGCATAAGTATTCCATTGAACGGGCCGTCACCCATGGTGATGTCGTGCAGCACATCAAGAATTACCGGGACGAATTATTGAACTTGTCCTTAATGCAGCAGCTTAGCGTGGGCCAGCTTAAAGAACTTCAACAAACGGACGAACTATTACGCACCATTCGGGAAGAGCCCGATGCTTACCAGGCCTGCTTTTCTAATTATCACCACAAATATTACTACTGGTATTGCACCTATCGTTATTTTGATGATCTGGCTACGATGAAAACCACCACCTCGAGTGAACATTTGCTCAAGCATACCGAGCGGGTAGGACATGAGGTACATGAACGGCTAAACATCATTTTCATTGATCCCGAATATATCAATGAATCAGTACCCCATGATCACAAATTGATTGATCGGGAGTTAAAAACTTTTCCTATTCAACTCCGGCAGGGAATTACCACTTTATATCTTCGGGAGATTTGAGACCACACAGGAGTTAGGCAACGAGTAACATACGCTTTTACACCTGTTAATGATGGACTAACCATGCACGAGTTTTTGACCTACTTCGGGTAGTTTTGCCACCTTGCTGCCTATCCCTCACCGAAATGATTTCAGGCAAACGAGTCGCACCCTTTTGGCAAAACTACCCAAATTTCTTTTTTAATGACTCCCTATTACTTCAATCGCTGTCCAATTTAATCCCTTGCCTATGCCCAGGGGAGTCGATTTAAACATAAGCACTGTACCCAAAAATAAGTTGGCCCTCCACGGCTATAATACGCTCATATTGCCTACTAACCCGCTCATTTCCTCACGGATTTACCTTCGACCGGCTAGAAACACGTATTTCCCCAAACTTACTCCTACTAATTCAACGCGCATCCTGACCCAGTCGGCCCTACTTTAGCACACGCAGCGGATGGAACCGGCTACCGACTAGAAGGTTAATTTTGCTGCACCCTCAAAAACTGGTAATATTGTCAACCGGTACGAGGCCGTCAGGCTGGCAATGGCAGAACAGGCAACGGCAGAACAGGCAACGGCAGAACAGGCAACGGCAGCAAAAATAGCGGATGTCAGTTTGTTGGTGACAGGCCATGAGCGACACCTGAATTTCGCAATGAAAATATCCCTGTTTGTTCTACTTAGTGCCATCAGCCTGTGTTCGGTCTACGCCCAGTCAACGGCAGACTCAGCAGCCACCCGGAATAATAGTCTGAAAATTAATCCACTGAGCCTTATTGTAGGCGACGTATCTGTGTTTTATGAACGGATACTGACCAAACGTGCATCGCTGGTGGGTGGGGTGGGCTTCGGTTCGGAAACGTATGAATATCACAACGTCAACAACCCCTCGCCTAGACTATTTCACTATAAGCGGGTTACGTTGGAATACCGGCACTATTTCCCTCGGCGTCCTTTGTCCCCCACTGGCTTTTACGCAGGTGTATACGGCCGCTTTTCCGGGCTCACGCTCGACGACTACCTATTCGATAATCAGGGTACTATTATTCGAGACCCGAGCGGTAGGTTAGTCAGAGCTATACAGCAGCTTTACGTCTGGATGCCCGGCGCTATGGCTGGTGTGCAGACAAGCACACCGCGAGTAGTGGTCGATTTGTTTCTGGGACTTCACTATCAACTACCGACCAGCAGTCCCCCTCTCAAGGCAGTCCTGCCGGAACAGATGAGCCGGAAAGGTTTTGCTCCCCGCTTTGGGCTGACCATGGGCTATCGGTTTTGATGATACCCTCGTGTAAGGTCAACCACTCAGCTAACGTGCAGGGTTTTTTACTCACCAGTTTGGTATAGCCTACCTGCGTTAAATCGGGTAGTTCTGCGGTTTAGTACATAATTCGTCGTTTGGACTTTCCAGCCAAGTTAACGGCTCAATGTTGATAGGATGGTGTTAAGGTTCAATAAGTCGTACCTTTCTGAACCTTAGCTTATTAAGACCTCTGAGGGGCAAATTACGCCAAGAATTAGAACCAAAAAGTAGGTCCAAGAATCTTTCTGGTCTTTACTTTCTGATACTGACTTTTTCAACCGTAAGTAAGGGGAAATCAATCTGTTAGACAAAGCGAGGGGTTCAAGTGATGAATTATGTACTAAACCGCAGAACTACCCTAGCTCACAGTGAGCAACAGGCGAATAAACCTTTGTTCAATACACAATTGGTAGGGCATGCTGTTAAGAAGCCCGTAAATCGGCTTAAAAAAGGTCGTAAGACCGAAGATATTAGCTAAAACGGAAGTCGGCTCTGGGGAGGCCCAACCGACCAGGGGTAAGCTGATGCACGTACTAACCGTACTGCGGCCCCGGATTGATAGCTCCAAACCATCGGCGGCCTTTTCTATAAGACTCTACTTACCCTACGGAGTCACTCGAAACTATGTTAACAAATTGTGATGTTCCATCACAGGTTTTTTCAGGCATAAAGCACCCCTAACTGTAGGGCAGAGTAATTATCTTTGTTTGCCTTGATAATCAAGGCTGTTGAAAATCCAATGGGACCAAATAAGCAGGTTATCTAACCTGCTTATTTTTTCGGTACAGTTAGGGGTGCCTTATGCCTGAAAAAACTTTGGGGTTTGGGGCAACGCCCCGAGTACTTTAACCGCGTCGCAGACACCGCATAAATCCATTCGTTTGCAACGAGAACCTCAAGATCTACCCAGTAACCCTTAAAGTGGTCAACTATTGACCCCTACTTTCCATCTGCTAAAGCTAGTTGCCTCCTGACTGGCTACGGATTTCTAGGGGTATGAGCTGTTTTTAACCAGTAATCATAAGTGAGGTTAAACAACTTATCTAGCTCGGCTATACTATTTGGCTTACTCATAAACGAATTGGCTCCTAATTCGTAAGCCCGACGAACGATCGCTTCATTCCGGTTACCACTTAAAATCAGAATGGGGATGGAGCGTAAAGTCGAATTAGCTCGAATCGTTTCGAGTGTCTGATACCCATCCAGGCGGGGCATATCTAAATCGAGTAAAATTAAAGTAGGTAGGTTCTGTTCTGGACTGTTCAATAGATTGGTTACTAGTGCTTGGCCATCCTCAAAAAAGGTGACCTCACAGTCCGAATACGCTTCTAGAGCCTTTCGGATAAAGAAACGATCATCATCGTCATCGTCAACTGCATATATACAGAACTGAATGTCATTCACTGAAAACTTAGCTAGTAGGCTATAAACAAGAGCTAATAATGTAATACGTTTAAATTGTCATTTATGTTTTGTATGTAAAGATGAGGGAGTTAAACTACATAGTTGAGACTGTTGTATAAGGCCTTCTTCTTCCAACGGAGCGGATTTACACGTTAGTGAACTAATAGATTAGTTGTCCCCTGTTTATCAAGTAGTTAGAAAGGGATTATCATTTAGGATTTCCTTTTTGATAGGCGGGGCTACCCCCTTTGATTGGCCAAAATAGACGTTTTTGTGATTCTTTTTTGGACACCCTTTTCGATAAGCTACTGATTATCAATAATTAGATTATCAAAACTATAAAACTCGTTTCTAAGCGTATAAATCCGCCCGTTTGCAACGAGAACCCCGTTATGTGGTGTCTGCTACGCCTTTAAAGTAATTGGGGCGTTGCCCCAAACCCCAGGATTTTCTTAGGCATGGGCCACCCCAACTGTACGAAAAAAAACTAATGGGCCATACACAGTACGGCCCATTAGTCTCCATTTTATTTTCAACCCCCTTGATTATCAAGGTTTACAAATATACAACCCTCGTACAGTTGCAGTAGCTCCATGCCTAAAAAAATTCACTCTGGTGCGGACTAATGGCTGACTGAAAAATGGAGAAGGAAATACTTAACCAAGCGGAAAAAGCTAGATTTAAGCGTCTAAACAAGTCTAGTTAGACTTACTTTAGAGTTTTGTTAGAAATTCAAATTAAGCAAGAGCTAGTGAATTCACTAGCTCTTCTTCTTTAGGTAGCGTGTAGAATGTGAAGGTCTGAATTAACTACCTCCAGAATTCCTCATAGACCATACGCTTATATTGAGCTAAAAGCATTTCAAACTCGGATAGACTCAATAGCCTTTCTGCTTCATCTCGGGAAGAGATATCCGCTAGCCAAGATGAAGCATCAAGACCGACGATCGTTTTTAAGAGTGCTAGCTGGTAAGCGGTGATGGCTTTACATTCCATGCTCCAGTGACGAAAAGAACGCTTCCGGATTGGACAATCTGCTATTTTAATAAGGTTGGTGTGTCGTTGATCCTTTTCGATGCGTTGGTACAAGGCTTCAATAAGTTCTTTTTTACCTTCTAATACCTGCAGTATCCTGCCTCTGTTAATGAACAGAATACCCGTTATCCCCTCAATCGCATTATGGGATCGGCTTTGCTCAAGCAGGGAGGCAAAGTCAGCCTGTTTCACTAGGCTGATCGATGAGCTAACATACACTATACAGTGTTCCATTTTTCTTACTTCAGATTAGATGGCCGCCAAAATGAGGACATTTATTTATACATAAAAGTATGTGGTGTCTGCGACCGGTACGCCTTGGTGCGGCATTCCGACGGTCCCGCTCCGGAATGCCGCACCAAGGCGGCCGGTGCGCCGACAGCCCGCCGCTGCGGTGCGATACCGGCCGCTGCGGAGCGGCTATGTTAGTGATTGGGGCTGACTGCCCGTACGCGGGCCCGGCCTAAACCCCGTAGGTTTTTTTCACGACAGTACCAGCGATAATTTATGCCTGAAAAAACCTATCAATACTACCCGAGGAATAGCCATAAAAAGCCCCGACCTGGCTTAGAGCCGCCGATTCCCGCAGAGGCCGCTACGATGCCCTGCTGAGCCCAGTGGCTGTATCGGTTGACGTTTCTTCTCAGCAAAGCCGACGTCCATTTCAACTTCTAATACCTGCACGATACTGCCTCGACTAAAGAGTAAAATACCCGTTATCCCCGCCGTCGCAATATGGAACCGGCTTTGCTCAAGCAGGGAGACTAAGTCCGCCTCTTGAAGTAGGGCCGTAAAGCTGGAATACACAATACAATGTTGCATTAGGACTAACTGGGATCAGGAGGCTGGCAAACGAGCCAAATATGTATGAAGGGATAAGGATACCCTTAAGCGAGCAATAGCGATCCATTTTAAGCCCCTACGACCGGCAGTTGATTCAGGCTTATGGCTACTATATTCACTTATCGCAGATACTGCCTCTGGCTATGAGTTAGATAAGTTAACCAGGTGAAGCCCCTTTTGTGCCTCTTGATTCAGCTGGTGCAAAACGTGGGTATGGGCTGCCAGCTTTTCATAATTCTGGCTCATACCCGATGGTCCCGGATTAACTAGTTGATCCATGTCCTGAAGTAGTTTTTCTAACTCTTCCTGCATGGTAGCAACTAGTTTCACTAACAGGCTCACCGGACACTGGCCAATGAAAACGCTTTTTATGTTTTCTCTTCCTAAATCGTGTTCAATTCCTATCTGACTAATGCAGGTTACTACTTGTTGATGATAGGTATGGAAGTCAGCAATTGCAGCTGCCCAATCAGCCAATATACGTTCGGGTTTATCCGTCTCTGATGAATATGATTTACTCATTGATACGTTTGTTTTCCTATTCATAATAGAGTCCTGATTTCCGCACCGGAAAATTGGGACTTATAGGGTTGAGCCTGTTATATAATTTTAATATGAGTTATATAATTTATAGACTCTCAAGCATATAGCGTTTTTTATGCTTGAGTTGCTTGAAGAATCGTGGGGTTAGACCCGTCACCTTCTTAAACTGGCTGGACAAATGCGCTACACTACTATAATTTAATTGATGCGCAATTTCAGATAGAGGAGACTGCTCGCTGAACTGTGTCAAGGCTGAGGGTGAATAGAAGGGAAAAAGAAAAATCCTTATTTTCACAATCATGACGGATACAACTAACGACTTCGATTTCGAGTCCTTCAAGCAGGCGGCCATCAAAGGCCTCTACGAAGGCAAACCCCTGACAGGCCAAAACGGCCTGTTCGCTCCCTTACTCAAGCACTTCCTGGAATCGGCCTTGGAAGGGGAAATGGATGGCCACC
>NZ_KB893462.1 GCF_000374085.1 Spirosoma spitsbergense DSM 19989 | reverse complement strand
CAGACTCCATTGAGCCAATGAGGAGTCAGCCAGTTTCAAGAGGGCAATGATCAGCAGGGCCATAAAGCGGATACGCCGTTTATCACATTGAAAATGATCTTTGATGGCATCGTAGACAGCATCTTCGTTACTTTGCATAGGGAGTAGTTGGAGGGGTTTACGTTTAGCGACACAAAACTACCTCAACATCAGCTACTCCCTACTTTTGTCCTGTACTTAGGTCGATGCCTTTATCGCCGAAGGGCGATGCGTAGCCAACGGCTAGTTCGTACAAACCGGCTTTGGCCGTAAAGGTCAGGGTAATTTTGTCGGCCGCATCGTCAAGGCCCGTCACGTAACCTCTTCCCGAATAGCCCGCCGTAGCCGTAGCTACGGAAACACCGGTCAGTGTACCCGTTTCGGCTTCGACCCGGATCGAATCGGCTGGGGTTTGCCCCTGTGCTGTCAGGCTATTGACCAGCCAGCCGGTCAATACGACGATGACAAGTCGGACCCGACCGCTGCCCACGGCATACGATACCGTTCGTAAAAGAAGACCCATGACAGTAACGGAGATGAAGCTGAGTAAATACTAAAACAAATGCATCCTGAAGTACGACCGATGCTTACCAGTGTAGTACTAACAAAAAGGGCCGTCACTCCTGCGGGAGAACGGCCCTTTTTTTAATCAATACAAGCCCAGGTCGTCGAAATAGACCGTCTCCGGTACGTTGCCGCTGAACTCCTGAAACGTTACTTCGGTGAGGGTACCCGTGGTGACGCCAAGGGTGCTTAAGGGAACGGCAAAGGTTTGCCAGACACCCGCTTTCAGCACCAGTTGCTTGCCGGCATCGTAATTGCCGTTCAGCACCATCTTGATGATTTTGCCGTCGCTGCCCGTGCCACCGTAGATGGACAGTTTGATGCCCGTGTAGTTGGCCAGGTTGATGGGCGTGCCGCCGAGGAAGTTCTGAAACCCGCCGTAGCCCCCCGTGTAATCGTACTGCATGGATGCGGTACCCCGCTTTACGACTGCTTTTGACGGAACGGTTGGTTTCCCGTTGTAGCCAGCGGCCGTCCAGCCAGGTATCAGCGCATCGTCAAACAGGACGTACTTGAATCCGAAGGGAATAGCGTAGGCAGACCGGCCACCCGGCGTGGTAACCGCAAGGGTCGTTGATGTGACGCCGGTAGGGACCTTCACTTTCAGTTGCGTCGGGGATTTGTCCGTTATCTCGGCGACTGCTGTGCCAAAGGTTACGCTCATCACATTATCGAACGTGGTGCCGGTCAGGGTAATGACGTCACCGGCAATACCCGCCAGTTGATCGACCGCCGTGATGACCGGTGCGGGCTGCTGAATCGAGAAGCCAAACTCCGCCGAACCACCGGTGGTAACCACCCGCAGTTTGTTGCTGCCGCTGTAGGGCGTTGTGGTCGGAATGGTCACCAGAATCACGTCATCCCGAACCAGTGCCGGGTTAAAGTACACGCTGACATCGTTAAAATAGATGGCCGTTGTTCCGCTGAGGTTCTGACCCAGAATGGCGTACATGGTACCCGGTTTGCCCAGCGTTGTCGTGGAATCGAAGGCAACCGGCACCGTGCGGGTAGCGGTAGTCATGGAATCCAGGTTATACGGAGTCTGGTAGGTGTAGACCGAATCCTTACTGACGGTGCGAACCCGGCTGATGGTTGGGGCAGGGGCGACGTCGTTGTTTTTCTGACAGGAGACAAATCCGCCCGTGATGCCGAGAAGACAGCAAAGGACAATACTATAGCTGATGATTGTTTTCATAGTTCGTGGCTTATTTAAACGTGTACGGAACGGGAGCCTCGCGGAGCAGCGGGTTGATAGCTGTTTCGGTCGATGGATAGGGAAACAGGAACCGGTCGTTGCCAGGCGTGAAATGCTCGGAATAGATCTGCGTTCCGTCGTTGCTGTACGTACCCCGTTCCTGCTGACTGATGATGGCCGTCGCTTTAGGGTGGCTGGTGGCTTTGTAGCCATCCAGTCGGCCCAGGTCAAACCAGTAGTCGCCTTCAATGGCCAGTTCCAGCCGCCGTTCGCGCAGAATATCCGCCTGCGTGATCGAGGCTTTCGGAGACAGGCCTGCGCGGCTGCGTACCAGGTTGAAGGGTGTCAACGCGGCTGGGTTGTTGGTGCTGGCAGCTCCGGCCAGTACGGCTTCGGCCTCAATGAGCAACACTTCCGAATACCGCATCAGGTACGTGTTGATACCCGTCGACTGGGCGGCACCTAATCCTCCGTTATCGGCCCGGTTACCCACCACGTATTTTTTGATGCCTGCTTTCGTATTCTGGGCGTTCACGTCGGCAGGTACGGTGTAGCCGCCCCCGGAGGAGTTCAGTTGGGAGTAGAAATCACCCGCCAGCATGATGGTGGCTTTGCGCCGGACATCGCCGGGTTCTTTCGCGAATTCTGACTGCAGGTCAATCGTGGGTCCGATTACGCCATAGCCGTCGCCCGTACCGGTAATCTGGGAGCTGATGGCAAAGGAAGCCTGCATCGAGTTGCCGTGTCCGTAGGCACTGCCCGCTACCCATTGCAGGGCCACAACCGATTCTTCATTGTTGTTGTTCGCCGTTCTGAACAGATCGGTAAAGGTTTTCCCGGCTACCTGCGCGCCGTATAGTTTGAACTCACCGCTGTTGATCACCTTTTCGGCGTAGGTGCGGGCCTGGGCGTAGTTCTGCTGGTACAGGTATACTTTCGCCAGCATCGCCGAAGCCGAACCGCTCGATACGTGCCCATTATCGACAGACGTGCCCGTCCGGATCTTTTTGGTGCAGTTAGCCTCCGCGAACTGGAAGTCTTTAAGAATCAGTGTGTACACATCCTCAACCCGGTTCGTGTTGATCTTGGGCGAATACACGTAATCCAGCGTGTTCTCGATGATGGGTACGTTACCCCACAGCCGAACCAGGTAGAAATAAGCCATGGCCCGCATAAAATGCGCTTCGCCCAAGGCATTGTTAACCACCGCCGGATCGACTGAAGCCGGTACTTTGGCGGGGAGGTTATTGATTAGCGCATTGGACTGCGCCACCACTGAGAATAGTGAACGCCAGGCGTTGGTCAACTCGTTATTGTCGGCCGTTACCGAGAAGTTGGCGAAGTTGATCACATCACCCGAATAGGTGCGGGCATTACCCCCCGACAGTTCGGTGATGGCCCAAAACGCCTTGTTGTTGAAGTTGAACCAGGGTGAGTTATACAGAGCGTTGGTACTGGCCTTCACCTGCTCGTTGGTCTGGTAATAGCTGTCCAGGGTCAGGGCGTCCTGGGGTGGGTGATCGAAGAACGAATCCTTACACCCCGTTGCCCCGAAACAGAGGGCTGTTAGCAGGGCCACTGCGTATGTTTTATGTGTTTTTTTCATGAGTACGTGTTGAATTAAAATTCAGCGTTGATACCGAAGGTGTAGGTGCGGGCGAGGGGATACCGGCCATTCTCGACGTTCATTTGCAGCGAGTTCTGGTTGAAGGCACCCACCTCCGGATCGTAGCCGGAATACCTGGTAAACGTGTACAGGTTCTGTACGCTGACGTACGCTTTCAACCGGTTCAGTTTCACTTTGCTGATGAGTGATGCCGGCAGGTTGTAGCCGATGTTCAGGTTCTGAATCCGGGCGTAGGAACCATCTTCAATGAAGCGATCCGAGATGAACAGGTTCGGGTTATCCGAGCCACTCTTGGGAGCCGGAATGTCCGTATTCGTATTGGTTGGTGTCCAGTAATTGCCTACCGAAGCAAACTGGTTGTTGTACAGATTCGACAGACCACCCACCGTCCGGCGCGTCAGGTTCAGAATTTTGGCCCCGTACGATCCCTGCAAAAACAGGCTGACATCGAATGATTTGTACGAGAAAGTATTGGTGAAGCCGAAGGTGAATTTTGGGTTAGGGTTGCCGATAACCGTGCGATCCCGCTCGTCGATAACTCCGTCGCCATTGACATCTTCGTACTGCACGTCGCCCAGCCAGGTACCGGCACTGGAGTTCTGCACGGGCCGGTTGAACTGAACCGGTGCGGCTGCCAGTTGCTCGGCCGACTGGAAAAGCCCTTTCACCTTGTAACCGTAGAACTGCCCAATCGGCTGGCCCACTACCGTTCGGGTAACCGGTACGTTCAGGAAACCCGTATACACGTTGGTGATGATTTCGGTGAAGTTCTCCGACAGTTCCTTCACCGTGTTTTTATACTTCGAGAAAATCAGCGTCGTCGTCCATTTAAAGTCAGGCTTCACTACGTTGCGCGAGGTGATCGTCAGGTCGATCCCTTTATTCTGCATCTGACCCAGGTTGACGTAGGGCGAGGAAATACCCCCCAGGTAGTTGGCGTCGCCTATCAGGTAGGCGGGGAGGGGCAACTGATACAGGAAGTTCTTCGATACCTTGTTATACACATCAATGGTACCGTTGATGCGGTTGTTGAGGAGACTCACGTCGATACCGGCGTTGAACTGGGTGTTGCTTTCCCACTTCAGATTCGGGTTGGCAATCCGGTCGATCAGGAAGCCGGTCCCTAATCCCGTTACACTGGGCGACAGCGACGACCCGTAGAGATAGTTGGAGATCTGCTGGTTGCCTACGGCTCCGTAGCCGATGCGCAGTTTCACATCTTCGAGCGTGTTTTTGATCCCCGCCATGAACGGCTCTTCCGTCAGACGCCACGAAGCGGCAAAGGAAGGGAAGTAGCCAATTTGCTGACCCTGTGCGAATTTGGACGAGCGGTCGGCACGGATGGTGGCCGTCAGGCTGTATTTTTCCTTGTAGGAGTAAATAGCCCGGGCGTACACCGATTCGAGTGACTGGCTGCCCTTGAATTCGTTGTTGGTGGCCGTAGAAGCTTCGCCCAGGTTCAGCGTTTTGATGTCGTTACTATAAAAACCCGCCCGGTAGCCTTCGATCCCGTTCCAGCTCGATCCCTGCACTTCGTGTCCCAGCAGGGCCGTCAGGTTGTGGGCCTGGTTAAACGTGTGAGTGTATGTCAGGTAATTCTTGATGATGTAAAAGTTACTCTGCTGCCAGCGCTGACTCAGGGTAGCCGTTGTGTTCACAAACCGGCCAAATGCGTAGGTAGGCACGAAATAGGTGTTGTTGGAATTGCTGAAATCACCGCCTATCTCCGAACGAAGCGTCAGATCCTTCGTGAATTTCAGGTCGCTGTAAATATTCCCGTTCAGGTTTTTCCGGTTCAGCCGGTTAGTGATGCTCAGCGCCTGACCTACCGGGTTAATAACGCCCGACACAGCCGTTGGATCGTTGGGCGGACCTGCAAAGGAACCGTCGGCGTTGCGTACGGCCACGTCTGGTGCCTGCAGCATGGAGAGGTAGATAATCCCGTTCACGTTGTCGTTCAGGGTCACGTTCTCGTCGGTATTACTGCCCGTTAGGGTCAGGCCGAGTTTGAACCATTCTTTCACCTGCCCGTCGATGTTGCTGCGGAAGGTGAACCGGTCGAAGTTGGAGCCGATCACGGTACCGTTCTGCTTCATATAGCCACCGGATACGTAATAGTTAACCCCATCCTTTCCGCCCGACACCGACAACTGGTGGTTTTGGGTCATGGCTGACCGGAACACTTCCCGTTGCCAGTCGGTACCTTTGCCCAGTAGACTGGGGTCGGCAAACTCCGACCGGCGCTGGGTACCGTACACATCGGCCAGGTCGTTCTGTAACCTGGCGTACTGCGGCAGATCCATCAGCTTCAGGTATTTGGAAGGCGTTTGTAGACCTACGTACCCATCGTAAGAAATGCGGGCACTGCCGTTTTTACCCCGTTTGGTTGTGATGATGATAACCCCGTTGGCGGCCCGGTTTCCGTAGATAGCCGTCGCCGACGCATCTTTCAGCACGTCGATGGACTGAATATCGTTGGGGTTGAGCAACGTTAGCGGGCTAACGGCGGCCTGGCCATTGCCATTGAAGTTCTGCAATGATGAACGGCCGCTGGTGCTGGAGTTATTGGCATCGCCCGAAATAGGTACCCCGTCAATCACATACAGCGGTTCGCTGCTGCCCGTGAGCGAGGTAATCCCCCGAATCCGGACGGAGGTCGAACTGCCGGGTTGCCCCGAGTTCTGGGTAACGGTCAGCCCGGCGGCACGGCCCTGCAAGAGCTGGTCAACACTGGACTGCGGAATGTTGGCGATTTCTTCGGCTTTCACGCTCGATACTGCCCCGTTCAGGTCCTGCCTGCGCTGGGTGCCGTAGCCGATGACGACTACCTCGTCAAGTGAGCGGTCGCCAACCTTCAGCGTAACGTTGAGGGTTGTCCGGTTACCCACTACAACTTCCTGCGTAACCATGCCGATAAAGGAAAATACCAGCGTTTTTGCTCCGGCAGGCAGATTGATGGAGAACTGGCCGTTCGCATCCGTTGTGGTGCCAAGCTGGGTTCCTTTAACCGATACTGTAGCACCCGGCAGGGTATTTCCTTTTTCGTCCGACACGGTCCCTTTTATCAGCGCCTTGATATCCGCTGGTACAGCAGCGGCCGGGCGAGTTACCTGGTGCATAGCCAGCAGGGGTTGCCCCTTGGCGGGATTAAGGTTGGTTGTGGGGCGATCCTGAGCGGGAAGGGTAATCCAACTGCTCAGGACAAAAAATCCCGGAAGAATATAGTTGATCATACGAGAAAAGTTAATTAATTTATTTAAACGATAGACATAGTAGATAATTATGATTGTACGCTTTTGACTTTTCACGTACGCTAGTTCAAGCTATGCCCTTTAGGGCAAGACTTTAGTTGCTACTCATTTTTGGTAGTTTTGCTTGATGAAGCAACAACGGTCTGGTAGCCATTCGGTTTATAATTTGCAGGTCCATTTGGTGTGGAGCACTAAGTATCGCTATCAAGTGCTAACGGGTGATGTGCAGTTACGTTGCCGGGACTTATTGCGGCAAACCTGCAATGTATTGGATGTACAGATTCTGAAGGGCGTTGTGAGTAAAGACCATATTCATC
>NZ_KB893461.1 GCF_000374085.1 Spirosoma spitsbergense DSM 19989 | reverse complement strand
AAGCAGAACGTACTCGGTTAATGGCTTATCTGGAAGCGAACCGATCCCGGATGCAGTACGGTAGTTTCAGAAATCGGGGTTTGCTGATTGGCAGTGGCCCAATGGAAGCGGCTCATCGCACGGTGATCCAGTGCCGGATGAAGCGCAGTGGTCAACGTTGGACCAACCCGGGGGCTCAGGCGATGCTCAACCTGCGAGTAGCGGCTAAAAGTGGCCGCTGGCAATTAGTCACCAATAACCTTAATAGGTGATAAGTAGTTTTGAAATGCACCTACTCCGTGCCATATCTGCCGCCATTTGCGTAACGTTTATGGCTAATTCGCTCAAAATGTTTAAGGCCCTCAGCCACACAGATCACATACAGCACCACAACAATAGCCACCAGCAGTCGAATCTTTTGCCGATTGTCAAACCCTATCGCTTCCAGGTTGAACCCGTTCGATTTCAAATGCCGAAACAGAGGTTCTGTACACCAGCGAATCCGATAGCGGGCCAGCACCTTCTGCTTACTCCAGGTCGTATTAGTCAGTAATAGCACTAGCGGATCAGTCCCATCCGGCCCATCCTGATGGCAAGTGGCTATAAACTGATAACACCCTTGGCCGATCCGAACGTCTTGGCTAACCAACTTGCCCTGTAAGGCCTTTTTAAGCAAACTACCATAGCTTTCCCCCCCCGCACTAACTTCATACTTATAGTCTTGATGAGATAATCGGATGATAAAAAACAGGCCCAACTCGTCCAAAAATGCAAACCAGTTGCGACCTACATATTCCCGATCAGCCAGTAAGCAAAAGCCTCGCAGGTCATACAGTTTGGAAGCGATCTGTAGCAGCCGTTTGCGTTCCTGCTGATTCGAGTGGCCTTTTTTAGCTAAATCCACCCAACATAAGGGCAGACTAATACCCCGATACACTAGACTCAGTACCAATAACTGAATCTTTGTCTGTCCCCATTGCCAACTGGTGGCATCCAATGTTAGAAACAGGCTTTGGGAACGGCCATCCCATTGACGAATGTAGTCAATGAGCCAGATCATGAGCCATAGCTTCGGCGCTCCGATTCCATAGCTGTCGCTTGGCGATTGGCTCGTCGAAAAAACGAGTCAGTCGCCGGTAGTGGGAGTGAGGCAGCGTTTGGTCATTTTCCAATATCGATCCTATCCCGTTCTTCAATTTGTTGAGGTTGACCGTCTCCTTAAGTAGGATGGCACAGCCCACCAGCACTAGATTTTTCATCAAGGCCGGTCGTAAAAGCCCAGTTAAGTCCTTACTTTTGTCCAAAAGCGAGGAGTAGAGTTTAGCAATGTTCGTCACACAACAAAGCAACAACTTTCCCTCGCTTTTTGCTGTCTCATCCACTTAATGTCCAGTAGTGAGAAACATTTTCCCGTAATGTTGGCAACCTCCCTACCTAAGCCTTATCTAGTGTACTGTTTCAGTAAAAAACGATTCTTTGTATTAGTAATTCGTAGTCTATCTGATCCGCCTGTACTATCGTTTAGGAGCCATGCAACAAAGCCCTCTCACCCTGAAAATGTATCGTATCGGGTTTCGTGGTTATTTTATAAGTAGTCCTGAAAATGTTGCTGTAAAATTTCCTTAATCAGTTCTGGGCTTAATGGTTTTGTTTCAAAGCCCGTTACATCCTGTATTTCCTTTGCCCTTTTTATGTCATCAGGGTTTGCGGATGTTGTTAAAATCATAATAAGTACTTTTGCTTTTTTATCTATGTCTAAATTTTTATATTCTTCTAAAAATTCCCATCCGTTCATTTTAGGCATGTTAATGTCTAAAAATATTATTTCGGGTGGGTTTTGATTTTTGTTTTTGAGATACGCCATTGCTTCTATTCCGTTTACGGCAATATCAATGTGGTTAACAATGTTCATTTTATTGATAACGATCTGATGGTAGTAGTTATCATCCGGGTCGTCATCAACTAATAAAATACAGTTCAGTTTTTTTCTCATAACAGGTTTGTTCTAACTTATTGGAATTGTGAAGTAAAATGTGCTTCCTTCTCCGATTTCTGATTCAACCCATATTCGTCCACCATGCATTTCGATAATCTTTTTGGTTAGAGAAAGTCCTATACCAGTGCCTGCATACTGTGTCCGCAGGTGCAGACGTTGAAAAATTATAAATATTCTATCGTAATATTCTTTCTCAATTCCAATGCCATTATCTTTAATTATGAAAAGAAATTCTTTTCCTGTACTAGTTGCTGAAATATTTACTACAGGGCTAATGTCTTTCTTTCTGAATTTAATTGCATTGATTATAAGGTTTTGAAAAACGGATTTTAAATCGTAACAATTTATAACTGGTAATTTTTCAATATGAATTTTCGCACCACTTTCAGCAATAACCACGGTTAGATCGGCTAAAATTTCATGTACTAATTTGCTACAATCCGTTTCTCGCTTAGCCATATCTTTTCCTACTCTGGAATATTCAAGCAAATCAAAAATCAGGTTTGACATACGGCTTGCTCCTCCACTTATTAAACGCATATACTCATTCATTTCTTTATCGGGATACGTTTCTAATTTTTCGGCTAATAGCTTTGAAAAATTGGAAATGCTCCTAAGAGGTTCTTGCAAGTCGTGCGAGGCAGCATAGGCGAATTGTTCTATCTCTTTGTTTTTTCTTTCTAATTCAATATTGTATGCATTTAGTTTTTGTTCAGCTTTATATTCTTCATTTATATCCTGTACAGTGCCCACTATTTTGGTAACGTGACCGTTAGTATTTAGTATTATTTTACCTATTCCTTGTACAACCTTTCTACTATCATCGGGCAAAATAATGGTAAAATTAGATGGAGCGGTCTCAAATTCAAAAATACTTTTTTCTTTAAATGCCTGTAAGGCTTCCTCCGTATTTTTTTTCATTCTTGCCTTTGTACGTTCAGCATCTTCTGGTAACATACGCTCTAGCGCTTTTTCAAAACTAACTTCAAACCTTTCATTTCCGTATCCATAAACGTTGAACATTTCGTTTGACCAGTGTACTTTGTGAGTGGTCATATCCATCTCCCAATTTCCTATTCTCGCTAATCGTTGAGCATCATTCAGTTTTGCTTCGCTTTGTTCTACTTGTTGCAAATGAAATTCAAGTTCTTCACTCATTGTATTTAGGCGGGTGCAATTCAAAACTACCCGTTTAAAGTTAACTTAGTTGAAAATCTCGCTAACCGCTATGACCAGAGAAGAACTCCACGCGCTCGTTGATGCCCAGTTCGATGAGTTAGATGCCCTTCAAAAAGAGCCTACTTTTCTGGCATACGAGCAGAAATTCGCCCAGGTATGGACAACATTGGGCGGTGAGGTCTTGCAGGCAACCATAGGCCAGCTACCGGATAATCCCCGAAAAAAAACAAATGTCAAACCCGATTTGGGCAAATAGAAATTCCGCGTAATCATCGATTTAAGGCTAAAACAAACGGATTCTTTATCACGCCTTATCTCCAAGGGCTCATGGCTTTAGCTGGTGTCAGTGATGTTTATTCGGCCAGTACTAATTGGTTTAAGGCTTTTCTGGGAATTGATATATCAACAAGTCAGGTTTACCGGGTGAGTAGTGTCCTGGGTCACCAGATTACCCTCGATTTACTGCAAGAGGTCGCCCACCCTGATCTGGCAGAACAGGAAGTCGTTTACGGATCGATGGATGGCAGTATGATTTTCACCGACCAAGGCTGGCAGGAGGTCAAAGTAGGGCGGATCTTTTCGAGCTTGAGCCGGGTAGAAGCGGGGCGAAAAGGCGATACCCAAGCCCGTTTCAAACTGGATAGTTCGACCTATTGCGCCCATCTGGGAAGTAGCCAGGAATTTATCCCTCAATTTGAAGCCAGTTTAGGTACCTATAAAGCGGATCCCGACCGGCTGGTTTTTGTAACTGATGGTGGGGTCTGGATTCAGCAATATCTGGAACAGAACTACCCCAAGGCCACCCACATTCTTGATTACTATCATGCGGTAGAACACTTGGCCGAGTTTAGTAGGCTTCATTTTAAGACGGCTAAAGAAGGGGGTCAATGGCTTGACAGACAGCGAGCTACTTTATTAGCTGAGGGGGTTGATATGGTCTTATCCAACTTAGCCGCCTTACCAAATGTGTCACTTGTGGCCGGTGAGTCACGTAGCAGGGTAGTTGGATATTACCAGCGCAATCGGCATCGAATGCGGTATAGTCAGTTTCGGGCTCGGGGTTTACAAATCGGTTCGGGTCCCATGGAAGCTGCTCACCGGACGGTGGTCCAGTGCCGGATGAAACGAAGTGGTCAGCGGTGGAGTGATGAAGGAGCACAAGCCATGCTCAACCTGCGGGCAGCCTTTAAAAGTGAGCGATGGAATTTGGTGACTGAGCGGCTAAGTCAACTTTAAACGGGTAGATTTGAAATGCACCCTATTTAGGCCAACGGCAATGGCATCGAGTTCATCACCTCTCTCGCTTAAGATAATCTTTTCAGAAAAATCTAATTGAGTGATTTTTATGAGCGCATCCATTATACTAACAATTCTTTTCTCGTTTTCCTGAATGAAATTCGTTTTGAATTCTAACTCTTTATCAGCTTGTATTCTTTTTTGTATACTATTAAAAAGTTCTACTGTCATATCATTAAATGAAGTTGTCAGTATGCCAATCTCGTCCTTTGAAAATACTTGTGCTTTTACACTAAAATCTTTTTGGGCAATACGTTTTGAAGCACTCGTAATTTCATTCAACCCTTTTGTAATTCCTTTAACAATAAAATAAGTGAGTATCAGCCCGCTGAACTCAACGGTTAATGCGATGGCAAGTAACAATTTTAAAATAATTTTTTCCAACCATCGCGCACCCTCTCCCAGTGTGTAAGAAAATTCATTTTCGAGTATGGTAAGTTTTTGATTAATGGGGTCTATGTTCTTTACAATCTCATCTAATTTATTTTGAGATGAGGAGGATGGAACTAGCTGGCTGATAGGAAGGTTTATTTCTGAATGTATTTTTTTGGCAATGGGTATTAACTGGCTAATACCGGAATCTGCTTCTGTCCAGATCTTTATTGACTTACGAATATAGGATATGTTATGAAATCTTTGGAATAAGTTAATCATGCCATCAATATCGTCAGGATGGTTACCACCTTCTAGTAAACCCTGTCGGGCAATCGCCAAATCAGGGTTTTTCTTCAATAATTCCATTAATGTTTTGTGATCGCCCAGGGGCACTTTCATGAAATTATAAAATGCGTTTTTATCTTCCTCATTATGGGTCTGGTAATATTTGCGCAAATGATAGATGGCATCTTTTTGAGATTTTGACCATAATCCTTCAGCTCCGACAAAAGCCCTTACCGACGAAAGTGTACTAACAGCGAAGTAAAGTGTTCCGAGTTCAATGGCAATAAGAACGGCCATAATGCCCACCACAGAATATAATTTCTTTGCGATAGACTTATTTTTAAACCAGCTGAAAAGAGAAAAATTTGCCATTATAAAATTGATTTTATAAATAGTGCTTCAACCATTCTTTAGCTTCAGTTTCATCCGTAAACATTTTTACAGGATACGGTTGTTTTTTTATGCTAAAGAACAAATTTGCAGCCATTTTTCCCACGGCAGATCGTGAAATTATTGCTACTGCTTTTGCAATTTCCGGCATTACTTCGGCAGCATAATCACGCATTTCTTTGTTAGCAGGAGTCGAATCCGTGCTGTCAGAAAGCAGGCAAATTTTTTTTCCGCCTGTTATTTTTTTAAATTCCTCCATCGTCTTCTTTGCTTCTTCTACCGTTTGTCGAGGAACTTTTTTAGCAATAGAGCAGAGAATTCCATTTTCATCAAACCACATAGTTGATGTTGGCAATTCATAGACGTCAATATTTTCTGGTAGCACCATATTTCTAAGTAAGAATCAGTTTTCGTCGCTTAGGCGTTAAATATCAGCCAGTAGGCTGACTATCAATAGGTTTAACTCAGCTATGTTATTGATCTCAATCAAGAACAGTAAAGAATAATCACCTACCTAAATACTTACCTTTTGTTGTAGAAGTGTGTATATGTAAGTAGCGTTGTAGTGACAAGGTGTTACTGAAGCGTCTAGTAGGAAGGGGCCTGGATTTTTACGATCTATCGTTGGGGTAGCTGACATATTCAGGGTATATCCGCCACATAGAGCCTATAATAATTTGTTAATCAATTAGTTATACATATTCAACCCCTAGTACGGGGTTATTTTGGCAAGTAGAGTACATTGGGAGGTCGCCGCATCGGCACGGTCCGCCGTTGCGGGACCGTGCCGATGCGGCGACCTCCCTAATTTATGGACAACATTTTAAAGATGGATGGTTCTTCCGGATCGTGCACGATCCGGAAGAACCATCCCAAAACGTACCCCTAACAGTCAAATTTTGGTTGCAACTACAATCTCATGCAAGATTGTTCATGAAATTTGCACTAACTTTGCATTACAAAGTACTTTCAATTAAAAAAACAATAGATGTCAATTAGCGATGAGTATCTCTTCCAAACTTGATGCACTACACTGGCAGGTGAAGCGCTACCGATGGCTTCAGTACTTTGCTATCTTTAATCGAATAGCCCTAGCCGCCGGTTTTTTGCCTGCGGGTTTGGTTAAAATCACGGGTGAGCGATTTGCCAGCGGATTAGCAGTGAACCACCCGATGGGTCATTATTTGGAAGCCCTAAACCATACTAGCTACTATTATACATCGATTGGAGTTGTGCAGGTCCTATCAGCCGTGCTGCTATTGATACCTAGCACAGTAACAATAGGCGCATTTCTTTACTTTCCTATTATCTTAAACATTTGCATTCTAACCTATGCGACGCGTTTTGATGGTTCGCTTTTCACTGCGCCCTTGATGGTGTTATCTAATTTATATTTGCTTGGTTGGCATTATGACAAGTGGAAATATATTCTTCCTTTTAATCGTCTGCCACTTTCTAATGGCTCTACCCGGAGCAGAACGCTTAACAACAAATTTCCAATTTCTTTTTTTGCCGGTGTGCTTGCTGCTGTTGTCCTTTGCGTAATAGGCATCCCAAGCCTTTACAGTATTAGGCCTCGCAACACATTGGCACAGTGTAAGAAGCAATTTAATGGTGGTAACCGAACCAAGGCCGGTTACGATTTCTGTGATTGCATTCACTTACACGGCCAACCACTTGATAGTTGCTTGAATAACTACAATCAGGCTCCTAGCGACGTTGCTTTCCCACGTTAGGGGTAGCTGACACATTTGGGGTAAATCCACCACGTAACAGGATTAATGTATCAATCTGGGGGTAAATCCCTCGCCTTTAGGCGAAGACCGCTCAGGCTGCCCTGTTCAGTTTTACTCTTTGGAGCAGCAGAAAAATCACTACTCGTTTTGTTTTTGTTTCTTTAGTCGGCTTCAGCCGAAAGCAAACCCATCGGTCTTTTAGCCGATGGTAGTTTAGTTACATAATTCGTCATCTGGCCTTTCAATTACATAATTCGTCATTTGGCCTTTCAAGCGAGTATGCTACCAAAATCGGATGAAGGGTTCAAAAAGTCACACTTTTTGAACTCAAAGTAGCTAAGCTGGTTATTCCTTCTAGATATCGCCAGATTGATCATGTGACGGATTTTACGGTCGGCCGCTGCCGTACGAAACGGCAAACACACCCTAGGTGGAACATTTCGTACGAATGTGGGCCACCCCCNAATGTACAAATTTTTAATTTAAAACATTAAATATTTAATGTTTTAAATTAAAAATTTGTACATTAGCGGCCAAACTAAATCATATTAGTATGAAAACCTCAAAACTGGCAGTTGGCGTTCTTTTCCTGTTGTTAGTGTGTTCTGTGTTTGGCTTTGCTACTGCCGGATGGCGAACCATTAACTATGCCCTTCGGATGCAACTGCCGTTGCACGCACTTTGGTTTGGAGTGAAAACGATCTGTTTTGCGGGCATAGTTGCGATTGGNCTTAGTTTACTTCGCTTATTTCGTCAGTACACTCAGCAAGGCTACTTCGATAACCGAAGTGTCTCAATTGTCCGCTTTATTGGCTTGGTAACGGTCGGAGTAGCTCTAGCTAACTCCTTTCTTCATGGATTGACTAACCAGGTCATCTCAGTTCATGCAA
>NZ_KB893460.1 GCF_000374085.1 Spirosoma spitsbergense DSM 19989 | reverse complement strand
GCAGCGGTCAGCGGTGGAGTGATGATGGGGCGCAAGCGATGCTCAACTTACGGGTAGCGGCTAAGAGTGGCCGCTGGCAATTGGTCAGAGACCGCCTAAATTTAGTTGACAACGACTAAGTCAACTTAAGGCAGGTAGTTTTGAAATGCACCTTATACTCATGTTTCTATTTAGGTGGAGACTACAAATAATATATTTTATACCTTAAAAGAAAATTATCATATAACATTCTCAAAATAACGTGTATGTACTTAACTGATAATTGATTGTGTCATGTTAGTTTTCAAGGCGGCATCTACAATAACTTACAAATAACAAAAGTATATAGTAAGCTGTCATAGCAGTTAAATATTAATTGCTTCCATCCTTACCAAAATCACCTCTAACTAATAAACATATGCCTAAAGCTTTTTTTTCCTACAGTAGTCAAGACGGCTCATTCGTTCAAAAAGTTGCTGAGTTGTTAGGGCAAACTAGTTGTTTAATAGACATAAAGTCTTTTGAACAAGGCATGAATACTGTTAGCGAAATAAGAGAAATGCTAGACAGTAGTGACATATATGTCTTGTTTCTGTCAAATAGTGCGCTTGATTCAAAATGGGTACAGGATGAATTACAGTATGCAAAAGAAAAGTTAGACAATAATTCTCTTCAAAGAATATATCCGTTAATAATAGACAAAAAAATCACTCATAGAGATATTAGGATTCCAGATTGGATGAAAGAGACTTTAAACATCCAACCTGTTTTTCGTGTAGCAAAAGCGTACAATTTAATTAGAAGTAGAATAAAAGAGGCTACTTGGCTTAAGAATCCTATTTTAAAGCTTAGAGACGAAGTCATTGTAGGAAGAAACGATCTTATTCAGAAAATAGAATATAGACTTGATGACTACGAGAAAGATTCACCTGTTTGTTTAATTGCAGGTGGTTTTTCAAAAATAGGCAGGAAAACGGTATTAAAAGAGGGGTTGTTTAAAACACAATTAATTAGAAAAAAATCCTATGAACCTATAACTTTAAATTTGGGTGCAAGAGAAAGTATTGAAGACTTTATCATAAAACTTCATGATGTTTGCCCTTGTGAAGATATGGATTTTAGCAATCTTATAGAATTAAATCAAGACAAGAAAATATCTATAGCCAGAACACTTGTTCAATCTCTACAAAAAAGTAATGAAATTATATTTATTGAAGATAATGGATGTATTGTTTTACCAGATAGAAGTCTTTCTATTTGGTTTAGAAACGTAATACGATCTCCACACAATGACGGAAAGGTTTCTAGTTCTGTAACTTTTTGTATTGCCTCATCATTTCGCCTACAACCCCATATTTCCCTTTCTGTTTTAGAAATATTCAGTGTAAATGTTTCAGAACTTTCAGTAGTTGAACGGACTAATTTATTAAAGCGATTAACTAATCTCTATAGGAAAAATTTAACAAAAGAAGACATATTATTTTTTCAACCAATACTAAAAGGATTCCCTGAACAAGTTATGTTCACTGCAGATTTAATCAATGAGGCTGGTCTCAACTACGCTAAAAATAATACTAACCTCATTTCAGATTATCAAAGAGAACGTATGAGTAAAATTTTCAAGGAGATACTAGAAGATAAATTATCGCAAAATTTATTATCAGTATTGACTGATTTCGATTTTATTAGCTATGACTTATTATTTGATATTTTAGAAAAGGACAAGCAAGAACAATATGAGAACAAAATTAACTTGTATATGGGACAATCTGTCATTGAGACTATGGGTATTTCGAAAGAATATTTAAGATTAAATGACGGAATACGAGATTTTTTGCAAAGAGCAGGTTATAGACTACCTAATTTGTATAAAGAAAAAGTTAGAATACATTTACGACATTCTTTAAACGATCCAAAATTGATTAATACTGATGTATCAGATTACTTTTACTCATTAAAAACTGCCCTACAGCTAAATCCTAAATTAGTCAATAAGTATTTGTTGCCATCTCACTATTTGAAAACCATGGTTTACTTATATGAAAGAGATAAAAACTATAATGACGTGATTGAGATTGCAGACAGAGTTTTAGAAAAAGAAAGTAAAATGGATAGAGCTATTGTGTATGAGATCAAACAGTGGCTATGTCATGCATTAGCAAGAAATAGAAGCGATAGATTTAAAGATGAAGTCCAATATTTCAATGGCTCTTATTTATACAACTATTTATTTGGATTTTATTACCGCATGACCGGAAAGCTACAATTTGCCTTAGAACGGTTATATGATGCTTTAGCTGAAGCACCTAATTTTCAGCGTGCTAGGAGAGAACTAGTGCAAGTGCTATTAAGCCTTGAATTGTATGATGATGCTTTTGAGCATGCCAAAATAAATTATGAATTAGAAAGAGGAAATCCATATCATATTCAAGCATACTTTGATTGTTCTTTACATAGAAAGGGAATTCAAAAAAGCTTTTTGCTTAGCTTAATTCAAGAAATGCGTTTGGTAGGCACTAAAAAGGCAATTGAAATGGCTATGTTAGCAGAAGCAGATTACGCTTATAATGTTGAGATGAATTATAGCAAGTCTATTAGTCGTCTTATCACTACACAAGAAGAATATGGTAGTAGTCCATATAATGTATTAAAAAAATTCAATTTATATGAAAGAAAGGGCTTAATTCCTGAAATGATTAGTACGATATCTGAAATGGAATCGATTACAAGAAGTGATAATCCAACGGAAGTTAGTAGAATTCATTTAATGAAAGTGAAGCTGTATGCTCATAAAGGAGAAAAGATTTTAGCTACTAATATGATAGATAAATACTTAACATATTATCCTGAAAATCTAAAAAATAAATTAAAGAAGTACGTAGAGAAAATGTAAATCGAAAATCATCTTATTGACGCATGAGTAAGTATGTAATGACAAATTGATTACAATTACTTATCAGTCAGTCAATTGTGTAGGGAAAAATATTACGGACTTATTTACGCGTCTATATTGTCCTGTGAATTAGTCTGTAAAGATTGAATCGTTGACAATGTTCAAAACTCGGTCAACGCTGGCAACGGTCTACCATTTGAACTTTACGTGCTTATTCATGCTTCGATATCATATACGTATGTAGGTCATACTTTTGTGCAAATTCTTCGACTTGTGCTTGTTGATTAGGATTAATAGTTACAAACCACTTATTCTTGTTAGCATTATTTGGAGTTGGATTGTAAAATATCGTTTTCTTTCATCCTTGTTTTAATCCCTCAACATAAGAATCCTTATACAACACCTCTCAAAATAACACAACGCCCGCCCCTCTCTCATGAGGGGGCGGGCGTTGTACTTTTCTAATTATCTCCTTTACATCTGCTCAATTATCAATTGAAGCTTTAAGCTGTCCTGGTACATCATTAACCCAAGCACCACACATCTTTTTTTTAGTTGCTTCATCGGTTATACAACCGAAACCATGTCTTTTGCCTTTTTCCCAACTTCCAGAGTACTTTGTTCCATCCTGATAAACCATAGTTCCATTAGCACCATGTGGCTGCTCAGCCCAAGGCCCATTGTAAACACGACCATCCACAAAAGCTATCTTACCACTTACAAAACCATCATTTTGCCACCTGCCGTCGTATGAATCAATACCAGATCCTCTTAGAGCTCTAGGACCAAATGTGCATTTGCCTTGGCCCTGGCGCTTGCCCCCTACGAAACTCCCTTCGTAAGTCTGATCTTGTGCTTGCCAGTAGAGTCTGCCAAACCCATTATTACAGTCTCCACTTATACATTGTTGAGCTTGAATAATGGAGTGAGATAAACAAAGGAATAATAACGCTGCTGAAAGAGTTTTCATCTTATGTTGTTTTGATTATGAGGAAATTAGCGGTAATTATAGGTAAAATTTGTGTTATAAAATACCCCTCATTTTTGTTATACGTTTTGTTCACGCTTACAAACCCGACTACTTGTTATCTTGGTTGTTAGAGTTTGACTTGGGGCGGTACATCGCAGCACCATAAAGGCGGGTCGATGGTGGCCACGTATGGCCACCATCGACCCGCCTTTATGGTGCTGCCTGCTCCCCGCTAAGGGGTTGCCGTAGGCAAATAGCGGCCTAAAAATCTAAGCTCTCGCCGGGGCCTGTTCGCTCATCGCGCTTATGCTGGCCGTTAAACGAATGGCCGTTTACGGGTGTGGTCTTCGATTCGACCGGGCCGCGTTCGGCTATAGCCTGGGGCTGCGGGTGGTGTAACAGGCTTTCTATTTCATCCTGGATGCGTAGAAAGTTCTGCTTTGTGTCCTGGCTCGTTACCAGCGTAACGGGTACCATTTCGGGCAGTGGCCCGCCTTCACTAGCTTTTACCTGAGCTTTGAAGCTGCTGAAATCAGAATCTACTAACTGGCCGTAAAACTCGCCTGTGTTCAATTCTAACACGTCCTGGATGCGTACCCGGCTCCGCTCGGTGAAACTGTGCGACGTGCTGCGGCCTCGGCTCGTCTCCAAATCCCGGCTGTTCTCGCTCTCGCCTTCCGTGCGCTGCTGCACGTACTCCCGGCCCCACAAATCAGCTACGTACTGCGCTGTCTCCCGGTGGCCAACCCGCCCGTAAAACTGGTTGTTTAAGTTGGCCACCAATGCGTCTTTCTTGTTGCGCCCGTACATATCCTCAATCTGGCTGATGTCCTGCGCCCCGAAAACGGTAGCCACTTTGTTACTTCGGCCGGTGGCGGGGAGCTGGTCAAAGTTGGGAATGTTTAGCGTTGGCGCTTCATTTAGGATCACGCGGCAAAGAGACCTAAACTTGGGTGGATTCTTGTGGCCATATCAATTAAGCCACTTGTTTAAACCCAGTTTATCTTCTACAAAATGCTAAGTTATACAGTTCGAAATGTTCCATAACATCTTAATTTTGCGAGAATAGCATTGCCTTAATGGGTTGATTGTTACAATAAACAATGGAAGACGTAAAACAGCGTGTTGGTCAAAGGATCAGAGAGGCTCGAAAAGCGAAAGGGTTAACCCAAAAGGAATTGGCCGACAAGATTAGCTTATCGGTTGGGACTGTAAATCAATACGAAGTAGGTAAACAGAATCTTACAATAGAGACAATCCAAAAAGTTGCTAATGCTCTAGGGGTTTCCTTTGATATTATTTTAAGTTAATTTTTTTTGCCAAATAATTATGGATATATCCATAATTGACTCTATATTTATAGAGTCAAAAGACAACAAAAAAGGCCCCAACGCTGACATCTTGGCGGAAGAAGCGAAGGGGCGCATGTTACACTTAACTATACAGTCAAATGCAAACGGTACAAAGTAACGCTGTTCCTAACAGCCATGCAAATCCCTTTGAGCAAGTAATCAGCTTGCCCCTCGTCTCTACTGGTAGTTTCTACGCCCAAATCGAGACCCTTCGCGATGTTTACCTGCTGACCAAAAACCCTTACATGGTCGCCCAAAATGGCCGCCTACTGGCTGATGAGGTGTGCATTTTATCGCACCAACTTGAAATCCTGATTGAGGGGTTGAACCCTCTAATTAAAGAGGCTATAACGTCCCATCCAATTGACGCGGAACACTTATAAGATCCATGAATAGTAAACCACTGGATAAGGTTGTTTCGGTAAGCAACCTTGTCCGACTTATTCGCAGGATGGATGAGTATGAACAATGGAAACGGGCAGTGTTTATACGAGATCGGTTCACCTGTCAGCTCTGCGGGGCCAGAAATGGACGCAAACGGGTTATTGAAGCGGATCATATTGTAAGCATTACCTTGCTTGTTAGAGAAAAAGAGGTAAATAGTATAGAATCAGCGCGTTCTTGCAAAGCTCTCTGGGATGTAAACAACGGGCGCACCTTATGTCATTCGTGCCACCAGAAAACGGAATCATATCCGGTTCGCTTTGTTGCATATGCGAAAGATTGAAAAATAGGTAGGTCTATGACTTATGGTTAGGCGTTGTAACGCCTAACCATAAGTTAACGCTATGTCAGTAAATTCAGTCAAGAAAAATCTTCCCAACCGTCGGGCTTTTCCGGGCCGTCGGGTTGATCCGGTCTGCGGGGTTCAGGGGGGGAATTAGGTTTAGTCGGTTTCGTATTCTCCCGCACAATTTGGCGAACATCTTCCTTTATTTGCCGAAAGTTGACCCGCTTTCCCTCTTCGCTGACTGTGGTAAACGGCTCAATGGCTTTCGCTTTTGATTGGGGGGCCACAAACTGAGTAACAAACTCATTTGTATTTCCCTCAGCAACAAAACCCGCAAATTGGCCCGTTTGTAGATCCCGAATCGTTTGCATGGACAGGCGGTCTCGCTGCTGAATGGAGGTGCTTACGTTTTGGCTACTGGAGGAACTTCGATCCCCCGTACTTCTGCCTGAGGATACACTTTGATATTCCACATCGTGTTTACCAAACAAGGTAGTAACCCGTTGCAGCGTTTTGGGATTTGTCGAACGGCCGTAAAATTGATTGGACAGGTTGCCCAATAACATTTCCGATTGTTGGGGTCCCAACTGGCCTTCCATTTGTGCTATATCCTGAACGGCGTACACGGTGGCTACCTTACTGGCCCGCGCGGTAGCAGGCAGCTCATGAAAATTAGGAATGAATAGGGTAGGGGCCTCATCCAGAATAATGATACTGGGTAGTTTGCCGGATTTATTCATTCGCTTGGTCGCAGTAGCAATGATGAGGGAAATCAACGGCGAGTACGTAGTGGGTAAATCGGCATCGTTGCCAACCACTAAAAAACCTGGCTTCTCGGGATTATTTAAATCAAAAGGTACATCATCCCCGCTCATTACCCAAAAGATTTCAGGCGTGTTTAGAACAGCCAGATAGCTTTGAACGGTGGTGAATATACTAGCCAGGGTCTTTTCCGAATCCTGACTACTGGTGATGGCAGCAACCAGACCACGAACCTCTTCATCAGACCCTAAAAGTTCAAGTAAGGCTTTGGTTGGCGTTTCGATGATTAAGCTACTCGCATGGGGCAATGTACAAAACTGAGGGTAGTTATTGCGCAAATACCAGAGACTGCCCGTTAGCAAGGCTTCGGCGGTCTGTATCCAAATGTCTCGCTTCAAACTTGCTTTATAATCCAAATTGCCAATGGTTGTTACTGCCGCTTCCCGGGCGTAACTGGCATTGATCAGAATGGTAGGGCTTACCGGATTGATTCGGTGACTACAGGTCAAATCCGTAAAATTAACGTAGTAGGTAGTAACGCTACTGGCCTCATAAGCACCCGCCACCTCATTGGCTAACGTTGGAAACTTTCGATCATATAAGATACCCGTAAAGTTGGCCGCTGCGGACTGTTGAATAATGGGTTCAATCAGACTTTTGCTTTTGCCGGTGCCTGGGCCTCCACAAATGAAAATTCCACGGAACACATTTCTAAGCTGAAGCATACCGTCCTGGGTAACAAACGAAAAAACGGGCTGGCCTTCAGCAATAATTTCCTTTTCGGGCGGCCGGGATGAGAAAAGATTTATTTTTCCAGTTCGTATCCAATAGGCATAAGCACCGGTAACGAGAAGGGTACAATAAAACAACGCTGATGACCGGAATGAAGCAGGCGTTACAGGTCGTAAAATGAACATGACAACCAGCCCACCAAATACCATGATAAAGGACAATACCCCAAACCGAAGCCAAAGTTTGTTCCAGATTACATCATTATTGAAGTGAGTCTTCTGGTCATAAAAGATCATCCGTAGCGCAAAATTTGTAATAAATCCTAAGCCTAATTGACGCAAAAAGCCAAGCAAAATAGTGATCAGAACACCAATAACGATAAAGGCTGCAATTACGAAAAGTGTGTTAGTCATAATAGCGCATAAATGAGTTAACTAATTGAAGGGATAGTTTTAATTAAAGCGCAATGGTTAGTCAATATTTAGGCGGCTATACAGCCGAAGTGATAAAGTTGACGCACTCTAGGATCATTTTTCTCCAGTTTAGTGCCTTTGGGTAAGATAGAAAAAAAACGATCTAGTAGTAAACGATTGTGGTAGAGCGTCTTAATAGTGGCCATCGAGAAGGGTTGTTGACCAACGCCCTGCTCAACTTTAGCCACGTTAACCGCGCTCAGGGCTGCATTAAAATGGTAATCAAGTTTGTTGACCGAACGAGCCTGACAATCAGAAAGACCCGTAAACT
>NZ_KB893459.1 GCF_000374085.1 Spirosoma spitsbergense DSM 19989 | reverse complement strand
GCCAAATGGTAACGAACCCTCTCTTAATCAAGGCTTTATTATACTCCGACCAATTGCTGAGTTGATACTTTGTTTTGGGTTCTGTGGGTTGTTTTGGTTGTTTTCTCGCTTTGGGTGGCTGATTGTCAGCTTGGGTAAAAAAGTGTAGTTTTGGCATAGCACCGGGCCACAGGTGGCAGCTTTGTAGGTTTGGCGATCTCAAAGTTCGCCATTCCGGTGCTTTTTCATGTAATGGGATCAGGTCTCAAAGGGAGCCATGCAACAAAGCCCTTTTAAGATAAAGATTTGCATTGCTACTATCTTTGGGTACTGCCCTAAAATAACTTGTTATGTATTGTTCTACATCATCGTCTCCTCCTCCATTGCCTCTTATATCCACAATAAGATTTTCGATATTTTCTTTCTTAATTTTGGTGAATATTTCGTTTAGCTGTTTTTTATACTTATTTCCAAGATCTCCACCTGAGAAAGTAGCTATTTTCAAATACCCCGTTCTTTTATTCAAATCAACTATTTTATATTCTAATTTAGAAGCATTGGGATTCCAATCATTAATGGCTCTACCCAATTGTATTTTGTAGTATTTTGCTATTGTGTCATAAGGCTCTGTTGCCATATTCAACTTTATCTTTTCTTTTTTTCCAAAGGGTATAATTTCAAGGTCGTAGTTGCTGGCAGGATGAAGCCCTTTTAATAAATTAACAAAGTCCCAAAAGGTACCTAACTGTTGATAGCCAAAACTGATATTTTTTCCATTTAAAAAGCAGTATTTTAAAAATTCATTTGAATATTCTTTTACTGACTTTCCATTTATTGAAATTATTTCGCTACCACTTGGAATATTTTGGTTGGGGCTACAATTAACCTTAATAATCAGTTGTTCGTCTATGTACCTTAGAATAAACGGTAGAGTATTAGTTTTAGTCCATACTCCGTCAGGCAAATTAAATCCGTTATGAGCTGATTTTAGTGAGGCTAAACAAAATCTTAGTTTATTGGAAAACGTAAAAATATTGTCATTATCCGTAAGCGAATTGTAAACACTGTCACACAATTCATTAAAACGAACTGGTGTAATAAACCAGTCAGTTCCAACTTGCATTTCGTCAATGCCAGTCCTAAATATCTTAAAATCTTCGTGTTGTTGTGATAATGAAATTGTGCTTTGAGACTTTACTTCTTTTAGTCCATAAAGGAACGCACCAATTAGAAATGTAATTTTTAAAATATTCATTTTTTAAAAAATTTAGATTGTTTTCACAAAATTAGCTGTGTGTTAATTTTAGTCGGTATCAAATTATATTTTTTGGGTGTCAAATTATGATATGACACGAACTTTTAGGGTGTCTCCCAAAATGGCAGCTAACGCGTAAATAGACGCAAATTTTGCAGTAGTTTTTATATTTATTTGTACTTTTCTAGTATTTAATTTAATTTTTGATGCGGTATATATTTAAGCATAAAAGAGTAATTGGGCAAGGCTCAATTACTCTTTTTTATAGTCAATGCATCAAATGGACTTCTACTATTTTCAAGTGTTCGTTTGCTCACATGAGTATAACGCAATGTGGTCTTAAGGTCGTTATGACCCAGTAATTCCTGAATTAGCTTTATGTCGGTTCCTGCTTCATGTAAATGTGTGGCATAGCTGTGTCTTAAGCTATGGAAAGTAACTGGTTGGTGAATTCTGGTGGCTGCCTTTGCGCGCTGGAATACTGACTGTAGGCTTCTTGAACTGTACGACTCACCTTCAATTTGTCCCTCAAATAACCAAAACTTCGGTTTGTAAACTACATAATACTGTCGAAGTAGCTCCAAAATGCCTTCTGATAAAGCTACTGTACGGTCTTTCTTTCCTTTTGCACCTTTGACATTAATAACCATACGCTCTGAATGAATATCACTGAGTTTCATATTCACTACTTCACTGACTCGTAGACCGGCTGAGTAAGCCAAATATAGCATTGTTTTATGTTTGAGGTTTTCAAGCTGTGCAAATAGCTTCTCAACCTGGCTTATGGCCAACACGTTAGGAAGAATGATATGTTTTTTGGGCCTCGGAATTTCAAAGAAAAACTGAGGCAGATGCAGGACCTGAATATTGGCCGTTTTACCGTTAAAGGTTTCGATGATTGCCAGCGAAAACATAGTAACGGCTATATTGGCATCTACCGCTTGAAACCCCGGCTTCTAAACAGGATTTCTAATCAGGGTTACTTTGCTGAGGTCATGCCTGAACAGGCTTCTTTTATAGAGATCAGTTTACATCAAAACCCGGCGGCCTGCCCGTCTTTCCGGGACTCCGTTGCTCCATGGTAGACTTTATTGACAGCATCGTACATGATGGCCTGATAGCCGCCGTAGCCACCGAGACCGTAGCCCACTTTGTGGCCTTTACGCATCAGGTCGCGGATGGTTTCGTAGGGGTAACCTGATTCCAGTTTAATCTCGCCCGAGTCGGTCATGCGTTCGCCGGTGGGTTCGGAGGAGCCATCGTGGTCAATGCGGGGTGCATCACCTGCCTCCTGCGGATTCATGCCGTAGTCGATCATGTTCATAATGATCTGCACGTGGCCCATTGGCTGAAAGCCCCCGCCCATTACCCCGAAACTCATGAAGGGTTGTCCGTCTTTGGTTACAAAGGCCGGAATAATGGTCTGGAACGGGCGTTTGTGGGGGGCAAAGGTGTTATTCTGGCCATCGGTCAGGCTATAGAGTTCACCCCGGTCCTGAAGCATGAAACCCAGACCATCCGGCACCATGCCCGAGCCAAAGCCCCGGTAGTTGCTCTGGATGAGCGATACCATATTGCCTTCCTCGTCGGCTACGGTCAGGTAAATGGTGTCGCCCTGCTTGAGCGCGGGATTACCCGCATCGACGCGGCTGGCCGCCCGGTTCAGGTCGATGAGTTTGCGCCGTTCGTCTGCGTAAGACTTACTGATTAACTCGTTAACGGGGATTTTGGCAAAGGCCGGGTCGGCATAGTATTTGGCGCGGTCTTCGAAAGCCAGCTTTTTGGCTTCTACAAACCGGTGAATGTGTTCGGGGCTACCCCAGGGAATTTTGGAGAAATCGTAGCCTTCCAGCAGGTTCAGCATTTGCAAAGCGGCAATACCCTGACTGTTGGGTGGTAACTCCCATACGTCGTAGCCCCGATAGTTGGTTGATACCGGTTCTACCCAATCGGAGGTATGGTCGGCGAGGTCTTTTGCGCTCAGGTAGCCCCCCATTTTTTTCATGAACGCATCAATCGTCTGGGCAATGTCACCTTTGTAGAAGGCATCGCGGCCTCCTTTGGCGATTTTTTCGAGCGTATTGGCCAGGGCGGGGTTCCTGAAGAGTTCGCCCCGTTTGGGTGCTGCCCCGTTTGGGGCGTAGGTTTCTTTTACGTTGGGGTATTTACTGAACCGGGCAATCATGGAGGGCCAGTAGAAAGCCGCTTCATCATGAACCGGATACCCCTCGCGGGCGTAGCGGATCGCGTGGGATAAAATTTCCGGCATTGGCTTTTTGCCAAACCGCTTGTGCAGGGTAAACCAGCCATCTACGCAACCCGGCACGGATACCGGTAATGGCCCGTCGGAGGGGATATGCGTCAGGCCCCGCTTTTGAAATTCGGCCAGGGTGAGCGAATAGGGCGACCGGCCGGAGGCATTCAGCCCGTACAGTTTTTTGGTTTTGGCATCCCAGACAATAGCGAACAGGTCGCCCCCAATTCCGTTAACGTGGGGTTCAACCAGTCCTTCCATCGCATTGGCGGCAATAGCCGCATCGATGGCATTCCCCCCCGACCGAAGTACATCGATAGCGGCCTGGGTGGAGAGTGGGTGTGAGGTGCAGGCCATGCCGTGTCTGGCCATCACCACAGCACGGGTCGCAAAGGTTTTACCCATCAGCCGGTCCTGGGATAAGGCTGGAAGCAAAACGGGTATCAGGAAACAGGTGAGCAGGAAGATTTTTTTCATAAGCAGGGTACACCGCTATCGGTAGGAATGGGAGTTGGTTAAATTGACAATGGCACAAGATACTAAATCCAGCTTACTTCCCGTACAGTAAATGCCCATCCAGCCCGTAACCGGATCGTTTAAACGAAAAAAGCCCCCTCAACGTAGCTGAGGGGGCTTTTTGCACCGGTTGATGAACCCTATCGACGGCCACCACCAATGTCGGCACCAATCTTGATACCTAGGTAAGCATTGTTGCTGGTGATGGTCTGATTAGAAATTGTCCGGTCGGTTGATGGGATGAAGTTGAATTCAGCAGCCGCAACGAAGTGACCCGCCTTGATACCACCTCGAACCATGCCACCAAATTTGGTATCGCTAACCAGGTCAATGTTCTGGTTTGCCTGGCCATTGCTACTAATAACCACCGTTCCGGCAGCACCAATCGAGTACGGACCTACACCCAGACCCAGAAAAGGGCGCACACCACCCGCTCCGAACAGGTAATTACCCGTCAGCAGGGCTGAACTATAGGTGCCTACATCACCGGTGGTTGTGTTGCCGTTGTATTGGATACCCCGTGCTACCGAGGCCGCTTCCAGGCGAAGGCCCAGGTCGAAGTTATCGGAAAGGCCATACTTAGGCTCGACGGCTACCAGAAAACCGCCCGATGTACCGGCATTGAAAGGCTTGGCATAACCAACGGATACATTTACTTTGAATGGTTTGTACTCCTGTGCTGTAGCCGATAAAGCAACCAGCATCAGTAAACCGGCAAGATAATTTTTCATAACTTTCATACTCGTGTTGTAATTAGGTAATTAGTGAATTGTGAAAAGAATTAGATAAAAAACCTAGAATCATAACTGAGTCAGGAATTAGGTTGTTTAATTTTTTAATCAATTAGTGAATAAAAAGAGATGACGAATGAACGGGGACGGGGCAAAATAGGCCTGGGTTAACCAGTAAAAAAGCACGAATAACGGCGTATTATTCTGCGGGGCATCCATCCGAAAATAGTGTTATAGTGCCTGCTTTCACAGGTATATATAAGGAGAGTTTATGCCCGTTTTGCTGAGGGTAAAAGCTGTATTCTATTGGTAATTAATGGATTATCTCCTTTTGGAATTGTTGCTTCGGTAAGGCCGTTACCCGCTGACTGATAACGGACGAAGCCAGTAATGCTGACTGAAACAGCCGTCGGGGATTCCCCGAATGTAAAGCGAAGAAAGTCCTCTGAATAGACGGGTGGCGAAGTGAAAAAAAATATAATTTTATTAACATTCACCGCTTCTTCTGTAGGCGCGTAAGCAACCACATCAACCCCCGCTGCAACAGAACCAGGACGACAATAATGCTTAGTGCCATAACAAACAGCAGCAAATTCGACTCGTTCCCCGCCCGAAAGGCAAAGCTTAGGGAGGTGGCCACCGCAGGTGGGTGAACTACGTCGAAAACAATCATGAGTACAATCGTCACAACCATAGCAAGGCCACCCGATGTGTAACCCGGTCCCAGCAGGAGGTACATCACCAGGCCAATACTAGCCGCCATTACCTGCGAAAAAGCCAGCGTCCGAATACTATTCGTGCCATGCTGAGGGTCGAGGTAAATAAGAAAAGCACTGGAGGCCAGGGAAGCAAATAACAGCCGCTGCCTGCTGAGCACTTCAACCAGCCCAAACACAATCAGTACCGTTACGGTAGGGGCAACGGCCAGCAACAACTCACCTTTCAAGGGCAAACGGGATCGGGCGGGTCGACTAGCTCCTTCTATAGGCTTTAAACTTTCTCGTTCCTCTTCCATAAAACCGATTGTGTTTAACACGCTGGTGTTTACCCGGGCAAACACCAGCGTACTGATGCCTTAAAATGGTTACTGTGCCGAATCGGACGTGTATTCGTACTCGCCAAGACCCAGTATTTCACTCGTTTGCTTGCGGAGGGCAATGCCCAGTTCGGGGTTATCGGCCAAAACTTGTCCGTAGCTCGGAATAATATCGGTGAGTTTTTGCTGCCATTCTACTGTCGCGAGTTTTTCCGGGAAGCAGCGTTTCAGCAGGTCGAGCATAATAGATACGGCGGTTGACGCTCCCGGCGAAGCCCCCAGCAACGCGGCAATACTACCATCGGCGGCACTAACCACTTCGGTACCAAACTCCAGGACGCCCCCTTCCTCTTCATCTTTTTTGATAACCTGCACCCGCTGCCCGGCAATTTCCAGCTCCCAGTCTTCCCGACGCGCATCGGGGTAATACTCGCGCAGGGCCGCCATCCGGTCGTCCGGCGACTGCATCACCTGCTGAATCAGGTACCGGGTGAGCGGAATATTGTGCAGCCCGGCCATCAGCATGGGAGCCATATTGCTCAACTGAATAGACTTGGGCAGGTCCATATAGGAACCACTTTTCAGGAACTTAGTGGAGAATCCGGCATAGGGACCAAACAACAGTTCGCGCTTGCCATCAATCATGCGGGTGTCCAGGTGTGGCACCGACATAGGCGGGGCACCTACCGACGCCTTGCCGTATACTTTGGCCTGATGCCGCTCAATCACATCCCGATTCGTGCATTTGAGCCATTGACCACCCACCGGAAAACCACCAAAGCCCCGGCTCTCGGGAATGTCCGACTTTTCGAGCAGCCGCAGCGAACCACCCCCCGCTCCAATAAAGAGAAAATCGGTTTGTACTTCGCGTTCTTTGTTGGTGGTTACGTTCTCGACCTTCAGTTTCCAGCCGCCCAGCGTTTTTGAACGCCACAAATCGCGCACTTCGTGGGCAAAGTGCATATTCACGCCCGGCATATCGGTTAGTCGGCGGAACATCGCTCTGGTCAACGCCCCGAAATTTACGTCGGTACCAATGTCCATCCGGGTAGCGGCTACCGGTTGGGCCGGGTTGCGGTCTGTCATCACCAGCGGCATCCAGTGGGCGAGTTGGGCCGGGTCTTCGGAATACTGCATGCCATGAAACAGGTAATTCTGCTGCAACGCATCGTAGCGTTTGCGAAGGTAATCGACGTTATCGGCTCCCCACACAAAACTCATATGCGGAATAGAGCGGATGAAATTGGGCGCATCGCGCAGAAACCCCTGCTGAATCAGATACGACCAGAATTGCTTCGACTGCTCGAACGATTCAGCAATTTTGATGGCCTTCGACGGGTCGATGGAACCGTCTTCGTTTTCGGGCGTATAATTCAACTCGCAAAAGGCCGAATGGCCGGTACCCGCGTTGTTCCAGGCATCGGAGCTTTCGGCAGCTGCGTGGTCCAGGCGTTCGTATACGTCGATGGTGATGTCGGGCTGTAGTTCTTTCAGTAGTATGCCCAGGGTTGCACTCATAATGCCCGCGCCGATCAGAATAACGTCGGGGCCTTTTTCAGTCGGTTTTTTATTTTTTGCCATGACTCACTTTACAGGTATGTATTCGTAGGTACAAAGTTGGCAGGACGGTTCGTCAAAATGGTAACAACACCCGTTTTTTCGCGTTATAAATTCAAAACGTATGTTGTAGCGGTCATTTATTTTTACCCATATAACCTTACTCGATCATGAGCATCAACCGGTTACTTTTGTTTATGTTCATGTTCATGAGCGGACTTTACCTCGTTGGCTGCTCGCCAGAAGAGCCTGCTCTCGATAAAAAGGTAAATGCATTACACGAGCAGTTTCACGGGAAATATAAACCTATCCGCTCGACCAGCAGTGAAGCCATTGACGTGAATCTGGATGGTCAGGTTTCTGCCGATATGCTCGCCGAGATTTCCCAGTTGCGTAAAGAATACGGGAATAACCTCGAAATACGTAGTTACGGGGCATCGAAATATAGTCCAACCCCAAGTTTTTCATTCGTTCAATGGTGGCCTGAGCAGTACATATACATGGGGAACAAACCGTGGGAAGGGGAACCTCTCGTTATTTTACCTTCTCGCCCGACCTGAATCAGATTAACGTACAGCCACAGAAGAATGAAAACCCATTCCGCTGGGTACGTCCTGAATTAGTGACCGTCAATGCCGACAACACGATTGAGGTTGTCAATAGATAGAAGCTGTACACCAGCGGGGGGTAAAAGAGGTAACATTAACGCGAACTATGAGATCTTTTAAGCAGCTAAGGCCCATTCAGATTCACCGGAAGCGAGCAGACGGTTACTTATGTCGACGTGTGCTGTTGGCTTGCGTTCGTAAAATGAATAGGCGATTAGCGCGCCATACATGTTGACAAATGAGTTGCTGACCGACCGATGGC
>NZ_KB893458.1 GCF_000374085.1 Spirosoma spitsbergense DSM 19989 | reverse complement strand
TCGAGGAATTTCACAAATCCATCAAGTCGAACACGGGCTACGGGGCATCCCCGGCGCACACGGTTCGTAGTCAAAGCAACCATTTGTTTTTGGTGATGCTGGCCTTTGTTAAGTGGGAAGCCTTACGGCTGTCCACATCAAAAAATCATTTTGCTTTAAAGAAATTGCTGACGCTAAATGCAACTAAGTTGGCTTTGCAGGAACTCAACAGCCTCAAAAGTCAATCTACTCTATTGGCCAAGGCTGCGTAACATCAGTAACCAAGTCTAGTTTCTTTATTTTTTCAAACTCAATTTTTATGAAAACTCAATTTAGAATGTTGAAAATGTGCGCAGTCAGTGGCGTATTTATCCTGGCTTTAACAACCCTACCTGCCCTGGCGCAAAACCGCCGTGCCGGTAGTACGAATCAACCCAATTCGAATGCCACGACGATGCCTCAGACAGGTGCAGCATCCGGGTCTGAATTAGGCAACTACCGTTATCCGCAGGCTGACCAGTGGATTCCGCTGGAAGAAAGCAAACGGCAGGCTATCAACGCCGATTTACAGGCTACAGTGGTTGAACTGCTAGAGTTGTTTCATGACGCCAAACAATCGCACTGGAATTTGCGGGGCCCGCTTTACCTGCCCCTGCATGAGCAGTTGCAAAAGTACGCCGATCAGTACCGTACGTATGCAGACATACTCGCCGAGCGTCAGTTGTCGATTGGTATGTCGACCGATGGCCGGACCGAAACAATTGTACAGTCGGCTAATCTGCCCAAGTTCCCGGGTGGACCGTTATCCGACCGGCAGGTGCTGGAGATTATGACCGAGCGTATCTTTACGATTGCCAGGCGGGTACGCCAGCGGATTGACAGCACCGCCAAAAACGGGGATGATGTAACGTCTAACAAGTTCCAGGACTTGAGTTATGAGTTGGATAAGCAGGTGTGGCAGTTCCGCGTTCACATGCAGTAAGTGAGCAACGCAATGGATGGCTCCGGTATAGGGTAGTCTGATGCTATTGACGTGCGCCCCCCCTATTCAGTTCAACTAGGGGTAAAGCAGGATACCCGCTCCGATGAAGTGATTCATCAGAGCGGGTATCCTGCTTTATTCCGCAAACAGACAGGAAACGTAAGCCAGGCACGCAGCCATTTCCCGAAAAACACGTAGCGTTTATCCCAATAGCTGCGTGTACAGGTTAAAGTAGCGGTCCGTTACGTCTTCGTCCTCCACGGTTTCGAATTTATGCTCGGTGAAATCGGTCAGGATAGCGTTCAGGCTCTCGCTTGTTTCTTCCTCGGCCCGTACCACCGCATCGGCATACGTAGAACCAATTCGAATAAACCCTTCAAAGTCAGCCGTTTTAAGCTCCGACAGCATCTCATCGTCGATATCCATCATGCGGGCTTTCTCGATGATATCCCCTTCAAAACGGTGCTCGAAGGAATTGTTGTAGACCGTAAAGACCGACTTGGTATCTTTAAACATCGGGTCGTTTTTGTAGGTCGTTTTGAGGTAAAGCGGAATCAGGGCCGTCATCCAGTCGTTGCAGTGAACGATGTCGGGTGCCCAGCCAAGTTTCTTCACCGTTTCCAGAACGCCCTTGCAGAAGAAGATAGCCCGTTCGTCGTTATCGGCGTAGAACCGGTTTTCTTTGTCGTGAAAAACGTATTTACGCTGAAAATAATCTTCATTGTCGATAAAGTACACCTGTAGTTTGGCCGTTGGAATAGACGCTACTTTGATGATTAACGGCTTTTCGTCATCACCCACTGCAATGTTGATGCCTGATAACCGAACCACTTCATGCAATCGGTTCTTACGCTCGTTGATTAACCCAAAGCGGGGTACCAGGATTCTTATTTCCATCCCCCGCTCCTGCATAGCCTGCGGTAATTTGCGGACGAAGTCAGCGACATCGGACGTTTTCAGGAAAGGATTGATTTCGCTGGCGACGTAGAGAATGCGTAATTTGCTCATAAATGGGAAGCGTGTGTTGGCGTTAGTGAACCAAAAAACTTGCAAAATTATACAAATTTTTCCCGTATTTCAATAAGATTTGTGCAAAAAAAGTAATCAGGGGGCATAAAGGAGAAAAGCAGCGGGTATAAACCGGTTACTCATTTTCCCGAATGGCACCCGTTCATTTTTACCGTCCGAGTATGCTTCAATTTGATACCATTGCGGGATTGCGTCAGCAGCTAAAAAGTATCCGCTCTGCCCAATCCATTGGTTTAGTGCCTACTATGGGCGCATTGCACGAAGGGCACGCCACCCTCCTCGAAGCCGCCCGTCAGGAAAACGAGGTTGTCGTGAGCAGCATCTTTGTCAATCCCGTTCAATTCAACAACGCCGACGACCTCGCCCGTTACCCGCGTACGCTGGAGACCGATTATAAACTCCTCGAAGGGGCGGGCTGCGACCTGGTTTTTGTTCCGTCCGTACCTGAAATGTACGCTGACTCTCCCCTGCTCCGCCTGAATTTTGGTGCGTTGGAAACCACGATGGAGGGCGCCTTCCGGCCGGGGCATTTCAACGGCGTGGGGATTGTGGTAGCCAAGCTGTTTAACATTGTTCAGCCCGACCGGGCCTATTTTGGGCAGAAAGACCTGCAACAGGTAGCCGTAATCCGGCGACTCACCAAAGAGCTGAGCTTTCCGGTCGAACTGATTCGGTGCCCTACCATACGGGAAGCCGACGGGCTGGCCTTGTCGTCGCGCAACCGTAATCTGACCGCCACCGAGCGAGAACAGGCCCCCCTGCTGTTCAGGGCACTAACGCAGTCCCACCAGATGCTGGCCGGAGGACATAGTACCGTGCAGGCTAAAAACGCCGTACAAACCCTCTTCGCAAACAGTCCGGCCTTTACGCTGGAATATGTGGAAGTAGTCAATGCGGATACGCTGCAACTGGCCGACGAAATGCTGGCTCCGGGCCAGACGGCTATTTGTCTGGCCGCCCATCTGGGAAAGGTAAGACTGATCGACAATCTGGTATTCTGACAAATCCGACCGCTTATCCTGATTTTTATTAACCCGCTGTAAAATCGGTTGATAAACTGACCTTTTATCTCTACCTACACGCTTAGTTTTTAGACTTCCCAACTAACTATATGTTTATTCGAAACAACTCTGTGCGAATCGGTACATTGGCCGTTGCTTTGCTGGCCGGTACAATGGGCCTTGCCCCTGCTCAGGACAAGCCAGCCGCCGTTGCAGTACCGGAAGGTATTACCAAAGGCGCATCAGTCGAAGGCATTACGGAATACACGCTGAAGAACGGCCTGAAAGTACTCCTCTTTCCCGACCCATCGAAGCCTACCATTACCGTCAATATGACGTATCTGGTCGGCTCCCGGCACGAAGGACTGGGCGAAACGGGTATGGCGCACCTGCTGGAGCATATGGTGTTTAAAGGTTCGACCAAACACCCCAACATTCCGCAGGAACTGACCACCCACGGTGCCCGGCCCAACGGTACAACCTGGCTCGACCGCACCAACTACTTCGAAACGTTTGCCGCTACCGACGAGAACCTGAACTGGGCCCTCGACCTGGAGAGCGACCGGATGGTGAACTCGTTCATCAAAAATGAAGACCTGCAAAGTGAATTTTCGGTGGTGCGAAACGAGTTCGAGAGTGGTGAAAACAACCCCGGCCGGGTGCTGAATCAGCGCGTTGTCAGTGCGGCTTACGTCTGGCACAACTACGGCAACTCGACCATTGGTAACCGCTCCGACATCGAGAAAGTCCCTATTGCCAACCTCCAGGCGTTTTATAAGAAATTTTACCAGCCCGACAATTCCGTGCTGGTGGTGGCCGGAAAGATTGACGAGGGCAAAACGCTGAAACTGGTCGACCAGTATTTTGGGTCTATCCCCCGCCCAACGCGGGTGTTACAGCCAACGTACAGCATCGAACCAACGCAGGATGGTGAGCGTAACGTTACGCTGCGTCGGGTGGGCGATACCAAAGTAATATCGGCCCTGTACCACATCATGCCCGGTTCGCACCCCGATTACCCGACGATGGATGTAATCACCGAAGCCCTGACCAACGAACCCAGCGGACGGCTGTATAAGGCCCTGATCGAAACCAAGAAGGCCGCCCAGGAATACGGGTACTCGTTCACGACCAAAGACCCCGGTTACGTGTATTTCGCTACCGAATTACTCAAGGAGAAATCGACGGACGTGGCCAAAACCGCCCTGCTCAATACCCTGGATTCGATAGCCGTTGTGCCGCCCACGAAGGAAGAAATAGACCGGGCTAAAGCCACACTGCTCAAAGACGTAGAACTGAGTTTCAAAAACGCCGAGCGCGTAGGCCTGGCCCTGAGTGAATACATTGCCACCGGCGACTGGCGGCTGGGTTTCCTCTACCGCGACGCCCTCGAAAAGGTATCGTCTGCCGATGTGAAGCGTGTGGCCGCCTACTACTTCAAACCCTCGAACCGTACCGTCGGTATTTTTGAGCCAGACCCCACGCCCGACCGCGTCGACGTCCCAAATCCGCCCGATATTGCCGCGATGGTGAAAGACTACAAAGGCCGGGCGTTAGTGGCGCAGGGCGAAGCATTCGACCCCTCTCCTGCCAACATCGACAGCCGCACCCACCGCACGGAACAGCCTAACACCATTGAACTGGCCCTGTTGCCCAAAACAACCCGTGGCAACGAAGTGAACGCCCGGATGACCCTGCGCTATGGCGATGTGAACAGCCTGAAGAATAAAGGTACCATTGCCGACCTGACGGCCAGTATGCTCGATAAAGGCACCACTACCCGCACCCGGCAACAGTTGAAAGATGAGTTCGACAAACTCAAGGCGCAGGTCAATATGTTTGGCGGAGGCAATCAGGTAAATGCTGTCATCAAAACAACGAAGGAGAACCTGCCCGCCGTTGTTAAAATCGTGAGCGACATGCTGAAGAACCCCGCGTTCGATGCCAACGAGTTCGACAAACTGAAGCAGGAGCAACTGGCGCAAATCGAGTCGCAGCGGTCGGAGCCGCAGGCTATAGCCAGCATGACTTTCCAGCGGACCATGAACCCGTACCCGAAAGACGATGTCCGGTACACCCAAACGCCCGATGAGCAGGTAGCCGCCATCAACGCCACCAAACTGGACGACCTCAAGCAGTTTTACAAGGACTTCTATGGCGCACAGAGTGCTACGTTTGCCGCCGTGGGTGACTTCGATGAGGCCGCTGTAAAGAAGGCCGTAACGAGCGAGTTTGGTACCTGGAAAGCGAAGAAGCCATTCAGCCGCCTGGTATCGGTCTATAACGACGTGAAGCCAAGTCCACAGTCCATCGAAACGCCCGACAAAGCCAACGCCCTCATGCTGGCGGGTGTAAACATCCCTCTGCGCGACGACGACCCCGATTACCCGGCACTGGTATTGGGTAACTACATGCTGGGGGGTGGCTTCCTGAACTCGCGGCTGGCCACGCGTATTCGTCAGAAGGAAGGTATCAGCTACGGCGTCGGTTCGCAGCTATCGGCCAACCCGCTCGACAAAACGGGTATGTTCATGACCTACGCCATTTACAACCCCGACAATGCCGAGCGGCTGGAAAAAGCCTTCCGGGAAGAAATGGACCGGGTTGTAAAAGATGGCTTCACGGCAGAAGAGATTCAGGCAGCCCGTTCGGGTCTGTTACAGTCGCGGATGGTGTCGCGGGCGCAGGACCCCTCGCTGTCGGGTACGCTCAACAATAACCTGTACCTGAACCGTACGATGAACTGGGATGCCGATTTCGAGAAAAAGATGGAGAGCCTGACCCCTGAACAGGTCAATGCCGCCATGAAAAAACACATCGACCCCTCAAAAATCTCGATCATCAAAGCCGGTGATTTCGCCAAATCCGCTAAAAAAGCCGCCGATGGCAAACCTGCTTCGTCGGTGAGTGGCGGCAAGAATTAACCGCACCCGCAACCCGGCGCATACCCAAAACGGCGGGATTGAACTTACTTAAGTAATACCGTATCGAGCCAGTCACCCTGAAAGTGGCTGGCTCGATGCATTCAGGCGCTTTTGCGTTAGCGATTCATATACAGTCAGAACACTTTTTCACTTTCTTTGCGGCATGACCGTACTAAAAGCAGCCATTATCGGGGGCGGTAACATTGCCGACAAGAATCATATTCCCGCGCTGAAACAATTGCCGGAGCAAGTTGAAGTCGTAGCGGTTTGTAGCCGCGACCTCGGTAAAGCCCGCACCCTGGCCGATGCCCACGGTATTGCCCACGCATTCGACAGCACGACCCAACTCTACCAGCAATGTGCGCCCGATGTGGTCGTCATCTGTACGCCCAACAACCTGCATTATCCGCAGACGATGGAAGCCCTGGAACATGGCTGCCACGTTTTCTGCGAAAAGCCCCCCGCGCTGAACGCCCAAAACGCCCGCGAAATGGCCGACCTGGCCGCCCAGAAAGGGCGGATACTGGCCTACAATTTCCAGCTTCGGCAAACGCCCGAATGGCAGTTATTCACCCGTTGCAAAACCGATGGACTACTCGGTGATATGTACCACATCAAAGCCCATTTCCTGCGTCGGCGGGGTATTCCCGGCTGGGGTTACTTTACCAATAAAGCCATGCAGGGTGGTGGTGCGCTGATGGACCTCGGCGTTCATGTGCTTGACCTCGCCCTCTGTGCCCTCGATTATCAGGTACCTGATTCGGTGCTGGGTAATACCTACGATTTTATTGGCAAAGCGGGTGGCAAAGGGTTAATGGGCGACTGGAATCCGGCTACGTTCGAGGTGGAGGATGCGGCAATGGCGTACCTGTCGTTTCCCGGCAAAGCGTCCATTATGCTATCGGCCTCGTTTGCGCTGAACACGCAGGTCGATAAAGACCGGAATCTGGAACTGTTTGGCAGCAAAGGGGGCGTAAAACTCTTTCCGTTTTCGCTCCACACCGAACTGGCGGGCGAACTGGCCGATGTGCAGTTTCCGTATCTGGAGGAAGTCGATATTCAACTAAAAAATACGGCCGCTTTTCTGGCTGCCTGCGCCGGAAAACCGTCCAACGTCTGCACCGCTGAGCAGGGGGCTATCCTACAGGAAATTATCCAGCGGATTTATGAGTCAGCAGGCTAGGCAAAGGGACGGGTATATCGAACAATAAGCGCCGTCGTTTGGAAGCCAAACTAGCTAAAGTACAAGTGAAGGTTTCGTAAATGACTTGTACTTTATCCGGAGTGGTTTTGTAACTGCAATTATGTAAAGGGAATTAGGCAAGAAACTGGATCTATCTGACTAGCGGCCGACTTCTTAGTTTTGCACTAATCCGCCGAGCAACGCTCCCCAGCAAAAAAGCACTCTCACTTACAACGGCCTGACCTCGTTTAGTACTCCTATTGGAAACCTTTTACTATCTATGAAGAAGATTCAGAATTCAATCGTTGCGACCCTACTACTTGCCATGTGTCTCTCGCCCGCAATTGCGCAGAAAATAGCGACAATTACCCCGGAGTCGTACAGCATGATACGGTTTCACTCTAACTCGGTCAAAGATACTTACTCGCTATTTATCAAAAAGCCCCAAGGCTACGATAAAGAACCCGCCCGCAGATACACGACGATTTATCTGCTTGATGCTAATATCTATTTTGACATCGTGGCGGCAATGGTGGACAAGTACAACGAAATGGGCATTATGGCTCCTGTTATTTTGGTGGGTATCGGCTACAAGAACTTTGAACAGATGGAGGAATTACGCACTCGTGACTACTTGTATCCAAAGGCGTTACCCGTCTATGAAATAAAGAAAAGTGGGGGTGGAGACAAATTTCAGCAGTTTATACAAAGCGAGTTAATTCCCTACATTGATAGCACGTACCGGGCTAAACCTGACACGCGGGTTTTAATGGGCCATTCGTTCGGCGGCTACTTTTGTTTATATGCAATGCTGCAAAATATGGCCAAGCAGGACAACGTTTTCCGCTCCTATGTTGCCGCTAGTCCCGCCCTACAGTACAATGATAAATACCTTTTTAACCTGTTGAACCAGCGAACCGAGGGGTTTACCGTCCCTAAATTTGTGTACACGTCAATGGGCGGAGCCGAAGACGAAGAGAACGGGGAACAGAAAGAAAATATCAACGCCATGTTTACCAATTTCTAATTGTAACAGTTTGCAATGATCGCTAAACAAAAGCTGCCATTACTGCTGTTGATGTGGTTGCACCCAAACACCTCCAGTAGCATGGCAGCTTCCAAAGATAAAATAAACTTCGCCACTATCTTCATTCCTATCGCTCAAAAAGACTATCCCCGCTTCATGAAAGAAATCGCTTTTGCCCGCCAACAAATCCAAGGATGGCTCCAGAAGCAACCCCAGTTGCTACCTGAAGCGATGCAGCAAGGCTTTGTCTTCA
>NZ_KB893457.1 GCF_000374085.1 Spirosoma spitsbergense DSM 19989 | reverse complement strand
TAAGGGGCTGAATAGCAGATAGAGCCTGTTGTACATCAGGACGTTGTCGTGGATCTAGTGCGTCTGAATTAGTCATATCTTAGGGAAGAGAACCGGACGAATTGTGCTCCTACACACAGGGCATACCAGCCCTTGTATTCTATACGGCGGTCGTATTTTAGGATAAAGTTTACACCTTGATAGAACCGTCTTTTAGTACGTCCTGTACGTACAGCATTTTGACCATAACCAGTACGATGGCCATGACAGGTGTGGCTAAGGCCAGCCCAATGCCCCCGGCGAATATGCCGATGATGAGCTGCGAGATAAAGACCAGCGCGGGCGGCATAGAAATTACCTTGTTCTGAATGAGCGGGGTCAGCAGGTTACTTTCTACGAGCTGAATACCCATGTAGAGTAGCACCACATACAGGGCCTGCTGGGGGCCGCTCAATAGTGCAAGTAGTACGGCGGGAATTAACGCGATGATGGGACCAAAGTTGGGGATGAACGTAATTAGTCCCGCAAACAGGGCCAGCGCTCCAGCCAGTTGAATATCCAGCAGCCACAGACCTACAAAACTTAGAACGCCAACCACGACCATCGAAAACAACTTACCACCCAGCCAGCCCAGCAGGGTTTCGCCTAGCTTATCCAGCACCGCTTCGGCCCGTTTTCGACTCGGTTTAGGAACCAGCCGGACCAGCCCGTCGCGGTACAGAGTAGGTTGTGCCGCCAGAAAAGCAGCCAGAAACAGAATGACGTACAAATCTGCCAGACTACCGAGCGTGGACGAAATAGCACCCGAAATGCGTCCCAGCCAGCGCGAAGAACCACTGTCCAGCAATTTCTCCGGTTTGATGTCTTCTTTTAGCAACTGTCGGCCAAAGCTTGTTTGACGCAGCATCTCCTCCGCATTTTTCAATGCTTTAGGGGCCTGCTCCTGCAACTGATCGATTTGCCCGCCAATCGAAGTGGAGATAACCCACCCCATACCTATCAGCACACCGATGGTCAGGAGAGCTACAATGGCGAGGGAAACGCCCTCCGGCCAATTGGTACGTTTGCTCATCCATCGGGCACCCGCATGAAGTGGCAGGGCAATCAGCGTAGCTGCCAGCACCAGCAGCAGTACGTCGAAAGCGGCCCCCATCAGTCCAAGCAACAGTAAAGTAGATAGGGTCAGACCTAATATAATGCCGACGCGCCGAATGAATAGCGGCTCTGGAATGGAGTCCGGTTGATCGTTAATCATACACTTGTTGTTTAGTTGATACAAGGGTATAACTCAAAAGGGGGGTATTTGTCAGCCGGATTAAGCGTATAAAAGCATCAAAAGTAGGCGAAAACTGGCCGGATAGAACGACCCGTTTGCTACGGATTGTTGTTGACATTTATTGAAAACCCTCGATGTGACTTAATTTGAAATATATTAAACTTTGGTTCATTCAAACATCCGGTTACTTTACTCCCTCCGACGCTCAGAGAAACACTACTGGCAGATTAAGCATTTTGCCGGAACGTTGGCGACTACCCGAAATCATATGGGGAGTTCCTAATCGACGAAAAAGGGCTACACCTAATCATGTGTAGCCCTTTTTCGTCAGGTACTGGTGAAACTACCTAGTTGTTTTTAGGGGCCGCGGGTTAAAGCGTTAGCTATTTAAGCTTGATGCCCTGAGCTTCCATTTGCTTTTCCTGCGTAGCGTGGTTAGCCAAAAACTGCGCGTGTTGCTGCTCCGTGCGCTCTGTACCCAGACTTTCTAACTGTTGCCGTAGCTCCATGGCGGATAGATCGGCTGCGTAGCACGGCGTGCCAGGCTGTTGCCGCCATGATTCATGCAGACTGCCGTCATCCACGGCATCAAAGCCCAGTTCCTCCACCAGAGCCATTACTTTTTGCTTGGCAGCGGGGTCATCGCCGGCTACAGGCAAACCGATACGGCCGGGTGTGCCCACAGGCTGCCCCAATTTTTCAAGGTGGTCGGCCAGGATATTATTGAACACCTTTACTACCGGCCGGCCCAGGTGCTGCTGTACCCACTCACTTTCGGTCAACTCACCCTGCTCTAATTCGGAGATGTGTCCATCACGCAACAGGGGGTAGTAGTTGCTGGTATCAATAACCGGCACCTCAGCGGGTACGCCATCGAACAAGTCTTTGGGCAGGTCGGGAATGTTCTTAAGGGGAATGGTCACCACGATGATTTCGCCGTAGTGGGCCGCTTCATGGGCCGTAACGGGAGTAGCGCCGCTTTTTTTGGCCACGTTGCCCAGCGTTTCAGGGCCACGCGAGTTGGCAATAGCCACGGAATGGCCCAGGCCAGTGAGCCGAACGGCAAGGGCACTGCCGATGAAGCCGGCTCCGATGATTCCTATTTTCATGGTTGATACTGTTAACGAGTAATGAGTCTTTGCTTCGCCTAGCTCCGAATTTTAACCTTCCGGCCAGCAAATTGTTTATCAGCGTCTTGTCGGGAAGTATAGTCGAGTTCGCCACTGCTTGCGCTATTCTGTTCGCCCAAATCCCATGGCAGCCGTATCCTGGACTTGCTACCTTTTTCTGGACAAATGTTGCTTAACTTATGTCCAGAAAAAGGTAGCAAGTCCAGTCCTGCGCTTCTACTTCGCCAAAGACTACGAAACGTTGTTGAACGCGGGTAAACGCCTTGCGTAATGGACGCTAAACCAATAAGGTAAGTCTACACTTGACACCTCCAATACCCATCTAGTTTAGCTCAAAAAACAAACAACCAACGAAAAACGTTATTCTGCCAATGCAATCAACGTATCTGGAGTAAGGCTCCGCTACCATCCCAAAAAGTTATGAAAACGAAACTGCTTTTATCACTTGCTCTTTGCGCGGTATTAACGACCGGCGCATTTGCCCAGGATGATCATGCCGCTACGCGGGCGGCCCGTAAGGAAAAAACCAGACAAGATGTCCGGCGCGCTGGTGATAAAGTTGAAACCGGTGTTGCTGATGGAGCACACGCGGTTGGCACCGCTGGCAGAGCCACCGGAAGAGCCGTAACTAAGGGTACAAAGGCAACGGGACGCGCTGTTACGAAAGCGACCAAAGCAACTGGACGGGCCATTAGTGGCAAAGCGAAAAAAATAGACAACCAGTAGATCGGTAGTCTTTAGTGAACATACTGGAGCGATAACTCTGCAGAGTTATCGCTCTATTTTTGCGTTCAAAGGAAGCTGAAAAAGGCTGAACTACGGGAGCATATAGTCCGATAAACGGGTAAACGTTAGAACTTGATGTTACCCTTAATTAACTACGATTTCTCTTTTTGGTACCCTGCTTCTCCCGAGTACTCGTTAACTAAAACGTCCGACTGTTTTCCGTATATGAAAAGCTGTAAAGAAATAATTGAAAATAGCTTTTATCCCCTTTTCAGCCAACTGTACCGAACCATAAGACCAATGAAAGGCCGCGCCAGCATAAGCCAGATGCGGCTTTATTATTCCATTTAGTGTGCTGGCGAAATCACCACAATTTATCGACACGATGGACTACAAAAGTCCCTCATCTCACATGAATCAAATTTTAATAACTGTCGAATTCCGTCAGTAGCATAATACGGTTCTATATCTCCTACATTTCGCCAAATTGGTTAGGTGACGGATTTTAAAGTCGGTGCCGTACGAGATGGCAAACACAACCCAGATACCAATTTGTTTCCAGCATGTCGAGTTGATTGCCTTAATGGTTCTACTAACTTAATACACGTTGTCGTGTTATTAGAATCTGTACTACGACTACCTAATGAGAAAAATTTACCTGCTCCTGATCAGTGGATTCAGCTTTAGTCCGTCCGTTTTTGGTCAGCAGACTTATTTTAATGTCCCGTCCTCCGATGTGGTCGATGAGCACAAAATCGCGGTGCAGCAGCAAATTAACATTTCGGAATCGATTCGTTCCTCGACGACCATAAATTACGGTTTAGGTCATGAATGGGAGGTAGGAGTAAATCTATATAATCTTGACTATCAGCCAGGAGAACATCGAATTATCGCTAACGACTCAACCACCGAAAAGTCGTTTAGTCCTTTACTAATGCTCAATGCGCAAAAGGCATTTGCCATTAATGATAATATTAAGTTGGCTATTGGGTCTCAAGGTGGACTGAACGCGCTGACGGATCGACCTCCCCAATGGGTTGGGTATGGGTATGGAAATGTGGCCGCCACTTCGAGAGATGACCATTATACGTTCTCGGCCGGAGGTTATGTGGCAAATGCCCGTTATTTGGGGGATGGACCAAGTACCGGATTTCAGACGGGTTTTGATGCCGGTATAGTTTACCAAAAATTACATCTGTTGGGCGATTGGATCTCGGGTCCACACGATTTTGGTCAGTTGGTGTTGGGCGTTGAAGTGTACCTTGGTAAGCATCTACCGCTGGCTGTCGGTTGGCAACGAACTAATAAAACCGGTGCGCAGGCGCTGGTGATTCAGTTAACGTACACCCCTAATTGAGTCCACATAGTGTCAATAGGTAGCCAATATATCCCTCGACGTTACAGATATTTATTACTTACCTTTCAAAGGGATTTTATTTGATCCATTAATTCCCCGGTAAATTTGTTTAATCAGGGATTTTATAGCAGATGGACCACAGCGGCATTAGCCATCCCACGTGGATGGTAACGAATTACGCTGGGCGACGTTCGCTAAGGAAATTCGATCCAGGCCGCCGGGCGGACCGTTCCTATTGATCTTCAGTTGTTTACAAAAACGAACGATAGAATGAACCGACTACTGCTTGACATTGACTGGAATAAAATGTTTGTCCCCAGTATGTCTCTGCTAGAAATCATGATCCGGGGCACCCTTACCTACTGGTTCTGCTTTTTGTACATCCGGTTTTTCCGGCGTGGGGCCGGGCAGTTGAGCATCGGGGATTTGCTGCTGATTACCCTGATTTCCGATGCTTCCCAAAACTCGATGGCGGGCGAGTACGATTCTGTTACGGAAGGTTGTGTACTGGTGGGTGTACTGGTTTTTTGGGATGTGGCCATCAACTGGCTGGGCTTTAGGTCCGTTTTGTTCAGAAAATTCGGCTCTCCCGACCCGGTTCTGCTGATTAAAGACGGGATACTACAACGGCAAAACATGAAGAAAGAACTCATTAGCCAAACTGAACTGATGGGTATGTTGCGCGAAGAAGGGGTGGATAACGCTGACGACGTAAAAACCTGCTATATCGAAGAGAGTGGTAAAATCAGCGTCGTACCGAAAGCGGGGAAGTAGCGTTTAACACTTATCCTCCCTTGGTTCCACTCATCGCTCCAACCATTCATCAATATTTAGATAATTTGTAAGTATTTAGGTAAGTAAGTGAGCAGAATTAAACTAGATTTATCTTATTGATACCTCCCTATTACACAGCCGTCGTTCAGAAAAAGGTCGGTTTACGTGGTCGTATATTGCCCTCTTTGGTTAAACCTGTAGTCGCTGTAAAACTTCGGCCATCTGAATCATTTCGCCCGCTTTCCATAATTCAGGCTTGCCAATCCGACGGCGTACTTTTAAGTAGGGAATGCCGGACTGCTCGCTAATCAGGCCGATCCATTTATTTTTCTTCAGCCGTTGGCTGAGAGACTGTCTGGCCTGACCAAACTGGGCAATCGTCTCTATGTCTGTTTGGGTACCCAGTTTGAGAATAATATTTTCGCTGTCTTCTTCTGAAAGGGGCAAAAAACCTACCGCATGTTACGGGTACCGCTTTTGTTACGGTTACCGCTTTAAAGTTGCAACCGTTTCAATACCTCAACAACCTGAATCATCTCTTCCAGCTTCCACATTTCGGGTTTGGCAACCCGTCGTCGCTGTTTGAGGTAGGGAATATCGGCCTGCTGCACTTTTAACAGAAACCTTAATTCCACTAAAGCTTGGAGCCAACGCCTGATAAAGTATATATTGTGGGGTAGGAAGAACAAATATCGTTATATGCCTTTGGCCAAATGTAGTATCAAAGTATTATTGACGCAAGAGGAAATGCGTAATAAAAAACCGTTTACAATCACCTATCAATCAGTCAATTGTAATGAGTAAATGAGGACTTATTTACACGTCTATAAGTCTGCAAAATCAACTCTTGCTCACAAAAAGAACTTTCTTTATATAGTAACAAAGCAATCCCGATCAACATTCTATGCATTATAACAATTCTTGTTCATTCACCATACCCTATCTTCACCAAGAATTGGTTTGTATCACTACTAAAAAAAAGAGTAGGTTATAAGTAAGTAGATGGGGAAAAACCTCATTTATTCCATAAAATTTATTTTTAAACTCAATTAAGATCATATACTGGTAACATCTTTGTAATTAATTTTAACTGACCTCCTGTTTAGGCTACTATAAAGTGAATACCAGTTAAGTATCTAAATCCAGATTCTTAAAAACGTGAAACTCTTGTATGCCACACTGATCATTTAACGAAAGAGCCAAACATTACTTTACCATTTGCGCCAACACAACAAGCCAACTAGGAAAAAACGTCAATTAATTCAAACAACTAACTCATTAATGGCTTTCCATATCGTACCATCGTGGTACATTATTAGGTCCAAATAATTATTAGTTTTAGGAAAATATCCAATTCTATTTTGACCAATTAAATACGTGTAAATCTTTTCGCATGCATCATGCAGCGAATTATAATTAAAGGATAGATCTTTTTTGTTTGGGTTGAAAGCTGGGTAAGATATAGTTCCATTATGACCATAAATTTTATCTGCGTAACATAAACATTTGCAAAGAGTAAATGCGTTATTTGTCTGCCGTTTCAGTGTTAAAGGTTCTTTTAAAATAATTTCGTAGAACGAATAATGATTTGACACAATATCAATAGCAAATGTTATTTTTAATCTTTTAGAAGCTTCTAAAGCGCATTTATAATTCGTTGGTATATCTAAAACGATCAATTGTTCTTTCAAGAGACTAATTGATCGTTCAACTAAAGAAAGCTCATTTTTGTAAACTTGAGCAGATATTTCATGATGAGACAATGGATGCAAAAGTGCTGGCAGCAAACTTATTATATTACTAATATGCTTTGGATCTTGACCAATTCGGTCTAGAAATAGGAAAGTTCTATTGCATAAACTAGTTAATTGGTAATCAGGAATTTGAGTGTTTTCTGTATCAGCTATTTCCCATTTTGGCATAAACGATACAATTAGTTCTTCCAAAGTTTTTCGAAAATAATTTGCTGCTGCCGGATAATCTGGTTTACTCCGGTCATGCAAATATTTGATAGCACGGTCGTAATTCTCTTCACCAACTACAATTATTGGCCTCGAAATCAAATTATTATTGTATTCATAATTTCCTACATAAAACTCAATTGGTAGCCATTTATTCCGTGATAGAGCGTTGAATCGCCTTTTAGCCAATTCAAACCAATGTCTATCATAGGTAGAAATTATAATTTGATAATCTTCAAATTCATTTATTAAAATATCTAAAATTGGAATTCTATTACCTGAATCTAAACCGATAAAAACGTCATCTAAATATATTAGCTTGAGTTCTAAATCTGGATTCTCCTTCAAGGATGCTAAATATAGACAAATTGCAAAAGCAGACAAACGAGCTTCGTTCAATGTATCCCGATAGTCATTTGAAATATCAAAGCCATCTTTAAAAACCTTTAATTTTAAACTAGCTACTGTATTCCACTGCCATTTTGCTCCATACTGAAAAATAAATTCTGGAAACTCATAAGAAAGTGAAACTTGTAGATCTTGAAAATATGTTGATAGCAGACGATTTAGTTCGGTAAAGACTGACGTCAATGTTGAATCTAAATGTGTATGATATTGTCTTAATTCAATTAAAGAAAGCTTGTGACGTTTAGATCTTCTCGTTCTTGATTCATCAATTAAATTACGCTGTAAATCATTCCATTTTTGCTTGAAGCGAAAATCTCCACCAGATCTGACTGCATACTGATCTCCAAGTAAGTTCAGCACAACGAGACCGAAAAGATTAGGACGGGACTCTTTGTGTAGATAAACATCGAGTAAATTGGAGTAATCTAAAAATCCTTTTATCAAAGAAGCTGATTTTACAAAATTTGCATTATTATCAGAAAAATCACTTCCAAATTTCATTTTCTTATCTGGCTCGTTAGTATTGTTGTTGCTAACTGCATCAAATGAAGAAAACGTTAACTCAATTGAACCAGGATCTCCCTCGAAATATTTATTCTTTACAAACAATATGGAAGAGTCTAAACTACTAGAAAAATAATTTCCTATAGCTTTAAACAAAGAACTTTTACCGCTACCATTCTCACCATATATTATTAAATTTTGGCCCCCTGAAAGGCGAATCGGATCATATTGGCCTAGATAAGCTCTGCAATTAGTCAATTTTATTTCTGTAATTCGAATTTTTTTTTGCGGTGCAATTATTATTGGTTGAACTAGCATAATTACCTAAACTTTATTAGATTCAAAATTTTTAATAGACTCAATTAAATTAAATTGTAACATTGATCGGTTTACTTGTGAGTCTGGACTTACTAACTGTTCATAAATTTTATCTGTATCAGAGACGTCATAATTGTAATTTATATTATTTAGTAAAGGTATCAGCATAATATGTTTAAGAACTTCACATTTCTGCCTTATTACATCATTTTTGAAATAGAGTTCATATACCATACAATCAAGTAACCTCTCAAAAAATAATGATTTGTTCGAAAGGTTATCACTCATCTGAATGGGTGCAATTCAAATTGTCGCAACCATGTCGTAGCTTAGGGCATGCCTGACGAACACTCCCTGCCCTTCACCGAAGAAGAATATGTGGCTTTGGCCCGCCAGAAATATAGCGAACTCAAAGCCCTCAGAAGTAAGCCTAC
>NZ_KB893456.1 GCF_000374085.1 Spirosoma spitsbergense DSM 19989 | reverse complement strand
AAATTAAACCGGCTCATCAATCGTTGCAGTCGCTTGAGTCGGGAAGCCCGCAGGGTGGTTTGGTTGATAGCCAGACTCCATTGAGCCAATGAGGAGTCAGCCAGTTTCAAGAGGGCAATGATCAGCAGGGCCATAAAGCGGATACGCCGTTTATCACATTGAAAATGATCTTTGATGGCATCGTAGACAGCATCTTCGTTACTTTGCATAGGGAGTAGTTGGAGGGGTTTACGTTTAGCGACACAAAACTACCTCAACATCAGCTACTCCCTACTTTTGTCCTGTACTTAGGATAGGGACACAAAACAAAAAACCGGAAGCGTTGGCTCCCGGTTTTTTGTCGTTGTTGATCTTTACTCTACTCCGAACATAACATCTGAACGGCGGCCACTGTTACCGGCCCGGCGACGTGGTGTCGCTTTTTTGGGTGCGGGAGGTGCCAGCAGTTTAGCTTTCTGAGCATCTGTCAGCGGTTTCAGGTCGGTGATTGTGTAGCTATTGTCGCTAATCGTTGTGTTGAAGCTACCTACCACTTGCTCAGGCTGACCGTTGCAAGGCAGTTTCGTAACGGTGAACACAGCGCGGAAGTACTGAACCTGTGGGCGTACCCGACGGCCTTTGTAGCGAATAGCATTGCCACTTTCGATTTTAGCTTTCTCAGCCTGCAGCTGCTGCGCCAGGCCACCTGGTAGTTCGTTAATGTTCAGGATTACAGTGTTCGTATCGAACTCAACCGTACCCATCGCCAGGCCACGATTCAGGCCGCGGTAGCGAAGTCTTGTAACGGTGTCGCCAACCGAGGTGACCGTACCATTACAGTAACAGACGTTAGCCACTTCGCGGGTGTATGGCGTACGATAGTAAACTTCCAGCCGCTCCAGTTTGTGGTTGTACTTACAATCAGGAGTTGGTGGTTTCGGACGGATACTGGCAAAGCTCGTTGTGGCCACTTCACTCATACATGTACCACACTTGGCAACCTGTTTGTTGTGGACGGTAACGTAATAGAAACCAGGGTTCAACTGACCGCCTGAAAAGTAAGCAGTCGGAAATGGCAGGGAAGTATCCGTGCTATTCTCTACCTGAGCAATTATCTGATCTGTGTTACCGGCAACTACTGAATCTGGCCGATAGTATAAACGAGCCGTAAAGGTTTCGTTCCGTGGGTTGGGTGTCGTGCTCTTCCAGCTAATGACTGGTGCCGTTGCCGCCGTATTAACAGGAGCTGACTGTGCTGCGTTCGAATTATCGACGTACGACAGAGAGGCTCCTTTGAGTGATGCGTTGTTAAACTGTACGTCCAGTTCTGGAATCTGTTCGCAGGTTGGGCAGGATACAGGAGCTTTAGGAATAAGTTTCTTCTGAACAAATCCTTTTCGAACCGCTAAGCCAGCACTAAATCCACCGTGCTTACGCTTAAACTCATACAACTGATCGTCGATACCATTAATAATCAGGTAGTTTATCTTAGTAATAAAGCCCTGTCCCTGAATACCGATGTTCCAGTTGTTCTTCAATGGGAAGAATATGGCGGCTGATCCTAATGCCCCTAAGTGATACAGATGTGCACTTGGATTAACAGACCGAATAAGACCCCCTCCCTGCACGAATGACGGGACGTTTGGCAAGGTCAGCGTAGACGGGGTGAAAGCGGCTATCGTTGCAGCCTCCGTGCGGAACAAGCCTCCGCGTGCTGCCAACTCAATAAATGTTGTGGCATCCGGGTTGCGACGGCTTCTGGCGAGTGTGAAAGTAAGAACCGGCCCAACAGTCAGAAACATATCTTCCGAAGCACGCTGGCTGATCGTTACCTGAGAGTTATTAAAACCACGCGATGCAGCCAGACTATATAAATAATCGGTGTAGATACTGCGGGTTATGTAGTTCTGGTAACCGAAAGCAGCACCAATTCCAAACCGCAGCCTTCTCGTGGCAGGTGTCAGGAAATAGTCTACATTGGCCGTGATATTGAAACCGGCACCGTTATAAAGCGTATTATCCCGCTTATTGGGACCAAAGGTATTTTCCCAGGTTCCGCAATAGGCAAAGTTTGGACCGGCAAACAAACCAATTCGCCAGGGAGATAATCGCCGAACCAACACGAACGTCTGGAATGTGGTATCACAATCATCAAGTTCAGCCACATCGGCAGCCTGTGCTTTGAAATCGTTACGACGTAAGGTATCTGTGTAGATTCCTTTGCCTAAACGATAGATGTTCTCGCGCTCGTAGTTCCCGCTGGGCGTGGTTGTTTGAACCCGGACTGTATCAGCCTGTTGAGCAAGACTGAAAGAAGGTATTGCAAAACTTAGCAACACGAGTCCAGCCAGCATCCTCATGGGGTGTTGTTGGATAAATGTTCGCATATTTATTGAGTTAATTTGACGCAATGTTTTAAAAGTTAAACGTTGATTTGACCTGACAATTTTACATTAAGAAACTAGTACAAAATTTGACCTTCGGATGAAAGTATACACTCGAATGCCTTTCTAATCATTGACAGTTTTTAGGGTAAGAATGAACCCGGTCATGTCGCTTATGCTATATGACTACCATTCCCTGACAAATGTTTCAAGAGCACCTTATTAATTTTGCCGGAATATCCATAAAGAACTTTCTTCATAACATTCCATCTATCATCTGTTCAACCAATCAAATTAGGAGCTAAACGGACTCTACAGGCTTTTTTTTTGCAATGTTAAGACTGAATCACAAAAGTCAATAATTTTTTTTCATCATTTGCAATAATTTTTCCATGCAACAAGCCAGTAGATACCCTTCATCGTTTGCAACCAAATCTAAATTACGTTTACATGTAACACTACTAATCTGGCAGAAAAGTGTTTAAAATTGCCTCATTTCTTATGAATTGTCAATAATAGGGATAATCAGGTGATAAAAAAACAATTGTACTCTTTACCATAGAACAAATGCTTTTTTCCTGACATTATCTTATTTCTTCCAAAATTATTTCTATAGTTACCGACTACTACTATCACTTCTTTTGGCGTCTGCTGTAGTATTTAGGCATTATATTAGTTACCCCAAAGCCCATCCTTGCGCTCTGAATGATGCAAAAAAAATACCTCACTGCATTATCAAAGCGGATACGAAATTATCCCTCACCGGAACTTATCGGGTTACCCCCCTTCTGAAAAAATGGCTTTGACTCATTGCAGCCTAGTTGCGTAAACCTGAATAGAGTAGTGTGTAAAAGATTTATTGTTTCACAACAACGACTCAGTATTGCAGACCCGGTTCAATCAGGATATAATTTTGCAGGGATGCCTTAAAGCCTGGTAACCAGAGATTCCAGCTATACTTGCCCGGAAAGTTCACTCCGCTATGGAAGGTACTCTCACGGTGGTTTGAATTAGGTTAGTGGCACATTTGGCAACGATTTTTCCGTCTTGAGCCGCTATATATCCTTCGCAGTGTACAATATTTTTCCCGGCCCTGATGAGTTTCGCAGTTGCCGTTACACGATCCCCAAGCCAGGCCGCGTGCAGGAAATCGACCGTCAAATTAACCGATGTGTAGGCATACTCGCGGCCAAGACAGACGACCATTGCACCAATCAATTCATCCAGAATAGCCGCCGAAACACCACCATGCAAGACATTGGCGGGATTAGTCATCTCTTCACGAACAACAAATTCAGCAACCATACTACCATACTCAACCGCACGAATAGTTCCCTTGAGCCAGCGCCCGAAAGGCGACGGGCTATTGCTCATATCGTGGCCTATGTGAGCATGGAAGTACGCAAGACGCGAATTTGTCAACTTATCCATATAAAGCGAAACAGGTGTGTTCGTATTGGGCAAAAATAGTATTAAACTAAGCTACAAGCTAATATAATGCTATTTCTTATGGACTTTCTTGGGAGGTTTTCAAGACTTATGCTACTTTTGGGCGATTTTAAATAGGCTTATTTACTTACACACATGAATTATACGCTTACGCAGATACCCGACCGTACCGCTAAACCCCGTCAAAGCGGTTTAACTATGGTTATGGATAAAGGGCTGAGTATACGCGAAGTGGAAGATTTTTTATCTACCTCTGCCAATCATACTGACATTGTTAAACTGGGCTGGGCTACCTCATTCGTTACCCCAAACCTGAAGGAAAAAATTGCTGTTTATCAGGAAGCCGGCATGCCCATTTATTTTGGCGGTACCCTGTTTGAAGCATTCGTTGTCCGTAAGCAATTCGATGAGTACCGTAAACTACTGGATAAGTACGGTCTGGTTTACGCAGAAGTGTCGGACGGTTCGATTGACATGCCTCAGGATGAAAAATGCGAATACATCCGGACGTTAGCCACTCAGGTAACGGTGTTATCGGAAGTGGGATCAAAGGACGAAGCTAAAATTATTCCTCCCTATAAGTGGATTCAATTGATGAAAGCCGAGTTGCAGGCAGGAGCCTGGAAAGTAATTGGAGAAGCCCGGGAAGGCGGTACCGTCGGCCTGTTTCGCTCCAGTGGCGAAGTGCGGCAGGGACTTGTTGAAGAAATTCTGACCCAGATTCCATTCGAGAGCATCCTGTGGGAAGCCCCGCAAAAAGAACAACAGGTTTGGTTTGTGAAACTGCTGGGTGCCAACGTAAATCTGGGTAATATTGCTCCTCATGAAGTTATTCCGTTAGAAACTATTCGGTTGGGCCTGCGGGGCGATACATTCACGCATTTCTTAGATAAACTGTAGATACACAGACTAGTACGTCTCTACAAACCAACTATGGACCTTATCAAATCATTACTTGATTTTCTGTTGCACCTGGATCGCTACCTCGATCTATGGGCTAACGAATACGGAGTACTGCTATACGCCATCCTCTTCCTGATTGTTTTTACGGAAACGGGCCTGATTGTGATGCCCCTACTCCCCGGCGATTCGCTCCTGTTTGCGGCAGGTGCGCTGGCAGCCCGCCCAACGAATGACCTGAGTGTGTGGGTTATTATTCCGCTGCTGATTGGAGCCGCCCTGCTGGGCGATAACGTCAACTATTTCGTTGGCCGCTTTCTTGGTACGCAAATTAAATCACGGGAAAGAATCCTGTTTTTCAAGCGGGAATACATCGCCGAAACCGAAAAGTTTTATGAAAAATACGGTGGACGAACGGTTATTATAGCCCGTTTTATCCCCATTGTCAGGACGATAGCTCCTTTTGTGGCGGGAGCCGGTAGTATGCAATATAGCACGTACATCAAGTTCTGTATTATGGGAGCGGTACTCTGGGTAACGAGTATTTCACTACTGGGCTATTTCTTCGGTAATTTCCCAATAGTGCAAAAAAACTTCGAACTAGTTGTGTTTGGCATTGTAGGCTTGTCTGTCCTGCCAATTATTGTTCAGTTTTTCAAAAAGCGCACCTAGCAAACTGGTCTGTATCTTTCTTCATTGCATCACCTATGCCACTGCACACAAGCAGTGGCATCCTGTTTTAAGCAAATTAGTATGACTCGTTACGGCCTCATCGGCTTTCCCCTTACGCATTCGTTCTCGCAGCGGTACTTTACGGAGAAATTCGCACGGGAAGGTATCCTGGATACCCGGTATGATTTATTCGACATGCCGGACCTTTCGGCTTTGCCATCCCTCTTTGACCTCAGTGGATTACGCGGTTTGAACGTAACCATTCCCCACAAGCAGGCCGTATTACCCTATATGCATCGGCTGGATGCAGCTGCCGAAAAAATTGGCGCCGTAAACGTTATTAAACTGGAATCAGATGGCTCACGAACAGGCTATAATTCTGATTATTACGGTTTTCGACAGTCATTGACAGACTGGCTGACTACCCTCAATCGAGTACCCGCCACCTTACAGGCACTGGTGCTCGGCACGGGGGGGGCTTCTAAAGCGGTTACGGTCGCCCTCGCAGATATGGGCATTCCCTATAAATTTGTGTCGCGTACAAAGACAGACGATACCCTCACATATAACGAGTTGGACACGTTAATAGCGGACTTTCACTTACTTATCAATGCCTCGCCGGTTGGCACATTCCCCCATAGTAATGAAGCACCAGCCCTCCCCTACCCGCAATTAACAGACCGGCATCTACTGTACGATCTGGTTTATAATCCCGCCGAAACACAAGGCATGAAATTAGCCAAAGAGCGCGGTGCAGCCGTGTACAATGGACTGCGAATGCTGGAGCTACAGGCAGAAAAAGCCTGGGAAATCTGGCAGGAATAACCAAAAAACGCTACATTTCATCCAGACATACCAATTATCGACATGCCCTTATTAGTTTTTGCGACCATTATAGCCCGCCCTGGTGCCGAAGCGGCTTTGAAAGACGGATTACATGAACTGGTAACCCAGGTACGTACGGAAGCAGCCTGCCAGCTTTATGAATTATATGAAAGCGCGGAGCATCCGGGCCAGTTCATCATGCACGAAATATGGGAAGATGAAGCCGGCCTGCTGGCCCATAGTCAGATGCCACATATGAAGGACTTTGGCAAAAAAGCGAGCGAGTGGCTGGCCAGCCCACCAGCGTTGACAAAGGTTAATTTATAAGGACGGAGCAGAGCACTTACAGGCAGACTTCACGCATCCGGGATTCATCCCCAACAAACACATTGAAGTCAACCTGTCCTTTGATGCCCTGTACCCAACCACGCTGATTGTGTTGCCAGAAATAAAGTTTGTCCGCATCGTACCGACCAGGATGACTGGTTGAGTAATCAGCTATCCACAGGGGATACTCATCCAGGTTTCCCTTTATATACCGTCGATAGAGGTTTCCATTTGTGTAAATGATCGGTCGAACCTGGTAATGATCCTCTATCGTTTCCAGCCACAGACGCAAGCCATCCACAATTGTTTTGTCAGACTGCCCGTTTACCACTTCAAAGTCAACCACGGGTGCAAAGTCACCCGGCCTGAGTGTTACGTGGCGAATGAAGTTATCAGCCTGCTTTAGCGGATCACGCGTAGGATGATAAAAATGGTAAGCACCCCGATGCAGGGCTATTCGTTGGGCTTCTTTCCAGTTTTTGCCAAAATTTTTATCCGCCATCGTTGCTCCTTCGGTGGCTTTGATGAACACAAACTGCAGGCGCACTCCGTCTGCTTCCATACGCCGAACACGCGACCAGTCAATGCGGTCGTTATGCCGCGAAACGTCGATTCCGTGGATACCATAACGCATCGGTACGCGAATACCAAACGCCTTCACAAAACGCCAGTTCATTTCATCAGGTTGCTTTGATCGAACAACCCATATTCCTGCCACTATCAATGTTATAGCGACAATCAGAAAACCGTACCGACGGACAGTAAGCTTTACTAAAACACGAAACTTCATTCAGTTGATCGCAATGTGGGTCAAAATTACAGCTTTATACGCAAAGCCGCCGAACACAAGAAAGCCCTCTGTACACACAGAGGGCTTTCTTAAACGGACGTATTGTATGCTGTCTAATCGTGACCTTCCAGTTTAACTATTTTGTTGTACAGACCCAGCAACAGGAAGGGAGCCGCCCACTGACCAACGAACAAACTGCGGTCCCGGTCTCCTTTAGCCTGTAGGTATAATGAAGCGGCCATTGATCCTAATGAGGCCCATAAAAAAATGTCAGATGGCAATTTGGCTGTCTGATTTTCAATCGCCTTGGCCACTGGCCCTTCGGAATGCTCTGGGTTATTGTTTTGCTTCGCCATAACGTTACATTATTTTGGTTTGTAATGAAGTTTGTAACGCCTTGAGAAGTTAGAAGGTTTTAAAAACCCGCAAAACCACAGCCACTACTTATTAGGCTGGGGCGTGGTGCGCAGGTAAGGTTTCACAAATGTTACGCCCTTGGGAAACTTAGCTTCCAGTTGATCATTGGTAACGGCAGGTGTCACGATTACGTCATCCCCCTGCTCCCAGTCGGCGGGGGTAGCTACCTGATAGTCAGCCGTTAGCTGTAGCGAGTCTATTACCCGGATCAACTCATTGAAGTTACGGCCCGTTGAGGCAGGATACGTTAGCGTTAGTTTGATCTTTTTATCGGGTCCAATGATGAACACCGAACGCACAGTGGTTTTTTCGCTGGCGTTAGGATGGATCATATCGTATAATTCCGCTACTTTCCGGTCAGAATCGGCAATGATCGGAAAGTTCACTTCCGAACCGGTAACGTCTTTAATATCAGGGGTCCAGCGATTATGCGAATCCAGATCATCGACCGATACAGCAATCACTTTCACGTTACGCTTCCCGAATTCATCTTTTAATAAGGCTGTTCTGCCCAGTTCGGTGGTACAAACAGGGGTAAAATCGGCGGGATGCGAGAATAGCATCCCCCAGGCGTTACCCAGCCATTCGTGAAAGTGTATGGGACCCTGAGTAGTATCGGCATCAAAATCGGGGGCAATATCTCCTAAACGAAGTGACATGATTAATCGGGTTTTAGTTGACAAAATCTACCTTGTAAATATAGTAATCACAAAATGGAAAACCGACTGATGCCGGTTTGGGTAACAAACTCAAAAAATAAGTACTGAGTTCAGAACGACACCAGAAAAGCAGGTTCAGTACAAAACGTCATGCCGAACCTACTGCTGCGTTCGCAGGCACGTTTTTACACCTTTCATCCAGTCGGTTGACCGTCTGCTAAATTTACCATGGAAGCTCTCTTCAGAAAGTATTATTCTTGATCTTCAGCACACTGTACGTTTATTAGGCTACTCCTACTCTACCCTGCTATTTTTATGGCCTGATAATGAGTTAATTGAAGAACAATCCACCGAAATAGCTTTTTGATCGTCCGTAGTAAATCGGGACAAGGTTGAACTTGATGCCGGCACATCTGCCGAAGTTGATTAAGGCCGTGACGACTAAAGCTATTGGCTTTATAACCATGCTTCTTTACTTTGATAGATTGTACTTTTTTGTGAAAATAAAGCCCGAAACTGACGCATAAACTGTAGGAAAGACTCACTAAGG
>NZ_KB893455.1 GCF_000374085.1 Spirosoma spitsbergense DSM 19989 | reverse complement strand
GAAGGACAAACAATAGACCGTAAAGTAATCATCCGCTAACGAATCGATACGGCCTTTCCGCTGGAATACGTAGTTTTGCGTCCTCAACATTAGCCAATCCATTATGCGCCTTGTGATTCTTACGCAGGATGACCCCTTCTACCTCGCCCGTAATATCGACTATCTGCTAAAAAATCTCCCCCCCTACGCCGAAGTAGTGGCCACGGTGGTATTCGACGTGTCGCCGTTTGGTAAGCGCGAAAGTTTTAGTGAAAAGATAAAAAAGACGTACGATATCTTTGGCTTACCTTTCTTTATACGCTACGGCACCAAGTTCGTACTGTCCAAACTAGACAGCCGAAACAATGTGCGGAAAGTACTGGCCGACCGAAATATTCCGCTGATCCAGATCGAGGGGGCTATCAATAAGGACGAAAATCTGGAAAAACTGAAGGCTTACAAACCGGACCTGTACCTGTCGATTGCCGGTAATCAGATCTTTAAACGAAAGCTGCTCGACTCGGCTACCTACGGCTGTATCAATCTGCACACGGCACTCTTGCCTAAGTACCGGGGGTTGATGCCCTCATTCTGGGTACTGAAAAACAGCGAAACACACACGGGCGTGTCCGTATTTTTTGTCGATGAGGGCATCGATAGTGGGCCCATTCTGGTTCAGGAAAAACTACCCATTGGCAACATGAGTCAGGCGGAGTTGATTGATGTAACCAAGAAAATGGGTATGGATGCTATGCTTAAAGCCATCGATAAAATCCATTCGGGCACCTACGAACTGATAGAGAACGATGCGTCGCAAATGACCTATTTCTCTTTCCCCACCCGCGACGATGTAAAGGCCTTCCGCGAGGCCGGTAAACGGTTTTATTAATCAATCGATCAGTTGATGGGTTAGTTAACAAGTCTGTTCACTGACTCATTGACTGTCCAACTACCTGACTCGTCGACTGATCCGCCAACTACCTGAATGAACATACTGACGTTTGATATTGAAGAGTGGTTTCATATTCTGGATAATGATTCAACGCGGAACGAGTCGGACTGGGGCCGATACGAGAGCCGGATTCATCAGAACATGGACCTCATCTTTCAGCTTCTGGCCGAAACCAACAGCCGGGCTACTTTTTTTTGTTTGGGCTGGGTCGCCGATAAGCACCCCGATGTAATCCGGCGTATTGATGCCGCCGGGTACGAAATTGCCACGCACTCCTATGCGCACCAATTGGCGTATGAACAGACACCAGCCCAGTTTCAGGATGATCTGGAACGCTCAATCAAACATTTGCAGGATTTGACGGGTAAAAAAGTCCGGTCATACCGGGCACCCGGTTTCTCCATCAAGGAGTATAATCGATGGGTATTCCCGATTCTGGTTGAACAGGGGATTGAAATTGACTGCTCCGTATTTTCGGCCCGGCGCGCTCACGGGGGCGATGCCTCTCTGGGCATGTTTGAGCCGGGATACTTAAACGTGAGGGGCACGCTCCTGAAAGAATTTCCCATAAACACCATGCCCATTATGGGGCAGGATGTGATCTTTTCGGGCGGAGGCTATTTCCGGCTACTTCCCTATGGACTGATAAAAGGGTTGATGAATCGGTCGCCGTACGTGATGACTTATTTTCATCCCCGCGATTTCGACGCAGGGCAACCCATGATTCCCGGCCTGAGCCGAACCCGACAGTTCAAATCCTATTACGGCCTGAAAAATTGCTGGCCCAAGCTCAAACAACTGCTGGTTGAATTCCCGTTCGTTGATCTGGCCGAAGCCGACCGGCAGGTCGACTGGAGTAAGGTAATTCAGCGGGAAGTGAGCTAACGGATCAGTTCGGGATTGGTCTGGCTTTATGGCTGATCTTTGCGTACTCATCCAAAAGCTGTTTGGCCACTACATCAATATCATACTTCGTCCGTACCATCGTCAGCGCATTGTCGGCGAGGTGTTTCCGGAGCTGATCATCACCCAGTAGTTTTTCCAGTCCGGCCGTTACGGCTTCGGGGGTCAGGCTATCCAGCAGCCCGGCGGCCTGATGCTGCCGGATGGCATCGCCAAACCCAACCCGGTCCGATACCAGAGCGGGCGTGCCGGCCGCCATCGCTTCGAGTACGGCCATCGAAAAACCTTCGGAGTAGGAGGGAAGCGTAAACAGATCGGCATCCGTGAGGGCCGCTTTCTTATCGTCGCCGGTGAGCATACCCACTAGCCGGATGGCGTCGTTCAGGCGGTGCTGCTCAATAAATTGCCGGGCAGTCTCCTGATAGCCATCATCCCCTCCGGCCAGGGCCAGTACGGTATCCGGGTGCGTTTTCAGGTAATCCCTGAATCCGGGAAGTAGCAAATCCAGCCCTTTTTTGACGTTCAGCCGACTCATGAACAGCACTAATTTCTTATCGGCAGGCAGGTTGAATTTTTGCCGGAAGGTGCCTTTGGGAGGAAGCTGGGCAAAGTCGCCTGTTTTTACCCCATTGGGTATAATAACGACATTAGGATGCGGATGGCCCAGGTAGCGTAATACGTCTTCCCGCTCGTCGGTGTTATTGATTTGCACCAAATCGGCCCGTTCCAGGTATGCTTTCTGAGCCAGGGTATTCATCAACTCTTTTTTCCAGTTATGATGCGCATACACCCAGCGGTCCAGCACGCCATGAATGGTAATCACTTTAGCCACCGTACGGTCGAGCATGAAAGGGGCAAGCGTGCCAAAATGCCATAAACCGTGGCAGTGAATAACGTCGTATTCCTGAACGTGCTGCTTAAGATACTGATATAGTTCAACCGAAAACTCCCGAAAGAAACGGCTGATTCCCGGCGTACGTTTGCACAATATAAGGCGTGCCCCATCGGGCAGGGTGTAGGGGGTTTCGCCCGGTGAGACAGGACTCAGTATGTCTACCTGATGGCCATACCGCAGTGCAACCTGCGTATGGTCGAAAATGATTTTTGGTGGACCACCCGCCTGCCAGGTATACGCACAGATATTTAGTATTCGCATAGGTGCCGCGAAATAACCGATTATTTCACGATTTTGATAAAACCATCGAGCATTTCCTGGGCTACTGCCTCAGGAGAGTACTGGGTAATGAACTGTTGGGCAGCTTCTCCCATTTGCTTGGCAGGAGCCGAACCATCCATAAACTGGATCAGGTGAACGGTTAGTTCATCGGGTACGTCGGGATCGAAAACGAAGCCGTTCCGGTCATCTTGCACTAAATCGGCCGCGCAGCCACAGCGATCCGACACAATAACCGGTAGTCCGCAGGCCATTGCTTCATTAACGACAAGGCCCCATGGCTCCGAGCGGCTTGGCAGGATTAGTACGTTGCTGAGTGCCAGCGCCCCTGGTATCAAATACCAGGGGCGCCCGGGCAACAGCTTGACCTGTTCGGTCAAATTCAGCGTATGTATAATTTCCGTCAGCCGTTCCCGTTCAATTCCGTCGCCGAGCAGAATCAATCCCCATTCCTGTTCATTTGCAGACTGTTTGCGGGCTTCGGCAAAGCAGTTCAGCAATAGGGGCAGGTTTTTGGTTTCAGCAAGCCGACCTACAAAAATAAAATTATTTGGGCGAAGGCCCAGCCGTTGCTGCTCAGTGCTCCGGTCCGGCAGCGCCTTTTTATAAGCAGTCAGTAGCGCCTTATTGTCGACTGCGTTTTTACGCAGCAAAATCTGACCGGGCGACACGCCAAATTGAAAAAGGTAATCAGCAGCCTGGCTGCCGAAACAGAAGAATCCATCGCACCGGTTAAAAATCCATTGCTTTACCTGTTCTTTCAGGCCTCCCCGCTGCTGATCGGCTTCTGTACTTTCGTTTTGCATAATCACCCGAATCCCTCTCGCCTTGGCCCAGACCAGGAGCATGAGTTGGGCGGGATCATAGTAGCCGGTCAGGTTGATTACATCGGGTTTGAAGGCAGCTGTTTGCTGAAACAACGCCCGCGTACGTTCGCGCAGGCTTATCTCTTCCCAATACCGGTCGAAGAGTAGTTCGTAATTATAGGTGTATGTGGGAGCTGTTTCATCGGCACCCGTAGCCAGGGCAGCTCTGGATTGCTCGTTGCGGGCGATCTGTAATACCTTCATGACGGTATCACTTCGCTGGTCGACCAGGTGTTGAAGTGCCTGAAATACGCTGGACTTGTAGTGTGCCCAGAGTAGATTATGAACGATCAGGATACGCATCAGGTTGGTTCGGCATGGGGTATAACAACGTACTGTCCCTGGACCTCAGGCGGTCCTTTTTCTGATAGATAGGCAGGAAACAGGTGTTCTACGCCAATAAATCGAATCATCAGAGCCATGGGGAACCAGAATGATATCTCGTTGGGCCTGCCGTTGGTCAATATTTGTATGAGGATGAGCATGTAGAAATAGGCCAGAAAGACGCTCAATGGGTTAGGGTTATGGCGCATTATTTTCCAGGAATGGTACAAAACCAACCCATTAACTCCCCCAAATAGGGCAAAACCCAGAATTCCGTAATTGGTGAGGGCTTCCATAATAGGGACATCCAGGTAAAGATAGTCGTAGCCGTAGCCCAGAATGAGCATGTGCAGGTGACCTGCCAGTACATTTCGAAAGAAGGTTGCACTCTCCGAGCGATTGGCCGTTGAGTCGTCGAGAACCGCTTTGTAATCCGCTCCCTGCGATTTCAAACCAAGCATGGCGTACAGGGTTTCCAGGTTGCGCTCCACAAAAGAAGAAACGTAGCTTATCAGCACTTCCAGGACAAAACTATATCGCTGGAAAAAAAAGATTACCCCTACTACCCCCACAAGCATAACCAGAATGGGAACGGGCCTGAACATACCACGAACCGCCGTGCGGATCTGGGCGGGCCGAACGTTGAAATACATAAATAAGGCCAGAGCTGCCATGAGGGCCACAATGGCTGAACGCGTTTGGGTGAGTACCAGAACGGCAATGTTAAGAATGCCTGCAAACAGCGATAGCAACCGGAAAAAGATGTGGATTTTTGGTTTTACCAGCCAGATAGCACAGGCAACAACACCCATAAAAGCATTCCGCGAAAAGGCGTGTGGATTACCTGAGCCGGGATCTCCACCATTATTCAGTGTGATGGTAGCCCGTTGTCCAATAGCCCAGGTCGGGTCCGTAATCAGCGCGTAAACCAGCCCCAGATTGGAGACCAGCGTGAACACGACAACGACTGGAACAAAGACCGGGATTATATCATTAGGTACGTTAATCAGCAAAAAGAGGAAAAGCACGATGTACAGGTAGTAAACCATGTGCTTGCCAGAGAGCTGGAAAAAGGGATAAGGATTGTAAAAGTACATGTAAAAAATGCAGAGCAGCAGGAACGAAATTCCCATCCAGAACATCGTTACATTGGGCCGGTAGAGCTTTCTCAACACCGTAAAAGGGACCATCAGCATCAAACCACCGGCCAGGGCCAGCGCGGTAAAAGCCGTACTGCCGGGTGCCAGACCAACCGTTTCCCGGAAAAAGAAGATGAGTGGATACCCGTCCAGAATAATACAGATACCAACCACCATTCTCATGTAGTCGAGTTTCTGAAGCAGGCGAACGAGATTATTCATAAAAGAGACGTTTTGTTGTTTTCGTAGTCAGGTAAGGAAGTCTGCCATGCTGAAAGCAGACCGGCCGATGGTCTGAATACCGAACCTTATTTTTGTCTGGACCGGCTAAGCTGCAACCGGTGTTGAACGTATTTGAATTCACCCTGTAGGGCGAAACTGAGCAGTTTCCGAAGCCGGCAATACCGTTTCCAGAATGAGGCACCCAATGCCGACGTTAGCATAGGGCGATATTTTTCTTTTATAAACTGGTGTTCCTGAAGGCCTACCGTACTGGCAATGGTCGATGATTTTGCGTCAGGCTGCACCCGGAAACCACCCCAGAAACCATCAACATGTCGAAATTGTATCCTTGCCTGGACACCCAGCCGGGCCACAATTTCATAATCGATAACGAACCGAAGACTTTCATCGAGCAGACCAATATGGCTGCGTTTGATAAACAGTGACTGATTAAAAACCTGCATGCCTTCGTGAATATGGCATTCAACGCAAAATTTGGGCGCCCGCATTTCCTCCAGAATAACGTCTTGTTCATCGGTAATGTACATATCGCCGAAAAAAACGTCGGTAGTTGGGTGCTTATGCCAGGCATTGGCTACCCGTTCGAATGCGTGGGGGGCAAACACATCGTCGGAGTTTTGGAAGGCAACGTAATCGCCCGTTGCCCGCCGGATCCCTTTGTTGATCGCATCCGTTTGACCCCGATCTTTCTCACTGACCCAGCCCGCCAGATAAGGCTCGTATTTTTTGATGATCGCCAGACTCCCGTCCGTCGACCCGCCATCCATGATGAAGTATTCCAGGTTAGGATACTGCTGGTTCAACACGCTTAGAATCGTTCGTTCGAGGTACTGTGCCTGATTGAAGGAGGGCGTAATGACCGTTAGCCTGGGATATGCCTGCCCGTCAGTGCCCACCCGGGACTGGGGCACGTAGGGCCGCGTAACAAAGGAATGGAGTGCTTCTTGCGTCGATTTCATACCTTCGTTAGCCCAAAGATTGATAAACTTCCAGTGTTTGCTGAGCCGTTTTGTCGCACGAAAAGTGGAGTAGCCGTTCGGTTCCTTTTCGGCGTAATTCAGTGCGCAGCGCATCATCGGTTACCACACGGTCAATAGCATCGGCTATGGATTCATCGTTTTCCGGGTCGAAGTAGAGAGCAGCATCAGCACCTACTTCGGGCAATGAACTACGGTTACTCAGTACCACCGGGCACCCGGCGCTGTATGCTTCCAGTACCGGAATCCCAAAGCCTTCATTCATCGATGGAAAAACAAAGGCAAGGGCGTGCTGATAGAGATTAATAAGACCGGCATCGGTTAGGGGATGAAAATGCACCCGTTCGCCCAGCCGGGCTTCCTGAAACAGGCTTTGTTCTTCGGGCGTAAAGGTTCCCCCTCCGCAGCAGATAACCTGCAAATCGGGGTGGCGGTGTAGTACGGGTTTAATGGCCCGGAAAAAACCGGTAAAGTTTTTGTACAAACCCCGTTTCCCGACGTATAGTAAATACGGTTTGTCTATCGGAGGTTTCTGCTGCTCCGGCGTAAGCACATAATCACTGATGGTAGTGCCCAGCGGGACCACTTTTACTTTGTTGGGATTAACCGGAAAAAAGTGCAGGAGGTCTTCTTTAGAAAACTCCGAGATACAGATCACGCAGTCGGCCCGACTCAGCAATTGTTTTTTTGTCTCGTACAAGCCTTCGCCCAGTTCGGGGTACTGTTTCCCGTATCGTTCGCTGGTGGCATCGAAAAAAGTCAGGACGAAGGGCTTGTTGCCAATGGCATCCAGGAAATAACGGTGATAATACGTAGGGTGGAAAATATCGAATTTTCCCGACTTTATGCGTTGCAGACTATAAAGCCGGTTTAGTACGGAGGCCGCCCGGTGGGCATTGCGCAGGTGGGCAAAGGCGGGATAACGCCAGTGACTACTAAAGGATGCCTGGTCGAGGTATTCGTTATTCGATAGCCACAACGACAAGTCAAACTCAATGTCTGATCGTTTGGCAAAGGAACGCATGAGTTCAAAAAAATAGCGGGAAACACCGCCATAAGGCAAACCAGTAAACGATTGATGATCGAACAGTACTTTCATTAGGAAAAACCTGAAAACTCGCCAGATTTGTATTTTTCTGAGAAATTAACCCGTAAAAATAGGTCTATTTGCTAACAAATCCTTGAACACCACGCATTATTCAAGGATTCCTTTAGCGAATGGCAGGCAGGTATACGCGGTCCAGAAAGCGGATCATAGAACGCATGGACTTAACTAGTTCGTATCGCCAGCCCCGCAAAACCGGTGGTTCAGGCTGTTGCCCATACGTGGTAGGCTGGTTATCGGCTACCGGTACCTTTTGTCTGGTAACTGCCTGTCGATAGTCAGCCAGTAATACGGCAACGGGCGATTTCTCTGAAGAGCGTAGTCGATTCTGGTGCGTGAAGAAACCTTCATTGGGGTTCAGCAACCCTTTAAAGTTAAAAAATAGTAAGGGTTCATTCTTTCCCGCTGGTCCGCTCACCAGCCAATGCCCCGCTTCCGGTGTCAGGGTTCGTTCGGGCAGATTCCAGAGGGCTACGTGCCAGCCGGCATTTCTGAGGACGCGGGTCTGCCGGAAAAAAACAGGGACGTGCATGAGCCATATCTGGTCCAGGCAAAGCCCGGCGCAAAAGTTTACATAAGCCCGCGTCCGCACCCGGTCATCCCACCAGCTTAACATCCGGTCTGTTTCCAACGATCTGCGGAATGCCAGAAAATCAGCACTATAAAGGCCAATATTCTGAAGGAATTTTTCATCTGGCTCGCCAGCAGACAGACTACGGGTAATGAACGGGGTTAACAGGATAGTAGCGGTACTTAGCTGTTGCCAGAGCGCCGTGAGAGGAAACAGGAACTGAACATTCGGGTCGGCATACACCAGGTTGTCTACTTCGGGATACCGGCGAAACGCTTCGGCAATGAATAAGGGCTTGCAGGCAGCCGCAAATTCGGTTGGCGTATACTGAGCCGAGAGGGTGGCCAGTTCTTCGGGGAGTAACAACTCCGCTACCGGAAGTAGTGGATAGGGTGAACTGAAGTCGGCGGGCAGCGCGTCTAAACGATCAACCAGTCCGATGACGATTGGTTCTGTGGCAGCTTGTCCGGCAAATTGCCTGAAACTGTCTCCCAGCGCAAATGCCTGGGGTAATTGACGAACGGTACAGATGGTTAATAGCACAGTAGATGCAAAACTACATTATTCGAGAATATCGCCCAAAACAGCTAAAAATGGGGCATACCAGTTGGCGGCCGGTTCGGCGTACCGGTTGTAGTTCCCCCGCCACAGGTTTGTCAGTACGGGGGCAATACGTTTAAGGCGGTTATGGGGCAGGTGACTTCGCAGGGTGAAGTGCGCCAGCCGCCGGTATAGTTCGGGCAAACCGGGTGCGTCAGATGGCACTCGTTTACTGAGTAACTGGCTAATGATACTCAGCTGAATCTGCTTTTTATGCAGTGGGGCCAGTTTTCTGGCCCGGTGCCGGGTGAGCCGATCCCGCAATTTTGTTCGGGCGGGTACGGGCTGCTGGCGAACGCCTACCTGCTGCTGTACGTGGGTCCGGTAGAGCTGCAGGGGCTGGTCAATGAAGTGAATAACATTTTGCGTGGCTCCTACCAGCGCTATCCATCCGTCATAGATGTAGCCCGGTATTTTGTCGGGTATTGGCAGCAGAGCTGGTAAAAAAGAACGGCGGATAACCGTAGCGCATCCCATCATCCGGTTACCTTCCAGTAGTATGTCCATGGTTTTGCCGGATTGCCAGCGGGCACGGGTCTGGGCATCGAACCGAACGGATTCCCAAAACCGGTTTTCGCGTCCCTGTAGCTGCTCATCAGTCACCCAGGCATCGCAGAAGGCAATCTGAGCGGCAGGATGCTGAACCATATACTGCACCATCGTGTCGATTTTTTCCGGTAACCACAGGTCATCCTGATCGCAGATGAAAATCAACTCACCGGTACAGGCGGACAGCGCCCGCTCAAAATTTTTGTTATACCCCAGGCGCTTTTTGTTATCCAGAACAGTTACGGGGAAAGGGGCGTCGGCTGCAAGTTGAGTCAGTAATTGAGGAGTATCATCGGTTGATAGATCATCGGAAATAACGATTTCATTCGGCAAACGGCGCTGATTGACCAGACTTTGCCATTGAGTCGATAAATAGTTTAGCCCATTGTAGGTGCAGAGCGCAACAGAAACAGTAGGTTGTTGGGGAAGTGCTGGAGTCATCGCATCGTCATATTTGGTAACCGTAGTTGGCGAAAACAGACCGCCAGTAGTCCGTTCCATGAATGTTCCAGGCGTGGCAACCAAATGGTAATTGTCCTTCATTATAATGTTCAACAGCCCATTCGGGATAAAATTCAATGGCAAAAAATAAAGCCTTTCGGTACTTGGGAATTCGTAACCTGGGCCAGTACCGGTTTACTTCGATACCCCAGAAAACGTCTTCGTGGTAATGGTGCAGTGAAATTCGTTCGTATTCCGCAATTTTTTGCTGAAACGGTTCAAGGCAGCGCAGCATGGCCGAAACCCGCCGGAGTGAGAAACCCCCGCAGCCTACTCCGTTTAGGTTGATAATTTCACGGGGCGTCACACCATCCTCCTTCTTGAGGTTGAGCCAGGTAGCTACCTGCTGCTTGATCGTAAACCATAGTTTATCGCCCCCGCTGCTGAAATCCCGGTCGCGCAGCCAGGGTGCTCCAATGTAGTCGTAATTTTGCTGGCACCAGTACGCCAGATCATCCCGAAAAACAAAGGCATCCAGCTGATAAATAAGCATATACTCCTGATCGGCAAACGCTTCATAAAACTCCTTCGCTACCATCAGGCGGTTATAGCCCTGTATGTCGGCAAAATAGCTATCGTCGAAGGTTCGGGTTTGCAGATTCGGACCAATAGCCCGGTAAGCCGTGGTATCGAGTGAATGCGGACACGCCAGCCAGATTGGGTAATTTCCCAGCACCCGAAGACACTGGGTTAAGGAAATCGTTTCATACTCAGTAAGTGTCTGTTTGTATACCGGTATAACTACGTTTACACGAACAGGACTCGACAAGGTCATACTACGTTTGATTGGCTGAAGGTTTTTAATGTAACTAGCCGAAAATTTCAGCAATTCAGTTATTTCGCTGGTCTGGGACCTGCCGGCCGAACCGCTTATTGACCCTCCAAAAAGGTGATCAATTTATTGAGAGGACTTTTTAACGCTTTGCGTACCCGCTTGTAGCGTAACACTTTGGGCGGTTTGACATACACGCAGGGATACTGGCGATACCGATCATTATGGTTGGCCAGGAGCCTTGTTCTGTATAGTTCGAATAAGGGTTTTGTATCCATCCGGTCTTCGAAAGCATACCTTGTCTGGTATTTAGAGATGGCATCTGGTTTGTAAGGATCATACCCACTGTAATGAAAAAAATGCAGGAGCTGGTCTGGTTCGTCGGTTAAAGACGTTACCCACCACTGCCCGTTTGCGTCTGCTGACAGCGTTCGTTCATGAATATTCCAGTAAGCAACATTATAACCGGGGTGATGCTCCACGAGTACATTATCATGATAAACGGGGGCAAAGTTAACCCATAGCTGATCAACAAATAACCCATTGCATAGATCAATCCGACATTCGTGGACTAATCGCTGTTTCCACCAATGCACAAACTGGCGGGCAGTGTCGTCATTCCGAAGGCCAATAAAGCCCAGATTGAAAATGCCCGTATTCAGGTGATGCAGGTCATTGGGGCGTTCCCAGTCGGAGGTGGGAAAGCATTCGTGCGGGGTCAGAACCAGGCTGTATTGCTGAAGGTCCTGATTGAGTTTATGAAGTGGCTGAAAAACGATAATATCGGGATCGAAGTAAATAATCTGCTCAAGGGCCGGGTAATTCGTGTAGAAATAGTCGATAAAAAAGGGTTTAACGGCAGTATTCAACTCCGTGATATCATACCGATCACACATGGCCGAAAAGTCGGGAATGTTAATCTTGTCGATTTCAATGATTGGATAATCGGGTAGAAGTTCGGGGGGGAGATTAGCCTGATCGAGCCGATCCACCAGCCCGATGATGTAGGTATAGCCGGGGTTGGTTTGCCGGAGTGAATTACCCAGGGTTTGGGCCTGTGCCAGGTAATTGATGGAGCAAATAGTAAACGCGATTGTCATTCAGAGTTTGGGCGCTTTAGGCTGTAGGATTGTTTGTTGAAGAGCCTGTTCGATACGGTCAGTACAAACGGTTAATGACCACTGGCTGTCAATGATATCAATTGCTTTTTTTGACATGTCGTCCCACAGCGTTTTGTTGCTGAGCAGGGAGTCGATAGCCTGGGCCATCTGATGCGTATCCCGGTTGACAAGCAGACCATTTTGACGGTGCTGGATAGATTCGCGAATGCCGCCTTCGGCCACCGCTACCACGGGCAATCCGCAGGCGTTGGCTTCCAGCGGAGCCAGGCCAAAGGGTTCCAATCGGGGGGCGTACACAAAAGCACTCGCCTGGTTCAGTAACCGGACCAGTTCTTCATCCGATACCATTTTGTGCAGGCTAAGGTTCACCCCGGTCTGTTGTGCCTGTTGCCGCATGCGTGCTTCAAAAATGCTATCGGTATAGTTGCTTACCCAAACTAGTGCTGGCCGATGGGAAGCGGGAATATGGCTAATGGCGTCAATAATGAACGAAGGGTCTTTACGCGCCTGGAAACTGCCGGTGCACATGACGAAGGGCTGACGGGCTAAGCCGAGGGGTCGGAAAATACGGGTATCAACCCCCAGGTAGCCTACTTCCGTATCCAGGCCGTACACGCGCAGGCAGGTTTCTACCGAAAACAATGAATTGACTAATATGCGGTCAAAAGCGGCTGCATTAAGCTGTTCTTCGCGCATGATAACGCGTAATTGTCGCTGCCGCCAAAGGTCATTGACCAGCATACGCCAGTACGCCCAACTGGTCCATGACTGCATTTCGCCGGGCGCACACCAGGGTAGTTGTGGTTGTGCTTCGTACAGATAGCGCAGCGGTTCCCCCAAATACAGCAACGTTGGGATGGTGACGAACCGGGCAATGTAGGGCGATGCGTACACCATGCAACTGTTGGCAAACAGAATATCGAAGTTGCCCGCCTGTATCTGTTCGGCACAAAGGCGGCTGTGGGTAATCATGGCATGCATGGCCGTATCCTGATGGAACCCCATATAGCCAAAGCGGTCACGCATCGGAACAGAGTCGCCCGGCGAATCGAAAGGAACAACGTGAACGGGTCCAATCGAATTAAAGTCAAGGTACTGATTGTCAGCGCTTGGTGTAGTCCAGATTTCAATCTGATGACCGCGTTCTTTCAATCCCTGCAAATGATAAAACATTGCCCGTTTTCCCCCTCCGCTGGGAAGGTTGTGCCATACGGCAATTTTCATACAAAACTTGTTTAGCCACGTTGAAAGCGAATTGCTGATTTACAGACTAACAGCGCGGAAGAAAAATGGTCAATAATAGTACAATCAGTTTTCTGTTAAACGTAACCAACGGTAGGCCCGTACATTCATTCAGGTCTGTCCAGGTTAGTCAGTAGCCCAGTAGTAGTAAACAGAACCGCGCCAGTGGCCCGGTATGTCAGGGAGTCGGACAAATTCTGTCAATATTTTTTGTCTGCTTACCCAATCGCGCAAACAGCCTGACGCGTTTTTCGATGCATTGATGGGCCGGGTGCCGCATCAGGCATAGTATTTTTGGAGCAAGCGTGTAATATACTGTTCGGGTTGCCAATCGCCATCAGCGTTCGGTAAACGGTTGCTTGCTGCTTCGGCTGGTAATGTGAAGGCTGCCCCCTTGTCCAGCAACTCATACCTGGCCTTTTTCCCTGTGTGCCGCTCAATGGCCTGCACCATAACTAATGGACTGACCGAATAAGGGTTGGCCACAATGAGCGTCTGGTTCCAGGTAGATGCATCGGCAATGTACCCGCTGACGAGTTGATAAAGGTCGTCAATATCAATAACATTTCGTACGGCGTGTTGCCAGATGCTGAATGATTCCTGCCGACGGATACGGTCGACAAAAAAATTCAGAATCGTATGCGGATTACCCGGCCCCCCCACTACGTTCGACGCTCTGATAATCAAATAGGCACTTGCCTGCTCTTTGATTAATTCCTCGAGTGACGTTTTATGCATCACGTAGGGCGAACCCTGCTCGGTGGGGTCGGCAATGCTGGCAGTGCTGAAATAAACAAACAGACAGCCCGGCGCTTGCCGCAGTGTATCTTCTACCAGACGACGTTCGCGCGCGTAGGGTTCCGGGCGGGTTTCTTTGGAATTCGAGACGCCCGATGCAAATAATACGATATCGTTCCGATCCGCATAAGCACGAAAACGCCGGGCAATCATCCCATCACCGACCAACATACTGATCGGGGGTTAACGGTAAAAAAACAGCATCGAGTTTTGCCAGCAGTTTAGGAACAAGCGCAGCGACATCGTGGGCCATCGCACGCTCGTAAAATAAGTTGCCCAGTCGGGTTCGCTCAGCCGGATCATCGGTGAGCCGGGCCAGGGCCGTTACCATGGCCGATAAATCCAGGTAGGGGACTAAACAACCCGTGTCGGTCCCCACGAAGTCGGGGCTGCCCCCCGACCCTGCGAAACACAAAACGGGGTTTTGATTCAAGCCCGCTTCCAGAATAACCAGCGGATACGGGTCTTCCCGCGATGTTAGGGTAAACAGGTCGAAACAAGCCACGTAATCCAGGTAATCCCCACCGGGGGGGAGCAGATGAACGCGGTTGGCCATGTCCATCCGTGCCAGGTCATAGCGTAGTCGCCGGGTATCTTCGCCCGTTTCCGGAATGCCCACCCACACAAAATGTACCTCCGGGCGGGCGTTGAGCAACTGCCGCGCAATGAGCAGGAATAAATCGACTCCCTTCCGCCATTCCGCGTTCCCGCATCCGCCAACGACTACTGCCTTAGAGGGGATGCCCAGGCGTTTCCGAACCGATTCCTGATCAACGGCTTTGAGTTTGTCGATGAGGGTTGCCGTCCGGATTAGTGAGTTCAGTACGGATGTATTGTCAGGCGTTAAGCCGTGATGGTCAATCAGATTCTGACGAACGGCTTCCGAACCGCAGAAAACATGGCTAACGTGCGTCAGCTCGTACTGTAGATCCTCAGGTCGGGTATAAATTTGAATGGAGGTCTCCAGTTCGTGGACATACATCGCAAACGGTAAGTTCAGCGGCTCCAGCATGCGCAACAGGCGACCATTAGCAATGGTATTGGAAACGATGTATGAATACTGTCCGGCCCGAATCGCTGCAATCAGATTCGGCAAACCATCAATCTCGTGCCCGCTGGCAGACGGGGCCATACCCAGCTTAGACAGGATACGGGCACCAAAGCTGGGATCTTTTGTCGAGGAAAAAGCCTGATAAACGGTCGTTACCTGCTCATAGTCAGGTAGCAGCGGACCACCTTCGCCCAGTACCAGCCCCGTGCGGACACCCGTTTCGCGCAGATACGTGAGCAGGTGCAACAACAGGTATTGCGCTCCTGCCCGGTTAGCATCGTGACCGATAAAAAGAATAGCGTTCAAAACAGAGGGGTAAAATTAATAGAAAATCCGTAGTGTGACGGCGGCTACGTTCACAAAAGGATCAGTACGCTTCGTAGCTCGGTTTGGGCAGTTTCTTCGCTGGATTACCCAGGTAAAGGCCCCATTCGTCGGTATCCTTATAAATGGCCGAAGCCATGCCAACGAGTGTACCTGTTGCTATGTGCAGGAAATCGCGGATGGTACTGTTTACCCCAAAAAAGCAGTAAGGTTCGATAACGCAATGGCCCGACATGACCACGTGGGAGGTAAAAAAGACGTGGTCTTTGATTTGACCATGGTGCCCGATGTGGTTGCCGCTCCAGAGTACTACATTGTTGCCAATGGTCGTGAAGGGCTGGATGGTATTATCTTCCAGGATGAAGCAGTTTTCGCCAATCTGATTCCCGAACAGCGTTGCTTTGGAACTGATATACGAAATGAATTCGTACCCTTTAGCTTTGGCTTCGAGGTAAATCCGTTCCCGGTTACGGTTCATATTGCGGCCCGTCATAGGTGCAAAAAACTTGTATTCTTTGGGCGAAAACAGCGTTTCTACCTCCTCGAACGCAACTAGCGGTAATCCCTGAAACGTATCGCCCGTTATGTACTCGCGGCTGACGGTGAACGCGGCAACATCGTGCTCGGAGTCGTTGGTGAGGTAGAAATGGGCCAGTTCGGCCGTGTCCATTACCCCGAAAATAATAATTTTTGCCATGTTTAATGAGTGAATGAGTGAATGGCGAATGAGTGAATAAAGCAGGAATATCTTTGTGTTTTTATTCGCTCATTCACTCATTCGCAATTAGATAAGTTCGTATGCCCCCAGCATGGTTTTAACCGTTGGTACGTCGTTCATCATTAGTACGTCGATAATGGACAACCAGGGGACAAATTCATTCCGGTTACTAACCTGTGGGTACTCAACGTTTAGTGCCTTGATAAAACTCAGTTCCATACCCGCCTGAACAAACGTCGGTTTATCGTACAGGTCGGTACCGCCGATTGGATTGATGTAATGTGATGCTTTCTCCTGTCGGCAAATGTCGAGAATCCGTTCCTGAGCCTTCAAATCCGCGTTGTTATAGACGGTTGACGACTGCACTAATAGCGTTGACAGACCCAGATATTGATTCAATTCAACAAGGCTAAAATAGACCAGATCGGCAATCGAATCGGTGGTAAAGTTGATTATTTTTTCGGTTAACGGCATAACCGTTTGATAGAACGGCGCTTTCCGGTATCCCTGCTCAATGGTTTTCAACAGCTTGCTGCGCCATTTTGGATCGCTGGCTATCATCACCTCATTGATGCGCTTATTCTGACTGGCATCTTTCAGTGGAACCGTAAACAAGTGCTCCTGACCGTTAATCAGCAGTCGGTTACGGTTAACCCAACCCCGGTTAATGAACGCCACATCATCGTACAGCACAAAGGTGTCAACCGCACTCATGAGCTGCATATAGCCAATGTAGGGCAGGAAGTAAGGCTGCATAATGGCAAGTGTCATAGGCCTACTTTAGTTTTCGTAGATAATAATCTTCACCGGGCACAATGACCGAAGCCCGCATTATCGTATCGGTGCCCAGGCGAATATCGCCGGGCTTGGGTTGCATGACGCTTTTGTCGAAAAAGAGATAATCCGCGCTTTTGGGTATCGGCTTCAGTCCCTGCTCGAAGGGGTTGACGGCAATCAGGCGACGGGATAAATCTGGTCCGTAGAGCGGGTATTCGTAGTCGTCATTGATGGTCGCCAGAGCAACGGTCGCTTCGGCGGGTACCAGTTCATCGAAGCGCTTGTAAGGAACATACACGTCGGGTCGCCCGACGGTCATTTGCTTTATTCGATCGGAGTGAAAAGCCGACGGGAACGATTTTCCATCGGGAGCGGTCCAGGCAAAGGGCAACGCGCGTATGTTCAGGTAGACGCACAGAATAGCTGATAAACAACCCAGTACCGTAATAAAACCTACGTATCCTTTCCAGAAGGTCCGCTTCGGCACGTCCACTGATGTACGGGGATTAAAGAACAGGAGTGACAGAAACGTAACGCCGAACAAGCCTGTCTCGATAAAGTAGCGGCCTTTGAACGGGTCGTAGGGAGCCGAGTAGGCGAGGGCTGCAAAGTGAAGTAGTAACGCAATGCCCAGATAGATGTGCGGTGTTGAGCGTATGTAGCCAATCAGGACCAGAAACAGCAATGGAAAGATGAGCCCAAAGCCAACGATGCCCCAGTACGGGTTGGCATTGTAAAACACAAAACGCCGGTCGAACGCGAAAGGCTGGATGGAAAAACTGGTCTCTTCATCCAGACGCATACGGAGTTTATCTTCCAGTATCACGATGGGTTGGCGCATCGCCTGATTCAGTTCGGCACCAATGGGCAGGTTGCGGATACCATCCAGATTGACGTGGTCGTAGCCATACCGAACCAGGTTTCGGCTTCCCTGCTCCAGTAAATTTCGAAACGTGCCCGCCCGTTCAACCGACTGGTGTTTAAGGGCCGTTGGGGGCCCAATGGGGTGGCCGAACACCTCGATGTTCTTGAGGTAACCCGTTGGCAATGTCCATACACAAACGCCAATGACGATGGCTGCCGCCAGCCGCCAGGTCCGATTGAACGTGATGCTCAGGGAAGTTGAAAGGAAAACGGTGTACAGCATGACCACAAACACCGACGGCAGCAGGAGGAGGAAGGTAATCTTGTGCCCCAAAGCAATGCCAAACGCCATACCGGCCAGGTACATGTAGCGATTGCCAGTCAACGTCCGGTAGCTGAACAGCAGGTACAGCAGCACACTTAGGTAAGCCGTTAGTACAATATCCGTTTCGGTCGTGATGGCCTGCATCAAAAAATCGGGTAGCAACGCATACGCCAGCGCACAAAAGAAACTGGCCGAAAGCCGACTTTGTGCCGGGTACGCATGACCAATCCGCTGCACGATACCAAACACGGCTACAATGGCAGTCCAGTAGCTCAGGTGATGAATGAACTTGAAGCCATTCTCAAAATGGCCGGTCATCAAAAAGGTGTAAATCTGGAGGGTACAAACGCTTTTTGGGTACGTGTCCATGTTCCAGTTGGTACCCCCAAAATGGCGCATGGTTCCCCGCTGTATGTACTGCATAACCCGGTTCAAATGCCCGGTCATGCTATCCCATTCGTTAGGTACCGTAAAGAAAACCAGCAGTAGATTGGTAACGGCAATCAGTGCCAGGGTCAGGAAGAGGGCCGAGAACAGGAAGCGGGCGTAACCCGATAAGTCACGGAACCAGAGCCGCCCCGTTTGCCAGCGTTCGTGGATGAGGGGTAGTACCGAAAATCGTTCGGAATTGCCGCTTAACCGGCTCAGAGCCGTGCCGAGCACCGTAGCCGTAATGAAAACAGAACCGGCCCAAACCGGGGCGTTTGCCGTCAGGTAAAGAGCAGATAAGACAAAACCCGTCAGAATAACACTCCCGGTTCCCAGCAAAAACGTGGTCAGCCACCATTCAGTTAGCGACCGGCGGCAAATGCGCGTCGACAGCTGGCCGAGGTAAACGACAAAGAATCCAAGAGAAAGAAGGTAAAGCAGGGTCATAATGGACAAAGGGCCGTACGGATAGCTGCGCGTGAAAAGCGACCGCCAGCAACTCAACGACTAATTTTTTGATTGCAACTGGTTACTATTAACTATATAATTTCACCAACGGCCACAACGGCTTCATTAACCAGCGTCGCAATTCGGTCGGCATCTGCTTCGGCCAGGTCAGGATAAAGGGGGAGGCATAACACCCGCAGTGCCACATCTTCCGAAACCGGGCAAGGCTGCTCAACTCCTCCTCTGAGGGCAAACGGCAACGTGTTGAGCGAGGGGTAAAAATACCGCCGGGGCATGATGGCCTGCGCCTTCAGCATATCCATAACCCGCAGCAGGGTTTCTTCCGAATCGAGCACAACCGGGTAGTAGGCATAGTTGTAATCCATGCCAGGAATCAGGGTTGGGCGAGTTATCCGGGTGAAATCAAGCCGGGTATCGTAGTAGTGGAACCGCTCCTTCCGGGCGGCAATCAGCTCCGGTACTTTGGGCAGCACGCATAACCCCATGGCTGCGTGAAATTCCGAGTTCTTGGCGTTGATGCCAACACCGTAGTAGTTGTCGTTCTGGTGTCCGAATGAACGGAAATGATGCAACTGCTCCGCGATGGCATCATCATTGGTGACGATGCAACCGCCCTCCACCGTATGAAATACTTTCGTGGCGTGAAAGCTACAGGTGCTTATATCGCCATAACTCAGAATGGAATTTCCTTTGTAGCTGGCCCCGAAGGTGTGCGCTGCGTCGTAAATAACCTTCAGGTTATGTTTCTGGGCTATGGCTTCAATCTGCTCAATCTGGCAGGCATTACCATACACGTGCGTTGCCATAATAGCCTCCGTATTTTCGGTGATGAGGCTCTCAATTTTATCGGGATTGATGTTAAAATCGTCCGGGCGAATATCCGCGAAAATGGGTGTGCAACCTCCCCAGAGCAGTGCGTTTGTTGTGGCTACGTAAGAAAATGGTGTGGTAATAACCTCTTTACTGATGTTGAGCACCTTCAGGGCCATCTGTAGGACAATGGTACCGTTGGTGCAGAATTTCAGGTGTTTCACGCCCAGATACTCTTTCAGCTGCGCTTCCAGCTCACGCAGCAGCGGGCCGTCGTTTGTCAGGTGTACGCGCTCCCAGATGCCTTTTAAGTGAGTAACGTACTCATCGAGGTCTGGTAAATATGATTTAGTGACGTTAATCATCAATCCAAAAGCATTAGTAGTGAATAACTATCCGTTGTCGAACAGTCATAGCCTGTTAACAGGGAGGATAATCCAACCCCCGTTAACTACAACGACTTACTGTTTACTGGCTACCGGTTCCAGCATTTTGATGTGAAACGGAAACTGCGGACGGACGTAGCCCGGCCATTTGCCGTACCAGGCAATACCCTCCCGGTAATCTTCTACATCAAAGGTAATGGCTTCTTCCATAACAAAGAGTGGGGTCACGGTATCCTTCACCACCATCATAGAAATGGTATAGGAGCCATCGTTCAGAAAATAGCCGGGAATGGTACATTCTGCGGCTATCAACCCTTTTCCGTACGGTTGTGATTGGGTACCGACGTTGAAGATGCACTCACCCGTGAGCGAGTTGAGATGCATACTCAGGTTCAGGTTGGCATTGTCCATCTGGTTCCAGAACTCGAACCGAAGCGTCATGGGGGTCCGAACATCGATATGCGTCAGGTTGTCCGGGTAATCGGGGACAAGTTCAATCCGGCGAATGCGAACCAGGTCATTACCGGGTGCTTCTTTGGGCGTATCCCACTGACGGACCAAACGGGTTTTGGATACTTTACTGATGTAGGAAGCAATCACCTGATTGGTTTCCCCCTGCTCAATTAAGCGGCCTTTTTCAAAATACAGCGTCTTGTTGCAGAGTGCCTGCACCGCCGTCAGGTTATGACTAACGAAGATGATGGTTCGGCCACTCGCCGAGTTATCGCGCATTTTGCCGAGACTCTTTTTCTGAAACTCAGCATCGCCCACGGCCAGTACTTCATCCACAATCATGATTTCAGGGTCCAGGTGGGCCGAAATGGCAAAGCCAAGCCGGACGTACATCCCCGATGAGTATCGTTTGACGGGGGTATCCAGAAACTTTTCAACCCCGGCAAAGGCCACAATCGCGTCGAATTGTTTTCTGATCTCAGTGCGCGACATACCCAGCAGGGAACCGTTGAGGTAGATGTTTTCCCGACCTGTCAGTTCGGGGTGAAAACCGGTTCCTACTTCCAGCAAACTGGCTACCCGGCCCTTAATGCGCACCATACCGGTAGTGGGCTGGATAATCTTACTCAGTATCTTAAGCATCGTTGACTTACCCGCCCCGTTATGCCCCACAATACCCACGCGGTCGCCCTGTTCGATGGAGAAGTTGACATCCTTCAAAGCCCAGAACTCCTCATGCGTAATGGTAGTTTTTGTTTTTTTACCGATCAGGCTTTTCAGGTTTTCCGTGATAACATCGCGCAGCGTGGTACCCCCTTTGCCCTTTTGGTGGTCAATGATGTATTGCTTACTTATATTTTCGACCGTAATGACAGACATGGTGAAGTGGTAAGGCGTAAGTCGTAAGTCGTAAGTCAGCAAGTAGCGTTCTCACGCTCGTATCTACGTCAGCAGTTACAACTTGCTGACCTACGACTTACTAACTTATGACTGTTTTTTTAAATATCATCTACAAAGGTATTCTCCCGTTTCCGAAAAAAGTAGAGCGATAAGGCTAAACATACGAATACAATACTAACCGAGAGCAGTAAACTCTTGGGGTTAAAATACGCTCTTTCGCCAAGTAACGCCCAGCGGAAGCCATCAATAATACCCACCATTGGGTTAAGCCAGTAGAAGGGTGCCCACCATTCGTTGGCCTTATCGGCCACTAGTCTGCTGCTGTAGGCAATGGGGCAAACGTAAAAACCAACCTGTACCACAAAGGGGATGAGCTGGCCAATATCGCGAAACCGCACGTTGACAGCGGCAAAAAACAAGCCGAATGCAAAGGAGGCCATCAGCGCCAGCACAATAAAGGCGGGCAAAAGAAGCAAATGCCAGTCGGGTATGAACTGATACCAGATAGCCAGCAGAATAAATAAACCCAGCGAAACCAGGAAGTCGACAAAACTAACGGCAACGGCGCTTATCGGCATAATCAGCCGGGGAAAGTACACCTTGGTTACCAGGTTGGAGTTCAGCGTGACGCTGTTGCTGATTTGGGTAAAAGCCGTGGAGAAAAACGTCCATACCGTTATGCCACCCAGTACCATCAGGGGGTACGGAACACCGGGGTCGGGTGGGAGCTTGGCAATTTTACTGAATACGAATACCATAATCAGCATCGTTGTCAGCGGGCGGATCAGCCCCCAGGCGGTGCCCAGAGCTGTTTGCTTATAGCGAACAGACACGTCGCGCATCGACAGGATGTACATTAACTCCCGGTTACGCCACAGGTCTGCCCAATAGTGCCGTTCTGAACGGCCCGGCTCAATAATTACTTCGTGCGTTTGCAAAACAAGTATACGTTAAAAGCGCGTATGAATGATAAGGATAAACCACGGCGGTTAGTTTCCCCGCATGATTGACCGGTAGGATTCGCGCAGGAAAACAATAATAATACCCAGAACCAGACCAAGGGCTAAGCCAATCTGCAGGCCTCCGGGTTTGAGGACCTCCATGTACAGCGGTAATGAAACAGGCTCGATAATGGTAAACAAAGGGGTTTCCCGAATCAGAGACAGGCGCATATTTTCGGCACTTTGCACGGCCTGATAGTAGATGGAGGTCAGAAAGGTGGAGTTACGTGTCAGCCGGTTTTCCTGAATCTTGGCCTGTGCTACTACTACCTGCTGGTTTTGGTCCATATACCGGGCCAGTTTATTTTCGGTACCACTCAGAAGACCGGCAATCGAATCGGCCCTGGACTCCAGCACCGTTAGCATTTCGCTGGTTTTTTTGGTTTGCTTGGCCTGGTAATCCTCTTCAATGGTTTTCAGGTGCGTAGTCAGAAAGGTAGCGGTCAGTTGCTCGTCTTCCATAAAACAGCCCAGCTCCATAAAGGATGATTTGCGCTCGGGCTGAGTGACCGAAATTTCACCTTGGATACGCCCGTAAATGGCTGCCATGGCCGACCGCTCCAGCTTGTTGTATTCGGCGGGTTTCTTGGGCCGGTTGAAGTAGAAGGCACGCAGGGTGTCATTATCTTCCCACTCCTTATCCCGAATGCCGCTATGGCGGATGTAGTAGTTTATCAACAGTGTATCTTTCCCGTTGATGGTATCCGTCTTCATCAGAGTTTTCTCCACAACGGGTCTGGATTTGGCGTAAATCAGAAAGTTATCGCCCGAAAAAATGCTGGCATCCGGTGCGCCCGACCCCAGACCGAACGCACCCGCCAATTGGCCTAGGTCTCCGCCGAAGCCTCCACTCGTTGAACCTCCGCCCAGGTTAAACATAATGGTTCCTGTGTAGGTGGTCCTGGTTTTATTGAGTGAATCGTAAATAAAACCGCCCACCGCACCCAGGGCAATCAGGATAAGCAGTAGTTTCCAGTTTCGCCGGGCTACATTTTTTAATTGAAAAACGCGTAGAATCAGCGACTTGGGCGATATCTGATCGGGTGGCAGCGAATGGGCTGTTACCAGTGGACCAGTGTTGGTTGTATCCGATACGTTGTTAGAATCCATAACGATAAATGCCCGATTATTTAATACGGGATATCACTAGAAGGGTAGTAATAAGTGTTAGTAAAGAACCCGCAATACCAACAGTAGATGTTAGTATTTGCTGGGCACTCAACGGAGTCCGGGCTTCACGTGGTACTACTATTTCTGCACCGGGTGCTACGTGAGGGTATATGTTAAAAAACATGAACTTGCGGGTCCGATCAACGGACCCGTTTGCGTATACAATAAATGACTTCCGTTTCTGCGATTTCGAGGTGTAACCGCCCGTTTGGGATATATAGTCCTGAAAAGTCTGATTAGCCCGGTACCGTACCGTGTTTGGTAATTGTACTTCACCTTGAATACGAACGGTTTCTAACAGCTTGGGTATCCGCAGTACATCACCCGCCTGTACCAGTATATCCTCGGATGAGCCTGGGTTAGCCAGGATTTTTTTCAGGTCGATATTGAGTGGTTCGGCTGTACTAGTGGTAACGACTTCGGTTTCCACTACGCTCTTAGCCACATTGCTGGCTATCTCTTCAATAGCTCGTTGCTTTCGATTTATTTCATCCTCACTCAACTGCACAGGGCGTACCAGCGTTGCTCCCTCTACATAGGCGTAGGGCGATAATCCACCAGCCTGAACAACCAGGTCCGAAATTTTCTGGTCTTTGCTGATAATGGCGTACTCTCCCGGTACAATCACCTCTCCCACCACCACTGCGTACTGCTGAATCGCGTAATTGGGCGACCGGCGCACGACAATCTGGTCAAATGGCTCCAGCGTAAACGTCTTATTGGCGTCGTTACCAATAGTGAGATCACGGTTAACATCAAAACGGAAAACAGTGGCCAGTTGAGCCGTTGTCGAACTGGGGTCAACATCTTTTCGCCGACGGATAACTTCTACCTGCGAGGCTGCTGCCGATTCTTTCAGGCCACCTGTCCGAACCAGTGCATCGTCCAGTGTCATGTTAGCCATAAAGGGCATTTCGGTATTAATGCTGTTTACCTCGCCCGTTACCGAGATGGTAGCCTGCTGGGCCAGATCGAAGCGGGAAGGGACAATAACCTGGTCTTCCCGCTGTAACGGAATATCGGGTTGCACTCCCGTCATGATATCGGCCAGGTTAATTGACAGACTCTCAATCGCCAGGTCTTCCCGCGTTCTGATAATGTTAATCCGGCCCGTAAAGGCATCACCTTTGAGACCTTCGGCAGAAGCGATGAGTTGTTTGAGCGTTTTGTTGTTATCGAGCGAATACTCACCCGGCCGGAAAACAGCCCCTTCTATGGTCAGCTTATTTTCAAAGCGGTTCAGTAACCGTTCTACTTCGACCTGGTCCCCGTCCTGCATCACGAATGTTTTGAATTCGGGAACGGTCACGTCAATCACCTTAAGTTCGCGGTCGGTCAGCCGCGTAACCTTGATTCTGTTCTTGTAGGCATTAGCCGTAAAATCGCCCGCGTAGAACAGCAGCCGATCCAGCGTTTCCTTCGGCAGCATTTCGAAGATTTTCTCCCGTTTAATGGCTCCGCCAATTTCAACCCGTTCGATATAGGTGGTAAACCGGATGTTATCGTTGTCCTGTAGTCGAAAGTCATTTTGCTGAACACCGGTCAGCACATAGTCATACAGATCCAGGGTTGTAATAACTTTATTGTTACGGATGAGCTGCACCTTACGGAATGAACCGATTTCACTCGGACCACCCGACTGATAGATGGCGTTCATAACGGTCGATAGTGAGGACATTGTGTAGGTGCCCGGTTTAAGGGCATCACCCGTTACGGTAACCCGAATACTCCGGACGTTACCCAGTGATACTTCCAGAAACGTATTCTGAGCGCCGTACGACGAATTGCGAAGTCCTACGAATTTATTGGCCATCCGGCTCGTCAGCCGGGCTTTGGTTGCCTCTACCGTCAGCCCTATTACCGAAATTGGCCCAATACCCGTTTGACCCGCAATGTAAACGAACCCTTCCGGTGATACTTTCTGGGAAAAATCGCCTTCCGAATAGCCATACATGCGAATGTTCAGCTCATCGCCGGGGCCAACAATGTAGTTCCGGGGCGTAGCCATGCTGATGTTGGGCTGGAAGCTCGACGCCATAGCCTGGTCGAAGATGGAGTAACCAAATAATTTCTGTCGTCTTTCGGATGCTTCGCGTTCTTGTGCATCTCTGAACAACTGCTTAGCTCTTGCCTGATCCGTACCATTTGCCGTAGTATCTCCTTGTCGTTCAAAATCATCTCCCGTACGGGCAGGATCTGTTGCGGTCCCATTGGCTCCATTGGCTCCCTGCGTTTGCCCCCGCTGGTTGGCATTCCCCTGGGTAGCCTGTCTGATCTGTTGCTGAACGCTTGGGGGAAGGTTATTGACATTCACGCCGGCTGGTAAGGTGGGAGCACCCCGACCCGGACTGGCTGGTGATGTGCTGGGTGCACTGGGTGTGGCACTGGGAGCTGTAATCTGAGCCTGAGCCGAAAAGCCCAGCAACATGGAACTCACTGCCAGAGCGGCACAAAAGAGACGGGAGGAAAAGATTGTATTAAAATAAAAAAAAAGAAGTGGCAAGCGGTGTTTAATTCCTGAATTTTGCATATTTTTAAGAAGTCGAACAACTCTCATGCGATTGCGAAAAAGACCTATATCTAACGAACAGACGTAGTACATAGTACACAGGGTGTGTTCAGTTGACAAAGTAAGTGAACTTTTTCTGGATTTTAAACAGTTTCCTACGTTACGGTAATTTTATGATCGTCATGTAACGGTATAACTTTTCCAATGTTCCATCTAAGTAGTTACATTCGGTTACTGCTTATACTAAAAATTTAGTTAATCAATTTCTATGGTAGAATTGCTGAATCAGTCGGTTCAATATAATGAAGATAGTATCCGCTCGCTGGATTGGCGTGAGCACATTCGCCTGAGACCAGGCATGTATATCGGTAAACTGGGCGACGGATCGGCTGCGGATGATGGTATATACGTCCTTATCAAAGAAACAATTGATAATTGCATCGATGAACACGTCATGGGCTTCGGTAAAACGATTGAGGTTCGGGTAACGGACCACCGGGTTGAGGTGCGCGACTATGGGCGGGGTATTCCATTGGGTAAGGTGGTTGAAGTCGTTTCTAAAATCAATACGGGCGGTAAATACGATTCGGGTGCGTTCCAGAAATCGGTTGGGCTGAATGGTGTTGGTACAAAAGCCGTCAATGCGCTGGCTACCTATTTCCGGGTTCAGTCCTTCCGCGATGGCCGCTCGGTATGGGCCGAATTTGAGCGGGGAATTCTTGCCCACAAAGGCGAAGAGGTTACGGCCGAACGAAATGGAACGCTGATCTGCTTTGAGCCGGACGATACGGTATTCAAGAACTTTCATTTCATTCCGCAGTTTCTGGAGAATATGATCTGGAATTACTGCTACCTGAACGCCGGACTTACCCTCTCTTTCAACAAACAGAAATACATTTCGCAGAATGGACTGCTCGACCTGCTGCGCGACAAAACCAAAAAAGACGAAGATTCGCTCCGGTATCCCATCATCCATTTGAAGGGAAACGACCTGGAAATTGCCCTGACGCACGGTAACCAATATGGCGAAGAATACTATTCGTTCGTAAACGGGCAATATACCACGCAGGGCGGTACCCACCTGGCGTCCCTCCGTGAAGCCATCGTTAAAACCGTGCGCGAACACTTCGGTAAGGATTATGACCCGTCCGATATTCGGGGCTCAATCATCGCAGCCATCAGTATTCGGGTACAGGAGCCGGTTTTTGAATCGCAGACCAAAACAAAGCTGGGTTCTATCAACATGGCACCCGACTCCGACAGCCAATCCGTCCGGTCGTTTGTGCTCGATTTTGTGAAAGCGCAGTTAGACGATTTCCTCCACATCAACCCCGCCATACGGGATGCCCTCAAAAAACGAATCGAACAGTCGGAGCGGGAGCGCAAAGAACTCGCCGGTATCAAAAAACTGGCCAATGACCGGGCTAAAAAGGCAAGCCTGCACAACAAAAAACTGCGGGACTGCCGCAACCACCTGCCTGACCTGAAAGCCGATGACCGACTCGAAACGACCCTGTTCATCACCGAGGGCGATTCGGCCAGTGGTTCCATTACCAAATCGCGCAATGTGCAGTTACAGGCCGTGTTCAGTTTGCGGGGTAAACCGCTCAACTGCTTTGGCCTGACCAAGAAAGTAGTGTACGAAAACGAAGAGTTCAACCTGCTCCAGCACGCGCTCGATATTGAGGACGGTCTGGAAGGGCTTCGCTACAACCGCATCGTGATTGCGACCGATGCCGATGTGGACGGTATGCACATCCGGCTCCTGATGCTGACCTTCTTTCTCCAGTTTTTTCCTGACCTGGTCCGTAACGGGCACCTCTACATTCTGGAAACGCCCCTGTTCCGGGTTCGCAATCCCAAAAACCACAAGGAAACGACCTACTGTTACTCGGAGGATGAAAAACAGGCCGCTATGAATAAACTGACCAAAGGAGGGAAGAAGGTAGAGATTACCCGGTTTAAAGGGCTGGGTGAGATTTCGCCGGACGAGTTTGGCCTGTTCATCGGCGAAAACATGCGGCTGGAACCCGTCATCATGCAGAAGGAAACATCGGTTTTTAAGTTGCTGAGCTACTACATGGGCAAGAACACGCCCGATCGGCAGCGGTTCATCATTGATAACCTGCGCGTGGAGAAAGATATGGATGAGGTAGAGTTGGTGTCATAAAATAAGTCCTGAGTCATAGAATTTGTAACGAGGCCCCCCGTGCGGTCGTAAAAGTTGTAAGTTTGCCGATTGGAAGGGGTAAGTAGTTACTCATCACGGTTGTGGCCGCACGGGCGGCCCCGTTACGACTTCCACGACTTACGACTCACTTATTCTATGACCCTCGAATCACTCCGTAACGACATTGATGCCCTGGATAATCAACTCCTCACGCTGCTCAATCAGCGGATGGAACTGGTTAAGAAAGTGGGGGAGTTCAAACGTACCACCAACACCGTTATTTACCGGCCCGAACGCGAAAAGCAAATTCTGGACCGGCTCAACAGTCAAAATGTCGGCTTGCTGAACCGGTCGGCTATTGAGGCTATTTTTCTGGAAATCTTTGCCGTATCACGCAACCTGGAACTACCGGAGCGGGTCGCTTTTCTGGGGCCGGAAGGCAGCTTCACCCATCAGGCTGCCGAAAGTCGGTTTGGTGCTATGAGTGCCTACGTGGCGTTGCCTACTATCCGTTCGGTGTTTGAAAGTGTGGAAACGGGGCGGGTACGATTCGGGGTGATTCCCATTGAAAACAACCAGGAGGGTGTCGTTAGTGAAGCCATCGACCTACTGCTTGAGAAAGACCTGCGGATTGCCGCCGAAGCCCAGCTTTCCGTCCATTTTACCTTTGCTACAAAAGCCGAGAATCTGGCTGATATCACCCATATCTATTCCAAGGATATTGCTTTCCGGCAGTGCAGCCGTTTTCTGAACGACTCGTTCGATGGGTTACAGGCGGAGATGGTGCCGGTCGAATCGACCTCCAAAGCAGCTAAGCTAGCCGCTCAGGACCCAAACGCTGCGGCCCTCTGTTCGCATATTGCCGCAAAACTGTTCGACGTGCCTGTATATTTCGATAATGTCGAAAACACCAACCTGAACCGAACCCGTTTTCTTATTCTGGCCAAAGACTTTGAAAATCAACCCAGCGGCCATGACAAAACCACGCTCATTGCCCGGTTGCCCAATACCGACTCGCCGGGGGTACTGGCCGAGTTCCTGCAGGAGTTCAATGCGCGTGGAATAAACCTGACTAAAATCGAAAGTCGTCCGTTGCGCGATGGGGCCACGTTCCGGTACTGGTTTCTGCTCGAATGCGAAGGGCACGCCAGCGACCCCGAACTACAGGATATATTAAACCATCACTCGGCAGAAGTGAAATTGCTGGGGAGTTATGTACGGGTTTCCTGAGCGGGCAGAATACCCTCGGTTTGGGCGTATATGTCGCCTATAGAAACTGTCAGACCAATACTGGCTAACGCTATAGTTTCGTTGGATTTATCCGCTTCGGACGCTATAAACCAGTACCCTTCGGCGTGTTTGCGAAAGACCTCGGCCCGGATTTTTTCGGAATCAATCAGCACATATTCCTGAAGCGAGGTAGATTGGCGATACAAGGCAAACTTATCGCCCCGGTCAAAGGCCGCTGTGCCGGGTGAGAGGATTTCCACGATGAGCATCGGATTAGTCAGCGTATCGTGTACTTCGCTATGGTATTGGCTCGGTCCGCAAACAACCACAATGTCAGGATAAGCGTACATTGAGTCCGTTGGTACGTGGACGCGCTGATCGCTGGACATACTGCGGCAACCTTTGCCATTGTTTCGAATACAAAAACTGATATGAAAACCTGCGTTCTCTTTGATCAGATTCTGATTTGTAGATGCTCCAGCCATAGGAATAATTTCTCCGTTTACGTATTCGCTTTTAAACTCAGCGGCCCGCTCTAACCGGAGGTATTCGTCGGGGGAGACATACACTTTTTCGGCTACCATAATGCACGTTTTTCGTTTTGGTAAAACTACAAAATATAATCCACGGTTAACAGGTTGACAACAAGCGAATCAGTGTGATGGAAGCCAACGAAAAACAGGATAAAATCATTGAAGCCCGGATGAAACTCAAACGCCGATTTGAGGAGAAAATGGGGAATACCCCCTCCATGGCCGACCATAGCGACGGGCCGTTCAAACCACGGGGCTCTGGTCCGATTAACCGTCATGGCATGCCAACGGTGCCGGTTGGGCAAACCGTAACCACCAAGTGGCCCGTACTGGACCTGGGCTACAAACCAACTATTCCGCTCGACAAGTGGCAGCTGAACATTGACGGGGAGGTGAATAACCCTGTCCGGTTGAAATGGGAAGACCTGATGGCACTGCCTCAGGTGGAAGATACCAGCGATTTTCACTGCGTTACTACCTGGTCGCGGCTGAACGTTCCCTGGGTAGGCGTTCAGTTTATGGAATTAGCGGCTTTGGTTGACCCCAAAGGATCGGCTACGCATATCATGTGCTACGGCTACGATGGGTACTCGACCAATGTTTCGCTGGAAGAAGCGTTGAAGCCGGATGTGCTGCTGGTTCACACCGCCGACGGGCAACCGTTGCCGCTCGAACACGGTGGGCCTTTGCGGATGATAACCCCGCAGCTTTACGCCTGGAAGGGGGCTAAATGGATAAAACGAATTGAATTTCTCGCCAAAAATCAACTCGGTTTCTGGGAGGAACGTGGTTATTCCGACACGGCGTATCCCTGGCGGAATGACCGGTATTCGTAACAGTATTAGGAGTGAGGAGCGGGAAGTGAGAAGTTGCTGACGCAAACAATAACTCTGCGCTGGTAAATTCTCACTTCCCGCTCCTCACTCCTAATACTAACCGTATACTAACTGTCTATAAACCCATAACAAAGCATGTGGCAGATGGTCATCTGGGCATCTTCGACCCGGCCGTAGTGCGTATCCTGAATCAGGATGGATTCGTGGGCTAATTCGGCTAACCGTCCCCCCTTACCGCCCACGAGGGCAATGGTTGTCAAGCCATGCTGGTTGGCCCATTCCACGGCTTTCACCACATTGGGCGAGTTACCGCTCACGCTCAGCGTCAGAACCAAATCACCAGGGCGGGCGTAGTTCTGCAATTGGCGTATATACACATCCTCATAAGCGAAATCGTTGCCCAGGGCGGTAATCCAGGAAACACTTTCATTCAGGGACATACACCGAAACCGTCGGCCAGAGCCCTCCGTTTCCATCCGGTCCGAGGCACTTTTGCCCAGGTCTGTGATAAAATGGGACACATTGGACGCACTGCCGCCGTTGCCGAAGGCAAACAGTTGCCGGTCCTCATCCCGGCATTTTTTAATCAGCTTAATGAACTGTTCTACCCGATCAATGGGGATGGCATCGTAAGTCGCCTTTTGACGGTCGAGGTAATTTTTGAAGTAAGCCTGGTTCATAGCAGAATGATTGACTGATAGAGGGATAGAATGAACGAATGGAACAAGTAAACTTTGTATTCACTCATTCTATCACTCTATCATTCAAAAGTAGTTCCAACGCGCCTACCGGAACCGCATCTTCTCTAAGTTTAGACAGCAGAATGACGGGCGGGTTGCCAAACGACGGCATGACATACCGGAGAAGTGCCTGCCGGACGGCTACCCGCAACGGTTCGCCGATGAGGGAAAGCCCCCCACCAAGCACAACGACATCGGGATGGAAAAGATGAACTACGTGCGACAGACCCAGGGCTATCACGGAACCAATCTGTTCAATCAGCATCCGGGCTACCGGATCACTGGCTTCATAGGCCGGATGTAAAAACCGGGCTTCGCCACCCGTTAACCCCTGCCCATGCGCCTGTTGAACCGCTATCCGTAATGCTGAATCATGGGGGAGCTGCGGGATCAGATCCCGAATTTGCCGATCAACAGCCCATCCCGATACCGTTTGCTCAAGGGTTTGTCCCGAAGAGTCATCGCTGGGCGGTACCAGCCACAAATGCCCGATTTCGGATTCGCCGGGAATAGCTCCGTGGTAAATATGCTGGTTGAGTATCAGGCCACCGCCCACGCCACTGCCAAGCGTCATGTAAAATACCGTCCCGAATCCTTTGGCAACACCCTGTCTTGACTCCCCCAGGGCGGCAACGTTCGCGTCGTTCTCTACCCGAATGAGTGCACCCGGAGCCAGTTCCCGGAGCCAGCCCATCAGGTCGAAACCAGACCAGCCACCAACCTGATGGGAAGCGGCAATGCGGCCCGATTGCCAGTCAACCGGCCCCCCGAATCCAACGCCAATGGCTTGTGGTTGCTCGGGAAGCTGCCGGACAGTAGCGTCAATTTGTGCTAAAATTCCTGCGGCTCCTTGTGCAGGATCAATGGTATACCGGAACCGCTGTGTTAGCTGCCCGGTCATATTGTCCGTTACCAATTGCAGTTTTGTGCCGCCAATTTCAATGCCGAGGTTCATAGGGTTGATTATTGCCGGGGCATGGTAGCCCGGCCTAAATAAATTTCGTCGCCACGCAGGCTCAGGGTGGTGTAGAAATTGTAACCATTCTGTACGTAACGCACCATGACCTGGTTCGTCTGGTTCGACCGTCCGTAGGGTTTAGTGGCGGCTATCAGAATCTGATCACCATTTACGATAGCCCGTACGAAGGGGACATTGTGCGTTTTTAGCTGATTGGCATTGTAGGTGTACCAGGTTTTGCCGCCATCGTACGAACAGTCCGTGGCTTCGTTGAGGTACGTTTCCCGACCGTTGAACAGATCGCCGTGGTGTTTGAACAGCCGCCAGAGGCCATGCACATAATGTTCGTAGCAGGCGTAGTTGCGGTCATTGCCAAGTCCTTTCTGACCGGGGTCGGCAGGGGAGGGCTGATCGGGCGTCAGGGCGTTATGGTCATCCCAGAATAATACGCCATAAGCCCCCGTAAACCAGTAAAAAATGCCCATTCCTTCGGCTATGGCGGGTGGGGCGGGGTGTTCGGCTTTGCCGCTGTTGGGTAGTTCGCTCTGCGTGTTGAACAGCCACTGCCAGGCAATCCGCTTTTTGGGCGATAATTTCATGTTCACTTCCTGTTCCCCCAGCAGTGCGGCCAGCCAGTGCCGGTCATTATCACCATTGTGGGGCGTGTTTCCATAATCGAAATCAGGGTAGACATAGTACGTGCCGGGCATCTGAAAATCAGCGTAATCGCCGAACGATTTACCCACAATGTCGTCGGGCATACCCCGCTGCCGACTGGTGGCTGTTTGGCGGGCGGGCATCGTCCAGAGCCACTCGGGGGCAGCCGCGTAGTCGGAGGCCCGGGAGTAGCCAACGCTGTTGTGCAGTACCGGCGCAATGGAGCCAACCATCGTTTGCGGACTAACGTTCTCTTTGATCGTTTTGATCATGAAAGTGTACAAATTGGTCTGTTCCTGCCGGTTGTTGACGCTGGTGAAGTCGTTTTCAATGTCCAGAAAGATGTAACCAAAGGTGTTTTTCCATTCCTGTGGGCAATCGCCAAAGCTCATACAGCCTCCCCTTAATTCAGATGAAGCCTGAAACAGTGTCTGCCGATTCACCCGCGCCGACGCATCTCTGGGGTTGGGTACCGAACGGTACAGGGTTTCGGATGCTTTTTCGCTGTTTTGCGCCCAAGCCAGGCCAAAGGCATCCCGGAAGTGATTCTGGTACACGATCCACGACCGCTGACTTTGTTTCAGTACGCTTTGCCAGCCCCTCGGCGGAGCCCCATCCTGCCATATTTCCACGTTTGGCACCATCCGGCTTTGATCGACGGCCGAGAAGCCCCGCCGGAAAATCTTGTCCCGGTCCTGTTGTACGTGCAGGTTTCGACCGGCTCCGCAAAACGTGATCGTTTTGGTAGCTGGCAGCGTGAAATCGCTGACAATATCGAGGCTATAGTACCCTTTGCGGGTTGTGGGGGTGAACTGGGAACGGGGCGTGGGGTTGAGTGTTGTTAGCGGAGGCACTGGTTTTTCCAGTGTTACCGAAACAGGTTCGGATACGGCTGTGTATCCGGGCACTGACGGGTATACGAACCAGTAACCAGCACCGGCAATACCCAGCGCTAATGTTAATGCAAGTAGCTTCATAACCAGTGAGCGGGTCAAGGTAGTGGGTGTATGGTTTACGGTCTGAGGTTTATGGTATTCGGTTTATGGTGGCGCCACCGTAAACCGAATACCATAAACCAACATCATTCCTGATCGATATACCGTTTGGTGATGGGTTGGTAGGAGTCGATGCGCCGGTCGCGGAAGTAGGGCCAGGTGGTGCGGTACTTCTCGGACAGGGCCAGATCGACCGTTTGCACGTGAACTAGTTCTTCGTCGTGCGGAGCCACATACAACAGCGACCCGAATGGATTAGAAACGAACGAGCCGCCCCAGAATTGCTGATCGGCCTCGCGGCCTACGCGGTTCACCGCCACCACGTGAACACCGTTGGCAATGGCGTGGCTCCGCTGCATGGTTTGCCAAGCGTTGTACTGCTCCGTATTCTGGGTGGGATCGGGTTCTTTGGTATCCCAGCCAATAGCCGTCGGGTAAACCAGGATTTCGGCCCCCATCAGCGCTGTAATCCGGGCTGCTTCGGGATACCACTGGTCCCAGCAAATGAGTACCCCAATCCGGGCAAACTTCGTATCGAATACCTTATAGCCCAGATCGCCGGGGGTAAAGTAAAATTTCTCGTAATAGCCCGGATCGTCGGGTATATGCATCTTCCGGTACTTACCCAGGTACGTACCGTCGGCATCCAGTACCGCCGTTGTGTTGTGGTAAAGTCCCTGCGCCCGCTTCTCAAACAGGGAGGCCACAATAACAATGCCCAACTCCCCCGCCAGTTCGCCCAGGCGATTGGTGGTAGGGCCGGGAATAGCCTCGGCCAGACTGAAATTGTGGTGATCCTCTACGTCGCAGAAATAGAGCGAGGTGAATAGTTCCTGCAAACAAACAATCTGAGCACCTTTCTGCGCGGCTTCGCGAATACCGTCGATGGCTTTCTGGATATTGGCTTCCACATCCGCCTGGCAACTCATCTGTACTAAACCGATATTGACTTTTTTAGACATAGGGCAAAAATAGATGGTTCTGCGTGAACAGACCGTATCATCAACAAAAAGGGTAGCGAGCGGGTTCGGCAGCGGTTTTTGATTTTATCCGTATAAGTCCGTAGTTTGAGGTCGATAGTGCGAAGTTTGGCCGTTAACAGATGCCAAACCGCCAACTGTTAACGCTCAAACAGAACTCAATGACTTCCCGTAGAACATTTCTGCAAACAACAGCCCTCACCGGTATAGCGTCAACCCTGTCATCCAGTGTGCTCTGGTCAGCTACTCGCCCGGCCGACCGCGGCCCGGCCAAAGATAAACTGGGGGTGGCCCTCGTTGGCCTAGGCTATTACAGCACCGACCTGCTGGCTCCGGCCCTGCAAAAAACAACGAACTGCTACCTCGCCGGTATCGTGACGGGCACGCCCGAAAAGGCTTCGACATGGAAGAAGCAGTACAACATTCCCGATAAGAATATTTACAATTACCAGACGTTCGACCAGATTGCCAATAATCCGGATATCGACGTCGTGTATGTGGTGCTGCCCCCATCCATGCATGAGGAGTACGTGGTGCGGGCAGCCAAAGCGGGTAAGCACGTCTGGTGCGAAAAGCCGATGGCCGTAACGGCCAAGGAATGCCAGAACATGATTGATACCTGCGCCAAAAATAAGGTGTCGCTGGCCATTGGCTACCGGCTTCACCATGAACCCAACACGCAGGAGTATGTGAAGGGGCTACGCGACGGAAAAATCGGTAAGGTGCTGATGGTCAATTGCGCAGCCGCTTACTACGACGCCCGTACTGACCACTGGAAACAGAAGAAAGAGATGGGCGGGGGCGTCATGTACGACATGGGCGTGTACGCCATACAGGGTGCACGGCTGGCTACGGGCGAGGAACCCATTGCCGTAACCGCCCAGCAGTATACCACCCGACCCGACGTGTATAAAAACGGGCTGGACGAAACCTCCATGGCTCAGTTCATTTTCCCGAGCGGAGCGCGGGCCTCCATCCAGAGCAGCTATGGTATGAACATGAACTACCTGCACGTAACCGGCAGTAAGGGCACCCTTTTTATGGAGCCTTATTCGGCCTACAACGGGGTAAAAGGGGTGTGGAGCAACGGTGGCATCATCAATCACCCGTACGAAGTGCCCATGGAGCAGGTTATGCAGATGGACGATGACGCTTTAGCCATCATGAACAAAAAGCCGATGCTGGTACCCGGTGAAGAGGGACTGCGCGACATCAAAATTGTGGAAGCCATCTATGCGGCCGCTAAATCGGGCCGGGAAGTGAAGATTGGCTGACCTCCTTTTCTTACTAGAAGGTGTATTTTTCCGGTCGTATTTACCTATCGCTAAAAATAGGGTTGGTTAGGTGACCGTTGGTAATGAAATAAACATCACTGGCAAAAAAAAAGCTTATATTCACATACCGTCTGAGAAAACGATATCCAAACGTTGTTCTCTTTTCCGTGTCACCACCATACCCTCTTGTAAGCCCATGAACGCAACCAATTTCCGTTCTGAGTCCGATGTTACGGATTACGGCTGGAGTACTGAAGATCCTGGCTCCAGTAGTTATTTGAATCCCAGAGTGCTTTCCATGATAGCGCCATTTAAGCCCAAACGAATTCTTGATATAGGCTGTGGCAACGGAATCTTGTGTGAACAGCTCAGGCAAGTCGGTTATTCTGTAGTTGGTATGGACTTTGACCAGGGTGGAGTTGCGATCGCCCGGCAAAATTTTCCTGGCATCAACTTTTACCCGTACGGTGTTCAACATGACCCCGCTACCCTCACAAAAGAAGAATGGCTCTTTGACATGGTTATTTCGACCGAAGTGATTGAACACCTCTTCGCCCCCCACCTGCTGATGGAATATGCAGCCGCTGTACTTGATAAAAAAGGGCTTCTATTGGTTTCCACGCCCTACCATGGCTACGGGAAAAACCTGTTGCTGGCTATTTTGGGTAAATGGGACGGTCACCATATGCCCCTTTGGCACGGCGGTCACATCAAGTTCTGGTGCCGGGCCTCACTTGGTCAGCTTTTTGTTAATACCAATTATGAAATTATTGATTTTAAGGGCGTTGGTCGAATAAAGTACCTCTGGAAAAGCATGATTATCATAGGGCAGAAATAGGATATTTTCCGTAAGGCGCACTGGACTGTTTTACCTATACGATAGGGCTGTTTTTGGTATAGTATATAGAGCGGGGCGGTTCATTTGGTGAACTGCTTCGCTTTTGCTTATTTCGCCTGTCAACCCCCGCTGCCCATGCAACCCGCTGATTTTTCCAAACTCCCCGCCAACCAACAACTCGACACTCTGTACTTTACGGGTGACATTCTCGCCAATCGGTACGAAGAGGAAAATATCTTCCTGCTCTACAACCTCCGCGATTTCTACGTCGAACTGCGCTACGATGCCTACAACAGCAAGCTGCATCAGGTGACTGCCTTCCGGGACACGGCGAAATTAGAGCCCTACCTGCCTTATCTGGCGGTTTAAACTCCGTATATAAAGCCCCAAAAGTGTTGCTGTATCTCCGAACGGTAAGTAACCCGGTACGCTACACTACGAGCAGAGGATAACCGTATGCTTATCAGTGAATAGGTAGGGGAGTGGCCCGCAGAAGCTGCACTTCCATGGGGTGCAGTTGTACCCGCAGCACACGGACTGGCCCCTGGGTAACGCGGTTCTGCTCGTCGTGGATTTGAACCGTACCCGCGTTTTTGGTCGAGACAACCCCCGGTGCCTTGGACTGGGGGTGATTACTGTATAAAAGGCTGTACGCTGTTTGGTCCGCGTTTAGTATGGCATCCACAATAACATCCCCGTCAAAGCTTCCCGTAGTTTGCGTATTGGCCACAATCAATACTTCCTGGTCATGTAGAATTCGCGAAAAGGCAATGACGCCCGGACTGAACGGCGAAATGCCAAAATTCACTCCATCGCCCGAAAGAGGACGAAAATACTGTCGGCCATACCGCAGGGCCGGTTGTTCGGCCCGTACCCGACTCAGCTGCCGGATGGCTACGAAAAAGGGATGCGTGGGATCAAAGGCATTTGCCCCGTTGCCCCAGAGCGCTTCCCGTACGGCGGCATCACTACTACCATTGCCATGCAGGCCCTGCTCCGTTCCGTAGTACAGACACGGAATACCCTGTAACCCAAACAGGCAGGCGATTCCCAGGGTTAATTGCCGGTCGAACCGGGCAGGATCAGCAGGATTACGGTAATAAAAGCGTTGCCGCATATCGTGATTATCCAGAAAGGTCACGAAAAAGTTAGTGGCATCGCCGTGCGTACTCAGGATGTTGCTTTCCACCACCTTGCGATGCAGAAACATATCTTTTAGCACGGATGGAGCGGCCAGTCCCTTCGCTACGGCCGGGAGCCGGAAATAGAGCGGGAAGTCAAGGGCCGCATCCACCCCAATCGGTTCGTCGGTCAGGTTCGTGGCGCGGCCGATAAACTGATTGATCTTTTCTTCCTCGTCGAAGACTTCACCATACGTAAAGAAGTTTCTCTTACCAATGCTCAACGAAAATTCCCGCATGGCATTGGCAAAAATGCGGGCAAACTCAGCCTCGATAAACTTCAGCGTATCAATTCGAAAACCGTCGATGTCGTACTTCGCAATCAGGTACTGGTAGGCAAGAATCAGGGTAGTACGCACGGGAAAGGCCCGGTTAAAGGGCGTTGACTCGCTGAAATCCGTCACCAGTTCTTTGAGTGAGCTAAAATCACCCCCGTCTTCCGCGCCCCGGCCCTTCCGCCGAAACAGTTCATTACGCTGTAGCTCGACCGGCCAGATGGCTGCATCATCGGCAACAACGCCAACGCCGGTAAAATTCGCAAAATCCGGTTGCCCCTGAGCATCGTGCCAGCGGATCGGGTAAACGTCATTCCGCCCCGGCGCTTCGGCGGAGTTATGATTTCCCGGCAGGTCATAGCCAAAAACGTTACCGGCGTGGTTCAGAACAATATCGAAAATCACGTATATGTTGTGAGCGTGGGCCGCATCGACCAGGGCGCGTAGTTCGTCTTCTACCAGTTGGGGATTCTGCCGGGCCGCGACCGGATCGGAAGCAAACCGGGGGTCAATCTGCAAAAAGTCCTGAAAGCCGTAGCCATGATAGGTCGTATCCTCGTACTGGCAGTTTTTTATCACCGGCGATAGCCAGATAGCCCCTACGCCCAGTTGCTGAAGGTAGTCCAGTTGTTCGCGAACACCATTGAACGTGCCTCCCTGAAAAGTGCCCTGTTCACTATCAAAAGGCAGGCGGTGGGGTGGGGCCAGCGGATTATTGAACCGGTCGATGAGCAGGAAGTAAATCCAGACATCGCGCCAGTCGGGCGGTGAGGGAAAGGGCGTGTTTATGGTAATCGATTGATTGCCAATGGATACGTCTCGGCGTTGTGGGATAGACGCATTGGCCAGAACGGTTCGTACGGCTGAACTGCTAACGGAAGTAGGCATGGGTAAGATGAGTTGTATCTAGCAGCGATACTAGCCTGAATTTCTGAAAACTGCTCTACCGTACGCTCAATCGTACGTAGTACTGGTCCGGGATAGCCCCAATGCCCCAAAAGGTTTATTATTCGGTAAGAACAGGCGCAGGATCAATCCCTGTTCGATTGCAATAGCAGGACGTCTGCAGAAGCCAGAAGTGTTGGTTCAGGTGCCAGCTATCCGTCTTTCCCGAAGGCATAAGGGTTCTTTAGCCGACTAACTGTGGCATCTTTCTACTACAATGGGGTAAATCGGCATTATCTTTACTTTACTAATTGTACGTTTAAAAAGACTTCGCCTGGTGAAACTCCCCGTTTCGTTCTTATTTGCTTATCTATTGCTGAGCCATAGTAGCCTGCTGGCGCAGAAAAAAAATGAATCTTATCAACTCCACATCAGCCGTGCTACCTCCCCGGTTGTCCTTGATGGTTCCGTTGACGAACCCGCCTGGCAAGCCGCCGAAGTAGCCTCTGATTTCTGGATGGTATTGCCCATGGATACCAGCCGCGCTAAGGTGCGAACCGATGTGCGGATGACCTACGATGAGCATAACGTGTACCTGAGTGCCGTCTGTTTTCTGGGCGATGTGCCCGGGCCATACATTGTCGAGTCGCTCCGGCGCGACTGGAGTTTCAGCAAGAATGACAACTTCATCTTCTTTATGGACACCTTCGATGACCAGACCAACGGGTTCACCTTTGGGACCAATGCCGCCGGCGCGCAGTGGGATGGGTTACTGTATGAAGGCGGAAAAGCTAACCTTAGCTGGGATAACAAATGGACATCGGTCGTGAAGAACTACAGCGATCGCTACGTGCTGGAAATGGCTATTCCCTTCAAAACGATCCGGTACAAGAAGGGAATATCGCGCTGGGGAATCAATTTCAGCCGACTGGACCTCAAAACAACCGAAAAGTCGTCGTGGACACCCATTCAGCGGCAATTTCCAACGGCCTCACTGGCCCTGACCGGGGTGTTGATCTGGGACCAGCCCCCACCGCAGCCGGGACCCAATATTTCGTTGATTCCTTACGCCCTGAGCGGCCTGACCCGCGATTACCAGAACAATATTGATACAAAAGGGAGATTTAATGCGGGCCTGGATGCTAAAGTAGCCGTTACGTCATCCCTAAATCTGGACCTGACGGTCAATCCTGATTTCTCGCAGGTGGATGTTGACCAGCAGGTAACCAACCTGGATCGATACGAACTCTTCTTCCCCGAAAAACGCCAGTTTTTTCTGGAAAACGGCGATCAGTTTACCAACTTCGGGTATGCCACCATTCGGCCGTTTTTCAGTCGCAGGATTGGGTTGGGCGGTGTACCCATTCGGTTTGGCGCCCGGCTGAGTGGTAAACTCAATAAAGACTGGCGTATTGGCATCATGGATATGCAGACCGGGGGCGTTAGCGAAACAGGATTACCCGCTCAGAATTTTGCCGTTATGGCCCTGCAACGGCGCGTGTTTGCCCGGTCCAATATTGGGATCATGTTTGTCAATAAAGAGTCAATGGGCTACGAATCGGTTAGTAACAAAACGCTTTACTCTCACTATAACCGGAACCTCGGTGTTGAATATAACCTGGCTTCGGCCAATAATTTATGGACGGGTAAAGCCATGTATGTCCAGTCGTTCAGTCCCACGCAACCGCTCAATCCGGGGCAGGAAGCCAGCTCTGCCACAGGCAGCGGGGCCAGTGCGGTGTATGCCGCCAACCTGCAATATTTCAGCCGGAAATGGCTCATCAGCGGGCAGATAGAATCCGTAGGGGAAAATTATACCGCCGAAGCGGGTTACGTACCGCGCCGGGGCTACGAGCGGGTGCTGGGCACTCTGGGCTACACGTTTTTACCAACGGGCAGCGGAATCCTGAGTCACGGGCCAACGCTTAATTCAACCTACTTTTTCGACCCGGCCGGGCGGCAGAGTGATAACGAAAGTCTGCTGAATTACACCGTTACCTTCCGAAGTAAGAGCGTCCTTCAGGCCTGGGTAGCTACGGATTATGTACGGCTCCTGCAACCTTTCGATCCAACGAACACCGGTCGGGAAACGCTGGCCACGGGTGTGGAAAATAACTGGACAGCCTGGGGAACGGAATTTGACTCCAAACCGCAGAGTTTGTTTACCTATGGATTTTCATCGCGCTACGGCGGGTACTATGCCAACGGCACCCGCCTGAATCTCACGGCCGACCTGGGCTACCGGTTTCAGCCCTACGTGAGTCTGGCGGCTAGTGCCAGTTATAACGATATTCGGCTACCCCAGCCCTGGGGCCATACTACGTTCTGGCTGGTTGGGCCCCGGTTCGATCTAACAGTAACCAATACCCTCTACCTCACTACGTTTGTGCAGTACAACGAGCAGCAAAAAAACATGAACGTGAATGCGCGTGTGCAGTGGCGCTACAAGCCCGCATCTGATTTTTTTCTGGTCTATACGGATAATTACCTGCCCAACTCAGCGCAGATTGGGCAGGATGTGCCAGGTTTCTTCTCGGTCAAAAACCGGGCACTGGTGTTGAAGTGGACGTACTGGTGGAATCTTTAAGGGGTATTCGACAAACAAACTGTTTGTGTGCTGGTTTATTGTGAAATCCGCCGAAGGTCGACCGGATCTCAACTACACAAAACCTAGTCAAGGAGTATGAAAACCCTGTCCCGTTTCTTTCCAATGGCCGTTGTGGCCCTATTTTTAACCCTATTTCTAACCAGTTGTGAAGCCATCGGCAGTATTTTCAAAGCTGGTGCCTACACCGGTATCATCGGTGTTATTGTCGTTATTGGTATTATCATCTGGATTATTTCGAAGTTGTTCGGCGGTGGCCGCAGTTCGTAACGTTCTTATGCTCAAAAGCCGTTTTTTCGCCCGGAAAACGGCTTTTTTGTGTCTAGTGAAAATCATTGTCTGTAAATTGGACTTGCAACAAAAGACTGGCCAAATAGTCAAGCAACAGGTTGGAATTGCCCATTGTAATAGTCAAAAGGGGAAAGATAATCTAACGTGGAATGCGTTCGCTGGCAATTGTACTGCACCGTTGGCCCGGCAAATCTCAACATAGTCAAACACAGCTTGTTTAGCCATAGCCCGAGTTTGGAAATCCTGGTGATACACCAGCGCCGGTTCTGAAAGTCGGCCAAAAATAAGACTTTGGGCCGGATCGAATAGCTGAACAAGGAAAGAGAAGCCTTTGGAAACGTCTTTTCAGTTAAATACTGAGTATAAAACTAATAATCATTAGATCCCCGTCGATGGATCGTTCCTGAACAATTAGGCCCGAGTCTTCATCGAATAACCTGTCTCCAACTTGAGGTAATATGCCAAACGTGGCGTGAAACTTACGGATACTTTTGAAGCAAGTCCTAAGTCTGTCATAGCAAGTATCTATTACAATCGGATCTTCATACCATCTGTCAATTACAGATAGTTTTTTGACTTGATGAAGTTGTTTTTCTGAAAATAAGAAATGGATTTTCCACCCTTTAATAGCCCAACCGTGTTCCGTGATTGCTTCCATAATTGATTTTGTCTCTACCCCAGTCCCGGAAACTAATTTTGGTTCCATATTTAGTTGATTATCAGGTTATTTTTGCTCAAGGTAGTACAAATTGGTAACTTGTAGATTAGCTTCCTGACGCAACAGACAAATAATCTCCAGATGCAGGCTGGGGTGGTGATGCGGTCAACAAAACTTTTCTTACCAAAATAGGCATCAATAGCTGAATAATTACTGATAGTCAGCAGTTCATCAGAAGGCTAATGCAATCCTTACGCGTAGTGATCGACTAAATCAATGTCTTTATCCCGGCGTTCCTGAGGACCCGGTGTCAGCGCTACATCCCGATGAAAGGCTGTATGGGTATAGTGGCTACTATTATAGCCAGCGATGCAAAGGCTTCACTCAGGGCATGGTTGGTTCAGGAAGTCGAAGTACCAAAACTACCATGCCTTTTCCATACTCCCATTTTCACCGAACTAGTGTAAATGGTGTCTTCAACGGATGGGTACACAACAATAGAAATGCGAAGGACCGGTTACTTTTGCCCCAGAAAAGAATTTTAGCATCATGTACACGCTATACGCCATTCCCAACTGCGACACCGTCAAAAAAGCCCGGACCTGGCTGGCCGGGCACGGTATCGACTACACGTTTCATGATTACAAAAAGCAGGGAATAGACCGGCAAACGATTGAGCACTGGCTCACACAAAAGACCTGGGAAGAACTGGTCAACCGCGCGGGTATGACCTGGAAACAACTCCCCGATACCCAAAAGCCCACCAATGCCGAAGAAGCCATTACCCTGATGATACAGAAGCCGTCCGTTATTCGTCGTCCGCTGGTCGAAGCAGCGGGCCGCATTGTGGCGTTGGGTTTCAAGGCCGATGTGTACAATGAAACATTTTCCGGCTAGGTCGGGGTTGTCTCTGTAAACACATGAATATGGTAAGGAGAACGCTGGATTCGCCGGAAGCGATTAAATACATGGTGGATTCATTCTACGAAAAAGTGCAGGCCGATACGCTGGTTGGCCCCATCTTCACGGAGGTTGCGCAGGTAGACTGGTCTCACCACCTGCCTAAAATGTACGCTTTCTGGGAATCTATTATTCTGGGTAATAATGCCTACGACGGGCATCCCTTTCAACCACACTTGCTTGTCAATCAAAAACATACGCTAACCAGCGATCATTTTCAGCGCTGGTTAGCGTTATTTTCCGAAACCCTGAGCGAACGGTTCACCGGAGAAACGGCGGAGCAGGTTCGGCAGCGGGCTACGCAGATTGCGCTGGTCTGGAGTCAAAAGCTGGACTACCTCAACTATGGATAATGTAGAATGTAAAATGGATTTTGTTCATTTTACATTCTACATTCCTCTTTACTGCTTGCTGAATACCTTCTTCAGAATATCGGTGACCCGGGCGGCCGGGTTTTCACGAATTTTCTTTTCCTCCTGTGCTACCAGAATAAACAACCCGTCTACCGCTTTATTCGTAGCGTAGGACGTCAGATTCGGGTCCACTTTCTGCGCAATGAACGGGATTTTATTGTAGGTGTTCACCAGGCTGCTGTAGTATTTCGTGGCGTTGTTTTTATTCAGCGTGCTGTCGATAATGGGCGTAAACTCCGCCACCAGTTGCTGACCCGATGTACGGCGTAAATACTGCGTAGCAGCATCGTCCTGACCACCCAGAATACCCACCGCATCCTGAATGCTCATGGAGGTGATGGCCTTCACAAACACCGGAGCGGCTTTTTTAGCGGCATCTTCAGCGGCCCGGTTCAGCGATAATTCGAACTGATCGACCTGCTTACCCAGGCCAATCTCGCGCAGTGTAGACGCTACTTTCTGGGCTTCGGGCGGGAACGCAATTTTCAGCAATGGATTCTTGAAATACCCGTTCAGGGCCGATGCCTGAGTCGACCCATGCCTGACCCCAATGGCAAGGGCTTCTTTCAGCCCCGTAGCAATCTCACTGCTGCTCAAACTCCCGGCCGTACCCGTAGTTTGCTGCGTGACGGCGTTCAGAATCCGGCCGAAAAGCCCTCCTCCCGACGATTTGGGCTGGGTTGTATCCTGTTGGGCAAAACCAACCTGTGTAACTGTAAGTGCCAGCAATCCGGCTATAAGAACATTTTTCATCATCATGCATTTATCAGATTGTCATTGAGTAACTCCCAATGGCTCTAAATCGTTTTTTCGTACTTTTGACAGGTTAGAATGAAAAATGTAAAATGGAGAATGTAAAATAATTCATAAAAAATTGATTGTCAATGGATAATCTCTTTTGGGTCCGGGCAAAAGCATCTGTAACACCATCGTACATTAATCATTATCCATCATTCATTTCTCCATGACCAATACCATACGCGCCGAAGTAATTACCATCGGTGATGAAATACTCTTCGGACAGATTACCGATACCAACACCGCCTGGCTGGGCACCGAACTTACCAATATTGGCATCCGGGTAGTGCGGAAAACCTCCGTTGGTGACCAGGCCGACGCCATTCTCCAAAGCCTGCACGAAGCCCACGAACGGGCCGATATCATCATCCTAACGGGGGGCCTTGGCCCTACCAAAGACGATATCACCAAGAAAACCCTCTGCACTTATTTTGGGGTTGGGATGCTGCGTAACGAAACGGCTTTGGCCCTGGTAACCGGCTTTTTTGAGAAGCGGGGCCGGGCCATGACCGACCTCAACCGTGCCCAGGCCGACCTGCCCGCCAACGCGTTGTACATGCAAAACGACTGGGGAACCGCACCCGGCATGTGGTTTGAGTTCGCGAAGTCCGATGAATCGAAACGGGTGTACGTTTCCCTCCCCGGTGTACCGTTCGAGATGAAGCACCTCATGACCAACCGGATTCTGCCCCTCCTGACTCAGCACTTCGAAACGCCCATCATCAAGCATAAGATGATTCGGACCGTCGGCATTGGCGAGTCGTTTCTGGCCGAGCGAATCGAAGCCTGGGAGGATGGGCTGCCGGCCCACATCAAACTGGCTTACCTGCCCAGCTTTGGGGGGGTAAAGCTCCGCCTGACCGCTACCGGCGACGATAACGCCCTACTTGACCATGAACTGGCCGAACAGGTGGAAAAGGTGATGCCATTGATTAAAAAAAGTGTGTATGGTTTTGACAGTGACGAACTCGAAACGGTCATTGGAAAGTTATTAAAGGAGAAAGGGGTTGATGGCAAACCATTGACTTTGGGTGTAGCCGAAAGTTGCACCGGGGGCTATGTGTCGGCCCAGATTACGAAGGTGCCCGGTGCATCGGCTTATTTCTGGGGTAGTGTAGTCAGCTACAGCAATTCCGTGAAAGAGAACGTGTTGGGGGTAAAGCCCGAAACACTGCAACAATTTGGGGCGGTGAGCGAAGAAACCATCCGGGAAATGGCTGAAGGCGTTCGCACGGCACTTGGTACTGACGTGGGCATTGCCACTAGTGGTATTGCCGGGCCGGACGGCGGCACACCCGACAAGCCCGTTGGCACCATCTGGATTGCCTGCGCCACCCATCAGCGTACTATCACGCGGCTCCTGAAACTAGGTCAGTACCGCGATCAGAACATACAACTAACGACCAATTACCTGCTGAACATGCTGCGGGAAGAGATTTTAGTTCAGTATGCAGGAGTTGGGAGCGAGGAGTGAGGAGCCATCCGGCAAAAGCAAAAAACGAACCGGATGGCTCCTCACTTCTCACTTCTCACTTCTCACTTCTCAAAATAAACATGGCACTCATCGATATGATTATGCCCAAAATGGGCGAGAGTATAATGGAATGTACGGTCATTACCTGGCTTAAAAAGCCCGGCGACCGTATTGAAACGGATGAATCGGTGCTGGAAGTAGCTACGGACAAAGTAGATACCGACGTACCCTCGCTGCACAACGGCATCCTGAAAGAAGTATTGGTTCAGGAAGGGGATGTGGTGGCGGTTGGCGCGCCTATAGCGCGTATTGACGTGCAGGAACCCGTTGAGAATGGATCAGGTAAGGAAGAGTCTCCCGACGACGATGATGAAACCCAGCCGGAAAACCCGGATCAAACACCCGTTGGCGTTGGCGATGTAGCCAACGTACCGCAGGAAGCCGAACAAAAAGCCGTTCATGAGCCGGAAGTAGCTACCGCAGCGCAGGAAATTGAAGCCAGTATATCGGCCATGAGCAGCCGTCCGGCACCGGCAGAGAAAGCAGTCGCTACGTCGGCTACTACACTGGCGGGTGCCAATACGGAGGTGTTCACCGACCGGTTTTACTCCCCGCTGGTGTTGACCATTGCCCGGGAGGAAGGCGTATCGCGCGATGAACTCGACCGCATTCCCGGCTCCGGGGCCGAAAATCGGGTGACGAAAAAGGATATTCTGGCGTATGTGATCGACCGGGCCGAGGGGCGGCTTCCGACCGATTTTGCTTCATCGCCCCGGCAGCAACCATCTCCGGTAACCAATGCCCCAGGTCAGCCATCATCTGGACCGGCTCCCGCTGCACCGGCCAAAGGCAGTTCGCTAAACGGTCAGGACGATATTGTTCAGATGGACCGGATGCGGAAAATGATTGCGCATCGGATGGTGGAGTCGAAGCAGACTGCGCCCCACGTCAGCTCGTTTGTTGAAGCCGATATGACGAATATTGTGCAGTGGCGTGCCTGGGTAAAAGAGCAGTTTAAACAGCAAACCGGCGAGAACCTTACCTACACGCCGGTACTTGTTGAGGCCATTGTGAAAGCCATAAAGGATTTTCCGATGATCAATATATCGGTCGATAAAGACACGATTATTGTCAAAAAAGCCATCAACATCGGTATGGCGGTGGCCCTGCCCACGGGTAACCTGATTGTGCCGGTTATTCATAATGCCGATCAGTACAACCTGGTGGGATTAACTAAAAAAGTTAATGACCTGACCAAACGGGCGCGGGAAAACAAGCTCGTGGCCGACGACTTGGCGGGGGGAACTTACACCATTTCCAACATTGGCACGTTTGGCAACCTGATGGGTACACCCATTATTATGCAGCCACAGGTAGCCATCATGGCTTTCGGCGCTATCGTTAAAAAACCGGCTGTCGTTGAAACCAGCGAAGGCGATTTTATCGGTATCCGCCAACTCATGTTCCTCTCGCACTCCTACGATCACCGCGTGGTGGATGGCTCTCTGGGCGGTCAGTTTGTCCGGCGCGTAGCCGATTATTTAGAGCAATTTGATACAAACCAGAAAATCTGACCAGGATTTTAACCGGATTGAAAGGATTAGAATGATGTATGGCTGATAATCCTGAAAATCATTTTAATCTGGTTGAAATCCTGGTTTCGACAACCTATGAAACAACGCATTGCTATCGACATGGACGATGTCATGGCCGATACCCACAGTAAATTTATCCGGCTTTATCTGGAAGGCGAGATGCCCCGCTACTCGCTGGAAGAACTCAGGGAAAAATCGTTCCACGAATTGTTTGACGAGGATGAGTATCAGGCCATCTCCCAACGGGTGTATGAGCCGGGTTTCTTCCGGGATATTCCCGTTATGGAAGGAGCGCAGGACGTAATTGCCGACCTGATGCAGACGTATGACGTTTACATTGCATCGGCCGCGCAGGAATTTCCCAACTCACTGCGCGAAAAATGGGACTGGCTCCAGGAGTTTTTTCCGGCCATCTCGTGGCGGAATTACATTTTTATGGGTGACAAGAGCGTGCTCAATACGGATTTTCTGATCGACGATCTGCCCCGGAATCTCCGCACGTTTCAGGGGGAAGGATTACTCTTCGATGCCCTGCACAACCGGGACGACCGGGAGTTCCGGCGCGTAAAATCGTGGGAGGCCGTGGCGCAGGCGTTATTGTAACACGTTGTGTAGCATTCGGTATCTGTATCAACCAACAGTTAAAACCGGTGGCTGATACAAACTTGTTCTACACCCATCGCTGCTATTTCCGCGCCCCGTTCCGTACTTTTGCCCCATGAAAAAGTCAGACATTCACTTTTCGGTTGAGTTAGATAATCAGAACGTTCCCGAAAAAATCTACTGGGAAGCCACCGACAACCCCAACGAGGGACTCAGCGATACCCGCGCCTTCGCCATTTCTATATGGGATCATTACCACAACAGCACCCTCAAAATTGACCTGTGGACCAAGGAGATGGAAGTAGTCGATATGAAACGCTTCCTGATTGAGATCATGAGCGGCATTGCCGATACGGCCGTGAGTGCCACCGGCGATCAGCGCATGGCCGATGATATCGAAAAGACCTGCCAGGTACTGAGCAAACGGCTGGAAGAAGAAATAAAACAGCAGAAGTAAACGGTAGAAGGATGCCCAGAACGTCGTAACTGGCTGACGCAACATTCCGGCTGTCGTCAGCCAGTTACGACGTTCTGGAATTCAACTTCTTTCACTTATCCCGCTTCTCAAGTACGACCCTCGCACATTGGTCGTTAATTTGTTAGTACCTGTTTACGAACGATTCTCCATTCTTCATGAAAAAAAGTCTGCTACTGCTACTCTTCGTGGCCAACATTGCCTTTGGGCAAAAAGGCATTCAGTTTAGTGCATCACCCATTGCAAACGTGTTTCAGGATGCGCGCAGGACCGGAAAGCCCGTATTTGTTGAAATTTATTCGCCTACCTGCCACACGTGCCAGAGTTTTATACCGACCCTTGCCGATAGTCGGGTTGGCGCTTTTTATAACAGTAAGTTTATCAGCACCAAGCTGGATATCAACCAGCCCTCCACCCGTGCTTTTCTGGACAGTCGCCGATTGTTCGTGCCTTCGTTGCCGCTGTTCCTGTATTTCGACCCACAGCAGAACCTGATCCATTTTGCCATGAGTAACAACTCCACCGATGAGGTTATCCGGCATGGGACAAACGCGCTGAACCCGAAGGCTCGCAGCCAAACCATGAAGTCGCGGTATCAGCAGGGTGAACGCTCCGCTAATTTTCTGATCGATTACGCTATGTATAGTCGGGTAACCAAAGATACCCTGGCGAACATAGCGGCCATGAACGAGTACGCCAAACAACAACCAACCGCTTCCTACGCCAATCAGACTAACTGGCTGGCTCTGCAAAAACTGGTACTGGATTACGAAAACCCGATGTTTCAGTACATGATGGGGCACATGGATACCTACCGTAAAGCATACGGGGCTAAAGAGGCTCAGGATGTGGCCGAAAATATCCTGATGTCGTCGCTGTTCAGCGGGCGGGGGGCTAAGTATCCGATTGATAAAATTATGCAGATCCGGCAGGGGCTGGTAAAGATTGGTATTGACCCCAAAGTGGCGGCTAATCGTACCCTGCTGCCCGAAGTAAATGCGTATTTCAAAGCGGGTCAAACGGCTAAAGCGGTCGAGCGGATGGATAATCAGGTTAACTCCAACAAGCTGACGGTGCCGGAATACATTTACATTGCCCGCTTGTTCAACCGGTTCAGCCCTGACAGTAAGGACGTACCAACGGTTACGAAATGGATTAATCAGGGGCTTGCCGCCAATCCAAGTGCCAAGGAGCAGGCCGAACTCCGTGCCGAACTGGCTGCGGCTAATCGCCGGGCTAAGTAGAAAAACATACACACATAAAACGGGGTGCCACTTTCAGAAAGTGGCACCCCGTTTTTTATTCGGTAGTTGCTGTCTTTACCTATTGGTGGAAACCGACAGAATAACCGCTTTGGTAGTGGTACCGCCCACTATACCCCGTGCCACTAACGTATAGAACCGACTGGCATACGGTTGCAGCGTAGTTGATGCAAGGACGGTTGATGCACCAGTAGGTCTAATCTGAACTGGTACCGCCGTCGTCGCGTAGGCAATGGCGGGTATGGGAAAGAACGTAGCTGCTCCTTTCAATGGAGCAATGCCTGATGCAACCACCGTACCATTAACGACCAAATCGTAGGTAGCAGCGGCATCTGCGCCCGATACGAGGTTTACCAGGCGTACATATGCCTGTGCCGGGTCCTGAACGGTCAGGTTATCGGTCAGTGTCAGGGTGTTGTACGTTGGTGCCGTGCCATACAGGAACACCGAATAGTACGTATCGGCCTGCGTAGTCAAATCGGCAGTCGCCAGGGTGGCATCGGTGGTTACTGTAGTGCTGGCCGGTGTTACTACTTTCACCTTAGCCGTACCCGGTGTTACAAGGGCGTAGTCCTGATTCGGGAACGAGTTGAAGTACGTCAGTAGGGCGGGTACCGCTGGTGGAACGGTGTTGACTCCCGAAAACTTCTGGTCGTTCACGTAGATGTCAATACCGGCTGCGTCGGGGGCTGCGTGGTAAAACTTGACCCGCGCTCCCGTAGCGGGCACCACCGAGTTCCGGAAGTCGGCCGTATCCCCGCATGACCACAGGAAAAGAGTACTGATGAGGAGCAGGAATGCTGTTGGTTTATAATTCATTGGATGAATGAGTTGATAGGTTGACAGGCCCCATGAAGGGCTTTCGTTCGCTTACTTCTGACTGAACCAGGGCTCCATCGTGTGATAATCCAACGCGTTGCCGCCGTATTTATCCAGTGATGCCCGGTTCCAGACGTATTCGGAGTTATAGCGCGGACGTACCCGATAGGCCAGTTTTCCGTTGTTGTCGGGGAAGAGGTTGTTGGTGGGTGGGGGCGTGAAACCAACGTACACCGTAGGGTCGTAGTGGTACCGGCGCAAATCCACCCAGCTTTCAATGATACCGTGACCCGCCAGCGCGAGGTATTTCTGCATCATAATGTCGCTGATTTTCAGCGTGCCGCCCGACTGCGCTACGGCCGCACTGGCCAGATACTTTGCTTTGTCGGCCGATGCTATGCCCGCGTAATCGAGGGCCGCTCCGATACCCGCCTGATACGCACTCAGAGCCGTTGCTTTGTCGCCTTTAATGAAGGCCGCTTCGGCTTTGATGAACTGAATTTCAGCGTAGGTCAGGATGGCGAAAGGGGCGCCATCTTTGTAAATGTACTTACCCGGTGAGGTGCTGGATACCAGGTTCGGTAATTCACCCCAGAATGTAGGAACCCGTTTCGTGTTTCCGTTCACGTTGTTCGGATCGCCCTGCGTAGGCGTAACACCGCGATAAACGCCGTCGGGCGAAGCCGTAGCCAGAATCGGTAAACGGGGGTCGGTTACCCCGTTAAAGACCCGGCCATCCAGCAAACTGACCAGAAAATCTGTTTGGCGATAGGTACCGATGTTGCTCCGGGTAGTGCCGAAGAAATTCATCAGGGCCGAGTTGCCACCAGCCGTGAAAGGCACGTTGAAATTGTCGGCATTACTCGCCAGCGATTTGTTGCAGTAATCAATCACCACATCGGGTTTGTAGCTCGCCTTGTTGCTGATGTGGTTGGCATTCCGGGCCAGCACACCGTAGGCGAACTTAATCCATTTGCTGCGGTCGCCCCCGTAAACCAGGTCACCCCGCGCCAGCGATGCCTGCGATACGTTACCATCGGTGCGGTTCAGGTCCGTGATGGCATCGTTCGTCAGTTTCTGGACGTAGGCGTACACTTCTTCCTGCGTATCATAATCGAACACATAGCGGTTTGGCTCGAAGGCTTCTTTTAGGATTATTTCGCCGTGGTAGTCGGTAGTCGTTTGCCAGCTCCAGGCGAATATCGCTTTGGCTACGCCACTATAATCCCACTTCTGCTTGGCAGCTGCATCGTCGAGCACAAGCCGGATGTTTTCGCCGAGGTTCCAGTAGTGTACCCGCCAGATTAACCCGGCATTGTCGGAACCGGCATCGTAGCCCATGCGGTCCCAGTTGTTATTGACCGAGGCATCGCCCCAGTTCTGAACGTATTTGCCGATAAAGCGGGAATCGAACTGCTCGCCAAAGGCCATCTGGGCAAACATGGGGGGCAACAGTACATACCCTTCCGCCACCTGTGGGTTCGAGGGATCCCGGTTTATATTGAGGTAGTTATCGCAGCTGCTCAGCGTCATCAGACTGATTAGCAGGGCGACGAGTGTAAAACGTTTCATTGATGTATGTGATAAGATGTAAGAGGTCCGATTAGAATCCAAGACGTATACCGGCGGATAGGCCGCGGGGGACGGATAGCGTGCCGAAGTCGATGCCGCCCGCGCCAACACCACCCGATGTTGCCGTAGTGCCGTTTACGTTCGGGTCGGCCCCGGTGTAATTGGTCCACAGAAACAGGTCGGTGCCGTTCAAAAAGACACTGGCCTGCTTGAACACCTTCGTCCGGGTCAGCAGGGCCGTTGGAATCACGTAGCTAATGGTCACGTCGCGCAATCGTAGCCAGTTGATGTCCCGCTCCACAAACTCCGACTCCGGAATGGAATTGTAATAATCCGTTGAGCGCAGCGCGGGTACCACCTGAATGGTGTTCGGCGTTGGGGTGCCGGTATCTTCTTTGCCATCGCGCAAAACGCCCTTGAACGTAACGGGTACATCGCGGTCGAGGGTGCGCTTGCTCAGGCCGGTGCGCCAGAGGTACATGGCCGTGCCGTTGAACACGTCGCCCCCTTTGCGGATGTCGAGCAGGAACGATAGACTCAGGGATTTATATCGGAACGAGTTCGTCAGGCCAATGGTGAAGTCCGGATTCCGGTCGCCAATGGGCAGGAAGGTATTGTTTGTAATGGGCAGTCCGTTCGTTGGGTTAACCAGGATATCACCGGCTTTATTCCGGGCGTAACTGTACCCCCCAATGGCCGTAGCCGAGCCACTACCGCGCTGATAATAATCGAAGTTATAGCTGCGGTAGGCCGGGTTGTCGCTGGGGAAATAAGACGGCAGGTTGTTCACGAACGCACTGGAGCGGGCGTTGTTATACAGCCAGGTATCTGAATTGTAATATTCCGGTACGTCGGCGGGCAGATTCTTAACGTCCGTAGCCAGTTTTGAGAAGTTCAGGATAACATCCCAGCCAAAATCAGCCTTTTTGACGGGCGTACCTTTCAACTGAATCTCGACCCCCCGGTTGTTGAACGTGCCGCCGTTGAGCAGCCCGAAGATGTAGCCCGTTCCGTAGCTGAGTCGCTGCGTAACAATCTGCTGCGACAGTGTCTTGTTATAATAGGCAAAGTCGAGACCCAGGCGTCCGCCGTAAAACATCAGTTCGGTACCCAGCTCGTAACTCTCTCCGCGCTCTGGTTTCAGGTCTGAATTGCTCCCGTAGAAGTCATACGCGAAACCGCCACCGGTAGTCGTCTGGGGAACCAGCGTGGCGGCCACTTTATACGGGGGCGCATCCCGGCCGGTCTGGCCGTAGCTGGCCCGTAGTTTACCGTAGTAGAACGTGTTGCCCCGATTTTTGAACGCGGGCAAGTCGGAGAAGTTGAACGCCAGCGAAGCCGCCGGGTAGAAGAAGCTCCGGTTGGCAGCCGGCAGGGTACTCGACCAGTCATTCCGGCCGGTCAGGGTCAGAATCAGCAACTCATCGTAGTTCAGCGTCAGGCTACCCAGTACACTCTGTAGCCGCTGCTGCGTTTGAGTGTATTTGTTGCGCTGCGTGGTCGGGTCCGTGTTGTTGGTCGAGTTGAAATCGGGCAGGTACAGCCGTTCGCCGTAGGCCGTCGTTACCTTATAGTTTCGGTCGTCGATGGTAGTACCCATCAACAGCGAGGTGCTCAGTTTGCCAAAGTTTTTCTTCACCGTAGCCAGGAAGTTTCCGTTGAGCAACTGGCTGTTTTCCAGGGCATTCTCCACCGATCCTCTCGTTGAAAAACCACCCAGGGTTACGTCCGTTCCCTGCCACGATTCCGGATTCAGGAACAGATTGCTCTGTGTAGAATACAAATCGGCACCAAAACGACCAACCAGATTCAGCCAGGGCGTTGGGTTATAATTCAACTGGAAGTTGGCGATGGTCCGGTTCGTCACGTCGCCACTTTTATTTCTGTTGACGGAGAAAAACGGGTTATCAGGCTCTCCCTGGTTGATGCTGCCCAGTAAAATCCGGCGGGTACCGTCCGGATTCAGGTAACTGGTAATATCATCGTTGGCGGGCCAGGCAAGCAGCCCAATCAGGAATCCACTATTGCCCCGAATGGCCTTCGTTACCTGCGAATTGACGTAGTTGAACGAGGTCATCACGTCCAGTTTCGGGTTGATGCGGGCCGTACCGGTCAGGCGGACAGACAGGCGTTTGTAGCCCGTGGTAGGCACAACGCCCGTTTGGTTGGTGTAGTTAGTCGAAAGCCGGTAGGTGGCCACGTCGCTGCCCCCCTCGAAACCGATGTTGTGTACCTGCGTGAAGCCTTTCTGGAAAAAGCTGCGCACGTTGTCGTAAATAGGGGCATCAGACGGGTATTTGGGGCCAAAATACGTGGTGGCATTGGCATTGGGATACCCCAGGGTACCGCGTCCGTAGGTGGTTTGGGCTTCGGGAAACCGGTATACTTCCGTGCTCTGAAAGCGGTTGTCGTACGTGACGCGGGCGGCCCCTTTGGCACCCCGTTTGGTGGTGATAACAATGGCACCCGAGGAGGCATCGATGCCGTAGAGGGCTGCGGCTTCCGGCCCTTTCAGTACCGTAATGCTCTCGATATCATTCGGGTTAATGTCGGCGGCCCGGTTCAGGTAATCGTTGTCGCGGTTGGGGCGGTTGGATACCAGGGCGCCCTGATTGAAGGTACGGTTGTCGATGGGCAGACCGTCCACCACAAACAAAGGCTGGTTATTGCCCCCAATGGAGCTGGCACCCCGCAACTGAATCGACGCCGACGAGCCGGGTGTTCCCGAGGTGGTGGTCATGGTCAGACCCGCCACGCGCCCCTGTAAACCCACCAGGAAGTTGTCGCGCTGGGCATTGACAATATCCTGCCCTTTTACTTCGCTTACGGTGTAGCCCAATGCCCGTTTCTCCTGACGAATACCGAGCGCCGTTACGATGACCTCGTTTAGTTCGGAAGCTGATTCTGCCAGACTAACGTTAATCTGACTTCTCGAACCAGCCTCAACCGTTTGGCTGACCATACCAATCAGGCTAAAGACGAGTGTAGCGTTAGGCCCAACGGTTAGTTTGTAGTTGCCCGAACCATCGGTGGTTGTGCCCCGGCTGGTGCCTTTGACCTGGACGTTGGCACCCGGTAAAACACTGCCATCTTTGGCCGATGTAACTGTGCCCGTGATGACTTGCCCCTGGGCGTACAAGTCGGGTAATAGTGCCAGGGTGAGGAGTACAAGAAATGCACTGCGTATACGTGCTCCCATAAGCAGAAAAGGGTTGTAAGTGAGTGATGAATGTGAATTAAAATCGAATTAATTCCGGCAAAGAAACAAAAAGATAGGCTAAATAGAATGAAGAATTTTTCATGTCCACAGAGAAACACCAGCCACCATAGTTTGCTGTCCGAAAAAATAGGATTATGCCAATAATACAGTTCGCTAAGTTGCAGGCAATAACAACGTATACGGAGGGCTGTCAACTGCTTTTGCAGCTAGTACAAACGACAGGTTAATGGATTCTATAAATGCAGCTAAGTGAGCCACAGGGATTGTCAAAGTAGTGCTATGTGCCCTGCTTCTCATTTCGGGGAAGGTGTACGGGCAGACTACTATTTTCTTCGATTATAAAAACCCCCGAAACGGTAAACTGGAGACGGCAAGCAACTATTTAAGTGATTTTGCTTTGAGAAGCCGGATAAGGGATGTGCGGTGCTACGAAATGGGCTGGTACCGGTTTCGTGTCAGGCAAAAAGCTGTTATCGACAGCGTTGCTTTCTACGGAGATATTCACCCGGAACTGCGGGCGCTGGGCGAAAAAAGCATCCGGGAAAGCCAGGTGTACTGGCAGTGCAGGGATTGTGAAAAGACGGGCGGACACTGGTTCACCATCCCCGTTCTCCTGGCATTCACTTGTGTTGGAAATTGTGCTCCTAACGCCATATACGACCAGTCATCGGCCTTCTGGAACGAACTGTTCAGGGATCATAAAAGCCAGCAGATTCCAGTTAGTCCCACCGAGTGGCTGCTGGCTCCGATGTCTGTCACCTGTATGCGGTAAGGCTCAATAGCTTAGTTTTTTCAGTCGGAAAAGCGTGCTAAACAGCTCAACCATTTTTGCGAGTTGTGCTACATCCGTAGAATCCGTCCTTACGGTTCCACCGCAGCCGGATTCTTTGTGGGTAGGCGGGCATCGACTGCCTTCCGCCAGGATACCAGTTTATCGTGCAGTTCGCGCACTTTAGCCGGATTACTTGCGGCCAGATTTTTTTGTTCGCCGATGTCGGAGGAGAGGTTGTAGAGTTCCAGACCACGCCCGTCCTCAAACCATTCGATCAGCTTCCAGTCGCCATCCCGCACCGCCGAACCGGGTGAGCCGCCCTGATTGCCGTAGTGTGGGTAATGCCAGTAAACGGGCCCGCGCGGCATTTTTTTGCCGCGCAGGACGGGTACCATACTTATGCCATCTCTATGCTGGGCGGGTAACAAAGGCAGCCCCGTCATCTCCAGGATGGTCGGATAAAAATCGGTGCTCGTTACCACCTGGTCACTGGTGCGGCCCGCTTTCGTAACGCCGGGCCAAGCGTGGCCCGGCCAGTAAATAACCATCGGCTCCCGGATGCCCCCTTCGTAGAGCCAGCCCTTACCGCCCCGCAGGGGCAGGTTCGAGGTGGGATGCCCCTCGGCCGTTGACAAGCCCCCGTTGTCGGACATGAAAATAACGATGGTGTTCCTGTCTACCCCGTTTTTCGCTAACGAAGCTATTACCTTGCCCACCGCCCGGTCCATCGTCTCGACCAGAGCCGCGTACACGGGCAGCGACTGATTAAGCCGGACTTTGCTCTTTCCTTCTTGACCCCACTGATCGTCCAGACCCAGCCTCTTCCTTTTTTCGGTGTACTTATCGACCAGCTCCTGCGGAGCACCCAGCGGATTATGTACTGCGTAAAAAGAAAGGTAGGCCAGAAAAGGCCGAACGCGGCCCGGACCGGACTTGTGTTCGTTGATAAACGCTACGGTCTCGTCGGCCAGGCGGTTGGTGAGGTTTTCGCCCGGCGGGCCATCGGTCAGGCGGGGATTGGCGTAGGGAACGAAATAGCCTTTTCCGCGCGGTGAACCGGCTTCGTAGCCCCCTTTATTGATATCAAAACCTTGTTTTTCGGGCCAGAAGTCGGCCGTTTCGCCCAGGTGCCACTTCCCCGCGAAAAAGGTGCTGTACCCGTGGCTCTTTAACGCTTCGGCCAGGGTAATTTCGCTCAGTGGCAGGTTCTCTTCGTAAGGAGCAGGCAGCAGTGGTTTGTTCTTTGTCCAGTGTTTACCGACCGTTTCGGGCTGCGGGGCACCAAACCAGTCGGTCGTATGCATCCGGGCGGGGTACTTGCCGGTCATGATGCTGGCCCTGGTTGGCGAGCAGACGGGGCAGGCTGCGTAGGCGTTGGTAAACTTAACGCCCTTTTGGGTCAGGGCGTCGATGTTCGGGGTTTCGTAGAACGAACTGCCAAAAGCCCCGATATCCCGCCAGCCCAGGTCGTCAACCAGAATGAACAGGATGTTGGGTGGTCCGGCAGCCCGGCCCGCCGGGCTGCGTTCCGTCGCGTTCGGGTTCGCGGGTTTGGAACGCTCAACCGAACCAACGAACCCAGCGGTCAGCACTAACGTGAACAGAAATCCGATGATAGCTGCCAGATGGATGCGATGGCTGATTTGTGCCAACGTGTGCTGTTTAAACATAGTTTATTCAATCAATTAGCGGGGTACTTCCCGATGGATTACAGAAGTCAGTCAACAGTTTCTACTCAGTACGTCAAGCGGCCATTTAACGGATTTGCCGATTACTTTGAACGCAGTCCGTATCCGTCATTCGGTTTCGTTTCGTAACAGGCGTCCCCCGTGGGCGTACAAAAAGACACTGGCCGACAGTAAGGCGTGGTACGGCTTTGCTTTCAGCGTTTTTTTGAGGGTATAAAACTGCTCAACGTCCGCAACCCAGTCGCTGGCGTTGGGCTGGTACATGAGTTGCTGCATCACCACATTGGCCACGTTATCATCGGCTGAATCGAGGTGTTTCCGCAGAACTGCTTTAGCCGCGTTGTCGTCAAAATTTCCGTTCAGGATTGACGCAGCGATAACCTGATTAAGGGGATAGCTATCGGCCAGAGCCGCCGTCAGCTGGGCCTGATACGGCATTAAATCCGGTTTAGGTTGCGAACGAAGGCCCATCAACGCCCAATAACGCACCATTGAATTCCCGCTCTTCAGTGAGCCGATCTGTTTCGTGAGCGTGGCCGCATCGTGGAAACCCGATAAGCTGGCGACTTCGTAGATGTCCCGGATCGGGTAGTTTGCGTCCTGTTGCCGGAATGTGTAGGCGTTGGTGGTTTTAGACAGATTGGCAATCTCGTATTCGGGCAGGAAAAGCACATCGCGCTGACTAAGTACGTTGCTGCGAAGCTGCGTTCTAAACTCGTTTAGCAATGGCTCGTAACCCTTTTTCTGAGCCAGGTTATCAATTTCCCAGGGATCTTTCTCCAAGTCGTACAGCAACTCGGCGGGCCGGGGGAGGACCATTTGCTGCTGTACATTGTTTAGCTTTTTGTCTTTAAAATCGCTCCGAATGTGTTGCGTAATCTCCCCTATGTCCATATACTGAAGGTATCGCAATTCGGGTATATAAGGCATGAATATCCGGGTGTAGGCGTAGTGACCTTTGATAACCGTCCGGGTCAGGTCGTAACTTTCGTCGGAGCGGTCGGAGGAGAGGAACAAATACGGTGGTTCCGCGGTCCGGCGTTCCGGCGTTCCAAACTTCCCCATCAGACTACGCCCCTGCATGTACGACGGAATTTCCACACCTGCCAATGACAATACGGTTGGCGCCAGGTCCACGAAATCAATCTTTTCGTTGGTTACGGCACCGCCACTCCTGGCCGGGCCTTGCTTCCAGGGGGAGAGGTGTTTGTACTTTTCGGGAAACCAGACGATGAACGGCACCCGGTGGCCTAATCCCTTACCATTGGTTTTGGCATCGGGCATGCCTTCGCCGTGGTCGGCAAACACGAAAATGATGGTGTTCTCCCGCAGACCTTCTTTCTCCAGCCGTGCCAGCAATTCACCAAACTCGGTATCGGTTTTGGTGATGGCGTTATAAATCCGGGCCGTCTGTCTGCGCATGGCCGGCGAATCGCGGTAGAACGGCGGCATTACAATATCCGCGTCTTTGGTTTGCTGACTCTCCGCCAACTGGTCGATAATCTGTTTTTTGTACTGGGCAAACGGCTCGGTCATCGTCCGTGACTGGTGACTCGACATGGAGTTGAAAACCGCAAAAAACGGTTGCCCATCTTTGCGTTTCCACCACCCGGCCTGCCCTGAACTCTCGTCCCATGATTCCTGAATAATGCGACTGGCTGCCGATGTGTTATAGTCGGTTTTAGCGTTGTTGGTCGTGTAATACCCCGCATCGCGCAGGTACTTCGGGAAGCCCGTCATGGTATCGGGAATGGGGTAGTTGCTCCGGTGATTGCCCGTGCCGAGGGTGTAGGTTTTGCAGCCCAGAATCAACGCGTTCCGGCTGGGCGAACACACGCTGCCCGTCGAATAGGCCGACGTGAAACGGGTGCCTTCGGCGGCTAGTATATCCATGACGGGCGTTTTGGCTGCTTTATTGCCGTAGCAGCCGATAAACTCAGGCGAGGTATCTTCAAACGTCAGCCACAGGATGTTGGGCTTGCTTTGTCCTGAAGCAGCGAGTGCGACCAGAAAGCAAAAGAGCACAGGTACATACCTCCGTAACCAGCGTCCCACAGGGACAAAACAGCGTAGCGTCGGTAGAAGAATACGTTTACCCATTTGGCTCGTCCCGTAGGGACACAATAGCGTAGCGTCTGTTATTGCTGCTGTCTTCCTGCGATACTTCGTTGACGGTGAGCGTCTCATTATTTTCCTTCAGTTTAACGAGTTCATCGTGAGGCTCTGGTGAATCGTGCGTAATTCCGAAGCAGCCACTATGGGTCAATGTAGTTTTAACTCATCCGTTTTAGCCTGATAGGCAGCACCCACAATCTGTTTCATTTGTTTTTCCATGTCGGCTAATTTATCCGGGTTGGTCGTAGCCAGATTCGTACGCTGACCGGGGTCGGTCTGGAGATTGTAGAGTTGGGGAGTCTGACTCAGGCCAGTTTCTATGTTGACCTCCTTATTGAGCGGTCTGCCCGGATAGGCCGGGATAAACGCCCACTCCCCCGCCCGGAAGGCCAGTCGCCCGGAGGCTTCCAGCACCAGATTCGGCCGGCCGGTTTTAGCTTTTCCCAGTAACGCATCGAGTACGTTCTCACTGTCTGTCGTTTTGTCGGTACTACCCACTAATGCGGCCAGTGATGCCAGTAGATCCACCTGACAGACTACCGCATCCGATACCCCTTTTTTGATGCGGCTCGGCCACGAAACAATAAACGGTACGTGGGTTCCGGCATCGAACAAGCTGTACTTACCACCCCGAAACTTTCCCCAGGGTGTGTGTTTGCCGTTTTTCTCCACCGCTTCGTCGTAATAACCATCGTTCAGCACGGGGCCGTTATCACTCGAAAGAATAACCAGTGTATTATCGAGCAACCCATCAGTTTTGAGTTTTTTCATGATTTCTCCCACGCACCAGTCGGCTTCCAGAATGGCATCACCGCGTGGCCCCAGTCCCGATTTTCCGGCAAACTTTTCGCCCGGTACGCGGGGTACGTGCGGCTCATGCAGGGCGTAGTAAAGGAAAAAAGGGTTTTTCTTATGCCGGTCAATAAACGCTTCCGCTTTACTCAGGAACACGTCGGCCATGGTTTCATCGGTCCAAACAGCGGTTTTACCCCCTTTCATGAAGCCAATACGTGGGATGCCGTTCACAACGCTCTGATTATGGCCATGATGCCACTTCATTTTGGTCATCAGCTCGGGATTGGTCAGGGCGGTGGGCTGGCCGGGGAAGTTCTTTTCGTAGCTGACGTACAGGGGGTCACTGGCCTGTAAGCCCGCCACCTTCCGATTCTCAACGTACACCGTCGGTACCCGGTCGCCGGTGGCAGCCATGATGTAGGATTCGTCGAAACCCAGGTCGTTGGGTGTTTTGGCAATCGCTTTGTTCCAGTCCACATTACCATTGCCCAGGCCGAGGTGCCATTTGCCCACTACGCCGGTAGCGTATCCCTGCTTTTTCAGCATACTGGCCACGGTGACAGCGGCTGTATCGATGAGCAGGGGAGCGTCACCCGGGAGGATTTTGGCGTTTTCGTTGCGCCAGGGGTACGTACCCGTCAGCAGGGCAAATCGGCTGGGAGTGCAGGTTGCCGACGTGGCATACCCGTTGGTAAACCGAATGCCTGATGTGGCAAGCTGGTCGATGTTAGGCGTTTTTAGGGTGCCCTGATCATACGCGCTTACGTCGCCGTAGCCCAGGTCATCGGCGTAGATAATCAGGATGTTGGGGGTTGTAGCAGGTATTTTCTTTGACTGCGCAGTGGCTTTATTATGGTCCGTCTGGCAACCCAGGAGCGCGATAACGACAAAAAAGAGTAGTTGTTTCATGGGGGAAATGGGCCGTATGCTATACGACTTCAGTAGCACTGGTTTAACTGGTTCATTAATCGGGTTCAGCGATTGACGTGATTGCCGGCATCCGGTTGAGTCATGCGCACACTTACCCAAAAGAGTGAATTAGCCGTCAGATTTACTGTTGATTTTCCCGGCTCACCATTCTTTAGAAACGATTTGAATCCGTTCGGTAAGGCCGTATTTCAGATAGACAGGTCACCAATCGTCTCTACACAGGCCGATTCAGGCAATCAACGTGTAGCCCGTTACGAATGCCGGATCCTATCTTATCACGCCAGAATTGGCTTCACTACTTTTCCGGCTACGTCGGTCAATCGGAACGGGCGACCCTGAAACTGGTAGGTTAACTTCTCGTGGTCAAAGCCCAGCAGGTGCAGGATGGTAGCCTGAAGGTCGTGCACATGGACCTGGTCTTTTACGCCGTAGTAGCCAATATCATCGGTTTCGCCGAAAGAGAAGCCCTTTTTAACGCCCCCGCCGGCCATCCAGACCGTGAACGCATCCAGGTGATGGTCACGACCCATGAACGGCAGCGTCTGCCCATCGCGGTTTTCCTGCATAGGGGTCCGGCCAAACTCTCCCCCCCATACCACCAGCGTATCGTCCAGCAACCCGCGCTGTTTCAGATCTCTGAGCAGAGCCGCTACGGCCTGGTCCGACTGGCGGCACTTATCGTGCAGCCCCACGTCGATAGACCCATCGGCACTGGTGCCGTGCGTATCCCAACCCCAGTCGAAGAGTTGCACGAAGCGAACACCGCGCTCTACCAGCCGCCGGGCCAGCAGGCAATTCCGGGCGAACGACCCCTGGTTCGGGTCAACGCCGTACATGTCGAGGATGTACTGGGGTTCGCTCTTGATGTCCATCGAATCCGGCACCGACATCTGCATGCGGTAAGCCAGTTCGTACTGGGCAATCCGGGTCAGGATTTCCGGGTCTTTCACGTCGTTGTACTGCTGCTGATTGATGGCGGATATGGCCTCAATCGTCTTGCCGCGCAAACTGCGGGGCATGCCCGCCGGGTCGGACGCGTACAGCACTGGGTCGCCATCGGTACGGCATTGCACGCCTTGGTACACAGACGGCAGGAAGCCGCTACCCCAAACGGATTTACCGGCATCCGGCTGCTTACCACCCGATGCCAGCACAATGTAGCCCGGCAGGTTATCATTCTCGGAACCAAGTCCATACGTCACCCACGAGCCAATACTGGGCCTGCCCAGCCGGGCCGAACCCGTGTGCATCAGCAACTGCGCCGGGGCGTGGTTGAACTGATCGGTGTGCATGGCTTTCAGGAACGTGATATCATCGACTACCCCCTGCAAATGGGGTAAATAATCGGACACCCACGCCCCCGACTGGCCGTGTTGGGCAAACTTGCCCTGCGGTCCCAGCATTTTGGGAACGCCCCGGATAAACGCGAATTTCTTGCCCGTCAGCAGTTCCTGCGGACAGTCTTTGCCGTTGTACTTGACCAGTTCGGGCTTGTAGTCGAACAGTTCGAGCTGGGAGGGCGAACCCGCCATGTGAATATAAATCACCCGCTTGGCTTTACCCGAAAATTGCGCCGGTTGCACAGCCATCGGCGATTCGTCAGAACTGCCCGTTACAGGTGCCTGAACGGCTTTTTTGTCCGAGGCACCACCGGCAAAGCCGCAACTCTCCAGAAAAGACCCCAGTGCCATAGCACCGAGTCCGGTGGAGCAGGTATGCAGGAAATGCCGACGCGTTTCGCGCTGGAGGGCTGCCTGCTGAAGTTCGTCAAGGAGTTTTTTCATCTTATTCTTTCGTAATAGTCTCGTCCAGGTTGAGCAGTGTATTGGCCGTAACGGTCAGCGCGGCTACCTGTGGCGTGGCATTGGCACCACCCAGAAACGTTTGGGTATCGGCCGGATGCTGTTCATAATACGTTGCCGACTGCTGGTATAATTTTAGCAGCACCGCCATTTTCTGCGGAGACGCATCCCGCTGGGTAACCTGACGAAAGCCAGCTTTTATTTGCTGTTCCGGGGTTTTGCCGCGCTGCTGCATCAGTGTTGCCAGTGATTGAGCCGATTCGATAAATACCGGGTCGTTCAGCGTAACCAGCGCCTGCAACGGCGTGTTGGTCCGGATGCGCCGGACCTGACAGAACTCCCGGCTGGGGCTGTCGAAGGTGGTCATGGACGGGTAGGGGGCCGTGCGCTTCCAGTAGGTGTAAATGGCCCGGCGATACTGGTCTTCTCCCTCGCTCAGTTGCCAGCTTTCGCCGTTGTAGGGCGATTGCCAGATGCCCTCCGGCTGTATGGGCTTTACGCTGGGGCCAAGTCGTTTGTGACTCAGCAGGCCACTCACCGCGAGAGCCTGATCGCGTACCTGCTCAGCCGTTAGCCGAACGCGGGGCCCCCGCGCCAGCCAGGTGTTGAACGGGTCTTCGGCGATCAATTCGGGGGAAGCTACCGATTGCTGACGATACGTGGCAGAGGTTACGATGCGTTTCAGCAGGCGTTTCATCGACCAGTGGTCGGTGTCCATGAACTCAGCCGCCAGGTAGTCCAGCAATTCACGGTGGGTGGGTTGAATACCCTGCGTGCCCATATCTTCCACCGTTTCCACCAGCCCCGTACCGAAAAGCTGTTCCCAGAATCGGTTGACCGCCACCCGCGCCGTTAAAGGATGGTCGCGTTGCACCATCCATTTGGCAAGACCCAGGCGGTTGCGGGGTACCGGCTTTCCGGTCGAATCGGTAGGCAGGGGCGGCAATGATTTCGGTACGTCCGGCTGCACCTGCCTGCCTTTCACCAGCCAGTTACCCCGCTCGAAAATATGCGTCTTTCGGGCCATATCGCCGGTAGCTTCTACCAGTACGGGAGTCGATTCCGGTTTGGCGTTTAAAATGGCCTGGAGTTTCGCGTCCATATCGCTCAGCGTCGTAGCCGATGTGCCCGGCAGGGCGGGGCGAAACGACACCCATTTTATAACCACCCACTCTTTCAGTTGCTTCGGGCTGGCCAGCGTCAGGTAGAGAGCATGTTTGCCGGTAACCTGGGGCAGGGCATACACCATCACCGTATCTTTCCCTCCCGTATTGATTACGGGTATCGTCAGCAGGGAAGGGCCGGTCGGGCTATCCTGATGAACCGTCAGTACAGCTTTCTCCGCCTTTGTGCCAATAGCTATGACGAGCCGGTTGATGCCGGTCAGGTTAACGGTTTTTATCCGGGCCGAGCCACCGTCCTGCACCCCAAAGTTCTTGGCATCCAGTAGTGATGCATTCACGTACTGATCGAAATCGTGCGAGTTAATTTTAGGCTCGGTAAGCCGGACGAAGTTGACCCAGTCCTGTACCTGTTCCGGTTGCGTCTTTTGGGCGATAAGCCATGTTTTTAACTCCGCCACCCGAACAGAATCCTGGTCTTTAAAGAATCGGAGCGTCGGAGTGTCCGACTGCACATCTTCGTCGCGCGTGTTGTTGAAGAAAGCTAAATATTTGTAGTACTCCTCATGCGTGAACGGATCATACGGGTGGCTGTGACACTGCACACAGGCAAATGTGGTGCCCTGAAATACATCCCAGGTCGTGCTGACCCGGTCGATAACGGCTGCCGTGCGAAACTCTTCATCCTGCGTACCACCCTCATCATTAGTCATGGTATTGCGGTGAAAACCGGTAGCAATTAGCTGCGCATCCGTCCGGTTCGGGAGTAAATCACCTGCCAGTTGCTCTACCACAAACTGGTCGTACGGCTTATCCTGATTGAAGGCGTTGATGACCCAGTCGCGGTACCGCCATATTTTTCGTTCGGTATCTTTCTCGTAGCCTTTCGAGTCGGCGTACCGGGCCAGGTCGAGCCAGAGGGCGGTCCAGCGTTCCCCGTAGGCAGGTGAGGCCAGCAGGCGGTCCACTACTTTTTCGTACGCGCCGGATGATTTGTCGTTGCTGAAATCAGCTACTTCCTGCTCCGTTGGGGGTAGGCCCGTGAGGTCGAGGGAGACGCGCCGGAGCAGGGTAGCCCGGTCGGCTTGGGGGGAAGGCAGCAGAGATTGCTCCTTCATTTTCTGAAGCGTAAAATGGTCGATATCATTCTTAGCCCAGTCCAGTTCGGCGTTGTTACGTAGGCCTAACCGGCTCCAGAACGTGCCAATGGCGGGTACGTCGGGTTTCTCGATGCGCGTATAGGCCCAGTGGTCGCCCCAGTCGGCCCCCTGGTCGATCCATTTCCGAAGCAGGGCAATATCGTCCGGTTTGAGGGGGGCAGCTTCAAGCGGCATCCGTTCGGTGTGGTCCTCCAGCGTGAGCCGGCGAATCATTTCGCTGGCATCGGCATCACCGGGAATGATGGCGGGTTTGCCCGACTTGGTGGGGGCAACGGCTTCGTGCCGGAACAGCACCGAAAAGCCCCCCGCTTTCTTGACCCCGCCGTGGCAGGCAATGCAGTTTTTATTCAGGAGTGGCTTAACCTGTGTATTGAAATCGACCCGCTCCCCAAACAGGCCAAAGAAGGAGGATAGCAGTAATGCCCCCCCAATTCCTATTCCAATAAAGACGAACGATTTTAGGTACATACGCTGAGAGATATTGACTCAGCACAAATTTAAGCCATTATAGTCCTAACCGGAATGGAGCAAATTTCGCTTTTAATGGACATTATTATGGTTATGAGGGCTATAGTACCTTATTTTCTGGCCATCGGCCTGTCTATTTCATTAATTACGCCGGGTGAAAAAGGGTGACTGGTCGAGTGGTGTGGATACGCTTTGGTCAGGATGAACATAGAAAAAAAGCTGCCAGGAACCACCCGACAGCCTTTTTGTAACCAACCTACAATTAAAAACTAGGGCAATGCTGTTGATTTTTGATTTTGAGACTGGAACACCCGTAAGGGTGCTTTATTCGCTGATACCACATAGATCGGCTGGGCTTTACTGGTCAATCGGACAATACTTTTACAATCACCATCGGCCAGAAAACCACTTTTGGAGAAAAGCAATGGCTGGAATTTTCCGCGTCCGTCGCCCCGTAGCAGTAGCCCCGTCATGGCGTCGTACTGCCCGGCTATCGACTCAGTATCGTAGGCGTTGCCAACGGCCAGCACATCCAGATTACCGTCCCGGTCAATATCATCGACCAGAAAATCCTGAATGGGTGCCCACTGTGCCAGCATCGGTAAAGGCTTCAGCCGGAACGTGCCGTTTCCCGTGTTTTCGAGCAGGATACTTTGCTGCACGCAGGCCCGCAGCCTGGTACTGGCTTTTTGCTGCTCCGGCGACAGTAAGTCCGTGAGCCTGGCTTTGGCGTAGAGCGCGTAGCTCGTGAACTGCTTTTTGATGCCCGGCCACTGCCGTCCCAACTCATCGCGGGATGCGATAGGGTATTCCTGGTCCTGCAAGTAATAGGTCGAGATGGCATCCAGCCGCCCGTTACCGTCGAAATCTCCGGCGTAGACGCGCATGGGCTGTGTGGGCGAAACCCGGTAGCGACTGTTCAGGCCGAGGTTTCCCAGCACGAAATCAGGGTCGCCGTCGTTGTCGAAGTCACCCGCCCGGATGCAGTTCCAGAACCCGTCCGATCCCGCCAGCGACTGGCTTTCCAGATGCTCCAGATGTCCTTTGTTGTTCCTGAAAATGGTTATCGGCATCATCTCACCCACCACAATCAGGTCCGGCCACGAATCCCGGTCAATGTCGGCCCAGATAGCATCCGTCACCATACCGGCCGACTTCAGGCCGGGCGCCAGCGCATCGGTAGCTTCCCGAAACCGCCCGCCTTCGTTGATGAGCAAACTGCTTTCGCCGGACAGCGGGTACTGCAACGCCCGCAGCCGCCCCCCCCGGAATAAATCGAGGTCGCCATCGTGGTCAATATCAGCCGCTACGATGCATGAGCCACTGTGCCGGATGGGGGGCAGGTGGTCCGTGGCGTTGGTGAAGGTGCCGCTGCCGTTGTTGAGGTAGAGCCGGTCCTGGTAATAGACCGAGCCGTCGTAATACTCGTTGGAGCCACTCACGATGTAGAGGTCCTTATCGCCATCGCCATCTGCATCGAACAGCAACGCGCCCACGTCTTCTTCATCTTTCGGCTGCGACTCATCGGTGTAGGCTTTCTCGATAAACCGCCCCGCCGACGTCTGGAGCAGCAGTTTGCCATAATGCCGGAACGAGCCACCCACAAACAGGTCTTCGAGTCCGTCGCCATTAACATCACCGGCGGTTAGTTTCGGCCCCTGTTGGGAGAGTTTATGGGGCAGCAGGGGCTCCTGGTTATAGTCTAAATACGGCTCTTCCTGATGCGTAAAATTCAGGCCGGAAGCTTCCGTTACGTCCGTGAGCAGGGTGGATGGTGCTGGCTGGGGCCGCGCCGGTATCGTGCGGGCCTGCCCATGTTCCAGGGTAAGAAGTTGGTTGATGGGTGGGTTGGTTAGCGTCTGCGCTTTACCATCGGGCCAAACCACCCGCACCGAGTCAAGTTGACTGGCCGATCCCAGCCCGACGTGAATAATGTAATCGCCCGACGACTGGTAGCCCCGCGTAACGGCCTGATGGTACGTTTGCGTCAGCCCCCGGCTGTACACCGTTACGTCGGCTCCCAGCCCGAAGAGGTTTTGTGCCGGTCCCCGTAGTTTTAGCTGGACGTAATGCGTGTTGGCGGTGTTATTCTGGAGAATGAAGGCGGGTTGGTTGATATTGTTGACGACCAGATCAAGGTCACCATCGCGGTCGAGGTCGGCATAGGAGGCCCCGTTGGAGAGGGATGACTCCGTCCCGAACCAGCTTGCCGTAACGTCGTCGAAGGTCAAATCGTGCCGATTGCGGAAGAAGCGGTTTGGCTTGTTGATACTGGGCATTTTAGTGGCTCCCTGCCTTAGATACCGGTTAACCTCGTCCGGGGTGCGACTTCCTTCCTGCGCCACGTTGTTGTTGAACGATACAAAGTCCAGGTCGGTAATGTCGCGGAGGTAGCCGTTGGTGATGAACAAATCGCGCCACCCGTCATTGTCCAGGTCGGCGAGCAACGGCGACCAGCTCCAGTCGGTAGCCGACACACCCGCCAACTGCCCGATTTCGGAAAAGACCATGCGCCCGTCGGGTGCTTTGCCCCCGTTTACCTGGAGCATATTCCGCATAAACTGCGGGTGATACCCTTGCCTGGTAATGGATTCAAACTGCTGATAGTTAGCCGGTCCCGCCATTTTCTTGCGTTGCTCGTTATCGGCCGGGAGCATATCGGCCACCACGAGGTCCGTCAGTCCGTCGTTGTTGATGTCGGCGGCATCGCAGCCCATGGAAAACTGACTGTGGTGCTTGAAATAGGTCTTGCCGACTTCGCTGAACGCCGATTCGCCAGGGCGGGTACTGCGGTTGTTGAGGTACAGGAAATCATTCGCCAGAAAATCATTCGCCACGTAAATATCGTCCCAGCCATCCTGATTGAAATCGGCTACCGTCAGGCCCAACCCCATGCCATCGTGTAGAATCCCGGCGGCTTTCGTTACGTCGGTGAAGTGCGGGCCGCTGGCATCGGAGTCGTTGCGAAATAGCTTGTCGCTAGCTAGTCCGGAGCCGTCGGCAATGACGGGCGTTACCTGATTGGGGTTACGAATCAGGTTGGTACTCGTGAGTAGATAAACGTCGAGGTCGCCATCGTGGTCATAGTCCAGAAAAGCCGCCTGATTGGTGTAGGTCGTATCGGCAAGGCCGTACTGGTCGGCCTGTTCGGCAAAATGAGGTGACTCTCCTGCTGCACTGCCTTTGTTGATGTACAGTTGATTTTTTCGGCGATTTCCGGGGTAATTGCCTGATTTGCAGACGTAAATGTCCAGCAGCCCGTCGGCGTTGACATCCGCCATCGTTACCCCTGTCGACCAGCCCGCTTTGCGGATGCCCGACGTTTGGGTGATGTCTTTAAATTGGGGATGCTCCGAACCGGGCTTCGTAATGTTCAGATACAACCGGTCGCCCACCTGATTGCCGGTGAAGTACAAATCGGGCAAATCGTCATTATTAATGTCACCTACGGCCACACCCCCACCGTTGTAGACGTAGTAGTAATCGACGAGGTTGACGGTGTCGTTTTCGGCGATGGTATTCTGAAAATCAACGCCCGATTCAGCTGGGGAAAGTGTCGTAAACAGCGTGTCTGATGTGTGCGAACAGGCCATCAGACTACAAATAAACCATACCGCTGTTACGTACTTCATAGGAGGAATTGTCGTATTGCCTTTTATGCTTTCTCACCGTCGGCCAATTGATTTGACGTAAATAACCGCCGGATTGCGACCAGATCAGCAGGGGCGAAAAGGCGATTGTTGGTCGGCGGTTACTTTGTTCAACTCAATAAGCCCAACAGCAATGGACTAAAAGCCCCGGTGGAGCTCAATTTATCCAGTCCTTGGGGGCTTTTTATTGGTTGCCGTTCGGCTTTAGCCAACGGAGCCGGGTTTTGAATCAAAAAAAGGGCTTTCTCAAGCCCCTTTTTTTGATTCAATTTGCTTACTGCCACTCTTTGTTCTGGGTAACATTAGTATTCCCCTGCATTTCCTTTAGTGGCAGCGGCAGTACATAGTCCCGCGCCTTTAGCGTCCGGCCCGCGTTATATTTAGTGATGTAATGGTTGATGTGGTTGCCCAGATAATCCGGCGTTGCCCCGAATTTACTCTTCCGGCGCAACTCCGGGTACATTACCTGCTCAAATACGAACTCCTGTTCGCGCTCCTGAATAATGGCATCGCGCAGGGCCGATTGACTCAAACCGCTCAGGGCTGTCAGGCCAGCGCGGGCACGTACTTTGTTGATACCCATAAACTTGTCACCCTGGCCGCTTTCATTGCACGCTTCGGAATGGCCCAGCAGCACATCAGCCAAACGCAGGTAGATGGTATTCTTCTCGGTGTTGGTCCAGTTAGTGCCCAGTTCCACCAATTTATTTGACCAGGCTTTACCGAAAATCATTTGCGCCGGGTCGCGGGGGTTGGCATCCGACTTGACGATACCGCCGAAACGCGACAGGTTAAAATCCGCTTTTGGACTCCATTTCACCATTGGGTAGGCACCATCCACTTTGCCGAACCGGCCCGTAGGGTAGGTCTCGATAAAGGTACCGTCAATCCGTTTGTCCTTCGCATCGTATGACGCCCGGAACTCCTGCGTAGCACTCAGCCAGCTCCAGCCCGCTCCGCCCAAATCGCTGGGGTAGTCTTCGGGGTTAAAGTGGGCCGAATGAACATTGTATTCGTTAGCGTTGGCGGATGCTGATATTTGCGCTTCAAACAACCGCTCGCCCTGGTTTTCGTGCGCCAGGTCGAAGTTATAAGCAAAGTTATCGAACAACTGAACGCCACTGTTGGTGATGATGTCATCGGCCGTTGTTTTGGCATCGGCCCATTTCTCGTCCCATAACTGGGCCTTCATCAGAATCGTTTTGGCGGCCCATTTTGTGGCCCGGCCCACATCGGCACCGGTATAAGATGCAGGAAGTACATCGGCAGCGGCTTTGGCATCGGCATAAATCTGGTCGATTACCGCCCGTTTACCGCCCGTGTTGGATGGCAGTTCGCTGATGCCTTTGGTCGATTTGGTGGTGAGGGGCGGGCTATCGAAATAACTCAGCAGGCCGTAGTAGTAGAACGCCCGCAGAAATTGCGCTTCCCCTTTCAGTCGCTTCACCAGCGCATCGTTCGTGGCGTCTTTCATGGCGTCGGCGGTTTCGATTACGGCGTTGGCCCGGTTGATGGACCGGTAGCTGATAGACCAGTATGCTTCAATGTACTCATCTGCCGAACTGACGTTGCCGAGGTTGTACTGCAACGGCCCTTTTTCCCAGCCAATCTGATCGCCCGTGAGGCACTCGAACACGTAGCGGTCGTAGAAGTAGCCGGAGAAGCCGGAGTTTAGGTCGTCGTATACGCCGTTGACCCCCAACTGGAGTTCCGTCGCCGATTTGTAGAACGTGTCAGGGTTGATGAAATCCGGATTTTCTTTGAGGTCCGAACAACCGGCACCGGCGGCCATCAGGGCCACCAGCAGCGGGTACGTGATTCGGGGAGATAGGTTGATTTTCATGCTATATGTTGTCTTAGGAAGTTCTGAGGATTATAAGCCAAGATTTACACCGAATGTCAGCATCCGGGCGCGGGGGTACGCATCGTAGTCGTCGCCCCGGTTCAGGTTGTTCTGTCCCTGGTTATTTACCTCCGGGTCGAAGCCTTTGTACTTCGTGATCAGGAACAGGTTCTGACCACTGGCGTAGACGCGGGCGTTACGAATGAACTTCGTCTTGAGGGGTATGGTATAGCCCAGCACTACGTTTTGCAGCCGGACAAACGAACCATCCTGAATGAAGAATGACGACCGGCGAAAGGAGATAAAGTCCCGGCGACCATCAATAACGGGGCGGCTGGCGCCCGTGTTGGTGGGCGTCCATGAATCGGTCAGGATGTTGGCAATCTGGTTGATTTTCTGAACACCATCGCCCATTTCGGACTGCTGCAGGTTACGCACCTGATTGCCCTGAACGCCCCGGAAGAAAATCGTGAAATCGAAGTTACTGAACTTCACGCTGGAATTCAGGCCCCACGTAAATTTCGGGTTCGGGTTGCCAATAATCTGGTAATCGTCGGAGGTGTACTTACCATCACCGTTCACATCTTCATACTTCGGGTAGCCTGCACGGGCCGCGAAGGTTTTCGCTTCTTCGTCGGTCTGGAACAGGCCCGTGTACTTGTAGCCTTTCCAGACGCCGATGGGGTTGCCCGCTTCTACCCAGCTACCGAAAACGCCGAGGTGACCGCTCGTGCTGTTGGCGAAGAAGGGCGTGCTCTGTCCCAGGCTGGTGATTTCATTCCGCAGTACCGAAATGTTACCGCTCACATCCCAGGTCAGTGCCTTGTTGCTGATTACTTTGTAATTGGTCGAAAACTCAACGCCTTTATTGGTCAGTGAACCGGAATTGAGCAGGATGGTGCTGAAGCCGGTACTCTGCGGAATTGACACGTCGAGCAGCAAATCGCTGGTCTTGTTGCTGAATACATCGAAGGTCATCGAGAGCCGGTTGTTCAGCAGGGCCAGGTCAAGGCCTAGGTCCAGCATGGCGGTGCTTTCCCATTTAAGGTCGGGATTCGCAATCCGGTCGGGGCCGTAGCCCGCTACCAGGTTGCCGCCAAGCACGTAGTTGTACGGTACCAGACCACCCACCGACCGGTACACCGGAATCTGCGAGTTACCCGTCAGGCCGTAGCTGGCCCGGAACTTGAAATCGTTGAACACCTTGCCCAGTCCTGAACTCTGAAAGAAGTTCTCGTTGACCACGCGCCAGCCAATAGCCCCGGATGGGAAGGTAGCCCACTTATTGTTTGGCCCGAATTTGGACGACCCATCGCGCCGGAAGGTGAACGTGAGCAAATACCGGTCATTGAGGTTGTAGTTTACCCGGCCCAGCATGGATTGTAGCGTCCAGTCCTGCCGACCCGAAAATGGAATCTGCGGCTTGCTGCCGTTTTGCAGGTTCACCGACAGGGCATCGTCGGAGGGTAACCCCCGCGTAGCCACCGAATTGTACAGGTTGCTTTCTTTCTGGTAGGTGTAGCCCAGCGTTGCGTCGATGGTATGGCCTGGCGCGAGCTGTTTGTTGTAGCTCAGAATGTTCTCGTTCAGCAGGCTGGTTACGTTCCGGTCTGCTTTCTCCAGTTGCCGGTCGTACTGCCGGCCGAGGTAAGTATAGCTGTTGTAGAACGTAGTCCGTTCGGCACTCAGCACATCGGCCCCGATGCTGGTCCGGAATTTAAGCCCGTCAATAATATTAAACGTGACGGCGGTGGTACCGAACAGACGGTTGAGGTTATCGCGGTCGTAGCCCTGCTGCGCTTCGGCTAAGGGGTTGATCGTGAATCGCTGGTCGTAGCTGGGGTAATTGTAATTTCCGTTCGAGTTGTAGACCGGCACGGTTGGGTCGAGGCCGAGGGCTGTGATGATGATACCCCCCGGACCGCCCCGGTCGGTGGGTACATTGCTGTTGCCCGTCCGGTTATACGACCAGCTATTGCTCAGCGTAGCCCGGCCATTCAGGAAATCATTATCGAGGTTGAGCCGGAAGCCGTACCGTTTAAAGAACGTATTGGTAATTACGCCCTTGTTCTCCACGTAGTTACCCACCACGGCGTAGCGCATGGACTTATTGCCACCCGTAAACGAAAGCTGGTGGTTAGACAGGCTACCCGTGCCCGAAATAACGTCCATCCAGTTGGTCCCCTGTCCAATCTGATTGATTTGGGTATCGGTAAAGCGCGGGTTGCCGCCCTGACTTTTCTCCAGAATATTCAGGTAACGGGCGTAGTCGCCACCGTTCAGCACGTCGATATTGCGGGCGATGGTTTGCGTGGAATAGGACCCTTCGTAATCGACCCGGCTCTGGCCTTCCTTACCGCGTTTGGTGGTAATGAGTACCACGCCATTCGCGCCCCGCGAGCCGTAAATAGAGGTAGCCGAGGCATCTTTTAGAATTTCGATACTTTCAATTTCATTGGGGTTGATGGTAGCCATTGCGTTCGTTGGCTGCCGGTTGCCCCCGGTGCCGATAGCGCCATTGTCGGGATAGAGCGGAAATCCGTCGATAACGTAAAGCGGCTCGCTGCCGCTGTTGATGGAGTTGGCCCCGCGCACCCGGATGGATATTCCCCCGCCCGGTGCGGCCGAACTCTGCGTTACCTGTACGCCCGCAGCCCGCGCCTGAATGGCCTGATCGACAGAAACTACCGGCATTTCTTTGATGGCTTCCGCTTTGATGGTCGATACAGACCCGGTCAAATCACTCTTCTTAACGGTACCGTACCCTACCACCACAATCTCCTCCAGGCTCCGGGTGTCGGGGGCGAGTTTGATGGAGAACTCTGTTTTATTACCCACCAGTGCTTCCTGACTGGTGTAGCCTACATAGCTGAATACCAGCGTTTCGTTACTGGATGCGTTGAGTTTAAAGGTTCCTGTGGCATCCGTCGTTGTTCCGCGGGTGGAGCCTTTTATAGACACCGTTACGCCGGGAATTCCTTCGTTCTGCTCACCGGTTACCCGTCCCGAAATAGGGGTCTGGGCGAGGGCGGTGAGGGTTGAAATGGCCAGCAAACAGAGAAGTTGCAGGCATCGTAAAGCGTTTCGCATATCGGTTGGAGAGTTAGTTAATATGATAGGATTAAGAGAAAATGAAAATAAGGAAACTTTTCAATACTGATAAAATACAAAGTTTTAAAGGGTGAAGACTATTTTTTACAAAGTTGAACGACCTGCTTCACTTATTCAATGGAGGGAATTTTGATAATAATGGATAATATTATTAAAAAATGATTAATAGGCTGGACGTACGCAGTTAAACGCCCTTGTATGGGTAGAAATCCATAATTTCCGTTTTTTTTAGACAATCGTGACAAACAGTACCAACCCGGATACATAGATAAAGCTATGGCATGCTAAGTAAGAAAGAGGGCTTTGCCGGGCAGCGCAGTTGCGTACTGCCGACGGAACTAATGCGACAGATTGCTACGCACCCCCTGTGCGATAATCTTTATATCACCGATATTGGCTATTATCCTCATGCAACCCTTCATGCCCGGGAACGGCGCAAAGGCAGCCCGCAATATATACTGATTTACTGCGTCAAGGGCGAAGGGTGGTATCATCTGAATGATCGGAAATATACGGTCAGACCCAATCAGGCATTTGTATTACCTGCCAACGTGGCGCACCGATACGGAACGGATGATATCAACCCCTGGACCATCTACTGGCTGCACTTCACGGGGGCGCAGGCCCATCATTTTCTGACGTTTCTACACCAGGATAGCGACCCATCGCCCTTAACCGTATCACCCCAGCCCGAGCGCTTTGCCCTGTTCGACGATATCCTGTCGCACGTTGAGATGTCGTACAACATGGACAGCATCGTCTATGCCAACACCAGCCTGGCCCGCTTCCTGGCTACGTTCAACAATGCCGTGTACACGCCGAATGCGATAAACCCGGTAGAGGACGACCCCATTAGTCAGACTATCACCTATATGAAACAAAACCTCAGTCAGTCGCTCAAACTGGAAGAACTGGCGGAGATAGCGGGTATGTCAGCGTCTCATTATTCGGCGGTTTTTCGGGAGAAAGTGCAGAGTGCGCCCATCAATTTTTTCACGTTCCTGAAAATTCAGGAAGCCTGTCGGCTTCTCGAAAACACCCAGATACGCATCAAAGAAGTAGCTTACCAGATTGGCTACAGCGACCCGTATCACTTCAGCCGGGTCTTCGCCAATGTCATGGGCGTTCCCCCCCGCGATTTTCGGAAGCTGCGGAAGGTCTAACCCGACACTTCCTGCGTGAGTAGAAAATCGACCAGGTTGCGGTGGATGATGGCTCCCTGATGGTTGATATTCAGCGTCAGCACGTTATCAAAATAGGTGATGGCCTGAGGGGTATGGTCGTTGCCCAAACCTAGGTTGCCGATAGCCATCAGGTAGTAACAGTGAATCCGGTTGCGCTCGTTGAGGTCTGTATCGAAGACCAGCATATCGGGCAGCGACACGGCGAAATAGTCGAGTTTGATTTCGTCGTTCAGGTGCGTTTCCCCGTATTGAATCAGCTTCGCAAATAGCCGTTCGGCCCGTTCGCCGTCGTGTAGTTTTTTCCAGGCCAAACCCTGATAAAATAGCTTGTCGGGTTGCTGGTCGTTATAGAAAATGGCCTGTACGGGCGCGTCCAGGCCCGACGTGGCCCGTTCGTACTGCGCGATTGCCGCAGCCGTATCGCCCAACGCTTCGTGGGCCAGCCCTTTCAGGTAGAAAATGTCATTCTCCTGCACGCCGTATAGTTTGCCCTCGCCCAGGTTAAAGGGATAGGTTTCGGCAGCGGTCAGCAGGTCGAGTGCCTCCGTCGGGTTCTCAGTTTGAAGCGCCTGTTTGGCCAGTTCGATGTGGCTGATCAGATACTGACCGACAACTTTGCCTTCGCCCCCTTCCCACGGGTGAAACTGCCGGGCGGCCAGTAATTGCCGGGCGGTCTGGTAGTGGCCCAACTGGTTGTGCAGCGTGATGCGTTCGAGGTACAGATCATCCCGCTGTTCGGTGGCAGTACCGTGTTTTTCCAGTAAAGCCAGCCGGTCAGCGGGGGCGTGGTTTCGTTTTTTGTACAGCTGGTCCAGCTCCATCAGCACCCGCGCATCGGTGGTGTCGAGCGCGAAGGCGCGTTCCAGCATCCGAAGTGCATCATCCGGCCGCTGTACCTTGTTCTGATACGCCAGTGACAGGTTACGGAACACCGTGGGGAAGGTGTCGTCCAGTTTGGCCGACTGCTCCCAGGCGTCGATGGCCTCCGGGTATTGCCGGTTGCCGTACCAGAAGTTACCGAGGTAATGGCGCGTGCGGGCGTGGTTGTATCCGGTCTGCGTAGTGGCCCATTGCAGGATAATCAGTTCGTCGAGCCGGTTGGGGAACACAAAGTCCGGGCTGGCTTCCGTCGCTTTTTTGAGGTAGGTCGCACTCCGGTCGGTTTGCCCCAGTTGGTCGTAGAAATAGGCCAGGCAATAATAGACAATCGGGTACACAGCGGGTTGGGAGTTAACCAGTTCCATGAGCAACTGAGCCGCTTCGTCGTACAGTCCGCCCCGGCCATAATCGAGGGCGTATTCCAGGTAGTTGTGGACGTACTGCCGCATGAGGCCGTTCAGTGCCGGCCGGGATTGTGGTTCAACCGATTGACCAGCAGCGCCTTCCAGCAGCACCCGCTCGAACAGGCAGCCGAAATGAAATTTGTCGATGGCCAGCGTATCATCAATGAGCCGCTGGGCCTCGGCTATCTTGCCCGTTTTGCGCAGCAGGGCCACGTTCAGGTGCCGGGCCGAATGCCCGTGTCCATTACGTACCAGTGACTTTTCGACCAGCTCCAGTGCCTGCTGATAGTTTTTCCGGCGGGTGGCGATGCGGGCCAGTTCCAGAAAGCTGGTATCCTGCCAGGCGGCATTCCAGGTGGCTTTGAAGAACGCGTCGAAGGCGTCGTCGTACCGGGTCAGTTTGGTCAGGCACAGGCCAAGATTGTAGTACGCTTCGCTGTCGTAGGGGTTCGGGTTGCGGGCTGTCAGCGTCTGAATGGCCGCCCGGAAATACGGTTCGGCTTTGGTAAATTGCCCGCGTTTGTAGTACCACAGCCCCAGTGCGTTGTTGCAGCGGCTGTCTTTCGGGTCCCGGCGCAGGGCTTCTTCGTAGTAATCCGTTGCCGAATACGTGGCGTGGCGGTACTGCTCGATGTGGTGCCCGGTCAGGAATAGTTGCTCATTGTTCTCGACCTCGGCCGGGGCTTTGGCCGCGATGGCCGGTTCCGGAATGGCCGGTTCAACCGGACTGTCGTCGGGCTGGTAGGCCACCAGTTCAAGGCCGTCGGCACTGGTCACACTGACCCGTATAGCGGTTTGTTTACTGACCGTTGCCGCTATGCTGTGCAGAAACGGTGCTGCCGGCGACAGGTCAACGCGCTGCTCAAAAACGACCTGCTCTGCATCTGTTAACCGAACCATAGCTTCCGGATAAGCGGCTGTTGTATAGATGCTTATCTGAATTTCTTTTTCTGCAAACTCCAGATTGACAGCCGCTTCTTTCGTAGCGTTTTTGACGATGCCAATCTCGCTGTAGGGCATGAAGTACTGTACGAATGTGCGTTCTTCATTGGGCATAATCCACGAAAAATCGGGCTGATTGTCGGTAAACACCCCCGTCATCAACTCCACGTATGGTCCGTCTTCATCGGTCAGGTTACGGTCCCAGGCGAAGCCGAATTCGCCGTTGCCCCAGGTCCACTGTTTTTTGCCCGGCGATACGTGATGACTTGCCACGTGCAGCAATCCCCCGCGCGTGTCGTGCTCGTACCCACCCACGAAATCGTATTTCGACTCGACCGCCATGTATGACGTGGGTACGGGGATATTTTTGTAGCGCGAAATATCGGTCCCCGGCGAATAATCCACTTTGTAGTACGTGCCTTTGGCAATGGGAAACGACGAAACATCCCGGCGACCGTGGTCGAAAACGGCGTGAACGTCGGGCGGAAATACCGACTGGTAGTGGTCGTTCACCTTCAGGGCCGGGTTGCTCCACCACAGAAACGTCTGCGGCACGTCGGTCCGGTTGTAGAGGACCCCCTGAATTTCGAGGTACGCTTTGCCGGGGTGAAGCCGGAAGCCGGCCATGCCTTTTGTTCCAAACATCCGCTCCACTTCGCTTACCCACACCGTTTTGGACCCATCGGCGTGTGCTTCCGTCGTAAAATCGACGGCCTCAAAGGTGCTGGGACGGTGGTGCTGCGGCCAGTTGAACTCGATACCACCCGAAATCCAGGGGCCGGTCAGTCCCACGAGGGCGGGTTTGATGACCTGATTATAATAGACGAAATGACGATTTTTAACCTTGTCGAACGCCATCTGAACCCGCCCGCCCAACTGGGGCAGAATCATGATTTTGAGGTACTCGTTTTCCAGATAAACCGCCTGGTAGGTCTTATCTTCCTTATGGTCGTTTATTTTCTCAATAACTGCGTTGGGATACACCACGCCACTGCTCCCCTGATACACCCGTTTTTCGAGAAACATCGGGTTCTTTTCGGGCTTTCCTACGCCGTAGGTGGGGATAATTACGGGTTCTTCCCAGACACGAACTTCTTGTAACATAGCGTACTGATAAAAAAAGGTGATGGTATGTATCAGATAAAATGATTCCCTAAAACCACTTGATCAATTCGTCCACAATCAGCGAATGCCCGGCCTCGTTGGGGTGGTTGCCCTGCGCCATGTACCGGCTTAGGGTATCGCCCTGTTGCCGTTTGGCATCGAAGACCTGATAGCTGTCAGCCAGGCCCGTCTGGTAGATAGACGCTAGTTGCCGAATCTGGTTGGCGTGCTGATTTAGTTTATTGTCTAGATTGTTCATGTCTACGTTCAAATCGGGCGTGGGCGTGAGCAGAATGACTTTAATACCCGCCCGCTGCGCCTGTTCAATCATCGTCTGCCACGACTTTCTGGCTTTCTCCAGGCCGATTCGCCGGTCGTTGAGGGCGTAGTCGATGAACAGTACGTCGGGTTTGTGGGGCAGTACATCGGTCTGAAAGCGGGCAGCTCCCTGTTCGGAGTTTTCGCCCCCGATGGCTGTTACCAGTATGTTAATGACCGCGTAGGGATACCGTTCTTTCAGGCGTTTCAGCAACTGATTCGGATACGCACCGAGCGTGTTGACCACCGGCGTTTTGAAATACCCCGCCGGAACGCTGTGCCCGTGAAACAGCAGCGTAATCGACCGGTTTTTTGGCCATTCTTTTGTCAGTTCCGTCTTGATGTCCGTCAAAAAAGTGGCCGGGTCAGCCACATCGAATGGAGCCGGGCGGGAAGCCGTCAGCAAAGTAAAAAGGGCGAATACGGCCGCGAACTGGGTGGGTCGTTTCATGAGTAATCTACTTTTTAAGGGCCTGTTCGGACTTTTTCGCCGTGAGTGCTTTGACCTCGTCAACAGACAGCGCGACCGTTGGGTTAAATGCCTTCGTATTCATGTAGTTCAGTAAACTATACTTCAACTGGCGGGACACCGGACGGTTACTTAAGTCGCTGCTGATGTCGAAACTACAAAGCATCAGCCGCCCGTCGCCCACTTTTGCTTCCACAATGCTTGCCAGATAGCGGTTGTTGGCGAAGTTGTCAATCTGCCGCACAATGGGGGTTAGTTTGTTGTCAGGCAAAATCATCGTGGTCGATTTGGTACACAAGTCCCACCATTGCCAGTCGGTGTGAAAATCGGTGGGAAACCCGCGCAGGGCCGGGTGCTTCGGGTCGCAGAGCAGGCCCATCGTAATGGCCTGTGCCGGGAAATGTACCGGACTCCAGAACACAGGAACGAACTTCCCCTCCATACCCGTCATCTGTTTATAGTCGGGATTGAGCAGTACCTTTTTTCCCTGCGCCAATGCCTGCATGGCCTCGTCGGTCGATTGCGTGAAGACTACATCCGTCGCCATATCGGGCACGGTGGCCGGATACACCCAAACGTGCCAGGTGTTGTGGTAGGGCGTACCGGGCACCGACAGGGTCAGCGTGAGTTGTCTGGCCGTTTTGATACCCGATAGTTTTGCGTCGATATTGCCGAGCGGGTTACCGTTGCCCACGGGTATCGTTGTTTTGGGCAGTTTTCCTCCGGCCAGCTTCTTGCCCGTCTCGTCCGTCAACGACCATTCGGGCGTTACATTCGTCAGCGGAATAGCTCCGAAGTTGGCGAGTTCGGCGGTGGCCGTGAAAGGCTCCGCGTTGGTATAGGTCGCTTTCGGGAAGCGTAGCAGCGGTACTACGGGCGAGCAAAACTGCCGGAACTCCCCGGCGGTCAGAATGCCTTTACTGTCCCAAAAGGCGTCGAGCAACCCAATATCCGCCGTTCCCTGACCCGGAAAATCGTGCAGGTCGAGCAACTGAATTCCGCTTGCTCCTTTGGTCCGCAGAATTCGTTCCAGTTCCTCTTTATAAAGAATAGCTGCCAGTTTGCCGCTTGCTTTCAGGTAGTCGTCGGCCAATGGGAGTAGCCCCTTCTTTTGCAGGTCATTCCGAATGGATATCAGGCTGATGGGTTCCAGTACGCCCGTGTACTTTTTTATTTCGGCCATGTTCGGAAATACCGCGTACTGCCCCACTTCATGCGTCACGAGGGGAACGGGCATTCCCACCAGCGAAGCCGAGTAATCGTCGGTAAACGCCGGGGGCTGCTGGTTGAAAACGCCCTGCCCGCGCACCCAGCCCAGTTTAGTCCGTTGGGTGATGAAATAATCGTCGGCGGGTTCGGGCCAACTCCCGTACGGGGGTTGAAACGAGTAGGAGGTCGTGGTGTACAGATGGCGTTTGTCAGTCTTCTGAAGGTGGGTCATCAGGCCGGTCAGGAAGGGGATACGCCCTTCCAGCTCATTCCCCATCGACCACAAACAGAACGACGGGTGATTGCCGTATTCCAGGCTCATGCGGGCCGCTTCGTCGCGCAGAAACTGGTCGGCTTTGGGGTCTTCGCCCACCTGCAAACTCCACAGCGGCAGTTCAATCTGCAAATAGAAACCCAGTGAATCGGCCACGGCAAAAGCAGCTTCGGGCGGACACCAGGAGTGGAACCGGATATGATTCAGGCCGTACTGCCGGGCCGTGCCAAACACTTTCTCCCAACCCGCGCGGTTGGTTGGTGGATGGCCCGTGAGCGGAAAAATGGCGCATTCGAGTGTGCCGCGCAGAAACAACCTTCGCCCGTTGATATGGAGCAAACTGTTCTGATTGGTCAGTTGCCGAACACCAAACGTGGTTTGGTACTGACTGTTGCTTTGGGCATCATCTGCCACAAATTTGGCAGTCAACTGATAGAGAGAAGGCGAAAACTCATCCCAAAGCTGTTTGTTCTGACCTAAATCATACGTCATGTTTACCTGCTGCTGACCCGTATCCACGCGTACGGTTTGCCTGGTAATGGGCAGGTCTTTTCCGTTCAGGCGGACCATCAGTTTCAACGTTCCAGACGCGGCACGGCCGGTTTTGTTTTGCATCCCGACCTGTACATTAACCGTGTTGGCGTTCGTCGTTTCGGTGCGCAGATGGGTGATATAGACTGGGTCGTTGGCAATGAGGGCAAGCTTACCGATAACGCCGTTCCAGATCGTTTGGGTACCATCGGTGTAGGCGTGGGCCAGCGTATTATGGCTGATTTCGTACTGCCGGTTGTTGTTGATGCGCAGCTGAATGGTATGCATTCCCGGTGTCAGCAGGTTTGTCAGGTCGTAGCGGTGGGGTGTGGTCAGGCTTTCCTGCTGTTGCGGATTCGATTCGTTCCCATCCACGTACACGCGGCTCTGCCAGAGCACCCGTTCCAGCATCAGTTCGATTTGTTTTCCCTTCCAGTTCGCCGGAATATTGACCGTGCGCCGGTACCAGGCCGTACCGATGTAGCGGTGCTTCCGGGCCAGCTGGTACAGTGCCTCGCGGTCGAGCGACGGTTTCAGCGTGAGGGAATCGCCCAGCCCGGCTTCATCCGTTGTGCCGGGAAGGGGCATCGTGTGGGGGTATTTATTTTTCAGCCACCGATGCGCGCCCCCATCCAGGTTCGTATCAAAAGCCACGTCCCATTCCCCTGCCAGCGACAGCTCGTCCTGGGCAGAAAGGGATAGCGGCAGCAGCGTAAGGGCGAAGAGAAAACGGATAATCAGGCGCATAGATAATTAGAAAAGACAGTGTCAGGTGATACTCAGTGGGGCATAAAAACTTCTTCCATTTCTTCCAGCGTCTTGCCCTTCGTTTCGCGCACGTTGCGCAGCACGAACACAAACCCAATCAGGCATATACCGGCGTAGAGCCAGAAAGGGCCATACGTACCCAATGTTTCGGCGAGGATGGGGAAGGTGAAAACGAGGATGAAATACGACCCCCACAAAGCCAGAATCGCTACCGAAGACGCCAATCCGCGCACCCGGTTCGGAAAAATTTCGGAAATAAGTACCCAGGTTACGGGAGCCAGCGAGGTGGCGTAGGTGGCGATGGCCAGCAGCACAAAGATGGATAATAATCCTGCCGACGCTCCGGTTTGTAACAGCGTCGCAATGATGACGTACAGAACGCTCAGACCAATCGACCCAAACAGCATCAGCGGCTTGCGGCCCAGCTTATCGACCTGCCACATGGCCACGACCGTGAAGACTAAGTTGACGACGCCAATGGCTACCGTCTCGAACAGTTGCCGGTCTAAGTTTGCCCCCACGGTCTCGAAAATGGTAGAGGTGTAATTAAACACAACGTTGATGCCGCACAACTGCTGAAACACCGCCAGCCCGATACCGACGAAAACCGCCGTCCGGATGCCCGGTGCCAGCAACTCCGACAGGGCTACCTTCGTTTTATTTTCCGCTGACATATGAACATCGGCTACCGTCTTTTCGGCAAACATGCTACCACCAATACGTTGCAGAATGGCCGTTCCCCGCTCAGTCATCCCGTGCTGAATCAGCCAGCGGGGGCTTTCGGGCAACCAGACAACGCCGACCAGAAACAAAACCGACGGTATGGCGCCCAGTCCGAACATCAGCCGCCAGGCATTGGGACCGTTGTCGGCCAGGCCGTAGTTGACTAAGTTGGTAATCAGGATGCCAATGACGATGGTTAACTGGTTGATAGCCACGTTGCGCCCCCGGATTTCGGCGGGCGATACCTCGGCAATGTACATCGGACTCAGCATGGAGGCCATACCTACGCCAATGCCCGCCACAAACCGGGCCACCATAAACAGTGTCAGCGAACCGGACAGGGCCATTCCGATGGACGAAACAGCAAAAATGCCAGCCGCTACCATCAGGGCGGGGCGTCGTCCGTAGCGGTCAGCGAGTCGGCCTGCTATAACGCATCCCGCCATGCACCCCAACGCCAGCGTCCCCGTCAGAAAACCCTCCCACCAGGCCGTCAGCCCGAACACATCCCGCAGCAACGGCAGCGCTCCGGCAATGACGGCAAAGTCGAATCCGAAGAGGTAACCGCCCAACGCCGAAATGAAGGAGATGCCGAGGGAATAAGTAGTACTGACGTGCGCGTTGTTCATGTCGAATTTTTAACTATTCGGTTATAGAGTTGCAAAAATATCAGTTTGTATTCGGTCGATACATAGTCATTCTTACGGAAAAGTTGGACGAAATAACGGAATGCGTCAGGGTAGGGAGGATGAATACAAGCCTGTTTTTATAAAAGGTCATCTTTCAGGCTGCTGATACAGGTTGTCCGGGCAGGCACTACACGGACGTTGTTATCGTGATGCTCAGGCGTTGGTGGTTGTCTGGTGAAATAAACGGCCATACAGTAAATACCGCAGGCCAATTCGGTCTGTTTAGGCCGATTGCCCCGATTGGTCGGGTCTGTTCTATCCCCATTCTAAAAATCTTCACTAGCTTTGCCTTATGGCTAACTATAAAAATGAGGGTTACGACCCCGAAGAAATAAGTGCCCTCAAAGACGAATGTCAGCAGGAGGGCAAATCGTTCGTTTTTGTAGAGGACGATGATTTGGACGTGCTGGAAGAGGGCGAATGTGCTCATATTCAGTTTCCTGGTAAGTATCAGGGCGATGAGGTCATCTTCGATGCGCTGGTATATACACTTCGACTGCACCACAGCAGTTTAGTGTATGAGATGGCCCTTGAACAGGTACGTAAAACCTACCCCGAATACGTACCACCCGAAGACCGTAAGCCCAACTATAAAATTACGCCGGAACTGGAAGAAGAAGCAGAAACGGCCCTGACCGAGATTATCGACGAGATCGAGGAGACCGAAACGGTAAAAGTGCAGGAACATGTTGACGTGGATATGGAGTCCGATTACGGCATTGCCCTGGATGTTTGCCTGAACGTGGACGAAGTAACCGACGAAGTCATTGAAGATTTCATCAAACATTTCACCAGCAATACCTTATCCCTCGATACTACCCTCTATTCGTTCACCAACGAGGAGGAGAATTAAAGAGTGAAAGAGTGAATGAGCGAAAGACTGACTAAGCAAACAAGTATTCAAAACGTCCTTTCGCTCATTCACTCTCTCACTCTTTCACTCTTTGATACTATGCAAAGTCCCGATTCGCTTAACCAGGTGGCGGAATTTCACCGCACCTTTCACGCCCCTGTTTTAGAAACCCCACAAATTCCGTCCGAAGCCCGCTGCAACCTGCGCGTATCGTTGCTGACCGAGGAACTGGACGAACTCCGCGAAGCCATCGCCGACGGTGATATTGTCGCCGTGGCCGACGCGCTCTGCGATTTGCAGTATGTACTGTCTGGGGCGGTGCTGGAGTTTGGTCTGGGCGATGCGTTCAAGGCATTGTTCGATGAAGTGCAGCGCTCCAACATGAGCAAAGCCTGCGGAACGGTAGCCGAAGCCGAAGCTACCGTGGCCGAATACCGGGCCAAAGGCGTTCCCTGCCACTTCATTGAGTCGGACGGTAAATTTCTGGTGTACCGCGATGCCGACCACAAGACGCTCAAAAGTGTGAACTACTCCCCGGCCGATCTGGAAGGAATAGTACATTCATAGTCATTGATCGGTCATTCATTAGCACTAAGTGATCATTCTGTTGGCATTAATGGTCATTTCCCGCTTTCTACTATGGTTGCCCATTTCTGGTCGCCCAACAATCATTAATGACAATCCAAAGACCACCTATGACTATCCAATGACAACGAATGACCACCTATAACTACCTAATGACTACCAACTAACCATGAATAACTATACATATACCGCCGTTGACCGCTTCCTGCGCTACGTGCAGATTGATACCCAATCCGACCCGCAGTCGAAAACGAACCCAAGTACCGAAAAGCAGAAAGACCTCAGCCGGGTGTTGTTGCAGGAATTGCTCGATATGGGTCTTGCCGATGCCGAACTCGACGAGTGGGGCTACGTGTACGCGACTATTCTGGCCAACACCGATAAGACGGACGTACCCACTATCTGCTTCTGTTCGCACGTCGATACCTCGCCCGACGTGACGGGGGCGGGTGTGAAACCCATCATCCATCAAAACTGGAGTGGTTCGGACATCACGTTGCCGGATGACGCAACCCAGGTTATCCGCGTAGCCGACCACCCTGATTTGCAAAACCAGCTGGGCAACGACATTATCACGGCCAGTGGTACTACGCTACTGGGGGCCGACAACAAAGCGGGTCTGGCCGAAATTATGGACGCGGCTAACTACTTACTGACGCATCCTGAACTGAAACACGGCCGAATTCGATTGCTGTTTACTCCCGATGAAGAAATAGGACGCGGTACTGAAAAGGTGGATATTCAGAAACTCGGTGCCGATTTTGGCTATACTATCGACGGTGAGTCGCTGGGTACGCTGGAAGATGAAACGTTCTCGGCCGACGCCGTTAAAATCACCATTCAGGGCGTGAGTACGCATCCCGGTTTTGCCAAGGGTAAACTCGAAAATGCCCTGAAAATTGCCGCCGACCTGCTGGCGACGTTGCCAAAAACATCCCTCTCGCCCGAAACAACGGAAGCAAAGGAAGGTTTCGTTCACCCAACCCGGATGGAAGGCAATCAGGACCAGGCATTGCTGGAGTTCATTATCCGCGACTTTACGGAAGTGGGCCTGCAGGAGAAAGAAACCTATCTGCAAAATCAACTGAACGATGTGTTGGTCAACTACCCCGGCTCTTCGGCGGAGTTGGTCGTGAAAGAGCAGTATCGCAACATGAAAGATGTACTGGACCAGCATCCGGCCGTTGTCGATAATGCCCTCGAAGCCATTCACCGGGCGGGGCTATCTGCCAATCGACGGAGTATCCGGGGTGGTACCGACGGGTCCCGGTTGTCGTTCATGGGGCTGCCCTGTCCCAATATCTTTGCGGGCGAACACGCGTTTCACTCCCGGCTGGAGTGGGTATCGGTGCAGGATATGCACCGCGCTGTCGATGTAATCGTGAACGTGGCGCAGGTCTGGGAAGAGCGGGCGTGAGTACGGCCCGCATCGCCGTTGATTTTGGCTTAGTCGTGCTGATCTGGCTTGTGCAATTAATTATTTACCCTGGTTTTCAGTATTATAGCCCCGCCGAACTCGCCATCTGGCATCCGAAATATTCAAACCTGGTAACGGTTATTGTCGGGCCGCTGATGCTGGGACAGGTGATACTGGTCGGGTGGTCGGTACTGAATCGGGTTTCGTGGCTCACGGTGGTATCGGCCGTGCTGGTCGGATTGATGTGGGCTGCAACGGCTTTTCAGGCCGTACCGATTCACAATGCCATTGCCACTGGTGATGCCACGCCCGAAACGCTCCATAGACTGGTAAGCTTCAACTGGCTACGAACCATCGGCTGGACCCTAGTTTTTTTGCTGGGCGTAGCGGAACGAATTCTGGCCCGGTAATCCGGGGTGAGCCATGCCCGTTACGTCGGACACAGCCACCGAAATGCCGCCAGCACCTGGTAAACCGGCTCAAATCATACGTTGAGCCGTCTCAATTTATTTTAGGTCGATTGAGTGATATTGATGACACCACCTTTGGGACAGATTTTAACCACCCGAAGGTATGTCCCATCTTTTCACATTTGCGGGGTTGCTGCTGGTCATGGCTCCCGCGCCGATCCTTGGCCGGCAGACTCCCCCCGCCGATACACTGCCCGACCGGCAGCTTCAAACCGTGACGGTTCGCGCCCCGAAACTACTGATTCGTACCGAGGTCGATAAGACCGTACTGAACGTAGCCGATGATGCTACGGCACAGGGGAAAACGGCCTACGAACTGCTTCAACAGGCGCCCGGCGTAGCTATCGACCCGAACGATAACATCCGTATGGCAGGAAAACAGGGAGCAATGGTTCTCATCAACGGAAAACCAACGAACCTCTCGGCGGCCGACTTGGCCAATCTGCTCCGGGCCACCCCCGCCAGCACGATTGATAAAGTGGAACTGATAACCAACCCATCGGCCCGGTACGATGCCCAGGGCGGAGCCGGGATTATCAATATCAAATTCCGGCGCGACAAAACCCTTGGCCTCACGGGTAATGCGTCGGGCGGGTATGGGCAGAGTGACCACCACCGCGCGAACATGGCCGCTGACCTGAACTACCGGGCCAAACGGCTGAATCTGTTCGGTAGCGTAGCCCTGAGTGATAATTTCCAGCTTACCAATGTACGGTACGACCGCAGTACAAACGCCGGGCGGTTTTTGCAGCGCGGCTACGACTCCGACGGAACCCGGGCAGTGGTGTACAAGGCAGGAGTCGATTATCTGTTGGGAACACGACACACAGTCGGCCTGCTTGTGTCGGGAAATACCGGGCAGAATCGCTTTGGTACGGTTACGACCACCGATATTCTGACCAGTCCACCCCAGACTGTTGCCGATACAGTTATTCTCAATCGGGTCGATAATCCATCGCGAAACAACCGCATCAACGCAGCCCTCAATTACCGCTACGCTGATACGACGGGACTGGAATTAAACGTCAATGCCGACTTTACGGGCTTTGGCAACACGTCACCAAACACCATCACGAGCGATTACATTGGGAGGGCAGAACAACCGCTTTTCACCCGCCGGACCCGCTTCGACGCAACGACGGACATCACTATTCTAACCCTCAAAAGCGATGTTGTGAAGGAGTGGAAAGCGCACACCCGTTCCGACGCTTCGGTCAAACTCGAAACCGGCCTGAAACATACCGATGTGCAGACCAACAATAACCTGCTGGCGTTCTCGGGCGTGCCCGAACAGCCGGACCTGAACCGGACCAACCGCTTTATTTATCGGGAACGGGTCAGCGCGGCCTATGTTTCCCTGAATCGGTCGGTGGGTAAGTGGTCGGTGCAGGGTGGTCTCCGGGCTGAGTATTCGGCTGTTCAGGGACAGTCGACGGATTTGCTGAACAACCGCATCAAGAAGCCCGACAGTATGTATCTGAACCTGTTTCCAACGGCCTTTTTGCAGTATCAGGTGACGTCCAAAAGTCAGCTGGGCCTGAACTACGGTCGCCGGATTGGACGGCCCAACTACCAGGATTTGAACCCGTTCGTTTATCAGATTGACCCTTATACAAGTCAGCGGGGCAACCCATTTTTACGGCCCACCTACACCCAAAATGCCGAATTGAGTTATACCTATAAATATGCCACTACCCTGAAACTGGCCCTCAGTCGCACCAACGATTACGCTACGGACATCATCCGGCAGGATGGATTGGCTGCTTACCAGACGGTAGCGAATGTGGGTCGGGTCGATGCGCTGAACCTGTCAATCAGTACGCCGTATCAGTTTACCAGTTGGTGGAGTAGCTACGCGTATGCCGGTGCTACCTGGAACTGGTTCGTGGGCCGTTTTCCCCCCATCGAGCCGTTCGACCAGCGGGCGTTTGCTTTCGAAGGCTATATGCAGCACTCCTTCAGGCTTTCTCCGCTATGGCTGGTGCAGGTGTCGGGTTTCTGGAACGCGCCTACCACCCAGACCATTTACCGCATTGGCGGACTGGGGGCGCTGAACCTGAGTGTGCAGAAAAAGGTGTGGCAGGACCGTGGTAAAATCACCTTCACCGTCGACGATGTGCTGAACACCATGCGCTGGCAGCAAGCCGGAAACGCCGGAAACCAGCAGTTCGATATCTACCGCAAGTGGGAGAGTCGCCGGGTTAGTGTTCGGTTCAGTTATCGGTTTGGCAACCAAAACGTAAAAGCTGTCCGTGACCGCGAAACCGGTACCGATGCCAGCCGCATCAAAACCAAAGGAAATTTGTAAACGAGCGTGATTGAATGAAAAACGAACCGTAAAGCGTGATTTGAGTCCTGTCTATTCTTTTTGAGTCGAAACCAGCCTGTCATATGCGCGATGTTTGCATCAGCTAATAACAAAAAATACAACTACCATGAACCCCAACCGATTCCTGCTTGTCCTGCTTCTTGCCAGCTTATGTATCAGTGCTGGTTCTGCCCAGAAAATCACGCCTGCCGAACCGGTTAGCCGCATTACGTTTATGCTTAAAAATACGCTTGGTTACCACCGGATGTTCCGGGTAGAAGGGCCGGGTATTGCCTACGACTTCACGATGGGTCGACGCGAAACGGTACCATGCCATTGGCCCGTCGGCTCCCGGCTATATTTCAGTCGGGATGGGGAAACTACTTCGGGACTTATTTTGACCGTAACGGCTGCTGATGAAGGTAAAACGCTGGGAACCGATACTGGTTTGAAAGAAACAGACGCGCCTGCATCCGCGCCTACTACTGTTGCGCCGGTAGCCAAACGGACTGTTGCCGTTCGGCTGCACAACACCAGTTGGTTGCCCAGAAAAGTGGCTCTTATCAGCTACGAACCGGGCGAAATTGGCAACAGTACCAATATATTTGTGATGAACCCCAAAGGCACCCGGTCAGTACGGTTTTCGGTTGGCACGAAGTTGTACATTGCTGATGATAAACAGGTCGACGTAGTTATGAGCGGCAAACGAATAGATAGCGATAAGCCATTTTTGACTATGAAGGCTGGGGATAACGGTCAGGTGTTTGATATAAAATAACTTCTGTGTTTTGACTATCCCTGTCTTTCTGCTACAATGACTTTCTATTTTTCGGCCTATTCAACGCCTTTACTGTTCGGATTTGTGCAGGCCTGGGTTTATGCCATTCTGCTTTGGGTGCGTGGCAGTCGGGAGGAACGGCTGTCTGACCAATTGCTGGGCTGGGTGCTGGTGGCTCTGGCATTCGAAATTTGGATATACATGCTGGGCTTTGGCGGCATCGAGATTTTTTGGCAACGGCTGGAGTTTTTTCCGCGTACGCTGACCTTCCTGTTGCCACCCCTGGTTTATTTTTATCTGCGGGCGCAGTGTGATGCTGGTTTCCGGTTTCGGCTCCGTGATGCCTGGCACTTTCTCCCGTTTGTGGTCGATACACTCTATCATGTGCTGGTATTTGCGCAGGGGCCAGCCTTTGTACATCAGTGGGAGAAAGCCGTACATAACCGGGGCATCGACTGGCTTGAATACGTGGGGGCTGAGGGGCAGCAGTTTTTGTACCTATACTGGTCGTTTCAACTTTACCGGGCGTATCGGGTATGGACCAAAACGCAGTTCTCTGATACAGAAACCATCAGTTTTCGCTGGTTTCGTAATTTTCTGATTGCCCTGACTATCACAATAGCAGCTAATCTGTTCATGACGGTTATTGACATATGGCTAAATCTGGATTTCTGGCAGGACTGGTGGGGGAATCTGGTTACGGTCGTGTTGATTTACTACGTTAGTATTCAAGGCTATGCGCAGGTTCAGTCGGGTCGTCAACTGACGTTTTCGATGTCCGTTCCACCGCTACCCGTAGCGGATTTCCCGTTAGTGCCCGTCGTAGCGGAGCCGGAATTGGAAGTTAATGCCAGCGTAGCTGTCCGGCCACCCGTGAAGGAGCCGTTGGGCATACCGGACGAGTTACGACCGCTTCGTGACCGGTTGCTGGTATACATGACAACCGACAAACCCTACCTCGAACCCGAACTTTCGCTGGCTAATCTGGCCCGGCGGTTACACACCAACCCGGTGGTGCTGTCGCAGGTAATCAATACGGGGGCGGGCAAAAACTTCAATGATTTCGTCAATCAATACCGGGTGGATGAATTTAAGCGGCAGGTGCGCAACCCGGCCAATGCCCACCTGAGTTTTCTGGGCCTTGCCCTGGATTGTGGGTTCAACTCGAAAGCGACGTTTAACCGGGCTTTTCGGAAGTTCACGGGGCAGTCGCCGGGGGAGTTTCTGGCCGGTGCGGAGTGATTTTTGACTGCTGATGCCAGTTGTGGCTGTACTGTAAGCTACACAGCATCCCGTTTTTTAAGAACTGACGGGCAATCTGTTCAGATTGAGCCGGCCGGCAGTTCGGAAACCGACGCGCTACCCCAGGCACCGCCCCCCCCGAACGCCAGATTTTTAGGGCGCAACGAGTTTGGATTAGCTACAATGCCCGCCCGGACCAACAGAACGAGTAGCAGAACGGCAACGTATTTCATAGCTTTGCGGGGTAACTTTCCGTGAAGATGGGTAAAAAGAAACCAAAATTTTACGTCGTCTGGCAAGGCCGGAAACCGGGTGTGTATGACTCCTGGGACGATGCCAAAGCGCAGACCGATGGGTTTGCCAAACCGTTGTTCAAATCGTTTGACAGCAAGCCGGAGGCCCTGAAAGCCTTCAAAGACAAGCCACACCAGCACGTTGGTCAAGGGGCGAAACCCACGGCCAAACAGGGGAAACTCGACGGGCTGGTCGGGTTGCCCATACAGGATAGCCTCGTGGTGGATGCCGCCTGGAACACCGCTTCGGGCGATATGGAGTATCAGGGTATTTATCTTGGTACGCGGCAGCGGCTATTTCTGAAAGGACCTTATTGCGATGGTACCAACAACATTGGCGAGTTTCTGGCCATCGTTCACGCCCTGGCCCTGTTGCATCAGAAGGGCAGCAACATTCCCGTGTATTCCGATTCCCGGACGGCTATTGGCTGGGTGAAGAAGAAAAAAGCGAATACCAAACTTGAAGAAACGCCCCGCAACACCGAACTCTTCGACCTCCTCGACCGGGCCGAAACCTGGCTTCAGACCCACAAATTCGCCAACCCTATTTTAAAATGGGAAACCACCGTCTGGGGCGAAAATCCGGCGGATTTCGGGCGCAAGTAGGTGCAAATTAATTTCCAACGCTCACCTATTAAAGAATGTAAAGTTGAGCGTTATAGGTGGGAATGCTCGTACACTTAATAGTTACCGCAATTGTGAGATGACCGCCGAAATAATCAATCATTTAGGATTTCAGTTCGATGACTCCTTCGATGTGCAAGGACGACTTTCCATTGCAGACCTGTTTCCTAAATCGAAAAGTCGTTGCGGAATTTACCTACTTAACTTCTCCGACGAAACTTTCTATATCGGGCAAGCTATAGATGTAGCGAAGCGATTCGCTCAACACAGAAAGAACTATGACAACATTGTACGCTTTTGGTTTCAGTCAGTAGTAAAAGGCCAACTGAATGAAGTTGAGCAAAGACTAATTGAAGAAGCAGAGTTAAACGGTGTATTGCTGACTAACAAAACATATGTGTCGAATATTATTGGGGAGACTGACCTTGATTTAGTTATCCCGCCGAAAGAGCAAAAAGATTGGCTTGAAAATGATATACAGATTTCAAACTACGGTTATGACCTATATTCATCTGTTGAGATAAAACATAAAATCAAATACAGACAAAACTTCGATAGACTGAAGCAAGTCAGTAATTACGCACAAATCAGACGGATTTTGAATCTATATATCAGAAATTGTCTACCTGCATTTAAGAAAACAGAACTGTCTTTTTGGTCATTAAGCTGTATGCCTTCAACAAACAGCGGCACGTATCCAAGGTATTTCTGCATGAATGTGAACGCAATGGAAGTGTTTGTTTTAGGCTATGAACGCAAGACAAAAGAGTCGTTCGCTTTCATCGTCTTAACCAACTTTTTCTTTGACAGCTGTGATGAATTTGACAGGCTTCGTGCTAAATTTAAAACCTTAGAAGCAGAAAGGACTGGATACAGAGCTGCAGGAGTAGACCAAATTCGCTTCCATTTTTCAGATTTGGACGAACTCGAAAGAATCCTATCGACCGAGCCTGAAATTATAAACTCAATCAGAAAACTCAACTTACGACTAATGCGTAAGGGTGGAACCATTTATTCGCCGTTTCATTGCTTTGACCTGGCGAATAACGTTCTGACGCAAGATGACTAATGATATCAAGCAACTGTGGTGTTTGTGAAATTTTGAAGCGACTGAACGTAGCCTTGTAGCAGGAGTGACAATTGACATCGTTTATGGTGAGACTCAATCAATGATGTAAAAAAATAGTCTGAAACCTCGCAGACGTTATTAATCAATAAGCCATGCGTTTACAACTGATACCTGCTGAATTGCTGCCGCAATACCTTTCGAACGTACCGGGGGGATTGCAACAGGCATTCAATGTGTTGCAGGATGCTGAATTGTCTACCCCCAATTTCAGTTTTTACACATCGGTAGCTTCCGTGTTCAGCAGCAAAATTGAAGGCGAAGCGATTGAGTTAGATAGTTACATTAAGCACAAAAGGGATGGCATTACTTTTCAGCCCGACTATACCAAAAAGATTGATGACCTCTATGATGCTTACCTTTTTGCTCAGGCAAATAAACTGAACGAAGAAAACGTTAAGGAAGTCCACAAACTATTGAGTCGGCACCTGTTGGCTACTGCCTGGATGGGCCGGTACCGTACCCAACACATGTATGTAGCTACTGATGACGGACGCATTGAGTACGTCGCTGCTTTGCCCGAACGGGTACCTGGTGAAATGGGAGAGTTTTTTAAGGACCTGAAGCTATTGCTGGCTAAAAAAATGTCGTTTGAAGAAGTTTTCTTTCACGCAGCTCTGATCCATTTAGTCTTCGTGAAAATTCACCCCTGGAATGACGGAAATGGTCGAAGTGCCCGATTGATTGAAAAGTGGTTTCTAGCCGAAAAACTGGGCACTAACGCCTGGTTCATACAGAGTGAGAAGATGTACTATCAGCAACACCAGTTGTATTACCGAAATATCAGGCTGTTGGGGTTGGAATACGATGAACTGGATTATAAAAAAGCGTTGCCTTTTAGTTTAATGCTGGCTAATTCGATGTTTTCAAACTAGTGGTACTGATGTCTGCGTAGGTGCAAGATCAATAGCATTTACAATTACATACTGATGTTACGCAGCCTTGGCCAATAGAGTAGATTGACTTTTGAGGCTGTTGAGTTCCTGCAAAGCCAACTTAGTTGCATTTAGCGTCAGCAATTTCTTTAAAGCAAAATGATTTTTTGATGTGGACAGCCGTAAGGCTTCCCACTTAACAAAGGCCAGCATCACCAAAAACAAATGGTTGCTTTGACTACGAACCGTGTGCGCCGGGGATGCCCCGTAGCCCGTGTTCGACTTGATGGATTTGTGAAATTCCTCGACCTTCCAACGGC
>NZ_KB893454.1 GCF_000374085.1 Spirosoma spitsbergense DSM 19989 | reverse complement strand
ATCCAAAACCTACACACCAAGTGGGAGACGACAACCTATAACTGGAAGGAGTTGATTAACCAATTCAGTATTATCTTTGACGAACGCATTCAAGCCCATCGCTTCGACTAAACCCCGCTGACACAGTTCAGCGAGCACATCCCAAACAACAGAAAAAGCCCTGATTATCAGGGCTTTTTCTTTTTTAGGGCTTTTCTATTTTCCCTTGTTTTCCTATGGTATTGCATTCTTTGTTACTTGTTTCTTGCGTCTGACTTCCCACCTTACAAACAGTAAACACAGGTTGACTGTGATTGAAAAATTCCACTGCGGGCTTCTTTCCTGGCCAAATACCATGACGCTATACCTGCTTATAAGACGATCTACGCCCACGCAGTTATACTGTTAGAAGAAGTGTATATAGCCTGAAATTTGTTTAGCCCCAATACTATCTGTATTCGCTCATTCTGTTTTTGCAATCGTATCGTGTGAGAATATAGTCGATCTATTGATGCCTGTGGGAGGACCTGATCAAAACTACATACACCATCCATATCAACTAGTAATTGCTCAAGTACCTGAATCGATTCTACGCGACTTTTTTTCAACTTGTGTAATTGCAGTTTACGATTTGCATAAAATGCATAGCTTGATTGCCGTTCGATAGTATCAATCGCTTCCACCAACAGTCTAAACAGTTCATGAAAACTGGTCACTGCCTGACTCCAATCAGTAATGACAGTTGACGGATTAGATATAGCGGTATAAATGCCCTTATTCTCTTGCTCAGAAGCTTTCATCATTCTATTTTGTTTAACGGTAGGTATCAAATTACAGCCTTTTTGACCTATGTCATTAAACAAAGTCACCTTATGTTTAATTATTTATTAAAATAGTTGTATAAATTATATTGCACCAATAATTACCTAAAAAGGACTAAATGGGCTGTCACTGGAGTTAAAATCAGAGAGAAGCGCTGTCAGAGTTCCAGGTAGGATAGGGGAGTGAGTCCTTTGAGAATAAAAACGGTTGAACGCTTTGGCGTCCTATCCGGCTTCTGCGCCTGCACTTTTCGGGCAGATTTTAGCGACCAACCCAGCCCTTGCTCTACTGTTGCCAGCGTTTGCGCTATCTGAGCATACAAAAAGCCTCATTTCTGCAATGTTGTAGCCCTGCTACCCGGTGGTGGCGGATTGGGTTAGCTTTGACTTACCACTGGTCTGTTCAACTACATTACTCAACTGTTCGGGAAGACACATCCAGCAGTCTTCCTATTTTCAAAACAGGGGTCTTCAGGTCAGTTTCTCGTTAGGCCATTAGCAGGTAATTCCAGCAGTTTTCAAGCCCCGCCATTCGGCTTAATGCCTACTGTTCATAACCCCATTCAGTAAATAATTGTCACCTATTAAGAAAATTGGCATAAAAAATGGCCACGTTATTGTAACATTACCAGATTATTTTAGTCTTAATGCGACCCCACACACTTATTTGATTGTCTTCTACTCGGTAAAGTCTGAGCGTTTTTTTTGATTATATAACGCCTGCTGGCATCTGTTCAATTATCTAAACAATGTTTGGTTCCATTTTTTCTTTTTTCGTACTAAGGCAATCAGTTAAGTATCGCTACACCGCCCGTTTTTTTATTATGTCGATCGGCTGCCAATGGCTGTTGGGTGCGGGTTTGCCGGGAACTGTATCGGCTCAGTCTTCTTCACCAAGCCCGCTCTACAGACCCCTTACCGGCCAGCTGGAAATAGGCGGCTTCGGCTCATCCACCGGGGAAGTGCCCTTCTGGATGCAAACCAATCAATACGGAATCGTACCAAGCCAAGCGCCTACTGTCTGGATGCGGGGTGCAACCGCCATAGGTTACCGCTCCGACTCTACCCAAAAGCGACCGAAGATAGACTGGGGGGCGGGGCTGGAAGTAGTTGGCCAGGCGGGCGCATCGCAGGCCGTAATCCTAAGTGAAGGATACGTTAAGGCCCGGCTGGGTTGGTTGGAAATTTTTGGGGGAAGGCGCAAACAGGTATTGGGTTTTGCCCAAAGTCCGCTCTCGTCCGGTTCTTTTATCTGGTCGAGAAATGCCCTGCCGATGCCCCGGATACAGATTGGCACGATCGATTATGTTCCCATAGGCTTCACCCGGAAATTTGTTGCTCTGAAGGCGTTTTTTGCGCACGGCTGGTTTGGCGACCAAACCTATGTGCAGGGCTCCTATCTCCATCAGAAAGCCCTGTCCCTCCGGCTGGGTAAACCGGCCAGTCGGTTTCATCTATACGGCTCTTTCAGCCATGAAGTACAGTGGGCTGGCTATGCCTTCTTTGCAAAAGCAGATCCTACGCTTTCGTTTAATGGGCAGTACGCTGACAGTCCTGAGGCTTACTATAACGTAGTGGTACCCGTGAACAAAGAAGCACTCAAAGATTTGTCTAAATTTACGACCAACGACCAGAACCGGGTGGGCGATCACCGGGGAGCCGCCGAAATAGCGTTGTCGGTCGACCTAAATCAGTGGACCCTATCCACCTACCAGCAACATGCTTACGACCTGGGCCGTAAACTGTACAATGGTAGAAATATTGAGGATGGATTGTATGGGCTTCGGTTACAGAGCAAGCGTCCCAACCGGTTTATCGAAGACATGGTTGTTGAACTTTTCAACTCGCAAAGCCAGGGGTATGTGCAGTTTGGTAAGTTGCTGGGTGGAGAACCGGAAAACTATCTTGTCAATGGTCAGTATCCAGACGGGTGGTCATACCAGGGTAGAACGATAGGGATACCATTCATTACCCAGACAGCCGACACAAATCCGACTTTAGGTGCCCAGACCTTTTCTCGTAATACCGCAGATGGCAAACCAGTTGGTGGTCTTTTTGGCATCAATAACAACCGGGTACTTGCTTTTAACTGGGGCGTATCGGGTTCGATACGAACGTTCCAGCGGGCAGGAAGCAGTCGCTGGCAACCCGCTTACTGGCGGTATCAACTCAGAGCTTCCTACAGTCAGAACCATGGCGTTTATTCCATCTATTCAACCGTTGGTCCTTTTCCGGATGGGATAAATCAATTCTCGGCAATGGGATCGCTGAGTAGGCCCACGCGCTGGCTGGGTGGCTCCTCTATCGTTATTAAGGCAGGCTATGACCAGGGAAAGTTGCTGCGTTACCCATCACAGACGGGATTTTACCTTGGCATTCGTAAAGACTGGCTTAAAAGCTTGCCGACGAGACAGACGAAATACTCACAGGAAAACAAGCATCTTCCTGAACATTTATAGTTCATTTGCTGCTCTCGGCAGTGAGGTGGAAACTAATGTTGAAGAAAGAGAGGCTCATCAGCTTTGTCAACGATTTTGGCTCACTTATTTAAGCAAACAGGCTAATCAGTTGTGGCTTGTTAAGATTCAATCATTTCTGGTAAACGGTAACTGAGCCCCCACGGAGTGAGGATGCCCGCACGATAAGTTGTGTTTCCATCACCTTCGTTTCTTTAGGCACAAACTCCTCCGTCGAATCCAGTTCGCGCAGGAGCAGTCGGACCGTTTCGGTCCCCATTTCCTGAATGGGCTGGCTGATGCTAGTCAACGGTGGAGAAAAAAGAGCCGAAACCGGCTCATTGTTAAAACTCACAATAGCCACATCTTCAGGAATACGAATCCCTTTCTGTTTCATGGCAAAAACGGCGGAGTACGCCATCCGGTCACTAATGACCACAACACCATCGGGCGGCTGGGGCAGGCTCATCAGCATCAACGTCTGCATAATGGTGTTTTCCTGCGTGTAATCGCAGTGGCATATGTACTGTTCTCCCAGGCTAAGTCCGTGCTTATCCAGTGCAGCCCGGTAACCCGCCACGCGCTCGTTGCTGATTACCAACTGCGTAGGCCCCGCCAGCATACCGATTCGTCGGCATCCATTTTCAATCAGATGTTCGGTCGCTTTAAAGGCCGCTGCATGATTATCGACAATTACTTTCGACACATTGACGCTTTCGGCATAGCGATCAAAAAAAACGAGCGGAATATTTTTTCGGGTCAGCCGTTCCACGTGTTCATAGCTGTCGGTATCTCTGGAGAGTGAGATAATAAACCCCTCTACCTGACTTCGCAATAGATTCTGAATGTTTATTTTTTCGCGCAGGTACGACTCGTTCGTCTGGCAAACCAGCACGCTATACCCTGCCTGTAAAGCAGCCTCCTCAATGCTGTTGAGCATGGCCGAAAAGTAATAATAGCTCAGGTTGGGCACGATGACCCCAATCGTTCTTGTCCGGCTTTTGGCCAGGTTTTTAGCCAGTTGATTCGGCTGATAATCCAGTTCCTCAGCCAGTCGTAAAACGGCACTCCGGGTTTCCGGGTGAATTTCGGGCATATCCCGCAACGCACGAGAAACGGTTGAAATAGACACACTCAGTTGCCGGGCAATGTCTTTGATGGTAACTGGCGTATTTTTCATAGGCTTGAAGTAGTGTGTATTAAGTATAATTTTTATGAGATTACTCCGTCACTAATCCTGTCTTATTGTCAGAACACGTACTCCATTGGTTTATTAAGTATACGAAAAAATTTAATCTTTCTAAGGTATACTTTTTCTCTGCAAACGTTTCCGCAAACGTTTGCAGAGAAAAAGCGCTTCAAAGCGGTTAATAATCCTTGTTTTTTTGTACTACGTTAGTAGATTAGTAGAATATACCCAGAAAATAAGGCAACTATTCATTTTCTGGTCAGTGTATCGGTTGAGAGGGAAATATAACAAAAATTGCATTTTACCCATAAAGACTAACAACCGTTACAGCGTCTTCTATATTACCAACTAACCAGTACTTATGTCTTTATCAGTCCGTTCCGATACCCTATTGATGGCTCAACTCTGGACTCGTTTCAAAGCGGGTGACGAACAGGCTTTTACCCAACTGGCCCGTATGCATTACTGGGTTTTGTTCAATCACGCTACCCGATTTACCAAAAACCGGGAGTTAATTAAAGACTGTATTCAGGAGTTGATGCTGGAATTGTGGTATCGCCGTACGAAAGTAGTCGATGCACCGTGCGTAACCAGCTATTTTATCAAAGCATTCCGCAACAACTTATTTCGGTCACTCAAAAAAGAGACGAGTCGTGAAACATCGGCAGATGAGTGGGAACGGGCCGGATTGCTGCTGACGGACGGACGGAACGGGGAAAGTGATTTGATCGTGGCCGAGTTGTTCTCCGAAAAACAGGCGTTACTTCATCAGGGTATTAATCGGCTTCCTACCCGCCAGAAAGAGGTTATCCGGCTTAAATTTTACGAGGGCATGTCTAATGAAACCATTGCAAAAGTGATGGAGATAGAGCGGCAAACGGTGGCTAATTTTCTGTATCGTGCACTAACCACGCTAAAATCTACCATCCAGACGCCTGCACCTGCCTGACTTACCCACGGCTACTTTTTATGTCGGAACGGAGACTTTCTCCAGTAGTAACGCCCTGATCATTTTCTGTCAAACCGGTAGGTAGATCAAAAATGTGGATCCGTTATCAGGCTGGCTACGTACCGTAATACTACCGTCATGGATCATAACGACCTTCTGGCAAATAGCCAGACCAATTCCGGTACCATCGTATTTGTCTTTGCCGTGTAAACGCTCAAACACCTGAAAAATCCGACTGGTATACTTCCTGTCAAAGCCAATTCCGTTATCGGCTACGCTGATTTCCCAAAATTGCTGTGCATCCGTAGCTGCATCTGCATAATGAAGCATTTCTCCGATGGGCGATACCGAATCGCTGGATATATCTGATCCAGTAACTTTTCGGCTGCTTACTCGCACCCGGGGCGGCACCGTTGTCTTTCTGAACTTAAGCGCATTAGACAATAAGTTCTGAAAAAGCTGGCGTAACTGAAGCGGACTCCCCTGCACCACCGGTAACGATTCAATCAGAACAGTCGCTTCGGCTTTGTGAATCGCTAGTTCCAGATCACTTGTTACTTCACTGACTATCTGCTCCAGTGAAACCGTTACAAATGGATCTACCTGACCAGACAGGCGGCTATAGGTCAGCAAATCCCGAATCAGCGCCGACATGCGCGTAGCAGCCACTTGCATGCGATGAATAATGCCAATGCCGTTAGTGGCCAGTTCTGCGCTATATTGATTGATCAGTATATCGCCAAAACTCTGTATTTTCCGGAGTGGCTCCTGCAAATCGTGCGACGCTACGTAGGCAAACTGCTGCAAATTCTGATTGGACCGTTGTAGCTCTACAGTAAGCTTTTTCAACGCCTTGGTCCGTTCCAGAACCCGTTGTTCCAACAGTTCTTCCTGCCTTTTCTGCTCATCAATTTCAGTGCATGTACCGAACCATTTCACAATTTGCCCTTCATCATCCTTAATGGGGCATGCCCGCCCCAGAAACCAGCGATAACTACCCGGATTTTTACGGTCGATGAAGCGATACTCCATTTCATACTCGCTGCCTGTACGGATAGCTTCTTCCCAGGTATCAATACATAATTTTACGTCGTCGGGATGCAAAATAGGGATCCAACTCTGATCGCCGTAGGATTTATCAAACCCGGTAAAGCTATACCACTGCTTATTGTAGTAATCTACGTAGCCATCTGGCTGAGCAGTCCAGACAATTTGGGGGATGAAATCAGCTAACTGATAGAAATGCTTATCAGTGGCAAACTGCATTTGTAGCGTTGAATCATTCATCAAAATCAGCTAATAAGGAGAGGCTACACTTGCCGTTTTGTCGTAACATAAGACAAGCAAATATAGGGAACTGGCCAGCATTTTTGTGTTTCTGCCGCGAAAGGCCAGCAAAAAAAATCCCATCATAAGAACTTTCTATGGTTGCTACACCAGCATCCGGGCAGCCCGGGGAAATACACCGTATACCTATATAGCCCGGTGAGGTTACTCCCACATCCCGACCACCTGACACCCCAGCAGTACCTGTAGATTCAGGTATCGGCAGGCTTTTAGCCACTGAAGCAGAACAACTCCATCCCATTCAGGAGTTAGTAAAAAACGCAAAAAGAAGCGGTCATCTTACTACTAAGTAGGGTATTTGATGCGCCTGTTCGACTCTATTGGTACAATCCACCTTACTGTCAGCGATAGTTAATCCCATTTCTTTTATCTCAAAAAATGTCCGATCCCTCTGCCAGAAGCAGACACTCCAATCTCATATGCAAACAGAACTGACTAAACCAACCAATGGCCAAATTCAACAGAAAGCAGCTTTCGAAAGCAGGTATGCGGCTTCTCCCAACGAAGTGAAAGGCATGAATACGGAACAACTCCGGCAGAATTTTCTCATTGATAACCTGTTTCAACCCGATCAGTTCCGCTGGGTACTTTCGTTTTTTGATCGGTATCTTACCGGAGGTGTTGTGCCGGTATCCGGACCTCTTACGCTGGAAGCTCCCGACCAGTTGAAGGCAGCCTATTTTCTGGAGCGTCGGGAGTTGGGAATCATCAACATTGGCGGACCGGGGCGCGTACTAGCCGATGACGTAGTATATGATCTGGACTTTAAAGAAGCCCTTTACATTGGTCAGGGAACAAAAAACATCCAGTTCATCTCGCACGAGGATGATACCCCCGCCCGGTTCTACCTGAACTCCACGCCCGCGGTTCACTCCTACCCTACCCGTAAAGTGTCGAGATCAGACGCCGAAGTGGTACAAATGGGGAGTATGGAAACAGCCAACCACCGCACCATCAACAAGCTACTGGTAAATAGTATACTACCCACTTGCCAGTTGCAGATGGGTATGACCGAGCTGAAAGCTGGCAGTGTCTGGAATACGATGCCTGCCCACACGCACGACCGGCGCATGGAGGTTTATCTGTATTTTGACCTGCCCGAAGGGCAGAGCGTCTGTCACTTTATGGGGCAACCCCAGGAAACCCGCCACATTTGGATGCAGAATGAACAGGCCGTAATTTCGCCCAACTGGTCTATTCACTCAGGTGCAGGCACCTCTAATTACACCTTTATATGGGGTATGGCAGGTGAAAACCTCGATTATGGCGACATGGATTTCTGTGCCATTCCCGATTTGCGCTGATTCCATTATCCTACCAGTCCTTAACCCATGCAAACCTATTGGGGTGTCGATTTAGGTGGCACCAAAATTGAAGGCGTTATTTTATCCTCCCCCTCTCCGGATTCAATAATTATCCGCAAGCGAATCGACACCGAAGCCCACCTGGGTTACGACCATATTGTGGGGCAGATTGGCAAACTCATCCAATTGCTCAGGGACGAAACGGGCTTGCAGCCCGAGAAGATTGGTTTTTGCACGCCCGGCACCATGGACCCAGAAACCGGTACGATGAAGAACTCGAACATGACCAGTATCAACGGAAAACCCTTTCGCGATGATCTGGCTCGTACATTGGGGGTGCCGGTTTCTACCACGAATGATGCGAATTGCTTTGCCCTCTCCGAAGCAACGATGGGCATTGTACAGGATGTTATCCCCAATTTTCGGATGGTATTCGGCGTTATTCTGGGTACGGGTGTGGGCGGAGGTGTTGTGTTTCGGGGCCTCGACGGCCTCCCGGTGGTGCAGGCAGGCAGGCAGGGAATTGGGGGCGAGTGGGGCCATAATATTCTGGAAGAGAACGGGTACGAATGCTACTGCGGCAAACGGGGTTGTAATGAACAGGTCATTTCCGGTCCGGCACTCCAGCGATTTTATAAGGAGCAGAGCGGGCAGGAACGAACCCTGAAAGTTATTCTCGAACGCTACCGGCAGGGCAACGACCCGTATGCTACGGCTACTATCGAGCGCTTACTCGAAAACTTTGGCCGGGCCGTATCTACGCTGGTCAACATCCTCGACCCGGATGCCATTGTGCTGGGCGGGGGCGTGGGAAACGTTGACCTATTGTACACCGAGGGTGTGGAGCGAGCCAAAAAATATGTGTTCAACAGTGGCAAACTCAATACGCTTTTTCTGAAACCCAAACTGGGCGATAGTGCCGGGGTATTTGGGGCAGCCCTGCTGTAAGACAGGTGACAGGTTATCGTTGCACTGACCAACAAAACACCTTCCCCAGCAAGCGAAACGTATCAAGGAAGTGATGCCGGAACCGCCAGTCAATGCTCCTCTTTTGTTGCCAGTATTTTGAGCAATGCTGTTTAAAAGTCAATGGTTCGTCAATTTTAGAAGAGTAAAAAGGCGTGTTAGTTTTGGGTCTCTGACCTCCAAAGCCTAACAACGCCTTTATGCAAAGACTTGCCTTGCTAACTACAATAGTAG
>NZ_KB893453.1 GCF_000374085.1 Spirosoma spitsbergense DSM 19989 | reverse complement strand
AAGACGATCATGATAATATCACTCAACTCGTGATAACATTTGCCACTTTGGCGCGGGTCATCAACCTCAAAAAAAAAGTCAGCTACATCCATCGGGCAAAGATGGCTAACTTAGCTTTTCATGCAATCCCCCTGTACTTTCACTGAGTTTTCAAATAGCCGGTAACTGCCAATATTTCGGGAAAATGTTGGCAGTTACCGGATAAATAGCCTTTTGTCTTTGTGACACTAACCTTTTTAGCCTGTTCACCAGCCCAATACCTCTTTTTTGGTACTATTAACTTTCCAGTAACGCCCAGTCACCGGCCGAATTCAGGCGATAGGCCTGTTTGTCGGTGGGGTCAAGCGCCACCAGCGTAACCCATTCGTTAAAAAACAACTTCTGGAGTACGGGCTGCCGCGCTACCAGCAGGTCGATGCGGGCGCGGGGGGCCATCACAACCGTACACAAACGCTGGGGCTCGTGGTAGGTTTCCGTATCGCTGCGTTTGACCGATTGCAGGGGTAAACCGTGCATCAGGTCACTGGCGTTTCCCTGCATAATACCGAGTTTGCCCGTTACGTTGTGCGTTACTTTGCTGCCACTTCCGTAGGCAACCGGGTCGAGCGTCGAGAACAGATACTGGCTGTTGATCCATTGGGCTACCACCATTGGTGCCGTCAGAATCGTTTCCAAGTGCGTGTGGTTGGTGTCTTGCTCCCAATTGTAGGAGTGCAGAAAGCAGCGGCCTTCCAGATCCAGCTTTTCGGTCAACTGCCGGGGGCCAACCACAAAAGCGGCATTGCGGGCCAGGCCCCACTCCGGGCGTACCTCGGCCCAGTCGTTGCTCCGGCGCAGGGTCTCCCGGGCGGGGTCAATGCTGTTGCCGTTGCCAAAGGTGCGGCAGCGGTAGGCACTGTTGGCGACTTTGGCCAGGGTCAGTTTGCACCGGAGGTCTACCAGTGCAGCCTGGTCGATCGCCTTATGTTCGGTACTGTAAATCACCACGTCATCGGTGGTCGTATTGTGCTCGGCGGCCAGAAAAACGGTATCCGCCGGGATACGAAGCGCATGGTTGGCCAGCACCTTCCGAACCGACGGCGTATTCAGCAGGGCGGCCAATAGTTGGGCATTAGCACCCCCGTGGTTGCCCCCGCACGCCCCGCAGTCGAGCGCCGAGCTGTACGGATTGTTCTGGGTACTGCTGCCGTGGCCACACAACACAACCAGCCTGCCGAAGTTATCGGTCAGTCCCATAAGCCGGAGCGCCCCCTCGGCATAAACGGCCTGTAGGTCGGGGGTAATGCCGTGGTGATGGTGATGATCGTTGGCATCGGGCGCGGTAGACAGGCCAGGCCGGATGGCTTCCGTAAAACGGTGCCGGGTCTGCACACTCAGGGTGGGGGCCAGCGTGCGCTCCAGCATGAGCAGCCCACAACCCGCACCCAGGGTTTCGACCAAGGCGAAGGGTGTCGAAAAATTGTACTTCAATTGTTGGTAAAAAGCCCGCAGCGTGTCTATTACCCGTTTTCCCCGCCAAAAGCGAGCCTGCTCGTGGGCGGTGGCGGTAGGTTTTTGATCGATGGTATGGCTTGGTTTCAGCAGTACCGGGCAACTGTCGTGGGCGGCACCAGTAACGGTGTCGTTCAACCGAATGGGCAGGCCAAAGAACCCCGCAAAGCCCAGCGTTTCGTAGTTGCCCTGGGCCTCGATGCTCCGGCGAAACGGTTCCGACCGTACATCGATGCAGAAGACTAACTGAGCGTCGGGCCGCTGACGTAGCGGGTTGACAAACCGTAGCTGAGTCATCAACTGATCAACGAGTTGGGTCTGGTAGGTAGTTTCGTTGTGTTTAAGGGTGGCGAGTGCCCCGGCCATTCGGTTGCCGGGTAACCCAACCTGATTAGGCTGATGTATTGCCTCTGGCCACAGACAGCAGGTAATAGCCAGCCGAACGGCCAGAAAATCGACCAGCGTAATTGGGTTAAGGCCTGGCTGATCACTCTCCCGCCACTTTATATAACCCGACCAGCCGGGGAGTTGCGTCAGGGCTATTTTTAAAAATACTTCGTGCTCGTCGGGCGCCACATTCAGTTTGTTGAGGCACACAGCCAGGGCGTCAGCGGCATTTTCGGGTAAAGTGGTTAGCCATTGTTTGTCCGCTTTTTTACCCTGATGTACCTGGGTATCGAAAGAAACCAACTGTTTCCAGGCCCGATAGAATCCTTTTTTGCGGTCGGGCATGACCCAGGTTGCCTGCCCCTCATCCAGAAACGTGACGCACCACTTAATGAGTTGACGGTTTACGGAAGCCAGTTCGGGCGACGCGTCGGTTTGCCGGAAAAGGGAATCCCCCTGGGCTACGGCCGTCTCAAAGGGGAGGTCTTCCAGCCCCTGTAGCGGATTGCAGGCAATAATGGTTTTGAGCGGCCAAACGGGTGATACAATGTTGGCGGCCTCGGCCACGGTAGCACGGATTTCGTCGCTGGTGGTTAGTTGAACCCGTTTGCTAACGGGGGGTAACAGACTTTCGGTGATCATGAAAATGGGTTTGTGCTACGAATGAGGGGAAAGGAATTAGTACTGATACACATTGCGGGTGGGGGTCGTGGTCGCCGGATGGGGCTGACTCGTGTTCAGTGCTTTAACGTACAGATAGTGCCAAAGCCGGGTGGTTTGCTGCCGTACGGGCCATTTGAGATTCAGCGCCAGCCAGGCGAATAAAAACACCCCGAAGAAGAGTCCGTGCAGGACGTTTAAGGGCTGGGGTACAGCAATAGCCAACGGCGTCAGCAGGGTTTCGATAGCGCGCACGCTGAGGCCGTAAAGTCCCCCCGCCAACAGGGCGAGCAGCGTGGCGGGTAGCCATCGCCAGATTAACTTGCCGGTTTGTAACACCGTATAAGCGACCTGAATGGTCGACATAAAGGCGAATCCAATCAGCAACGCCGTGGTATTGGCCGCCACAAATGGCTTCTCGCTCAGGGTAGCAAAGGCATACGCCCCCGCTATACCGCCCGGCAGCGCCAGCAACAACGCCAGTGGACTTCCCAACTGGCGGGGCATCGGCCCCCGTTTTTCCTGCGCGGCCGAACCCCCACTCAAAAAAAGGTACGCTTTAAATAAACCGTGCCAGCACAAATGGGCCACAGCCGCCGGAAACAAACCCAGTCCGCACTGCATCATCATAAAGCCCATCTGCCCCATGGTGGAGCAGGCCAGCATGCGCTTCAGATCACTTTGGAGTAACTTCCAGGCCGTACCAATCACGGCCGTAACCCCACCGATTGTGAACAGAATCGTGAGTAAACCCGGTTGCGCCAGGTAGAGCGGAGCAAACCGAACCAGCAGAAAGCCCCCCCCATTCACCAGCCCGGCGTGCATCAGGGCCGATATGGGCGTGGGTGAATTGAGCGAGCTGATGAGCCACCGGTGAAAAGGTACCTGCGCCGACTGGGTCATGGCTGCCACCAAAATCAACGACAGGGCTACTGTAACCGGGAAAGTAGGTAAACTCGCCCAGTCAAGCTTTAAGATAGTACGCATCGAAAAGCTGTTGGCCAGGTTGGCCAGCAGGCCAAAGCCGACAAGCAGGCAAATAAAACCGAAAGCAAACGTTCGGAAGGCCAGTTTGCCCGATTGGTAAGCGGCTGCCCAGCCGGATTTGTGAATCATCAGGCGTACCAGCAATACGTTGCTCAGGCCCCAGCCAGCCAGCAGACCCAGTAAATGGTCGCTGCTGACCATGAGCAGGGCCGTGCTGGTAATTAGTGAGAGGGTGATAAAATAGCGGTGATAGGTACGGTCGCCCGACATGTACCGCAGCGAAAAGTGGTGAACAATGCCGCTTACGCCCAAAATAAGGACGGCCATGAGCCAGGATAGGTTGTCGCCAGAAAACACCATCCTGTCTTCCTGATTCGGGTAAAGTAACACGTTGACAAGCCCCGAAATGGCCATCAACCAGGTAACCCAGACGATAGTCGTGGCTATCTGTGACCCTCTGACCGAATTCCTACTGAAAAAAAATCCATTTAAAATCGCTCCTGCCAGCGGTAAGCCAACAACCAGCGCGTGAACAGCAGATGGGTAATTAAGTGACTGAATGCTTATCATTAGATTTTTTGTGTTTGATGGTCAAAACTAATAGCATTGTTAATAGTAGGAAAACGAATAATATTTATATTTGCCATTAGAATAACTTATAAGTGCTTTCCTGGGTCTTCAAGGCCTGTTTATACCGAAATAAGCCCCGTATATACCGTCAAAAAGTTCAGTTAATCGAAGGGTGCGCAAGCCTGAAAGCAGCTTGTAACTCCTAAAATCAGGGAAATACCTATGTCGCTGGATACCATTACCCTCCAATGTTTTCTGGCCGTAGCCGATACGGGCAGTTTTACCCGCTCGGCCGATCGGGTAGGGCGTACCCAGTCGGCGGTGAGCCAGCAGGTTGCCAAGCTCGAAATGATTTTGGGGAAGACCCTCGTGAATCGGGGAAAGGTGCTTTCGCTGACCAGCGAGGGGGAGATTTTTCTGGGGTACGCCCGGCAGATTTTCGCCCTGCACCGCGAAGCCCTCGACCGCTTTAAACAGCCTGAAGTGGCGGGCGAAGTACGCTTTGGCTTACCCGAAGATTTTGCCAGCGCCATTCTGTCCGACATTCTGGTCGACTTTTCTCGGCTGCACCCGCGGGTATTACTGAAGGTTGAATGTGATCTGACGCTTAACCTGTTTGAGCGTTTTCAGCGGGGCGAATTCGACTTGATTATGGTAAAAATGAGTCGTCCGGAAGATTTTCCCAACGGGGTCGATGTATGGTCGGAACCGCTGGAATGGGTGGGCAAGAAAGACTATTTACGCACCCTCGACAAAGAAGTACCGTTGTCCCTGGTGCTGTCTCCGCAGCCCTGCGTCTACCGGGCACGGGCCATTCAGGCGCTCGAAACAGCCGGTATTCCGTGGCGCCTGGTGTATAGTAGCCCGAGTTATGCCGGTACGGTAGCGGCCGTAAAAGCCGGCATGGGGGTTACGGTATTGCCGCGCACCATCATCCCCGACAAACTGGAATCTGCCGGGACAACCTGGCTTCCTTCGCTGCACGACACCCACGTATCGCTGCTGCGGCAGGTCAATAATAATCCGGCCGAGCAGTCGCTGGAGGAATTTGTGCTGAAAAAAATGCACCGTTAACGGTCGTTAGGCCACTGACTTCACCAGATCTGGTACCGAACGCCCGGCGCTCACTGGCGTAGTCGGAGGGGAGGGGGAGTTGCCAACGTGGAGTGCATCTGAAAAAACGGACCAAATCCGTCACAGATGATTCGCTGTTGCGATTAGTTGTACAAATCTGGTACCGGTCAAGAAGGTCTGTATTCAATTCTCGGTACGTTTGCGTAATTGGTTCGTATCGATCAGCGCGGATAATAGCGGTCTGAGGTTATCGGACGGTCGGCCAGCTGTACGGATAGCTCCCCGGGCAGCGTCAGCAAGGCGTGAATGCTAACCTCGACAATGCAACGGCTATTGGCGCAAGCAGTCAGGTAGCCACTAGCAATTCTATTGTTTTGGGGCAGGATGCCAACGTGGGCATTGGCCTCTCAGCCTTACAGCACGCCTGGAGGTGAATAGGGGGTTAGGGGGGATCGGGGGCAGGCTGAGCAGTTTGCCGGGTAATCCTGGTTTTCAGCGTGGTCTGCCTAATAAGGTACTACCGGTAAGAGAGGGGACTCTGGACAAAGGGGTAGGGGGATTGCTCTTTTGGGAAAACGCCTGTTTTGTAGACCGTCAACACGGCAGAAAAAAATAGTGCCAAAATTCAGGGGTGACGGTATTTTCTGTGACTAACGAGAAAAGCCTTGCCATACACTGTATGACAAGGCTTTTCTTATTCACAAAGGTTCGTTTTAACTGACTGCGCTTTCAGTCATTACCTCTTTGGGCTGATTTACATACTTCTTCAGGAAATCTTTTTTGTTATCGCGGTAGGAGGAAACCATCCCCATCTTGTATAAGCCGAGGATATAGAGCCAGGCAAAGTCGAGCTGGAACGGAAGGAAACCGGCACGGGCACTACTTGGGTAGAGGTGATGGTTGTTATGCCACTCACCCGAAAAAATGCCGGGCCGTGTCTGATTGATGGACAGGTTCCGCCGGTCGAAATCGACACCATCGACATGTTTTTCTTCGCCTTTACCATGACCCGTGTAATTGAATAAGCGTACCAGAACAAACCAGAACAGGGCTCCGGTGAATAATCCACAGGCTAGTGCAGGGCCACCAATCAGATAAAACATGGTGAACCAGAACGACCAGTTCAGCAACCACAGGCCAATGGTATAGTAGGGCGAAGCAATAGAGCCCCAGGTCAGATATTGCTTATAGCTGTTAATCCAGATACCCGTATGTTTCATGAAACTGGCGGCCTTCGCGTATTCATCTTCCGTCAGATCCTTGGCAATGCTCTGATGGTTTACATCCGATAGCATACAGTACATCAGGCCCCCACTGGCATTATAAGGATCGCCCGGCTGGTCGGATTTTGAGTGGTGTACGTGGTGCGAGACCACGTAAATCTCCTCCGGAAACGTCTTCAACACCAGATTCTGGGTGATGAATCGCCAGACAGGATGGCTGAAGGTGAAAGCTTTGTGCGTGCTGTACCGGTGAAACCAGATGGTGGCATGGGTACTCATAATCATAATGCTATACAGGAAGGAAACGATGAATAGCGGAATGGTGAAGTACTTGAAGAAAGCCAGTATGAAGAATGGGACTAGACAAACCGCCATTAGCCAGCTTACACCGGAAATCCAGTTTTTTTTATCTGCGAATACGTTGATCCGTGAGAAAGCTTCCGAGAAGAGTTGCCGGGTTGTGGGGACAACCAATTCTCCTTTTTCGTTGCTCCAGCCGTAAGATGGTTTCTGAAGCACATTGTCAATAAATGCCATATAGGAAAGTTACTGTATACTATTTAAACGTTGATTTGTAAGTAACGATATAAAAAGGACATTACCTAATTGTGACATTCCTCAGGCTATGTTTATTCCACAGGCGTCTTTATCCATACTGGTTGTGCGGGAATATGTTTTTCCGCCTGGCTACTTTTTCTGGATGAGCTACTCGAATTGGAAGGCAACGTAGGTGCAGCTTCCTTTACTCGTGTTTTGAAGGGCGTGCGGAACTTCGGATTCCAGGAAAATAAGGTCGCCAACAGTGGCCGGAAACAGCTTCCCGTCAATGCTTTCCTGCGACGATTTATCGACCATCAGTAGAAATTCTGCGGCCCGGTGGGTGTGCGGTGGGTGGCTCCACAATCCCTCGTTGAGCGTCGTTACGTGCATTTCGAACCGTTTGGTCATGGCCGTCGGGCGGTCGAACATCCGGCGGATACCTCCCTTTTCCAGAAGGCGTGCCGTGGAGCCAAAGCGCTCTGCCCGAATGCGTTCACTAAGGTCCTTAGCCGTCTTGTTCTTGTAGCAGATGACTACTTTTCGGGCATTAGCCTTTTTATAAGCAGATAAAAAATCGTTCCAGGCTATTGTCTGAATGTCAGCCCCATTGTCAGTAATGGCGAAGTGTGTAAACCGATTAGCCGTAATGCAGTGCCTTACCTGCGTTGCTAATTCTAGAACGCCACTTTCTCCACCCTGCCGCACTACTTCCTGCAATTCTGCGCTACTAACAGTTAGCTTGAACTCCTCCATCAGGTAGACTTCATCCAAAGCTGGAGAGGAGGCCATACCAACGGGCGGTAACTGGGCCGGGTCGCCCACAACGATCAACTGGGTTCGGACGTTGGACTGGCCAATTTTGCCGAATCGTAACAAGTCAAACAGAACGCGACCTGACCCGAATTTAAAAAACTCACTTTCTACTTCATGGTCGGATAGCATAGACCCTTCGTCTACGATGAATACCTGGCTGACAATATCGGCATCGCTCCGAAGTTGGTAAATGAACTGAAACGTCTCTTCCCCCTCCTCATCGGTTGTCTCTATGGTATCGAGTTCGTGAAAACTGTAGATAGCCTTATGTATAGTCGTTGGGGGTAGGTCGGTCTTACTTCCCATGACCTGAGCCGCCCGGCCAGTAGGAGCCATCAGCAGCATCTCGCGTTCCTGACTCATCACGTATTGGCAAATACCTTTCAGCAGTGTTGTTTTTCCCGTTCCTGCATAGCCTTTTAACAGAAAGACAGAGTCGTTACCCGCCAAAAACTGTTCAATAGCCAGCGCAGCCTGTTGCTGATTATTAGTAAGTGTTAGATGATCAAAGCAGGAGAGGATTGTGGACAAAGTAATTGATGTGTTGGTTTCGGGAACGAAGGTGACTATGGAGAATGTAGTGTACGTGCATTTATCTATATTTTTTCGAAAGCTTTCTTAATTAAACGTAGTATTTCCATGACATCAGTTGATACGACTCTTGAAGACGTATTCCCCTCATGTGTTAAATCATTGCGAAGTCTATTTAATCTTAAAAAAGCAACTGTGTCTGCTTCAGACATTCCAAATCTTAAAAGCATCAATCCAGAGAATCTCAAGGATGAAGTTGGAGAGTCGTAATACTTCCTGTCATCGGTAGTCGGGGTATAACTGGCATCTCTATAACTATTCACAACGCTACCATTCATAGTAGGATATATATGTGATTGTATTGCTGGTGAGAAGCTTATAAAGGGAATTTGCCTAAAACCTGATCTTCTACTATCTGTAATTGTGTAGGCAGTTCTATTATTACCTTTGATAAGTTCCTTCCCTAAGACTTCAACGATTTTGTAAAAATCTAAAAACGAGTACAATAAAAACTCTGGCTTACTATCATATGCTTGATACAAAGAATTGTATCCCTGATTAAGATTGAGCATAACTCCAAAAGGAGATCTAATGTGCCTTGTGTCTATTGTTGGAAGTAATTTCCTAATACGTTCACATAATATCCACGCTTCCCTTAAGTAGTTTTTTTCAAGGCAGATATTTACCCTCTCGGCGAAACTATTGAAAGTTAATATAACGCGAACTATGAGATCTTTTAAGCAGCTAAGGCCCATTCAGATTCACCGGAAGCGAGCAGACGGTTACTTATGTCGACGTGTGCTGTTGGCTTGCGTTCGTAAAATGAATAGGCGATTAGCGCGCCATACATGTTGACAAATGAGTTGCTGACCGACCGATGGCGCGTGTGATCCAGATTGCAAACTTGCTTATTTTGACCAATAACGGTTTCAATTAAGCCCCGCTTTTTGGCCCACCGTTTCGCTTCCAAAGGTAAAGTGGATGGCTGCATA
>NZ_KB893452.1 GCF_000374085.1 Spirosoma spitsbergense DSM 19989 | reverse complement strand
CTGCAACCGCATGGTATTTTCGGCATACTGGTCGCTGTGGCGAGCCAATTGCAGAAAGTTGATTCGGTGACGAACACTCAAAAACAGCATCAGAATGTGGTGTATAAATTGCCGACGGGGTTTGGTCAAATCGGGCAGGTTAGCTACTATTGTACTCAGTAGGGCTGGTCCTTGCATAAAGGCGTTGTTTGGTTTGGATGTCAGATACCCAAAACTAACACGCCTTTTTCATATCCCTAAAAATTGACGAACCATTGCCTGTTTTTAAATGAAAAACTAATCAGAGTCGTGTAAAATTATTTTTGTATGCTACGGATTGTAGTTGACATTTTTGTGAATAGTTTATGTAACTAAATTTATAATTATTTATATATTAGTTCACATATACCTCCGATTCTTTTCAGGATAAGGCAAACAGCTATCCTGCTTTTCTCAAGCATCAGGGTAGATCACCCCCAGCGGCTGTTTGTAAGACCAGTTGCATAAGCACTAATTCAGCCCGAAGCATTCCCGCATATTGTCGAATCAGAACGGAAACGTCTCCTTCGGCTTTTGGCCTCGCCAGCTGCTGCTCCAAAGCCCGGCCCAGACGAACTACTTCCAGTAGGCCAAATACTTCGAAGGACGCTTTTTGCGAATGAATAATGCGACCAACGCTACCCAGGTCGTTTTCTATCAAGGCCTGCTCCAGGGCCAAAACTTCGCCCGGTGTCTGAGCCAGGACTAATTCCAGCAGTTCCAGGGCTAACGCCTGCTCATTGTCCACCGCTTGTAATAACGTTGCCAGTTGGAAACAAGGGCCGGCTTCGACCGAATTACGCAACCCCAAATCGCTCGGCGCTGACGAGTTGGCGTACCAGGCGGTATCCGTTGCGCGGTCTTCGGGTTGGGTAGGCGGAGGATTCTTAGGGTAATCGGAGACGTTCATCAGAATAGGTCGTTTTAATGGTAAGAATAGAGTCAGCATTTGCCCACGCGTTACGCGGCAGGCAGCATTGATTGGCTACGGGACTGACTCACCTGTTGGAAGGATTGCTTCAACAGATCCAGCTTAGGGGGTTTACTTATGTACTCATTCATACCCGCTTCCAAACAAAGTCCCCGGTCTTCCTGCATCGCATTCGCCGTCAGGGCGATAATCCACGGCTGAGGGATGGGTAGTCGGCGAATCTGGCGGGTCGCTTCCAGCCCGTCCATCTCCGGCATTTGTACATCCATCAAAATTAAATCGAAGCCATCGGCCAGACAGGCGAGTACTTCCTGGCCGTTGTGGGCAACCACGGGCGTATACCCTAGCTTAGTAAGCACCCGTACCAGAAGCTTGATATTGACTAAATTATCTTCGGCGATCAGAATACGCAAGGGGTATTGCAGGGCAAAGTCCAGGCTGAAGGTCGATTCCGGGCGAGCGGCAACCACATCGGGCAGGGTCGTCCGGTGCGATTTTAGCGCCTGTTGAACCACCTGGGCGAGTTGCTGCTGACGAACGGGCTTGGTTAAGATGGATGAAAATAAATCAGCATACAGTTTTCGGCTTTCATCCCCCATCGAACTAAGCAGGATAATGGGCAAATCGGGGTGAATCGCTTTTAGCCTTGTGGCCAGTTCAATGCCATCCATGTGGGGCATCTGTCGATCGGTGATCACCAAATCAACCCGGGTGCCCTGAGCCATAATCGCCAGGGCCTCCTGACCCGAGCTGGCGACTACGGGCAGCAAAGACCAGTGTTCAAGCTGCGCTTTTAAAATAAGCCGGTTTGTCGCGTTATCGTCCACCAACAGGACGGTTTTCCCTTCGGCCACGCTCCCCCGTTCGTAGACATACTGCCGGGTGGCCTGCTGGCTAATCTGAGCCAATAAGGTAAACTGGAACCGGGTTCCTTTCCCCACTTCACTTTCTACCTCAATGCGGCCACCCATCAGCTCAATCAGACGCTTACTGATGACCAGGCCTAGACCCGTACCCCCGTACTGACGGGTATGGGAGGAGTCCACCTGGGAGAACGCTTTAAACAAGCGATCGAGTTTGTTAGCCGCAATGCCGATCCCCGTATCACGCACGTCGAACCCTAACTCGATGCCCTGCTCAGGCCGGTGGGCCACCCGATGGACACTCACAACAATTTCACCCTGCTCGGTAAATTTAATGGCATTCCCGACCAGGTTGACCAGGATCTGACGTAACCGAAGGCCGTCCGTGATAATTTGGGTGGGCACCTGGTGGTCGATCTGGTAAATCAGGTCCAGTCCGACCTGGGCGGCTTTGCGGGCAAACAGATCCAGAACGTCCTCGATGCAGTCCCGCAGGTTAATCGCCTGCTGCTCCAACTCCAGATGGCCGGATTCAATCTTGGAGAAATCAAGAATGTCGTTAATGATCCCCAATAACCCTTCGCCACAACTGCGAATGGTTTCGGTGTATTCCCGCTGTTCATCCGATAACAACGTGTCTTCTAACAGGGAAGTCATGCCGATCACCCCGTTCATAGGCGTACGGATTTCATGACTCATGGTCGCCAGAAACACACTTTTGGCGGTATTGGCTCTTTCTGCTTCCAGGCGCGCCTGCTGCTGCTGCTCCGATTGATGGGCCAGTTCCGTGTTCTGCTCCCCAAGTTTATGGTTCAGCAGCCGTAGCTGACCAGCCTGTTCCCGGAGTTCCTGTTGCTGCTGGGTTACTTCCCGGGTCCGCTCCTGCACCTGCTGTTGCAGGATGAGTTGCAGGCGTTTGATGCGCCTAACCCGCAGGCGATAAACCGCATAAAGGCTACCCAGTAAAAACAGGGCTGTCAGGCTTTTAAACCAGCCCGTTTGCCAAAAAGGGGGTATGATATGCAGGTTGACAAAGGTGCCGGTTTGATTCCAGACACCATCATTATTCGAGCCTTTGACCCGGAATACGTAGTCCCCCGGATCCAGATTCGTGTAACTCGCTGTTCGCCGGGTACCCGCCTGAATCCAGTTGGTATCAAAGCCCTCGAGTTTATAGGCGTACTGGTTCGATTTGGAAAGTGTATAATTCAGGGCCGCAAAGCCAAAGGAAAGTACCGATTGCTGGTAGGAAAGGGTAATATCCCGGGTTTCGCTAATCGTTTTGATCAGGGGTGACTGGGCATCCTGCACCTGCACCGATCGGTTGAACAGCTGGAAATCCGTAATGTACACCGGGGGAATAACCGGGTTGTTGCGTAAACTGTCGGGGTAAAAACTATTGAGCCCACTTAATCCCCCAAAAAACAGTTGGCCGTCCGAACTCGCATAGCAGGCCATCCGATTAAAGGAGCTGCCCTGTAAGCCATCATTCACATCGAAATTGCGAAATGTGCCCCTTTTGGGATTGAAGGCACTCAGACCCTTGTTGGTACTTAGCCACAGCGTTCCGTGCTTATCTTCCAGAATTCCCTGAATCACCTCGTTGGGCAGCCCATCCGACTCCCGGTAAGCCGTAAACGTTTGCGTAGCGGCATCAAACCGGTTCAAACCGCTATTGGTACCAATCCAGAGTTGCCCGGCGGAGCTTTCGAAGAGGACAGTTACCAGGTTATTGCTCAGACTTTTAGTAATCTGGTCGGTATGGATGTAGTGGGTAAAGCGATTCTGGCCGGGATGAAATACATTGATACCCCCGCCTTCCGTACCCATCCAGATATTGCCCGTCCTGTCTTCCCATAGCGTGGTAATGGTAGAATAGTTCAGGGCGTTTGCCTGGGCTGGATTGGCCCGGTAGTGGGTAACGGCTTCGGTTCGTGGATCATAGCGGATGAGGCCCTCTTCAAACGTACCCAGCCAGAAGATACCATTGCGGGCCTCCAGAATGACACTGATACTGAGCGGATTTAAGTTACCTTTTTGCGCAAAGGTCCCCCTGGCCCGATCAAATACGGTCAGCCCGCCTTTATAATTACCCGTCCAGATGCGTTGCCGGGCATCAGCATGAATAGCCAATACGTAGTTACTACCAATACTGGTGGGCAAGCCTTCGGAATGCAGGAAGGATGTGAAGGCTGTCTTTCCTTTTTTGAGCACGTTAACGCCCCCGCCGTCGGTACCCACCCATAAATCGCCCTGCTGATCCTGGTGAATAGAGAGGATATTGTTGTTGGTCAGCTTATTAATATTCGTCCGGGTACGTTGATAAAGCTTAAATTTGGGGAGTGAGGCATCCAGCTTGTTCACTCCGCCGGCATAGGTTCCGATCCACATCGTGCCCGTTCGATCCCGGTATATAGCGTAAATGGACCCATTGTTAAGGCCGCGGCTATCGGCTTCATCATACGCGTAATACGAAAATGACCCATCTCGGCGCAGGACATTAATGCCGCCATTGCGGGTGCCAATCCAGAGGTTCTTATTCTTATCTTCGGCCAGCGCAACAATATCCGAATGCGTTATCGAGGGTTTGGCCCCCGTTGAGGGCTGATAACGGGTAAACCCATTCGAACCCGTTGACAATCGATTTAAACCACCCCCTTCCGTACCCACCCAAAGCTGCCCCCTGGAATCGTCAAAACAGGTATTTACCTGGTTATGACTCAACGAATGGGGATCGGCCGGATTATGGAGGTAATGCTGGAAGGTATTAGTTCGGGGAAGCAGTCGATTTAACCCACCCCCGCTTGTGCCGACCCAAATGGATCCATCAGGCGTAATGCATACCGAACTAACCATATCCTGGCTGAGACTGTGCGGATTGGCGGGTTGATGGCGAAAGTGCGTAAACGTCTTTTTTTGTGGATCAAACCGATCCAGCCCCCCCCCGGCCGTACCCACCCATAAGTAACCCTGACCATCCTGCGCAATGGCCATCACTTTGTTATGACAAAGGCTACTAGCGAGTCCGGGGATATGCCTATAGTTGGAAAACGTTTCCGTGCTGGCATCAAATAAACTAAGACCGCCCGCATCGGTACCCACCCAGAGTCGTCCCTGTCGATCCTCAAACAGGGTATGGATGTAACTATGGCTGAGACTGGTCGATTTCTGGGGATCGTTCCGATACAGTGTATAGGTATAGCCATCAAATTTGTTGAGTCCGTCCTGGGTACCAAACCACATGAAGCCTTTTCGATCCTGCAAAATGCAGGTGACGTTGTTTTGGGAAAGGCCCTGATTGGTCGTCAGGTAAGTAAAGCGCACATTCTGACGCTGGGCCTGAGTAGTGGAGATAGTTAATAATCCAGCCAGCCATAAACACAGGAAACGTATGGGCATTGACGGGTTATCTAATACTCTATCTTTAGTGTATGTGTAGCATCCCATCGTATCCAGGTATTTTTAGAATGCCACCGTATCGGTAAGCCAACTTTGCGTTATTTTTCAATTAATTGGTCGGCAACTACCCTTTGTCCGGATTGTCAGGAAGTTGGCCTGTTGATTGAGGCCAGACTACCTGAAACAAATGGATTAAAAACTTGATGATAAACTCATTTAATACCACTTCCAGTCACTTTATTCGCAGGCCACTCTGATCAACGCGGGACAAAACATGAATGCCCCCTGATTTTCGATGGTCCGATTTCGTATCCACTTAACCAAAGCCACTGCCCCGGCAGCGGCCTATGTACATCCGTTAAACGAGGTCGGGCTGCTGGTCTGCTTTCATCCCTATCTTCCCTTCCCAACCATGGGTGTAGGCCATCAGATTAAATTCAAGGGCAAGGGTACTTGAAATAATAGTACCCATAAATGGATAGTGTCTATCTAAAAACTAGATCGTGTATTAGTACGACTAATTAAGAGCTAGTTTAGTTAATTTTACGCAATAATAGTTAATCTTAAATTATTGTTAAAATTTTTATATAAATAAAATATTAACTATTAATAGATAATAGTAAAGTAAGAGAACAGTGTGTCCTCCCTCACAATTGAGTTTATGGGACTAAGCTTAAAACGGGTTTCTTTGCACAAAGAACCCCGTGAATAAATGTGCTGAAATAATCACCCTATAAAAAAGCCGCGCCCAATGAGTCTGGATGCGACTTTATTGTGCAATTTACTGTATTGGGGTCGCTTTACCGTTTCGTACAAAATCCGTCACTTGGCCAATCTGAAGAGATAGACTAGCATAGTCGTTTGAGGTTCAAAAAGTCCTACGTTTCTGAACCTCAGATAATTAGTAATTCAAGTACTCGAAATAACTAGCAAAACAAGGTCAGAAAGTAGATCCACTGGCCATTCTGGTTTTTGTTTTAGGGGTGGGCGGATTTATACGGTAAGCAACTAAAGGCTGTCGGGCGCAGTAAACATAGCCCACCCCCATGCGCAATAGAGTTAGCACGATTCATCCGAGTTCGTTTGGCTCGTGGCTAAGCTTAATAAGGCTTGCTCAGTAATGACCGTGTTGGAAAAGGATTTGATGAATTCACCCGTGTCCGTGAAAATCACCCATTCATTGCTGGTAGCTTCTAAACGAATACTCACCCACTGATCCGCGACCGAACGGTTCAGAAACCAGCGTTGATAATAGAAGGAGATGACCCCAATCTTGCTCACTTTTCGATGCCAGCTGCGCCTTTGGAGAAAGGCTAAGACTAGTTGATAGTCGAAATGGCTAATCTCAAAGAGGCATAGTGGGGTGTCAATGGTGGGGTAAGCCTGTTGGCGAGTCTGTTCATTTAATCTCCGAACCGGATAGCGTTCGCGTTGGGTTACAATAACTTGAGCTAACTTCTGACGAAGATCCGCGATGTCGGAACAAGTAGCTAAATCAGCCCAATTGGCGGTGGTGGCTTGAGCCCGTTCTACTTTGGCGTTATCGGTAGGCCGAGCGGCTCGGTTCCAGATCGGCTCAATACCATACCCCACCAACCAAAGCGGAAGCAGCGGAATCTGTAACCGCTTAGGGTCACCGAATGGCCGACCATTATCAATCTTAATGGCTTGAGGCAGCCCCCATTGTCGGAAAATCAGCTGTAATTGTTCACAAATGAGCCCCAGGGGTACCTGACCGATTCGGCCATAGGGGAAAACCGGGGCGGCTAACACCGCACCGCTCTTTTCGTCGACAACCGTTAACCAGCACACCTTAGTACCATCGAGGGTACGCTGCTGTTCTTTTGCGTCCACTTGCCAGACTTGATGAGGATACTCCGCCCACACTTTGGGTGAGTTCAAGAGTTGGGGTCGTGGCTTGGTTAAGCCAGCGGCCTTAAACCATAACTGGAGCGTACGAATGGAAGGTAAACGTCCCATGGCGTAACGCGCATCGAGTTGTAAGTGAATGTAAGGGGCGCCCCAGAGTGGATGCGCCCGCTTCAACCACAGGCTAACGCGATGGTAAAAAACGGACAATCGAATCCCTGTCGTACCACATTGTTTATACCGAGGTAGAAGTCCGGCTTCCCCCAGCTGATCTTGCCGTTTGCAGATACGCCGAACGGCGTCGTAACTCACGCCCATTTCTTGGCTGATTTGCCGGTAGGCCTTAGAGGTTGTTTAGGATTTTGTTTCACGGATTTTTCTGGACATCAATCGAATCATCGTCCAATAGATAACTGCTTCGGCATGAGACTCTTTGACCTCGTAATCTTTGGCTAAACGACGATAAAAGGCCCACCAGCCAAATGTACGCTCAACGATCCATCGTTTGGGCACCACTTGGAAGCCTTTCACACCTAGTACACCGCAAACTTCTTCGAGAGTCAGTTGATAAGTCGCTTTGACGGTAACCAGGAAATTGACCCCATCGAAGCCCTGATCAGCCAGAACTGTCTTCAACCGAATGAACCGTTGGCCCAGTGCTGTGAACAGAAGCAAGGCACCAGCTCGCTCCCCCACGTTGGCCGATGTTAACCGAAGAGCCAGCACCAACCCCAGCACATCCACAATGATAGAGCGTTTGCGGCCGGTGAGTTTTTTATTGCCATCATAGCCCTTGAGTGTGGTCACAGACATAGTTTTAACGGATTGACTGTCAATAAGTCCCAAGCTAGGCGATGCCTCTCGGCCTGCTTGCAGCCGTACTTTAGTGACGAGTTTATCATGAATTTCCTGAACCAGCCCCAGCTTGGACCACTGGCAGAAGTAATAATAAACCAGCCGCCAATCGGGTAAATCGTTGGGCATGAGCCGCCAGGAGATACCGCCCGCTTCGGCGGTCCGATTTGACTACGTACAGAATGCCATTGATAATGGCTCGGATGGAATGTTTTCGTTTGCGTCGGCAAATTTTGAGGGGCAACAAAAGTTTGATAGCTTGCCACAGCGCCGGCTGCCCGGTGGGAGTTGGTCAGATCAGTCGAATAGAGCATCAGGGTAGTTTGAGAGTTTGCACCCCAAAACTACTTGACCAGCTCCCATTTTCGTGAAACTTTAAACAACCCCTTACCCTGGGCTCGCAGTTGAGCGATTTGTTGACGGGTGGCAAAGGGAATAGCGACTGCCATACGGATTTGGATTAAAGCAGTCGCCAATATCGTCAAATCGTGCTAACTCTATTGCGCATGGGGGTGGGCTATGTTTACTGCGCCCGACAATCTTTAGTTGCTTACCGTATAAATCCGCCCATTTAGCCAAAGAACCCCATGAATGACGATATAGGTTAGAAGGGAAATATACCAAAATCCCCCAAATTCCAACACCCATTTTAAAGCGATTGCCCTGCTTTTCTACCCCATTTGTTGCATTTTAAACTTGAATCTACGATCGAGTGGCCAAACTAAATAGGCATCATCAAACAAAAAATCCCCGCCAAGTTTCCTCGGCAGGGATTTTTTTATTCTTCTAAACAATTACTTCACTTCTTCGTACGGTACATCCGACACGTTGTCGCCTTCGGGCTGGCCCTGTCCGGCATTGCCGGGGTTGGCATTACCCCCGTCGAAACCGGCAGCTCCGTCCATTGGGTTGGCTCCGTCACCACCCGTGGCACTGTACATTTCCTGCGAGGCCGTNGCCCAGGCGGCATTCAGTCCTTCGAGCGCGGTGTCGATAGCGGCTGCATCACGGGACGCGTGCGCCGTGCGGAGGTTCGCCAATGCGCCTTCGATAGCGGTCTTGTTGCCTTCCGACAGTTTATCGCCATACTCCTTCAGTTGCTTTTCCGTCTGGAAAATCATCGAGTCGGCTGCGTTGACTTTCTCGATGGCTTCGCGCTCGGCTTTATCAGCGGCTTCGTTGGCTTTCGCTTCTTCGCGCATCCGNCTGATCTCGGCATCGGTCAATCCGCTCGATGCTTCAATCCGGATTTTCTGCTCTTTACCCGTGCCTTTATCTTTGGCCGTTACGTGCAGAATACCATTGGCATCTACGTCGAACGTTACTTCGATTTGGGGAACCCCACGCGGTGCCGGTGGAATATCGGACAGGATAAACCGGCCTAACTGACGGTTTTGAGCCGCCA
>NZ_KB893451.1 GCF_000374085.1 Spirosoma spitsbergense DSM 19989 | reverse complement strand
TTCGGTCTATGCCTATCTGGAAACGAATCGCGACCGGATGGACTATAAAACGTATCGTAAACGGGGCCTTCTGATTGGGTCTGGGGCTATCGAATCAGCTCACCGAACGGTGATGCAACGACGGTTGAAGCGGTCTGGGCAACGCTGGAGTATTCGGGGTGCGCAGCGTGTTCTAAACTTGCGCGTTTGCCTGATGAGCAACCGATGGAATTTGGTTCGTCAGCAGATTGAGCCAATCAACTATGCGATGGCCGCATAGCGACATTTTGAATTGCACCCGTATGTTGTACAAGCGTTTGGCTCAGATTCTACTGAAAATATAACATCAATTCCTGCCCTATTCGCGCCCAAACTCATGCCACCTGCACCAGAAAAAAGATCAATTCCTACCAATTTATTCATTTATTCAGTTCAATTAAGCTAACAATTTCAAACAAAGTTTTCTCTAAATATCTAAAAATTAAAATAATACTTTAATTCGGCTTCATCACCTTTATTTGACGACTGAGCACTCGATTTTCAACAGATTGCCTACCCAGCACTGTTTCCTCTATCCAGTGATCTACATAGATTTGCTCAACAGAAGTTTTCTTAAGTATCTCAGAACGTTGATTTTCGGCAGTATGCCGGTCAGTTGAAATTCGCATGTATGAATAAATCATAGCCGCAAGTTGAACTGTATATGTAAGAGTAAAAACAGGCAAATTTAACCTATAAAAAAGGCATATTCTCGACATTACACTGTCAATATACTCTATTTCAATATATTGGTAACATAATAAAGGCACTAATGAAGGACCTTTATTATGTTACCAATTCTAAATTTTAGTTATTACGTCTATTATTGTTTGTTTGGTCTCGATAATCCTCTGATAGTCCTTCAATAGTCTAACCAAGTCGTATTGAAAGTCCTGCTTAAAGTTCTCTTGGTATCAAAATTCGTTTAAATTCGTCGTCGTACTGCCTCCTGTTTTCATAGTTCACTAAGTTAGATCATGCTTAAATTAATGTCCAGTTAAAAGTAGCAGGTCCACTATTGGATAGGTTCATGATCTAAAACAGTGGCACAATACTGATTTGGTGTTTGGTGTCGGTATTACCCCCCAGTAGAATCAGTTGTTGGATGGCGTTGGTTGTTGACTTATCTTTGAGTTCTCAAAAGGGGGTAAGACTTCGGTTTTACTTCTTGGCTCGGCTGGTGGTGCAGCCGGGCCTTTTTTTTTCTTCTACATCTTTTTCTCTGTTTTAACTGCTTTTCCGCTACCAGTTTGTCAGTGGCAAATAGATTCAGAGAATTTACACAAGCAAGTGAATTAGGCAGTAAACGTTTATAGGCTGAGCGCCTATAGATGTGATCATACCGCTTATTTTAGACACCTATAAATAAACAGCCACATGAACGCAGACGAACAGACACCTGATCCGGAGCAGCAATTTGACGAGGAGCAGGATGAGCCGTACGTGCAAACCGTTTCTACTGAGGAGTTTGTAGAGGCAGTAGAAGAAGCCAGCAAAAAAGGGAAGGAATAATAAGTGGCTACGCGTCAGCGCTTTTGCAGGCGATTCATTCAGCAAGGCGAGCCTCAAACACGATTAATCGTTTCTCCGAAACATAAATCGCCCGGTAGTTGGTTATAAAACCAACTACCGGGCGATTTATGTTTTATCTTATCCTGTTACTCGACCGAAATCATCGATACGGCTTTGGCTTCGAGCATGGTCTCCCCCATCAGGTAGCAGTCGGCGGCACGGGCGGCTTCGCGGCCTTCCGAAATGGCCCACACGACCAGCGATTGTCCCCGGCGCATGTCGCCAGCCACAAATACTTTCGGATTGGTCGTGGTCTGATACTTGACGGCTTTCACGTTGCCGCGCTCATCGTAGTCAACACCGAGGTCGTCCAGCAGACCGTTGTGCTGCGGGTGCAGGAAACCAGCAGCCAGCAGCGCCAGTTCGCAGGGAACGTCACGCTCCGAGCCGGGCAGTTCGACCATCTGCATACGGCCATTCTTGTTTTCCCAGGTCAGGTCAACCAGCCGCAGCGCTTTCAGGTTGCCGTTTTCGTCTCCAATAAATTCTTTGGTGTTGATGGACCATTGCCGCTCGCACCCTTCCTCGTGTGAGGTACTGGTACGGAGCATCATGGGCCAGTTGGGCCAGGGCGTGCTTTCGGCCCGTTCCTGCGGGGGCATCGGCATCAGTTCAATCTGGGTTACGCTGGCAGCTTCGTGGCGGTTGGATGTACCCACACAGTCGGAGCCGGTATCACCTCCGCCAATCACCACCACGTTTTTACCCGTTGCCAGAATGTCGCCGTCGGTATAGGTCTCCCCCTGATGGTCTACTTCCACCGGGCGTTCGGCATTTCGTTTATTCTGCTGACTCAGGAACTGCATAGCGGGGTAAATACCCTTCAACTCCCGGCCGGGAATCGGCAGATCGCGGGGCACAGTTGACCCACCGGTGAGCATAATTGCGTCAAAATCATTCAGCAAATCATTCGCTTTCAGGTCTTTACCCACGTTAACACCCGGCTTAAATATAATCCCCTCGGCTTCCATAATGGCCAGCCGACGGTCGATGGTCCATTTTTCGAGTTTAAAGTCGGGGATGCCATAGCGCAGGAGTCCGCCAATCTGGTCGGCGCGTTCAAATACGGTAACGGTATGTCCTGCCTTGTTCAGTTGAGCGGCAGCTGCCAGCCCGGCCGGGCCGGAACCCACAATGGCTATCTGCTTACCCGTCCGCTCTGTCGGAATTCTGGGCGTTACGTATCCCTGTTTGAACGCTTCTTCGGCAATTGATTTTTCGATAAACTCAATCGCCACGGGCGGCTTGTTGATACCCAGCACGCACGACGCTTCGCAGGGGGCCGGGCAGATGCGGCCCGTAAACTCCGGGAAGTTGTTGGTACTGGCCAGAATTTCGTAGGCGTAGGCCCAGTTCTGTTCGTACACGGCATCATTGAACTCCGGGATGATATTACCAAGGGGACAACCGCTATGGCAGAACGGCGTTCCGCAGTCCATACACCGGGCAGCCTGCCGCTGGGTATCCTGCGGGGCGAACTGCACCTCAATTTCCCTGTAATCATGAATCCGCTGCTGCGGGTCGCGCTTTTTGGGTAGTTCGCGCGCAAATTCTAAAAATCCGGTAGGTTTTCCCATTCGTTTCGTTACAACAAGTACTTTTTGTCAAATACGTCTTCCCAGGTTAGTTCGAGAAATGCATTGGCTACGCCGGTCTCAATTTCAGCTTCTTCCCGTGCTTCAGTCAACGACTCGTCCCAGATACTTTCAATATAGGCTTTGTTCAGCGATGGCGTATACTGCTGGAGTTTAACGATTTCAAAGCGGGCATTCTGAACGCTAAGCAGCCAACTTCTCGTTCGTCTGTCGGGCTGAACGTGCCATTTGACAACATGCATCATCAGTCGAATTAACTGACTTTGCAAAGCTCTTTTCTCTGAACGCGCCATCGTTTCGATTAACTGTACCAGGCCTTCTTCGACATCGGTCAGATTACCCTCGTCAAAAGATTGTTTAATCTCCTGGGCAGCTAATAGCTCGGAGTGGGCGGCAAGTTCTTCCCAGTTTTTCATAGCATTCAGGCCGTAATCATTGTCTCATCAGTTAGGCTAGGCCGTTACCAATATAGGAACTTTTGCGCCATTACTGATAAACCAGACCGTTCTTAATGGATACGATTCCCGTTCAAACACGGCAACCAGCTTTTGCTGGATGCTGCGGATAAGCAACATCCAGCAGATAGGCAGTCAGTTTCCTGGCCGTCCAGGGTTTCATTACCCATGCGTCACATCCACGGTTATATCCTGATACACGATGCTTTTGTCGCGAATCTGATCGGCCAGTGAAATACCCCGTCCGGCTAATGCCTGCCGGAAATCGCCCGGCATTACTTTCACAAACTGCCCGATTTTGTTGTCCCAGTCCTGAATCAGGGTCAAGGCTACATTGCTGGTGGTGTATTGAAAATGTTTCTCGATGTACTCGCGAAGAATACCCAGGTCTTCTTCGGTCAGGGTTTCCAGATCGACCATATCCGGGTTTACTTTGGCCGCAAACGTACCGTCCTGGTCATACACATACGCGACCCCACCCGACATACCGGCGGCAAAGTTGCGCCCCGTCTGACCCAGAATAACGGCCAGGCCACCCGTCATGTATTCCAGACCATGATCGCCCACACCTTCTACAACAACTTTAGCCCCTGAATTTCGAACGCAGAAACGCTCCCCGGCCATACCCCGGATAAAGGCTTCGCCCGACGTGGCTCCGTAGAAGGATACATTACCGACGATGCTGTTCTCTTCCGGTTTAAACTGGGACGTTCGGTCGGGGTACACGATTAACTGAGCACCACAGAGCCCCTTGCCGAAGTAGTCATTGGCATCGCCTTCCAGTTCGAGTTTGATACCGCTCGTGGCAAAAGCACCGAAACTCTGACCAGCAGTTCCCCGGAGTTTGATGTGTATAGAACCCTCGGGCAAGCCCGGTCCACCGTACACTTTCGAAATTTCGTTGGACAGCATCGTACCAATGCTCCGGTCGATGTTCTGTACCGTAAACTCGGCATAAACCGATTCGGATGCGCCAAGTGCGGTATCGTCCAGCAGGGGTTTGGCTACCTCGATCAGTTTCCGGTCGAGTACATCATCCAGATAATGGTTTTGTTCTTCCTGCTGATACAGCGCCACATCCAGATTAGTTGGCTCTTTATACAGCAGGGCATCAAGATTAATATTTTTGTATTTCCAGTGGGGCAGGTTGTCGCGAAGTTCCAGCATCTGCACCTGCCCTACCATTTCATTGATGGTACGGAAGCCCAGTTCGGCCATAATTTCGCGCAATTCCATAGCCAGGAACGTGAACATATTCACTACGTGTTCAGGCTTACCCGTAAACAGGGCGCGTAGTTCCTTGTTCTGTGTCGCGACACCCACCGGGCAGGTATTCAGGTGACACTTCCGCATCATGATGCAGCCCGCAGCAACCAGAGCCGCCGTGGCAACCCCGAATTCTTCGGCACCAAGCAACGCGGCAATTGCCAAATCACGACCGGTACGCATCTGTCCATCGGCCTGCACCGTTACGCGACCGCGCAGTTTGTTCTTGACCAGTGTTTGATGGGCTTCGGCCAGACCCAGTTCCCACGGTAGACCCGCGTGCCGGATACTCGACAGTGGAGAAGCGCCCGTACCACCGTCATGGCCCGAAATCAGGATATGGTCGGCGTGGGCTTTGGCAACGCCGGTGGCAATAGTTCCCACACCGGCCTCCGATACCAGCTTCACGCTGATGCGGGCGGCCCGGTTGGCATTTTTCAGGTCGGAGATGAGTTGGGCTAAATCCTCAATCGAGTAAATATCGTGGTGGGGAGGGGGCGATATCAGCCCAACGCCGGGCGTTGAGTGGCGCGTCCGTCCAATCCAGTCATCGACTTTGAAACCGGGCAGCTGACCCCCTTCGCCAGGTTTGGCCCCCTGCGCCATCTTGATCTGTAGTTCGCGGGCATTGGTGAGGTAATAGCTCGTTACGCCAAAACGCCCCGAGGCTACCTGCTTGATAGCCGAATTCATACTGTCGCCGTTTTCGAGTGGCGTGTAGCGCAGTTCATCCTCACCACCCTCGCCCGAATTGCTTTTGCCGCCGATGCGGTTCATGGCAATGGCTAAGGTCGTATGCGCTTCCCACGAGATAGACCCAAACGACATGGCACCCGTAGCAAAGCGTTTGAATATACTTTCGACAGGCTCTACTTCGTCAAGCGGTACGGGTGTGCCTTTTTTGAATTTCAGCAGACCACGCAGCGTAATGGCTTTCTGCGTCTGATCATCAATCAGTTTGGAGTATTTCTTGAAGAGCGCAAAGTCGTTTTTCTTCGTCGACTGCTGTAGCAGGTGGATGGTGTCGGGATTAAAAATATGCCGTTCACCCCGTTGCTTCCACTGGTAAATACCACCCACTTCCAGCCGGGGAGCCAGCACGGGCATGTCAGGGAAAGCCACCGAGTGCCGCACCAGAATTTCGCGGGAAATTTCGTCCAGTCCCATGCCGCCGATGCGCGAAATAGTCCCCGTAAAGTAACGGCTAATGACGTCGTTATTTAAGCCAAGGCATTCGAAGATCATGGCTCCCTGATACGATTGCAGGGTTGAGATTCCCATCTTCGAGAAGATTTTCAGCAACTCGCCGTTGACAGCTTTTATGTAGTTTTTGTAGAGTTTATCGAGGTCGTAATCAACGGACAGCAGCCCTTTCTGCTTCATGCTCGCAATGGTTTCGAAGGCCATGTACGGGTTTACACCTGATGCCCCGTAGCCAATAAGCGTAGCCACATGGTGCGTTTCCCAAACATCGCCCGCTTCGACCAGAAGACCGACCTTACCCCGCAATCCCTGACGAATCAGGTAGTGGTGAATGGTCGAGGTAGCCAGTAGCGATGGAATGGGGGCGTGACTGGAGTCGATGGCCCGGTCCGACAGAATCAGAATCGAGTAACCATCATGAATGGCATCTTCAGCGTAGCGGCAAATACGGTCGAGAGCGCGTTCGAGCGACTGCCCTTTTCCATCGGCAGTGAACAGGCAGTTGATCGTTTTGGCCTGGAACTTGGGCCGATCAATAAACCGTAGTTTATCGAACTCCTTGGTGGTCAGTACCGGTTGATCGAGTTCAATCTGACGGCAGTGTATCGGCGATTCACTCAGCAGGTTATACGTTGCTCCTACAAAGGAGATGAGCGACATAATGGATCGCTCCCGGATAGAGTCGATGGGTGGATTGGTTACCTGGGCAAATAACTGCTTGAAATAGTGACTCATGTGCTGGCTCTGTTCCGACAGAATAGCCAGTGGTACATCCGTACCCATTGAGCCGAGGGCTTCCTTACCCGTTTCCACCATCGGTGCCAGAATCATCCGCAGGTCTTCGGAGGTAAAGCCGAAGGCCTGCTGCATCCGGAGCAATTTAGCCGGGTCATAATGGCTATAGGTCCGTATCGGCGTTTCTAAATCCTGAAGCTTTATCTTGTTTTGGTCGAGCCACTCCTGGTAGGGCTTACGGCCACACAGTTCAGCTTTGATCTCTTCGTCCGACACAATTCGCCCCTGCTCCATATCGACCAGAAACATCTTACCCGGCTGTAAACGCCCTTTCGACACCACCGTGGCGGGATCGATATCCAGTACGCCTACCTCAGAGGCCATAATCACGATATCCTCATTGGTAACCCAGAAACGGGAAGGACGCAGGCCATTCCGGTCGAGGGTGGCCCCTACTATGCGGCCATCGGTAAAGGAGATAGAGGCAGGCCCATCCCAGGGCTCGATCAGGGCTGCATGGAATTCATAAAACGCTTTACGAACGGGGTCCATGTGGTCATTGCCATCCCATGCTTCAGGAACAAGCATCATCATGACGTGGGGCAATGAACGGCCACTCATGACCAGCAATTCAATGGCATTATCCAGGTTAGCGGAGTCCGACTGCTTTGGGTCGCAGATGGGCAGCAGCATGTCCATTTCATCCTGGGTAAACTTAGACGACTTAAGCAGGCCTTCGGCAGCCTTCATCCAGTTAACATTGCCCCGTACCGTATTTATTTCGCCATTGTGAGCAATATAACGGAATGGCTGAGCCAGTTTCCAGGATGGAAACGTATTGGTTGAAAAGCGGGAGTGTACAACGCCAATGGCCGAAACCACTTCTTCCTGCTGAAGATCCGGGAAGTAGGGTTCCAGTTGCAGGGTCGTTAGCTGCCCTTTATAGGTAATAGTACGGCAGGAAAGGGACGAGAAGTAAAAATGATCAACGCCGTTTATCGTTTCATTGATAATACGGGTGCTGGTATTGCGTAAAATGTATAGTTTCCGCTCAAAATCGTCGGGATTGGTAATTTCGGAAGGCCGTTTTATGAATACCTGCTCCATCTGTGGCTCTGCCGAACGCGAGCCGTTACCCAGATCGCTGTTGTTGACAGGTACGACCCGGTAGCAGAGCAATTCCAGACCAATCTTTTTCATTTTCCGGTTCAGCACGGCACGGCACTCTTCGCGCAGCCATACATCTTTGGGAAAATAGACCATACCCACGCCGTATTCCAGCGCGGGAGGGAGATGGATGCCCAGTTTGCGGGTTTCGTCTACAAAAAACTCATGGGGTATCTGAATAAGCAACCCCGCTCCGTCGCCGGAGTTTGGTTCTGAGCCAACGGCGCCCCGGTGCTCCATTCGCCTGAGCATTTGTAACGCATCGGCAACAATCTGGTGAGACTTGCGACCCTTGATATGGGCAACAAAGCCGATACCGCAGTTATCGTGTTCGAATTCGGGGCGGTAAAGACCCGCCGGCTGGTCAACCTGATCAGACATGGTCGTAACAGTGTTGGGTAAAGCCCTTTCCCGCTATTCTTATTAAGAAAATAGCAAAAAAAAGCAGCGATAATTGAGAAAATCTAAAGTAACGAGTAGCCTGGTCTATGCTTAGATGTGTAGATAGCAACCGGGCTGACGGGCGTTTGTGACAAAGTCATGCAATATAGTACTAAAAAAAATTGGCAAAAACAGCTTTTCCCAGAATTTAATAAGTTAAGACCCTAATTGTGAATTTGATTATAAATGTTCTTGAAAAGTGAATACCCAGCCAATTACCTGCAAGGTTACCAGTACAGACTGGATAGAACCCCGTCTGTAGTGATCCATTACTACAGGGGCAGTACACCCGATATCAACACTATTTAAGTTTCCATCCTAAAAAAGGGTGGTTGCGTTGGAGAGTTCATTGTTGACTCCAGTTAGTACGTCAAACTGATGTTCGATAGGGTGATTAATTACCCGTTATGGTGGACTATGCGTTATTCAGCTATGTATAAGCAGAAAACCCCTCTCAGAATCATTCTGAGAGGGGTTTTCTGCTTTGGTGATCCGGCTGGGATCATAACCTAGTGGAATAAACAATTGATAATCAAATGATTATAAAAGAGCATTTTCCTAGTTGACGGATTGGTTGACGGAATGAGCAATAGAGCAAAGTTTTTTTTCTCAGTTGACGGTCGGGTTGACATGTGGGTAGTATCTTTGATTCAAACGAGCGGCCAGCAATGGCTACTTGGTTTGGTCAGAGTCGCAAGGGTGGTTCCTACGGCTCTTTGGGTCGGGTGGGTGGTTCCCCCGACCCGTTTTTTTGTCATGTCACTAAAACACCTATTTCAGTACATGGGTAATAAACGGTGAATTTTGACACCCTTTTTACTTTGCAGGTCCAACGGTAGTGATTCAACTACCTACAAGGGATTTACAGCCATATACCCCCCACCCCTGAATTTTGGCACCGTTTCTTTTGGGTTAGGCGAACGGTTAACGAGTTGAACAACGGTAGAGAATTAATATACCCCTCCCCCCTCTCTCCAAACTATACCTGAATAAATCAGCCAAAGATTTACCCGCAATCATTATCTTTTGGGCGTATTTACCTTTGTCTTTTTTGATCACACCTGTTCTTACTTTCTTCATTCCCCTGTGACTTATTCCGAATTTGAAACCCGCTGAAAACCGGCGGGCGGTGCCGAACGTGCCAACTACGGTTTGTTCCTGCAAGACCTTTGCGACCTCATTGGCGTACCCCGGCCTGATCCTACTACCGACAACCCCGCTCAGGATGCCTACGTACTGGAACGGGCGGTTGAGTTCAACGATAACGGCAAACGAAGTACCGGCCGGATTGACCTCTACAAACGCGGCTGTTTTAACGGTTAACTAACCGGCGCGGCTGAAGATGCGAACGCGACCTGCCTACAACATAGTGACCTTCTTTTTAAATTATCTAACTAATTAGTGTACAAATCGGTACGTACGCGGGTAGTTCAATAAATTGTTGACCGTTGGTACAAAAGCAATGGTTAGTCAATATTTAGGCGGCTATACAGCCGAAGTGATAAAGTTGACGCACTCTAGGATCATTTTTCTCCAGTTTAGTGCCTTTGGGTAA
>NZ_KB893450.1 GCF_000374085.1 Spirosoma spitsbergense DSM 19989 | reverse complement strand
CTCATCAATCGTTGCAGTCGCTTGAGTCGGGAAGCCCGCAGGGTGGTTTGGTTGATAGCCAGACTCCATTGAGCCAATGAGGAGTCAGCCAGTTTCAAGAGGGCAATGATCAGCAGGGCCATAAAGCGGATACGCCGTTTATCACATTGAAAATGATCTTTGATGGCATCGTAGACAGCATCTTCGTTACTTTGCATAGGGAGTAGTTGGAGGGGTTTACGTTTAGCGACACAAAACTACCTCAACATCAGCTACTCCCTACTTTTGTCCTGTACTTAGCCCCTTAACATAAGATTTCATATGCAACTTGACTAAGAAAAGTACCATTTTTAAAGCAACCAATTTGTCCATAGGATGTGCCGAGAATCGCTCCCTCTAGGCTGTAAAATGACCAATTAGCTGATCTTTTCAAGAAATAGTTGGTAAGCTAGAAAAATTTCGAATTCTCAAATAACGCTACCACATGAGACGGAGAGACATTCCCGTATCGTCGTCTCAAATAGGGCATTTGTTTGAGATTCGACTTTTCAGTCTTGACGGTTTGTGTGCGTATCCGATGGTCACTTTTATCGTTTCATTCAACCCAGTTAGCCGATTACCCCATACTGGTGAGTAAAAAAAATTACACGTTGGTTGAGTGGCAGACCTTACTCATGGTCATCATCAAAACCGATAGCCCATAGTCAGGCCAAAGCGGGGAGTAAAACCTTTCCGGCTCATGAGTTCCGGCAGGACTGACTTCAGAGGGGGACTGCTGGTCGGTAGTTGATAGTGAAGTCCCAAAAACAAATCGAACACGACACGCGCTATGCTTGTCTGCACGCCAGCCAAAGCACCGGGCATCCAGACGTAAAGCTGCCGGGTAGTCCTGACTAATGTACCGCTTGGGTCTCGAACAATAGTACCCTGATTGTCGAGCAGGTAGTCCTCGAGCGTGAGCCCGGAAAAGCGACCGTATACCCCTGCGTAAAAGCCAGTAGGGGACACAGGACGCCGACGGAAATAGTGCCGGTATTCCAACGTAGCCCGTTTATAGTGAAATAAACTCGGCACGGGGTTGTTGGGGTCGTGATATTCAAACGTTTCCGAACCGAAGCCTACACCACCCACCAGCGATGCCCGTTTGGTCAGCATCCGTTCATAAAACACCGATACATCGCCTACAATAAGACTTAGGGGATTAATTTTCAGACTATTATTCCAGGTGGCTGCTGAGTCTGCTGTTGACTGGGCATAAGCCGTACACAGGTTGATGGCACTAAGTAGAAAAAGTAGAGATATTTTCATTACGAAATTCAGGTGTCCTTTATGGCCTGTCACCAACAAACTGACATCCGCTATTTTTTGCTGCCGTTGCCAGTTGTGCCATTGCCAGACTGACGGCTTCTTATCGGTTGACAATATTACCAGTTTTTGAGAGTGCAGCAAAAATAACCTTCTGATTGGTGCCAGGTTTAATCTGGTGTATATGCTAAACCAGCGCGGACTGTTTAACGATGCGCTTTGAATTAGCAGGAGTGAGTTTCAGGAAATACGTATCGTATGCGATTGATGGAGTTGGACAGATAGTAAAGAATCACGGTCTCACAATTCGCTCCTTGCTGAGAGATAAAAAACAAATAATTACCAACTACACATTTAGTTTAAATCGAATCGCCGAAGCGACCGCCAGGCGGCCCTGCGTAATTTTACAACCCGTTGGAAGAAATCCCCCAATAACCGCCCTGGCGTGAGATAATTGACTATTGCTCTCAATTGTACGTTAAGATATAGTATGTGAAAACAGCAAACCTATGACGACTTTTTTTACCCTTATGTAGATATACCCAAATGTTCTCTATAAATTGACGTCATTACTACATAGTTCTTCAACTCCGATCGACAACTAAGAGAGATACCTTCTTTTGGAAGTCCGGGACTTACTCTATAATGATCGATCCTCAACAGCTTCAAGCGCAGGTCAATCAGTGGTGCCCCATTGTGTACCTCAGCTCCAAAGAAAGGTACAACCCCTGTACTGTAGATTTTTACCTGGAGAATGCTGCGCTCTGTGACAACGGCGGTAATGTCCTTGTCTATGCACCGGTGGCCGAGAGCAATTTGCCGCCAGCTGCTTCTACCGACTATTTATTGCCCAATAGTGCAGCAATGGCTGGTCAATCTGCTGCCCCTTTTTATGTTAGAGTTACCACACCCGTGGACAATCCCAATGCGATCGATATTGAATACTGGTTTTTCTACGGGTTCAATGGTAATGCTACGTTCAGAGTCGACGTGGAGATTGGCAGTAGCAAACATAATTTGTTGGTACCGATCCCCCCCTTTGGCGACCACCAGGGCGACTGGGAACATGCTATTGTACGGCTGGATGACAGCTTTAATTTCATTGGGCTCTACACTGCCGAACATGGTTGGGGAACCTGGAATGCGAGCGGCAGCTTCCAAACGGGTTCGAGCGGTCGCCCTATCATCTACTCTGCTGTAAATTCACATGCCAGTTATGTAAGTACCGGGGTGTTCACTATCAAAGACCCGATATCGATCGGGTTCAAAGGATTAAAATTTCAGATGGGGTTGGCCGATCAAACCGATCAGGGCACGTTGTGGGATTGCTTGGCCAATGGCTGTGGTGCGCAGATCGTATCTGTCAGCCTGCCGGGTGTACCTGACCCTGCTGCGGAGTGGACAGGCTTTACCGGGCATTTTGGTTCGCCAACAGACCAAACAAGCCAGATAGATGAGTCAACTCACATTATCTGGGAGGCAATAAAAGAGCTTACCCTTCATTTGGCGGATCCTTTCAAGGATACAATAGAGGACACCATCAAAAGCATCTTGTCCGATGCGGCATCGACCATGTTACCTGGTGGGCCGGCTTCGCCAAATAGCCAAAAGGACTGGACAAGTGGGGCGCCTGGTCAACCCTAATCTGTGTCGCTTCGGCTTATATTAAATTTGCCCCCTGACCTCCTCCCAGTAAACTGGCTCTTACGCACTTTGTGTGGCTCAGCATTGATAAAGCACTCTTTGCCGTAATAAGTCCAGCTTGGCTCGCCCGTACATCTGCCGCTTGATTAGTTTTAATCGATTAACTGCTCCGGCAGCCCGGTTGTCCCTCCGTCTGAACGCGCCACGGTGGCCGTTACTCCATTCCGTCGCCAAAGCCGCACGAACGGCTCCATAATCCTGCGCCAGCCCAAACCCAAACTGTTTCAACAGTGTGACCGGGCAGGCCTGACAACGAACTAACCAATCGTCAAATAAACCCCTTGTCCCCCGTCAATCATCAGATAACGGACCAAATCAGCAAAACTTTCCAGCGATTTGGCCAAACACAATGGCCCACCATCCAGCGGAGTTAAGCCAGCTTCAGCCGCCAGTTGCGCGACGGTTGCTTTCGCGGCCTGATCGTCTCCGCACAGTAGCCCTACCACACGCTGCGCACATAGAAAGTTAACTGGATGACTGTATGTTTCCTGGGCTACGGTATTGAACGCTTTGACCACGCGGGTAGCCGGCCGGAGCACCCAGGATCCGATGGCCAGCATACCGAACAGGAACGACCAGATGAACTGGCCGGGGCCATCGCCCACTAATAAATGGGACGCAAAGCCGCCCATAAACAGAATAACAATCCCTGCATAGGCCCATTCCTTGAGTAGCCGATAGCCAGGCATCAGGAAAACCAGGGCAGCCGCCAGCTTGCAGGTGCCCAGCATAGGGCCTAAGTAAAGTGGGTAGCCCAGATGCGCTAAAATGCGGTATACGTAGCCTTTATTAAGCCAATTGAAATCCTAGAGCGCACTGTGAATAAACTCAAAGGTGATCAGGGCCGTGACAAGCCAGTATCTAATCAGCCGGGCTTTCGAGGGAGCACGGGTCTGGGGAGATCGTTGATGAGTGGTCATTAGCGGTCATAGATTGGTTTGCAGACCTATAATGACTGAGACCGCCTAAATTGGACATATTGACTGAAATTTTTAGCGCAAGTCGTGAAGGTTTCGCCCGGCCATCTGTCTGTTAGCCCAAGCCTCCAAGTGGGCAAAAAAGGGAATCAACTCCCGACCGCTATCAGTCAGGGACTACTCGACGCGGGGCGGCATTTCGAAAAACGTATGCGACGGATTGTACCGCGGTGGCGGACCACTGGACAGTTATTAAAATCGCCGTCTCCTAAAACGCTCCTATGCGAGACGAATGAGCTTACATGCGTCTGCTGCTTAAGTGGGGTGTTTTCTGAGAAAACTCTTGTCAGCTTACATCCCGTCTTCCTTGCACCTACTTAGCATAAGTTTACTTATACTCTATAGCTCCTTTACAGTCGAGGCACGTTACTAGGAAAATTTTTGACGAAAAACTTGTGTAGTTATTTGACTACACATAAATTTGTAGTCAAATAACTACACAATGAACTTGAGACGAGATGTTTTCCAAGCTATCGCCGACCCAACCAGGAGAGCTATCTTACTGTTGGTCGCCACACAAGCCATGACCGCGGGGGCCATTGCGGCCAACTTTGACACCGCCCGGCCCACCGTTTCCAAACACCTGCAAATCCTAACCGAGTGCGAGCTGCTCCAGCAGACACAAACGGGTAGGGAGATTTACTACCACCTTAACGCTCAGAAAATGAAAGACGTCGCTGACTTTATTGAGCCCTTCCGGGCCATGTGGGAAGAGCGTTTTACTAGGCTGGAAACGATCATGAAACAGTACAAATCTGATAAATAGATCGATATGGAACGAAAAACGACGATTCAGGCCGAAAACGGCAAACAGGATCTATTGATTACCCGCGATTTTGACCTGCCGGTCGAACTCCTGTTCAAAGCCTACCAGGAGCCTGAACTGGTCGCCCAATGGATGGGTACCACCGTGCTGAAGTTGGAAAACAAACAACATGGCGGTTGGCAGTTTGAAACGACCGATGCCCAAAACAAGGTCGTCTTCCGGGCCAATGGCGTGATTCACGAATTCATGCCCAACCGAAAAATCACCCGCACCTTCCAAATGGAGAATCCGCCTACTTCGGCCCAGCGCTTTGAGGTTCAACTGGAGTTTTTGGAATTTGAACCGCTTACCGTCACGACGAGTCGGCTCACCATCCATACGGTGTATCGGTCGGTGGCCAGCCGGGACCTCATGATGCAGTTGCCCTTTGCCAAGGGTTTGAATATGGCCCACAACCGATTGCAAACGATTATGAACCAAGTAAACTGATCCCTTATGAGCAAGCAAGACAAACTGATTTATTGGGTTTCTACCGGCCTGCTAGCTTTGGGGATGCTACAAAGCGGCATTTTTTCGGTTCTCCGAACAAAGGAGTGGGTTGACATGGTGACTGGCCTGGGGTACCCGGTCTATTTCTTGACTATCCTTGGCACCGGAAAAATTCTGGGCGTTATTGCCATCTTACTGCCCCAATTCAGGCTGCTTAAAGAGTGGGCTTATGCGGGTTTCTTTTTTGCTATGGTAGGCGCGCTTTTTTCTCATCTGGCGATTGGTGAGTATGCTGTCAAAGCCATAGCTGGGCCTTCTTGTCAACTCCTGTTTATCGCTTTGTCCTGGTATTTCCGGCCAGCGGACAGAAAAATCGTGCTGAACTCTTTCTAAAAGTGAACTATCATGAACTGTAGAGAAAATGAATTGTCATCCCAGCAGCGGGAAGAATTTTTCAGCGTTTTAAAGGCTCGTTTTGACAACCACAGCAACCGCCATCCGGGTATTGCCTGGGCCTCTGTACAAGCCAGGCTAAATGACACGCCAACTAAACTGTGGTCACTCCATGAAATGGAACGCACGGGCGGGGAACCGGATGTGGTTGGTCAAGATAAGCAGACAAACGAGTATCTTTTTTATGATTGCTCACCAGAAACGCCCAAAGACCGCCGAAGTCTTTGTTACGATCATCAAGCACGGGAGTCAAGGAAAGCCAATAAACCGGCAACTAGTGCCATTGAGATGGCGGCTAGTATGGGTATTGACTTGTTGACAGAGGAACAATATCGGGAGCTGCAGCAATTGGGTAAGTTCGACCTGAAAACATCAAGTTGGGTAAAAACACCAGCTGATATTCGACAACTCGGTGGTGCCCTGTTTGCCGATTTTCGCTATGGCCATGTTTTTATCTATCATAATGGTGCAGATTCTTACTATGGGAGCCGGGCCTTCAGGGGTTGGCTAAAGGTCTAACTGAGGTAACCTACTGCTTGTCGCACTCTACCAACAAGAGTTTAGAGTTATTAAAAAGATAATCGTCTCACAAAACCCTCCTACTTGAGACGAAGGTGCATCTGTGAAGCTATTTCTTAAATCGGGTCTGACGATTGCACGTTTAACATTTATCAATAAAGCCTTTAGCCCTCAACTACTTAGCTTTGATCCCATCGAACTCAGGGCAAAATGGCAAAGAAAAGAAAATGGATTACACGGGTCTGGATTGGATTACCTATCGTTTTATTTCTCTATCTAGGCATTTATCTATTCCTCTACGTAGAGAAAGATCAGCAGACTAATCGGTACCGATCCGCTCAGTTACCCGATACGTTTCGCTACCACTTTGCCCAACCTGTAGAAGAATTAATGATTCGAACTCCGCAAGAGGGCTTGTTAAATGCCTTGCTTTTTAAGGTCCCTCAACCGAAGGGAGTCGTCTGTTTCTGGAAAGGCAATGGAGGAACTTTAGCCAATTGGGGAGCCATGGCCCCTACTTTTCTGCCATTCGGTTACGATGTATTGATCACCGACTATCGGCAACACGGTAAAAGTAAAGGACCCATCAGCTTAGCTAATTTCTACACGGATGCCCAAACCGTTTACGACTCATTAAAGCGCCGATACTCGGAAAATAAGATGGTGATCTGTGGCTACTCCTTAGGCGGTCGGATAGGGGCTCATCTAGCCTCGATGAATCGACCCAAATTCACGTTCCTAATTGATCCAGCCTCAGCGGGTGGTGATTTCAGTGATCGCTTTACGGATCTGCTGTATTACCCTTTTCCCTCGGTAAATGGCTTCACTTTCCTCACCGACCAAGATGTCCAAAATGCGTTCAGTCCGGTTATCGTCGTCAGCACCGACAATCCGCATAGTACGGCTTATAAGCTACATTCCGTTTTGGCCCCTAAGGATCAGCTTTTAGTGATCCCTAATGCGACACATGCCAGTATTCTAAACCACCCGCAATGTATGCAATTGCTCAAAAAATTACTCGCCGAGTAATGATTCATTGGGGTAAGTGACTGGTAATTTACCTAATCTCTCCTCTCGTATTTGAAACGAGGAAGGTTCCATGTATTGCCTCAACTAACACCCCATCAAGGTGCTAGTCATGACCGCTTCTCCGTCGCAGGAGGAAGCCTTTTCGGGCTATTCTATTATTAACCTTAGTCGCGACCGTCACTTGATTAGACAGGTAGCCGTTTATCGCTGTAATCGAGCCAGTTGCATATCTAATGTGTCCCGACCTAAAACCCCTTGTAACCTCATCGCTTCAGCAGTACGTTGACTAATAGTAGCTCGTAAAGTATCACGAGAGTAAAAGGCTATTTCTAGTTTATTTTGCAAACTATCAAACGCATAGCTTCCTACTAAGCCTTCGCTAGCGGTAAACCGGTATGGATTGGGACTAAAAGCACAGCCTTCCAATCCTGAGAAATAGATGCGACTCCAAGCTTTAGGATCCGTTAGCCAAGCCGTAGTCGGTTGCAATCGACCGTTACGAATCAGTTTTTCTACTTTCCAACTCCCCTTTAGGCTTTGATCGTAGGGGTGGGTAATAATCAGAACTTTTAAGGAAATGAATGCTACGGCAATCGGTAGTAAGCGCAGGCTGTGCTTGAACCAACTACGGCCTAGTAAAATACTAGGCAGCCCATCGACCGCATCCCAGAAGATTGTTTTAAGTTTTTTCCAGTGTAACAACAGCAAAAAAACTAAGGCTAATGAGTAAACAACCGAGTTGAAAAAAGCGCCTGGACTAATTTGATAGAATAGATTGATTAAGACAATATTGACCATAACTGGCAAAAGAATCACCACGCCTAACAAGGTTGTTCGGCGATAGAGCAGTAGGATAGATCCCACTATTTGAAACAAACCAACGCTGATGGCAAACGGATAAGAGTAACCGAAATAATACCAGGTTAGATCCATGCCTCTAAGTTCGTTTAAAGGCATATCAAGCAAGAAAGTTGGGGTTTGAAACTGCGTTTTTAAGATTTTGGCAAATCCGTAGCTAGCGATAGATAAAGCGAGCCAATACCGGATTATGGCTCGTAGCCAAGCATGGTGAAGGGGACTGTTAATGGCCCTAGAGTGTTCACGTTGATGCCATACCCAGGTATAGATTAGGCTACTGAGCAAGGCCACCATAACCATTCCTATCAACAGATAGCCGAAATACTGCCCATATTGCTCAAAAAAAGCGACCGGTAAGAACTCTAAGGGAATCAGCAGTGAGTTCAGCAAAGCAATAGCTGCCAGAGTTGACTCACAAAATTTAAGAAACCAAGACATTTGGCGATTTGGCGGGACTTCTGCCATGGGCTGTTTTATAAGTGGTGATAGGGTAGTCAATGTACGAAACGCGGACTAAATAGTCGTGGATGATCCGTTTTATAAAACGCTCCTACTTGAGACAGCTTCTTATGAATGCATCTTGAAAGTTCACAAAATGTGAACTTTTTTCGTAACTTTATAGTAGCTTATGAAAGTTCATCTGATCAGAAAAGAGACGGTTGAGGCTTACGCCGAGAAGAATGCGCGCAGTAAAAGTTCGTTTAAGGTTTGGCTCACCGTCGTCAAGTTTGCCAATTGGCAGACACCTGAAGCGATTAAAGAGACATTTGGGGCCGCCGATTTGCTGGGCAATGGCACCAACCGGGTCGTATTTGATATTGGTGGTAATAACTATAGGATGATCTGCAAATATGCCTTTGGCAAGAACCGGGTTCATCTCTTTGTTTGCTGGATAGGAACCCATGCCCAGTATGATAAGCTCTGTAAGCACAACGAACAATATACCGTAAATCACTACTAAGATGGAAGCACTTAGATATAAAGTAATCAAATCTGAGAAACAATACAGTGACTACTGTACTGCTTTAGAGACACTAGTAACTGGAAACGATCAAAGAGAAAATACGCAAGATGAAATCGAGTTGCTCACTTACCTGATTGAAAAGTGGGATGCCGAACATAATTCCTTCCAGGATGTAGACCCCATTGAATTACTCACAGTCCTGATGAGCGAGAAGTCGCTTAAAGCGAGAGATATGACCCAGATCTTGGGCGTCAGTAAAAGTCTGGTTTCGGATATTCTGCACTATAAGAAAGGATTGTCTAAAGAGATCATCAGGACACTTTCTGGCTACTTTAGCGTTTCCCAAGAAGCATTTAACCGGCCCTATAAATTGAAGGTGCCAGAAAATAGCCATTTGAAAAATGCCAGTGTTATGAACACTCGAAAAAACCTGCAACTGGCTTAGTATCAATTTTAGGATTGCATTTAGCTACGATAGGTGTGAAGCTTTACTGGAATTAATCTGCCCTCCTCACTATGTGATATCTAGCCGTTTAAGAATGAGTGTTCCTTAAATAGGGCGTTTTTATAGACATATCATTTCAATGCCTATTCAATACTATCTACAACAACCGGTATTTAAATGATATTAAATATGACTTTGCCTTAGTATTATTTAGCGGGTAGTTGATTTACTTGGTGCCAATTCAACCTTATTTATGTACCGTTTCCCTAATCTATTCGCAATCTTCCTGAGTTTAGGTGTTTTGACTACAGCGATGGCCCAGCGCCCTTATCGGGTCATTACTCAAGATGAACAAGGACGCTTAGTCACTATAGAAACTAATCGGATGGGATGGTATTCCCCCACTTATCTGGATGTGCTCGCTGAACTGTGTCAGCGGGGTTTAGTCGAAGCGATGGGCTTGAATGCGTTCGTCAAAGATAATACTGAATTGGTTAATCAACTCCTTCCAGTTATAGGTTGTCGTCTCCCACTTGGTGTGTAGGTTTTGGAT
>NZ_KB893449.1 GCF_000374085.1 Spirosoma spitsbergense DSM 19989 | reverse complement strand
TAGGGCAATTGCACGAATAATATTTCTAAGAAAGCATGGTACTATACCGTTTTATGGCGATTTAACTAGCATTGAAAACGACCTGATTTGACATGAAAACAATCAATTCTTTACGTGCGAATCACTTTCGATAGCTAACTACCACTTTCATGCAATCGCCCTAGCTTCAGATGGATGGTACGTATATATTTCTCGCGTGATAATTATGTTTAATTCTTTACAGCCCTTCCTATTACCCATGCGGCCATTTCACTCAAATACTATGGACTGAAAGTCCATAGGTTGAAAGGCGAATGAAATTCGCTGTTTCGGCTAAAGCCGATGGAATCATCGCTTTATCTCGACTGATTTTCCGCTAATGGCGGAAAGCCGTTGCGTTAGTTGAGATTTGTAGAAGCTAAAGCCTTGCCCTAAAGGGCATAGCTTGAACTAGCGTACGTGAAAAGTCAATAAAAGGGTAACTGATGCTATTTAATGAACTCGTTATTTTGTTCTCAATGAATGCTTTGTGTTAGCAACGGCTGTCGCAAGAATGGTCTCAGAAAAACGTCCGAATTGTATTTCGGACAAGACATCGACTGGGACTGGCCAGGATGTAGATGGGCAGTAAAATCAACGTTTACTCCTTTTGAACCCCTGCACCGATAAAATCACCCGATAAGAAAATCACGTTAGTTGAGCCTGAACGCGGCCTTTTCTGTTCGGTGGGTACAGGGAGGGCGATGAGTAACCCTTAGGACACCAGTCTGATTCCCCTAAGGAGCCCTACCCATGCTGGCGGTAAATCAAAAGCGCTCATACCAGCCAAAGTGCTGCTCAATGATGCGCGTTTTGTTTTCCCTGAGGTAAACCATAAACGCCTGGGCCACCGGAGAGAACTGCTTGTCTTTATGCCAGGTGAGCATCCACGTCGTGTGAAGGGGCAGGCCAACGACAGGAATAATCTGTAAATCATTAATCATCAATTCATTCTTCAGCCCGATCAACGGCATAATAGAATAGCCCAGGCCCGCCAGCAGCGCCTGTTTAACGGCCTCGTTGGGGGTAAGTTCCAGCCGCTTTTTAACCAGTAAGTTGTTTTCGGCGATAAACTGATCCATGATCGAGCGGGTACCCGAACCCCCTTCCTGGTAGATTAGGGGGAGGTTTTCCAGCAGCGTCGGACTTCGTTCATCCCCCCCCTTCAGGCAGACTACGACCTACGACATATAGTTTGTTGGGCATCAGTGCCAGATGGTGGATGGGGAGGGGGAGTTGCTGCGGTAGAATGGACACCAGCGCAAAATCGACCTCGTTGTTGGCCAGATTATCAACCACCTTTTGCCGATGGGTCACGTCTACCGACAAGTCAATGCCATCATGCTGCTGCATAAAACCCGCCAAAAAGTAAGGCATCACCTACTTCCCCGTCGAGACAACGGACAGGGTTAATTTCCCATACAAAAGTCCTTGGTAAGCCAGTGTTTTATCGCTGATCGCCTGAACTTCATTGAGTACTTTTTGGGCCATCTGGGCAATCTCGCGCCCGAAATCAGTCAGGTGAATCCGTCGGCTAATGACCTCTGTCAGGGGAATGTCAAACTGATCTTGAAAGTTTTTTAACTGAATCGATACCGCAGGCTGCATTAGATGGAGTTCTTCGGCCGCCCGGGTGATACTCAGGGTTTGTGAGATTTTGACGAAGATGTGTAGTTGGTGCAGGGTGTAGTTCATAAAAAATCTTTATGCTATTAATCAAATATATAAATTTTCACTTATAGTTATCTCCTCCCACCTTTGCGCCACATCTTTTACTAATCAAGTTAATGACACGAATAACCGTAGCGAAGGGCGATGGCATCGGCCCCGAGATTATGAACGCGACCCTCGCTATTCTGCGGGCCGCCGACGCTCAGATCGAGCTGGATGAGATTGAGGTGGGTGAGCAGGTCTACCTGGCCGGAAATATGTCCGGTATTTCTACCGAATCCTGGGACGTCATTCGGCGCAATAAAGTGTTTCTGAAAGCACCCATCACCACCCCGCAGGGGGGCGGCTACAAAAGTCTCAACGTCACGATTCGGAAAATGCTGGGGCTTTACGCCAATGTCCGGCCCTGCATGAGCCTGCATCCGTTTGTTCAAACCAAACATCCGGGCATGGATGTGGTCATCATCCGTGAAAACGAAGAAGACCTGTATGCCGGCATTGAACACCAGCAAACTGACGAAGTAGTCCAGTGTCTCAAACTGATCAGCCGACCTGGATGCGAAAAAATTGTGCAGTACGCCTTTGCCTACGCCCGACAGTATGGCCGCAAAAAAATCACCTGCTTCACCAAAGACAACATCATGAAACAGACCGATGGCCTGTTTCACCGGGTATTCGACGAGATAGCCCCCAACTTCCCCGACATTGAGAACGAACACTGGATTGTAGACATTGGAGCCGCTAAACTGGCCGATACCCCGCAGGCCTTCGACCTGATTGTAATGCCCAACTTGTACGGGGACATCCTATCGGACGTGGCGGCTCAGATTGCGGGATCGGTGGGGCTGGCGGGGTCGGCCAATTTAGGTCAGGAGTGCGCCATGTTTGAAGCCATTCATGGCTCGGCTCCCCGGCGGGCCGGCCAGAACATGGCCAATCCGTCGGGTCTGTTGCAAGGCGCGATTATGATGCTCAATCACATTGGGCAGGCCGATGTTGCCGAGCGGGTGCAGAATGCCTGGCTCAAAACTATCGAAGACGGTGTGCATACCTACGACCTGTATGAAGAGGGCACCAGCCAACAAAAAGTAGGCACAAAGGAGTTTGCTCAGGCCGTGATCGCCCGGCTTGGGCAGCAGCCGACGACCCTGACACCGGTATCCTACCGGCATACTAAGGTCCTTGACTTACCGGCCTATGCCCGCCGGCCGGCGGCCCAAAAAGACCTGTTGGGGGTGGATGTTTTTGTTCACTGGCCAGGCAGCGATCCGGATGAACTAGCTGCGCTGGTAGGTGAAGTGGCGACGACTGAGCTGCCGCTGAGCATGATTACCAACCGGGGGATAAAGGTGTGGCCCAACGGCTTCCGGGAAACGCTTTGTACCGACCACTGGCGGTGCCGGTTTCTGCCCACTCACGGGAAACCCATCGATAAGGGGCATATTATCAGTATCTTATCAAGCGCCTTTGCCAAGGGTATCGACACGATTAAGACCGAAAATCTTTACGCGTTCGCCGGTAAACCTGCCTTCTCCATGGGGCAGGGCCAGTAGCCAATGTGGGGCTCCCAAATACTAGCCGACCCGCTTTGAGGCAGGCGTCGTTTTTCAGTCAACTAATTTTCTCATGAAACTTCAATTAATCAATGGGCGATTCAGCCCGCAGGATGCTCTAGCTATTCTGACCAAAATGACGCAGGTCAAAGTGAGCTATCAGGAAGCGCAGATAAAGGCTGCCGATCGGGAAGAGGACATTAAATCCCGCGAGAAGCGCATTAAAGAGTTACAGCGAAACCTACAGGAAGCCCGGGAGTACATTGCGGCCAATGGACGGCATGGCGTGAGTTTACAAGCCGAGATTTTACTGACTGTTGATGAACATAACCTCTAAGCGCATGAAAAAGACCCTACCGGTAAAGGGCGCTAGTGCCCTGTCCACTCGCTATGGATTGGTGGCCGGGCCTACTGCCTGGGCTTTCCGGATTCAGTAACTCCGTCTCGGGCTACCTCATTGATGAGGGCATCGCGGTTCTACTACTGGCGCTCGGTTCTTAACCTATTTGTTGTTTTTGGTTGAATTAGCCCCCAATCAAAACGCCTTACTTGCTTAGGAATACTGCCCCGCGCTTTCGCATTTGACAATCTATGAACTCAAAACAGGAAGAAAAAATGGATAAAATTGAAACGTTAACCTTAATCGAAGGCAATTTCTCGGAAGAAGAAGCCCAGGAGATCTTAATGAATGTTTTTTCGGCCAAAATCAAATTCCATCAATCGACAGATTTTAGTTCACAATTACGGTTTGGAAAGCAATGTGAAACGGCTAAAAAAAGGATTCCCGAATTAAATAAGGAAATAGAAAAAGTGTTGCAGGTCGTTTCAGAAGCCAAATCAAAAAACAAGCGTCTAATCATTACGTCAGGAATAGATATCTATCTATCGGATGATTAGCTGGTGTGGTCGGGTTTAGCGGCCCACAACCCGGTCAATTTATGTGTCGTGCTTTTCCGTGCCGACCGGCTACACCGGAATGCCGGACCACGGCGGGCCGGCCGTTTTCAGTTGTCGAGGCATTGCTCTAGTACTCTTCCAAAGTAGAGATTGGAGTAAAATGGTTAGCTTTGTGGCATGGGCCAAATCGCTACCCAGTTCATCCTGTCGGAAGCCGATCAGACAACACTCACTGACCTCGTTAGTAAAGGCAAAGAATCAGTTCGCAAGTTGAATCGCGTTAGAGCCTTGCAGTTTTCGCATCAGGGTCAGCACCCCGAGCAGATTAGCCACTTGTTGGGTATCAGTGTGGCAACGGTTTATAACTTGCGAAAACGCTATCGAGAAGATGGATTGCAACGGGCTATCAGCGAAAAAGCCCGGCCGGGGCAACCCCGAAAAGTGACCCAGGAGGTAGAAGCTCATATTACTCAACTGGCTTGTAGTCAGGCACCGGATGGGCGCACTCGTTGGACAGTAGCTCTAATTAACGAACGGTTAGTCAAACTCGAGATTCACATTGACGATGAGTCAGTACGGTTGGCCTTAAAAAAAGCAAACTTAAGCCCTGGCTCAAGAAACAGTGGTGCATCGGGCAGATAGACGGGGAGTATTTAGCCAAAATGGAAGACGTTTTGGCCGTCTACTCGCAGCCAGCAGTACCTGGCCGGGCGCGACTTTGTTTCGACGAGCGGCCCTGTCAATTACTTGATGATGTGGTAACCGCATTACCAGTTCAGACCGGTAAGGTCGCTAAAGAAGAAAACGAGTACATTAGGAAAGGAACGTGTGTGGTCTTTTTGGCCTACGATTTGGACACGGGCAGACGCTATGCGCAAGTACGGCAACAACGGACCAAAGCGGATTACGCCGAGTTCATGCACGAGGTGATATCAATCCACTATACTGATATTGAGTTCATTGACTTAGTACAGGACAATTTGAACACCCACAAGTACGGTTCATTTTACGAACATCTGCTGCTGGCGCAGGCGCGGGTTTTAAGCCGTAAATTACTGTTTCATTTCACGCCCAAACACGGCTCATGGCTAAATATGCCAGAGCCGGGTGGCCGGAGCCATTGATTTTTCAGTGTTAGCTCGCCAATGTTTAAATAAACGGATTGGTAGTTTGGCCGAACTGTCTCGCCAAGTAGGACTATGGGTCACTGAACGCAACCAGCGAGCTATACAAGTTCATTGGAGCTTTACAGCAACTGCTGCTGAGACTAAACTCAAACGATGGTACCAACAGGTGAACCCTGCCAACAAGCCAGATGAAGTCTAACCATTAAATTGAAAGAGTACTAGTAAGTGCAATAGTGCCCGCTCATCCAGGTCATGAAGTGTTTCCAGTGAATTCGCTGACACCGACCTAGCCAATCGCTGAACGGCTTCCTGTCCACTGGACCAGTGCTTCAGAATCAAGTAGTTTAGTAGCACGGCAGCTATTGCCAAGTCGTTCGTGGCCGAGATTAGTGACAAGGCAATACCGCTAAACTGATGACTGATGTCAGCATATTCCTTCGAGTTACGGCGTTGATAGACATCAGACTGTTTGAATTTCAGCAGAGACAGGTGCTGCCAGAGGTAGGCTGTGCTACCATTGGATTCAAGGGGAGCAGAATGGTCCAGCTCCGATGCGGCCAGTCTGGATGGCTACGAATATGCCCTATCATTTAGATAGCTGGTTGCGGGGGGAATCAGTGATGAATAATTCATGGAAGTAAGTGGTTCAGGCCGCTTGCTGGATTGTGAAATTGTGATCGAACGGATTTTCCGGCGAATCAATAGAGCGGAATATATCCTGAGCGGATACGATCAAGTTATCTTTAAACGTGTCGTCATCACCATCAAAGTTGAATTCCTCATTGACAAGAACCTCCATAGTAGGGTCAATCCATTTGTGCGTTTTCATGAGCGTGAGAAAGATTAGAAGGGTTGAAAATGATTCATTAATATTGCCAAAATAGACCAGTAATTATGCAGACCACGAACTCAGTCTTCAAAGCACTTAGTGATGAAACACGTCGAAAAATATTGGACATGCTGGCTTCTGGTCCCATGCCCGCAGGAAAAATTGCTGATGCTTTTACAATGGCAAAACCCAGCATTTCACACCATCTTAATTTGTTAAAAGAAGCTGGTCTGGTTTACAGCAAAAAGAAGGGCCAGTATGTGTATTATGAACTCAATTCCAAATCCATTGCTGAAGTAGCCACCTGGATTCAATATCTCCAGTCTGCTAGTATCCCTTAATCAAGTCAAACGTTAGTAGTACAATGTGAGCCGATGCGTGGGCAATTATAGCAAATACAAGGCCGTAGCGCCAATACAACCAGCCAAAAACCACACCCGCTAAGGCGTTAGCAAGGATGATATAGAGGGTCAACGTAGCAGATGGATGAGCGACCATTAACCGCATGGCAGGTAGGTGTCCAGCTCCGAATAGCAAGGCTGCCCCGATAATAGCAACCCAATAAATGACTGCGGCCTTTGTGTGGAACAGCAAACTCAGTAACCAGATGAACAGAGTCATCAGGCCGAATCGCATCAAAATCTCTTCAGTGATACCTCCATAAAGTAATCTCGCGGGTATGGTCATACTATGGTCATCAACAAGTTGCGAGAATTCGTCAGGAATCAGACGTTGAAACAGCATCACCACACAAATAATCAGCAGGCTGGCGATTGCTCCAGGTAATACGCCCCTGGAGAAGATGTTTTTCACGGCCACCCCTGATTCAAAATCAGCCCCGCGAAAGATAAATAAGGCAACCTTTCGATAAAGCAGTGAACCAATGACGACGCTTATAATCAGGAGAAGCAATGGATTCACTAACATCAATAGTTTTAGCTGCATAGGCGGAAACTTTTCCAGCATTGCCTTGGGCAAATTCTTAGTTGGGAAATCTACGGTCAATAGCGAAGCTACTCCGATTAATCCGGCGAGTAGTAGCAACAAGCCCGTTTGGGTCTTTGTTGGAGCCTTGTACGTCATAGTAATCATTAGCTGTTCAGAGTTAAGATTCGTTTTTGTTGATCCGGTGTCAGTAGTTGGCAAGTTGCAGCTTTTCCAAATATGTACCGGTGACGGGCAAACTTGTCGTATAAGGTATCTCGAAGGCTGAGCGGAACATAACGTAGCCACCAAATGCATTGCCACCGGCTTTTGAGTCGACGCCCTATGCGCAACACCGCTTCTGATTTTGAGTAGGCTACGTTGTCCTCCAGCAGGACTATACTGTCGGCATCTGGATTTCCTGCCTTCAGCCAAAGTTCCTGACCCAGAATTGATTGTCTAGCGACAAAAGAGAAGTAGCCAGTAGGATCACGACTAATTACGAATTGTACGCAGGCGTTGCAAAAGCCACATACTCCGTCGAAGACAATTGTTGCGTTCATGACCATTCACGTTAGATAGGAGGGGACCACGCTAAACCTGCACGGGTGACACTCGTTCTACCTTCATTAACGGCAACTGAGGGAATCTTTTCCGCACCCGGTTCAATGCGGTGGAGAAATGGAATGGCTGATAAAACGGGCGCAGGAAAATAATCAGCCCTGCCGCCATGGCCATAAAGAACGTTGGCAGGCCGTGTACCAGAATGATCATAAAGTGAAACCCCAGCCCGGCTATCAGTAAATATTTCTGGTATTTAACCTCCAGCGTGAGGCCCAGAAACAGACTTCCCTCCAAAATCAGGGCACCCCAGGTGAGCAGGACAATACACCAGCGGTTGGCCAGGATGGGTAATAAAAAGCTATGCATCTCGGGCGATAATCCAAACATAGGGTTTGAAAACCAGTAATAAATGGCCGTGCCATCAGCCCATTCCGGCACTTTGAATTTGCCGACACAAGCTTCAAAATAAATTAAGGCTACCTGTAGCCGCAACAGCGTGTAAGAAGTCAGGGCTATTAATTTACGAAGCTGAAAACCAACTGAAGTGGACTCCACAATCGGAGTAGCCGACCAGTGCCAGGTGCGGGGGTCTGTCAGTGCCAGGGGTAAAAGCAAAAAACTGAGCACGAGGGTTACCTGATCACCCCCGTCAACCAGAATGGCTGTCGACATCAGGCTAAAACTAACGTAAAAGTGTAATAATGCCGTCAGTCGGGGGTAAACACCAATGATGACCAGAATCAGGATGCCGATACACACCCAACGGGCTACCTCCAAATCACCTAACCAGCAGAATAAACTGTACTGAGATGGCCCTATACAACTCACACACTCCGTCATGCCTGCTGCGGGTCGGAAAAGGGTTCCCGTGTCATTCAGGAGTAGTGTACAGAACGTACCGAATGCGAGTAGGGACCGGACTACGCCGTATACATTGGTCCAGGGATTACGGGATAGCAGGGTGGTCAAATAACGGTCGAAAGAATTTAGCGTTTGCATACAACAGTGAATTTAAGGATGGAACAAGGAAGCGTTGGTTGATTACGTTGGGCGGCCCATGCCCAGGGAATAATTCCTTTCTTGATGAGGTAATACGTGCCTTCGAGATAGGGGTGGGGCGTATCGTTGGTCACTACGACATTTGTAAGCCTGTGCGACGCTATAAAAGCCGCCGGATCGGTCTCGCACTGTACCCATTTATCGGTTGGGGCATTATAAAGCAGATAGGCGTATTCGACACTCATCGCCCGCGACGACCGTTTGAGGCCCATCCAGTTAGCCAGCGTGGCCTGACGTTGTCCGTCAACCAGAGTCAGGCGGTTGTCTGATAACTGGTACAACTGCATGTTTTCGTCACGTGGGCTCTTCGTAAAAAAAGCCCATCCCTGCGGAAACAGCATCCGAATATTCTGCTGTAATTCGTAATTAAGCCGAATTGGATTTTCCTTTTTGTAGATCAACAAGGAGAGAAAGGCGAAGAAGATCCATAACGAACTCACGCCGATAAAGAGTAGCCGGGTCACTTTCATCGTTACATTGATTAAGGGTTAACACCTGTTTATGTAGCACGGGGTATTCATTTAGTTCGCCCCGTTTGCGTAGTTCAAATTTGCGCTGTACGACAGTAGTACCAAATTTTGTTATACCAGCACCCGAATTGTCTATATGGGATGGCTGTTGCCCACGCCTTGGAAAAGAAGCCACCCTGGTAAACACGCCTGTAACGCGCGTTTGCCGGGGTGGAAAATCGTTTATACAATCAGGTTGCGGTGCGAAGAAAGGCTACAAATTCCTGTTCTGTAACTTTTCCCCGCATCGAAACCTGACCCCGCTATCGACGGTTGAGGACGGTAAGTAACCTTAATCGACCACTAAACGATCAGCGGGGCGACTGCGCAGATAGACGCTACGATCTGCTCATGAAACAGCGATTGGCCATTGTTTCGCTGAGCCATCGTTATCTCTTGGACTTCTTTTGGTACAGTGATGGCCACCCAAACGAACACCGCAGCAGCCGCCACCAGTAGTAACACCACCAATACGCAGGTTCCATTGTTAGCGTCGATAGGTTTGCCTTTCTGCATCTGAGCTACCAGCTTCTCCAGGGCCTGAGCATCCAGCTTACCACCCTGACGGGCTGCTTCGGCCTGGGCCTGGGCCTGTAGCTTGGCTAACTCACCCTTGTCCAAATGATACACCCGCTCCAGCGATTGGGTCAGTATTTTCTCGCTTTGGGTCAGCGTCTGGCTCACCCGCATCAAATCCCCGCTCTTGAGAACCGATTTGAATTGAGCAAAATAACCCGGATGGGTAGCCTTGATGTCGGCTAGGACGGCCTGCCGCACCTGAGCCACCAGCGCCTGCTGGCTGGCCGACTGGGCTTTGTTGGCATAAGCCATCTTGAGTGACTGGGCTTCGGGCAACATCTGGGCATACTGCCCTTCGAGGAAAAACACCCCCCGGAACATCTCCTCACCACTGAGGAAGGTAGCCCGGGTCCGGGTATTTTCGGTGGCAAAGCTACTGAACGAAGCCAGTACAAAGCAGATCAACAGAGGCAGAGCCGAGTAGGCATTCAGCAGGGACTTACGAATAAAAGTAATCATGAGTGATAAAA
>NZ_KB893448.1 GCF_000374085.1 Spirosoma spitsbergense DSM 19989 | reverse complement strand
AGCCACGCCAGTCGGGATCGTTTGGTAGGCTATTACTGGCGTAATCGCACTCGGATGCAGTACGGAACGTATCAAGATCGTGGCTTACAGATTGGCAGTGGTTGTATCGAAGCGGCTCACCGGACGGTGATTCAGTGCCGGATGAAGCGCAGCGGTCAGCGGTGGAGNGATGATGGGGCGCAAGCGATGCTCAACTTACGGGTAGCGGCTAAGAGTGGCCGCTGGCAATTGGTCAGAGACCGCCTAAATTTAGTTGACAACGACTAAGTCAACTTAAGGCAGGTAGTTTTGAAATGCACCTGGAGTAACCAGGGTAGCCACTGGTTACCGATTCCTGCTGACGTATCCTCCTTACTATTGTATGCAGGGGGTATTATGGGGCTAACGGGTTCAACGGGCGGCACGCTGGTAACGGGTGGGGTTACTGTTGCCACGGGTATTGTCGCTATAGGTATTGGGGTGGGTGAAACAAACTCCGCTGGCGGAATAGAAGGGGCAAATGGATCCGCTGGTGTTGCTGTCGGGATGCTCTCTATACTACCCAATGCAACCGGAGAGGCCAATTCGGGCAGGAAGCCAGCTAACGAGCCGAGACCCGGTGGAAGAGTTTCCTGTACGCTGTCGGCCTGATTCATGAGTAGACTTCCCAGTCCCGAAACGCCCGTACCGTCGTCGGCCATTTTTTTACCCAGTACACTAAACAGCACCGGTCCGGCGATGCTCATCAGGGAGAATGCCGATGGTTGTTTAATGTCGCTGTACGAAGCTATCTCCTCAATGATGGTACTGGTTCTATCGCCAAATAGACTATGAACCATACCGGCACCCATCGAGAGCATTCGTTCCGATTGCAGGTTATCCGTCAGTATTGTGTCCAGATTACCAGACAGTCCCCCAACTGGCTCAGTAATGTCCCCCGCCGTGTAGTCGGGTGTGGTTGCCTGACCAACCATGTCCATGATTGAACCATTGCCGCCTGGCTCAGCCGATTTTTGTATGATGCCACTCATAATTACGGGTAATGCTACGCCAAATGCTTTTTGCGTATTATCCGGGTCTTCGCCAAGCGTCGTACTGACCTGACTCACAACATCATCGGTGAGGTAATTTTTAGCTAAATCCAATAGGTTAACTGACATTGGAATAAGGGGTAAAGGATTGATTGTTCGTTCGTTACGATTCACTGGTAACAAACTCATTATTAAGACGAATAAGTCGTCAATTGTTTTGACGACAGGTAGTGCCGCTAAAAAAATATCCCCTCGATTTTGGCGAAGGGATATAAACGGTCTGCTTCCGGATGCTCGTGTGACTCAAAGAACAGGATGTTTTTTGTGCCATTGGGTAGCATCCTGATACGCCTTTGCAACGGCCAGCACTTTCCCCTCTTCAAACAGTTGGCCCATAAACGTAATACTCGTTGGGGTGTTCTGTGGGGTAAATCCATTGGGCAGTACCACGCACGGATGACCCGTCAGGTTGGTTAGCGTCAGGTTGCCACCGGCGTAAGCCGGTGATACGTATACATCAATATTGGACGCCTTCAGTTGCGCAGCCATTTCATTGATGAGTTTTGTACGGGCGCGGTTGGCCTGAATGTACTCAACGGCGGGAACAAAGCGGGCCGAGCGGAAGGAATTGGGCCAGGAGTTTTTGGTTTGCCGAACCAGTAAATCATCACGACCGGAGCGGGTCAGTTCATCGAAGGAGGCAGCCGCTTCCACCGATAGCAGAAACGAAATGCGCCCGGCCGGAACACCCGTTGGTAAATCAAACGGAACCAGTTCTGCCCCCAGAGTCCGCAGGGTTTGCAGCGTTAGTGAGTCGTTGGCCCGGTTGGGATAGTTGCTTTCAAAGGCTTTTTTGACGTAGCCAACCCGCATTCCTTTTAGGGTGGTAAGCGGTGCATAGCGGAAGGGGGCAGCCATAACGGTTGGGTCATGGCCATCGGGGCCGTAAATGGCGTTGAATACCAGGGCGCAGTCTTCTACCGAGCGGGTAATGGGTCCGATTTTGTCCATACTCCAGCTCAATGCCATCGCTCCGTGTCGACTTACCCGCCCAAAGGTGGGACGTAAACCTGTGGTGCCACATACTGTGGAGGGCGACACGATAGACCCCAGCGTTTCGGTGCCAATGGCAAAGGGTAGTAAACCCGCCGATACGCTCGATGCCGACCCCGCCGAGGAACCACTGGAACCCGCATTCAGGTTCCAGGGATTGCGCGTCATACCGCCAAACCACACATCACCCATTGCCAGCGCACCCAAGGTCGTTTTAGCGCAGAGCACGGCCCCGGCGGCTTCCAGTTTCTGGATAACGGTAGCATCGAGGTCGAGTGTCTGATCTTTATAGGGCATAGCGCCCCAGGTTGTTTTGTAGCCTTTTTTGGCCAATAAATCCTTGGCTCCGTACGGAATTCCGTGTAGTGGCCCCCGATATTTTCCGGCTTTCAATTCAGCATCGGCCCGCCTAGCCTGACTCAGGGCCAGGTCTTCGGTGAGGGTAATGACGCAGTGTAGCCTGGGGTCGTAAGTTTTGAGCCGGTTCAGGAAAAACTGCGTGAGTTCAACGGATGAAATTTGTTTGGTTCGGATCAGGTGCCCCAGTTCGCCTACGGTATAATACGCCAGATCGTCGCGGTTGGTGGGCAGGGTTATTTTACCGGCAGTCGATGCGGTGAAGGTAGACGGGCCGGTGGGCATGTTGAAACCAGCAGGCAGTGGATTGAAATATAATGCCGGTGCTATGTCATTGGGTAAGTCGATTTTGCGCAGGGCCTCGTAGTTGGTACGGGCACTATTCAGATTGCCCAGCATGGAATCGCGTTCGGCAGGGGTAAAGTCCAGATCAAAAATCCGGGCCGCCACTTCGACCATCTCCGATGTAATTGGCTTTTCAGCGTCGTCGGCGTTGACAAAGGCGCCGAGCAAAAAACTACCGGCGCAGGCCGTAACAAGAAGTAATGGATTTTTCATCCGGTTGGGTTATTGATGAAGTAATCCCCCAAATTACAGCCATCAGCGAATTAAACAGCCGCTAGCCGAAGAAATTCTTCGTGGAGCCGGATAATCTGGGGGAGCAGTAAGGTGCTTTCGTCATTTTCGAGGGTGTAATCGGCCAGTTCCCTTCGTTCCGCGTCGCTACTCTGACGGGCCATGATGTTGTGGATCTCTGCCTCGGAGCGGTGCGGGTCGCGGGTTCGGATACGGGCCACGCGCAGGTCGACGGGAGCCTGTACCACGATCACTTTGTCGAGCGTGTTGCCATCACCGGCGGCTTTCATTAAAGCCGCTTCTTTAATGACGTAGGGTTTGTCGGTTTGCTGATTCACCCATAGCTGCGTGTCGGCCCGTACGCGCGGATGAATAACGGCATTCAGGGCCAGCAACAAGTCAGGGTCGGTAAAGACCTGCGAGGCCACCCACGCCCGGTTGTAATGACCCGCTGAATCGTATGCATTTGGGCCAAGCACCCGTCTGATATCGGCTTTCAGGATAGGGTCGTGTTCCGTAAGCCATTTGGCCCGTTCATCCGCTTCATAGACTGGGATTCCCAGCGACTGAAAAACCTGACAAACAACAGTTTTGCCGGAGCCAATGCCGCCCGTTACACCGATCTGGAGGGGATGTTTCATACTGAAGTTGCTGATTCGGCTGCGGGCTATTCGCACTAGTTAACCGTTACCATGAATTAACTAATGGGTTGACACACTACCTCTATTTTTTCCTGGCTGGTGCAGGCTTCGTAACCGGTACAGACTTTTTAACGGGAGCAGGTGGTGGCGATGGTGCTGGCAAAGGCGACAACAGTTCCCCCACCTCAAAGCTAACCGCCACCCGGTCGGCACTGGCATGCAGGAGTGGGTGGCGCAGTTGATTCAGGGGTAACTCCTCATCGTAGTTTTCAGTAATACGTTTGCGGGGTATCCTGACCAGAATCGAATCGGGTAGCCCCCGTACCAAACTGGTCGGCCCGTCGATCTGAATGGTATGCGGGGTGAGGTTAATGACGCTCGTTACGGCAAAACGCGGAGCCAGATTGATGTGCAGACTATCCGCTACCAGCTGAATGGTTTTAGTCATGCGCCGGTCAAAAGTCAGATCGAGCCTATCTGTCAGGACGTAATTAACGCGTAGTTTTTTAGTATGCTCTGTCAGGGCTGCGGTGATGGACGATGTATTGATTGCCGATGCCTGGAGGGGATCCCTGACCACGTAATTCACCGGATCGATCCGGAAAGGCAACCACGAATGTCGTAGTAATCCCCACCCATCACTCGATACATTGACGCGCACCGTACGGGGCAGGGGAGAGGTGGGTATAAAAAGCGAGTCATTATAAACGAACTGAATGGGGTAATCCACATTCATCGTGTAGCCCTGTTTGTTGAGGGCATTCAGTATCCAGAACAACGTAGCCGCCACCAGGCACAACAGCGCCTTCGTTGGCTGAAACGCGCGGTTGTCTGGTGTATGGATGTTCACAAAAGAAGGGGATGTACGCAAACGGAAAAGTGTGGATACTGCGGTCGGAACAGAACGATGCAATCCCGTTTTGGGTAGTTTAGGTCGATTACTTTTTCTCTTCTTCAGCCGGTTTTATCGTTGCTTCGCGGGAGATGGATGTTTTCTCAAAAGTCATTTTGACTCCCCGATCTACTTCGAGTATAACCGTTGCCGCATCAACCGATGCAATCCGACCGTGCATCCCGCCAACGGTGACTACGCTGTCCCCTTTCTTAAGGCTATCGACAAAATTCTTTTGATCTTTCTGCTTTTTCTGTTGCGGACGGATCATGAAGAAATAAAAGATACCAATAATGCCTACCCACAGCAACACGTTGTAAATCATGGACATGTTGGAACCGGTGGGGGCCTGTAATAAAATCAAATACATAGTCTGGTGGTATTAAGACGGTTATTTCGGATTTACCAGTGCCTTGAAATGAAGGTCAGTCATGGCTGGGTCCGTGTTGGCAAAGATGGTGATAGTTTTGTTCTGTTCACCACTTTTACCCCGGCTGTTGAAGCGAACCTTCACCGAGGACTTTTCGCCGGGCGCTACGGGTTCACGGGGCCATTCGGGGGTTGTACACCCGCATGATGCCGTGATGTTGTTGATGATCAGGGGGAATTCGCCCGTGTTGGTGAAGGAGAAAATATGCTCGACAGTGTCTCCTTCTGCCAGGGTTCCAAAATCATAGATGCCATTTTCGGCAAAAGTAATCTTTGGCATTTTTGCCGATGCAGTTGCCTTGGATGATTCGCCCTGCTGCCGGTTATCGCAGCTAAACTGACCAAAACTGATGCTGGCTACGGCGGTTACGAGAAGCCAATTCCTGACGTTCATGGATGGGTAAAATGGGTTTTAGGTTTTCGGTATATGGTTTTCGGTTTACAGGGCTATCACTTGTTTTTTACCGTAAACCATATACCATAAACCGTTTATGCGTTCTGTTGCTTGATCTGGGCCATCAGCCGGTCTACATCTTCGAGCAGACGCTCCGCTTTTTCGCGGGCATCATTTACCACGCGCTGCCCTTCATTTTTCGATGAGTTTTCGGGCTGATCCGAAGACCGGCCCAGGTCTTCGACCAGTACGTTTATCTGTTCTCTGTATTTCGACAACCGAAACGAAAGCCGGTCGCGGGTAATTTTACCCTTATCGGGTGCATAGAGCAAGCCAAACAGAGTACCGGAAGCAATACCGGTTATTAAAAAGGTTAAATCACGGCCAGTTCTGCTCATTTCTTAAAAAATTTATGGTTTATGGTTTGGGTTTACAGCATTCGGTTTTCGGTTGTTGAACCGGCATAAAATGGAGTACTGTAAACGGTAAACCAAAAACTGATTTATTTATTGTCTAATAATCCGCGTCCGCTTTTACGCAGACGGCCGGAAGCCATCAACTTTTCGGAAATGTTGTCCAGAATTCCGTTAACAAATTTACCGCTTTTGGGCGTACTGTACGCCTTTGCCAGTTCAATATATTCATTAATCGTTACTTTGATCGGAATGTTTGGAAAACTTAGTAACTCGCATAAAGCTAGTTTAAGAATGATTTTATCCAGAATAGCTACTCGTTCTACATCCCAGTTTTGAAGCTGATCGACCAGTAGTTGCTCATAGTCAGCGTCGTTCTCCAGCGATTTTCCGTATAGCGTATTCAAAAATAGTTCATCCTCTTCCCAGTCGTCCGTCAGGGCTTCCAACTGCAATCCCGTTGGGCTGTGTACCGATTTAAGGGTTCGGATGGCCAGTCCGCGAACGACCTCGCTGTTTTCGATCCAGCTCAGATCAATTTCGGACAGGTGATCCCGAATCGTTTCATGCTTGAATATGAGTGTTCTAAGCACATATTGTGCCAATGCCTGATCGGCCTCCGGGGTGTGTGTTTTCTGCGCGCAGTACGCCCGGTACGTCTCGTCCGTTTTGAACGCTTCGCGCAGTGCTTTGCGAACAAATGCCAGATCGTCGGTCCAGGAAATGTTATGCCGGACTACTTCATTTTTCAACGGCTGATGGTCGGCCAGGGCCTGGATAAGGGTATTATCGTTCAGGTCCGATTCAAACGGAAAGGGAGCTTCGTCGACATTACGATACTGCCGTTCGCGGTCGATGCGGGCAACATGGCCCAGCTCGACCAGTAATTGTAGTACGAGCAGATAATCATCGTAGATACCGTTTACCTGCTTCAGCAGCATTTGGGCAAGGTGCAGACGATCTTTTTTGGTTCGGCTCTTGTAGAAGGCTAACCCGTCGTTGGCGGCTTTGAGAACCTTGGGGGGTGCGTCGTCGTCTTTGGCAGGTTGCTCTGTTTTTACCCCTTCCTCGAAGAGCAGACCGGCGAGTTTACGGTAGCCTTCCAGTTGCCGCTTGTTCTGCGGCTCCATGGAATTCAGGTCGGGTTGAAAAAGATCATCAATGCCATCGATGGCTAGTTGCTGATTGGAAACGTCGGCCTGCCGAAACGCATAGAGCGCCTGCATGACCTTTATTCGGAGTAATCGCCTGTTGAGCATCCGCCTGATAATAATAGCTACCGATAAGAAAAGAACTACTGGGTATGAAATCGCCCAATTGGGTGCAAAAGTACGATTTTGTGTTGTGAAAGGCAAGGGGTAAATCCAGCTTGCGATGGCGGTTTACCCAAGTCAATGCGCCAGCAAAGCCGCAACGACTTCGGGCAGTCGTTTAGGAAGGAGGGAAGCAGGGATCCGGTCGGGAATGGGTAAAGTGGGGAAGTGGGTCTTGCCAATTACCTGCTTCATTAGTTTACAATGCGAGTCAACTGGTGGCTTTTCAGTCGGTCGGCCGATGCCCTGTCATGCGTTGGCAGGTAAATAGCTGGTCGGTCCTGACAATACTGTCGGATTGTATCAATCGTACGGCTGTCCATCGTCTTATCAAGGCAGATTCCTGCTACCTGCCGATGGTGAAGTTGTTGTTCCGTGAAAGTCGTGTCGCCAGCCAGGAATACATCCAGGGTTGAGCCACGAACAATAACGGATTGATGACCGTGCGAATGCCCATTCGTGGGCACGATGATCACCCGCCCGTCGGTAGTTACTGGATAGGCTTTGCCAAAATGCCGGTTAGATTGGTTGTAGTCGATTAGCCGGGGGTTAAACCACTGCGGAAACGTGCAGGGTACAGAACCATATGGCTGCTTAAACTCCGTTTTTGCCACCAGTATTTCGGCCCTGGGGAAGTGCTTCAATCCATCGGTATGGTCAATGTGTAGGTGCGTCAGCACAACCCACCGCACCGCATCTGGTTTTATACGGAGTGCTTTTAACTGGTTCCCGATTTCGAGCGACGCCTGGATGTCGAACCGAAGGATTTTCCTGTTGATCCAGCCATTGACGCCACCACAGCGTAGATACGTGTCGTTGGTGACCTGCTCGTTTTCTCCCGTATCCACAACGATGATGCCCTCCGGATGTTCAATCACCCAGACCCAGATGGGCAACCAATCGGTCCAGAAGGGGTCGAGCAGAATAACCGGTGCTCCCGGACTCGGGTTGCGGTGCGACTGTTTGACCTTCACCTGACCACAGGTGAAGGCGTGAATGGTAATATCGTCGATAACCGTAGTGATCATAGCGTTTACGAGGGGTTTCTCTGATTTACCGATTCTCTGCCAGTACGCTGATTCGTCTCATAACGTCCGGCAGAATGGTTCGGTAGTGTTTGCCCAGTACCCTGGCAAAAAGACCTTTTGTCAATCCCGAGAACCAAACTTCATGCGTAAATTGGGTTTTACCTTCCTCAACCGTCAGATATCGCTTCACGTATAGAGACCCGAATGGTAGCTTCGTTTTGATCGTGTAGGATTGATCAGGAACCAGCGAATCAACAACAAATTTGGACGTGGGCCCTTTGTCGGGCGTCAGCATGCCGATTGCCCCCTGCTGAAACGGACCGGTTAACGCTGCGGATTTAAGCCCATCGTCCCAGTCCTTCCAGTTTGGGACATCTGTCCACAGTTGCCAGATTTTTTCGGGCAGCGCCCTCGTTTCTAGCGTATGGCTAAAATGGACATTGGTTTGCTGCGCGTGTACAGGCAGGCCTGAGGTGAGTAGTAGGATGCTCATAATGAGTTTCATGCGTCTTTGCCTTTGTGTAGGGCAAAGATCCGTCTCTCAAAATGGTTGCTACTTCACCTACGTTAAGTTCGTTCGGTCTTGGCGCTATTTTTTCGAATACGGCTCAACGATTGTGGAGCAATGCCCAGATAAGAGGCCAGATATTTAAGCGGTATGCGCTGAATCATAGCCCGATTGTCGAGGAGCATTTTCTGATACCGTTTTTCGGCGGTTTCGGTTTGCAATTCGGTCAGAATTTCTTCCGTAAAATGACTGGCTTCCTGAATGATCATCTGAATAAATTTACGCCAGTGTGGAATTTGGTCATAGAGCGTTTGCAGGTCGGTGTAGGTAAGCTGGAGCAACTCGCAATCCGCAATGGCCTGGATATTTTCCGTGGCTGGTTTACGGGTTGAAAAACTGTGTTGTGAGGTGAAGAGGTAATTGTCGAAGGTGAAAAACTTGGTTTTATCAACGCCTTCTTTCCAGACAAAAAAGCGTAACAGCCCGCTGCCTACGAAGTACAGGTGTTTGCAAACAGCGCCCTGCTCTAGCAGAAACTCGCCCTGCTTCAGGTATGTAGGGGCAAAGAGACTATCGATCAATTGCCACTCCGCGTCTGAGAGTGGAACTTTTCGGGTGATGTAGTTTTTGAAAACCAGTTTGTCCATTCTCCGTGTACTGAAAACTTTTAAAAGTTAGTGTCCGAAAATACGGTAGCGTATGATTAACACGTGCTCATTCAGGCTTCGGCCTCCTTACTGGACGAATTCTCCTGACTGAACGAATTAAAGAAGATGAAATAGAAGGGAATGAAGCCAAAAATGGTAATAGATAGCCAGGGACTCAGAAAGCCTGCCAGGGCCCCGGTGCCGTATAACACCGGTCCAAACAGCACCGATTGCCGGGTAATTTTCCGGAAGGCTACCTGGTCAATATTGGGTTGCAGGATGTCGGTACTGCGTTGCGCCTGCCAGCGAATGAACGTAAACGTAACCGACATGAGGGCCAATACTACGCCAAAGACAAAACTTGCCACCGGATTGTTAAGGTAGTCGCCGAGCAGGGCCGTCGGGAAGGGGATAAACGAACACCAGAGCATTAGGAGAGAGTTGAGCCAGAAAATGGCCTGGGTGATATTCGCAATTTGATTGAGTAGTCGGTGGTGGTTGACCCAGATTACGCACACCATCAGAAAACTGATAATCCAGCTAATGAACTTTGGCAGCAGCGTATATAATCCCCTGGTTAATTCGGCTACCGACTCGTGGTGGTCAATGTGTGGTACCTTAATTTCTAATACCAGCAGCGTGACGATAATGGCGAACACGCCATCGCTGAATGCTTCGACCCGCGATTTTGAGAAGTAATTCATCGATTATTAAGCAGTTGTAGACAGGTGCATTTCAAAACTACCTGCCTTAAGTTGACTTAGTCGTTGTCAACTAAATTTAGGCGGTCTCTGACCAATTGCCAGCGGCCACTCTTAGCCGCTACCCGTAAGTTGAGCATCGCTTGCGCCCCATCATCACTCCACCGCTGACCGCTGCGCTTCATCCGGCACTGAATCACCGTCCGGTGAGCCGCTTCGATACAACCACTGCCAATCTGTAAGCCACGATCTTG
>NZ_KB893447.1 GCF_000374085.1 Spirosoma spitsbergense DSM 19989 | reverse complement strand
CAGGGGACTGTTTTGGTACAAGACAAAGCGTCTGTAGCCCTCTCTGGGCTTGCCATCAAGGTAAAATCGTTGAAGATAGTCATCATGGGCCTCTTCAAAGAANGGCAAGAGTGCATCAAACTGCTCGATGGTATAGCCTGTCATAGCCAAAAAACGAGTGGGGTTGGTTCGCCATTGGGTCGATTTCATCAGGCAAAGGTCGCGTGTGTAGATAAACAATCAAATTGACTTAATCTCTATTGTCTTAACCTAAAAATATTGTTTCTTATATAAGCGAAGCAGTCAGTCTGTGAATATCTACTTTATAGATTCAGCCTACATCAGATAAAGTCGGACCTTATTTTTTGTCCTTCTTAGCAAACGTATCCAGCGTCCAGTCGTAGTCATCGTAGTAAGCACTACGATCCCAGTCCCGACCTTCATCGTCAACAATGGGCGGTTTCTTACCAAATCCTAACCAGCGAATCAATCGTCGCAGTATTTCCATGAACACTAAGACGAAGCCGTTTGGAATAGTAACACCGCCGTGACCCCATTTCAACAAGTGGGGTCATAAGCCACCCATACAAACCAGTTCAAACAAGACCAAACAAGACGACCCCCGCTAGTTAATAGCATTTAAGAGGGTCTTTTACCGGTTCAGAATTGCCTGTATAGGTTTTGACTTAACAAACTTTAACAGCTCCATCTACCGCTGTCGGGCTGGTTTTTGCGTAATTTTGGGCACTTACTTACACAAAAGCCTTTCGTTAATCTTCACTAGTATGCAATCATTTAAACGCCTGAACACCCTTATGGGCTGGGCCGTTTTCGTTGTCGCGCTGGTTACCTACGCGATGACCGTTGAACGAACCGCCAGTTTCTGGGACTGTGGCGAGTTTATTGCCTGTTCGTTCAAACTTCAGGTACCGCACCCGCCGGGGGCACCCTTTTTCCTGCTCCTGGGCCGTTTATTCTCGATGATGTCCTTCGGCGACCTGACCAGCGTGGCGTACTGGGTCAACATGGCATCGGTACTGGCCAGTGCTTTTACCATTGCTTTTTTGTTCTGGACCATCACCATGCTGGCGCAGAAACTGCTGGATAAGTCGGAGTCTGATTATACCACCGCCGACACCCTGCTGGTACTGGGCACGAGTGCCGTTGGCGCACTGGCTTATACCTTCTCCGACACGTTCTGGTTCTCGGCGGTGGAAGCCGAAGTATACGGTATGTCGTCATTCTTTACGGCTATTGTGGTTTGGGCCGCTTTCAAATGGGAGCGAATTGACGATGAAGCAGCCGCCAACCGCTGGCTTATTTTCATTGCTTACCTCACGGGTTTGTCTATCGGTGTTCACTTACTGAACCTAGTTACGCTGCCCGCTCTGGCTCTTATTTATTACTTCAAAAAGCAACCGAAGCCAACCTTCTGGGGCGGGGTTATTGCCGCTGGCATCGGGCTGGTGGTGCTGGCCATCATCAACGCCGGTATCATTCCCGGATTACCGGGCATGGCTTTTGCCGTTGAACGATTCTTCGTCAACACGCTGGGCCTGCCATTTACCTCCGGTGCTAACTTCTTTATCGTTGTCTTCCTGGGTGCGCTGGTATACGGTATCATCTGGTCGGCGCGGCAGAAAAAAGTTATCCTCAATACCTCACTGCTGGCCCTGGCGTTCGTCCTGATTGGTTATGCGTCGTACATGCAGGTGCTGGTCCGGGCGGATTTCAATCCGCCCATTAACGAAAACGACCCGAGCGATGAGCTGAACTTCCTGTCGTACCTGCGCCGGGAGCAATACGGAAGCCGCTCGCTGCTGTACGGGCCGGTGTTTACGGCTCGTCCTGTGGATCAGAAACAGGGTGCAGCCATCTGGAAAAAAGAAGGAAACCGCTATGTTGCCTTCGACCATCAGCCGGAGTACATCTATGCTCCCGGCGATGAGATGCTGTTTCCCCGGGTGTACAGCAGCCAGCAAAATCACCCCGCCCTATACCGGCAGATGCTGGGTCTGGCCGAAGGCCAGAAACCAACCATGGGCGATAACCTGAAGTACATGTTCAGCTACCAGTTGGGCCACATGTGGTGGCGTTACCTGATGTGGAATTTTGCCGGACGCGAAAGTGACGAAGAAGGCGCGGGGTATCTGCTACCCTGGTCGTCAGACCAGAATGTGCCTGATTTGCTGCGAACAAACAAAGCCCGCGACAATTTCTACATGCTGCCCTTTGCCCTGGGTCTGCTGGGTATTACGTTCCAGTATTTCCGCCGTCGGCGCGATTTCCTGATTGTGGGGTTGCTGTTTCTATTCACGGGAATAGCCCTGCAAATCTTCCTAAACTCGCCCCCCTCCGAACCCCGCGAGCGGGATTATATCTACGTAGGTTCGTTCTATTTCTTTGCTATCTGGCTTGGCCTGGGCGTGATGTCCATTGCCGAAGGGTTACGGGCGTACCTGAAATCGGATACGATGCGCAACGGGCTGGTGGTTGGTTTGAGCCTGCTGGTACCCGTTATGATGGGTATGAAAAGCTGGGACAACCACGACCGCAGTCATCGGTACCAGTCGGTCGATTTCGCCAAGAATCTGCTCAACTCCTGCGCGCCCAATGCCATCCTGTTTACGGGCGGTGACAACGATACGTTCCCCCTCTGGTACGTGCAGGAAGTGGAAGGGTTCCGGACCGATGTACGCGTGTGTAACCTGAGTTTGCTGGGTACGGAATGGTACATCCAGCAGATGAAACGCAAAACGTACCTGTCGGAAGCCCTGCCCATTTCGCTGGAATTCGACAATTTCAATAAGGGTAAGAACGACATTGTACCGTTTTACGAAGTGCCGGGCGTGAAAAACGGCATCGACCTCAAACAGTACATTAGCCTGATCAAATCGAATAGTCCGGCGGTACAGGTTCCCCTCACCAATGGGGATATGACGAGTATTCTGCCTTCGTCCGTGCTGTTTCTGCCACTCGACAAAGCCGCTATCGACAAGGCTGGCTTTGTTCCCCCATCCTTACGCCCGCTGGTGAAGGATACGCTGCAATGGACCATCGGGAAGAAGGATCTCTATAAGCCCGACCTGATCATGCTCGACATGATTGCTACCAACAACTGGCAGCGGCCCATCTATTTTTCGAGCACACTGGCGAACGACAATTACCTAAGCCTGAAAAACTACATGCAGCTCGAAGGCTACGCGTATCGGCTAATGCCGGTAGCCGTTCCGGGCGCTTCGGATGGGTATGTCAACTCGAACATCATGTACACCAACATGACCAAGAAGACGTTCTGGCGGGAGTTCGATAACCCGAATACGTACTACGACGAAACCTATAAAGGGCCGCCGGTTATTTCAGCCCGTATCGCTTTCTTCCGACTGGCCGACCAGCTCATGCGGGAAGGGAAGATGGATAAAGCCAAAGAGGTACTCTACTATTCACTGAAAGTAATTCCCGACAAAAGTATTCCCTACGACCAGATTTCGTCCAACTACGTACGCTTCCTGTTTGAAGTAGGTGATACCAAGAAAGCGCTCGAAATTGCCGACATCATGGCTACTCGTGCCGATCAGGCCCTTACCTACGATAAATCAGGCAACGGCAACCGCTTCGGCAATCCCGACTCGGACCTGTACATCCTGCAAACGATCATCGAAGCCTGTAAGGAGGCAAAACAAACGGCAGCCGCCAACAAATACGAGGCTATCTTCCAGAAGCATATCAACGCCTTTAATTGATTGACTTCCTCAGAAACTCCCGAAACAAGCTACGAATCAGCCTGTTTCGGGAGTTTTCATTTCTTCCTACTGAAAATAAACCTCTTGGGAAGTTCAGGATTGAGCCAAAACTAAACAGCGTTTTTGTTTGTCATTTCGACGCAGGAGAAATCTCAAGCTTGATTGATACGTGACATGGAGATTTCTCCTGCGTCGAAATGACAAACATCGGTCTCGCATTACAACAACTCAATACTTATTAAAGCAAGGCTAATCCATAAAAAAGGGCCAGACTTCACGAGTCTGGCCCTTTTTATCAACGTTCCTGCCTGACTCAGCGTCGTGGAGGTACTGTTTGCTGCACCTGCGTTTCTGCTTTAAGGCGGGCAACTTCCTGCTGAAGGCTATCCGCTTTGAAGTAATAATAAAGCCCGAGAATCAGGAATACTTTCGAGAGGATGAAAATAGCAATAAAAGCCGTTTTCCACTGTTTATGTACCCGGATATGCGTATCATCAAACTCGACATTGACGTACTGGGGCTCTTTCGAGGCCGTTTCAGTCGATCTGCGGCTCTGATCGGTATGATCGGGCTGCACCCATTTCTCCACGTCCGTCTGGCTGATGCGTAACTCGATTTTTTCCCGGATTCCAGGAGGGGGCGGAACAGCATTACGCAGGAAGTATTCTTCCATTTCCAGTTCGAGCTCGCCCAGATGATCCAGCAAATCGTTGTCGGTAGTCAGCAACTGGGTTACCTCTTCTTTCTCCTGGTCAGCAAATAATCCCAGCAGATGGGCTTCGAGGATGCCGTTTTTCAGATATTCGTAGTTTTTCAAAGTCCCTATAATTGAGATGAACGGTGGTGCTTAAAATAAGAACTGATTTTGGTTAACACGCTTGCCCGGGACAGTTGCAATTTATCTGCAATTTCGTCGATGGTGTATCCCTTGTAAAATGACAGATCAAACACCAATTTATCCGTCGTATCGTTCACGGCTATTGCTGATGTGGTTAACGGCTTCGTAAGTGTTGTCGATCTGGCAGCCAGCGCTTTTTCCCGTGCCAGACGAATAATTCCACTGCTCACCCGGTTTGAGAATTCCGCATACGCTTTCACCTGTGGTGAGGAAAACAAGTCGATAAGTACCCGCTGCGCCTGTTCAGGCTCCGGAATTATCTGTAAAATAATGCCGTAGGCCAACCCACCGTACCGATCATACAGCGTCAGACAATCAGCACCAGGGGTGCTCTCCTCAATAGTTGACGACTTGTATAGCGGTTTCAATGCACCCATTCCACTTCATTTGATTTAATTCCGATGTACAACATCTCTTTCGGGGAACGGATCAAGATAATCGTACACTATTGCGGCAGTAGCCTGATTGCTCCTATGCAAGTTATCAAGATTTTATAACATCTACAAAATCAGGTTTACGGTTCAGGATTTGTCTACTTCACAAATAACAACTCCCGGTACTTGACCAGCGGCCAGTCTTCGTCGTCCACAATTTGTTCGAGTTTGTCAACCTCGTAGCGGATCAGATCGAAGTGATCTTTTACTTCACCACCGTACAGATGGGCACGCTCAACGGTGTCCTCTACGTTGTTCGCTTTCTTACGCGATTCAATCATGGACGCCACGCCCTTTTTTATTACGATGATACGGGCCGAAATTTCGCGCAGAATATCCTTGATCGGTTCGGCTTCGGCAGGCATGCCTAACTCGACCAGATGCCGGGCGGTTTCAGCCAGTTTATTCTGGTATTTGAGGGCGGTCGATACCACATGGTTCATGGCCAGATCACCCATCACCCGCGACTCGATCTGTACGTTTTTGATGTATTTCTCCAGTTCGATTTCATACCGTGATTCCACTTCGGCGTGGCTCATTACGCCTGTCCGCTCGAACAGGGCCAGGGATTCGGGCTGTACGAACACGGCCAGCGCTTCGGGCGCCGATTTGATATTCGACAGGCCCCGCCGGGCGGCTTCTTCAATCCACTCATCGGAATAGCCATTGCCCTCAAACAAAATTCGTTTGATGTTGCTGTAATACTCTTTCAGGATATCGACGATGGCCAGTTCTTTCTTTTCGCCCCGGCCCAGCCGCCCGTCCAGATCTGTTTTGAATTTGTTGAGCTGATCGGCTACGATAGCGTTCAGTACCGTCATGGTCGATGCGGAGTTAGCGGAGCTGCCCACCGCCCGAAACTCGAATTTATTCCCCGTAAAGGCAAAAGGCGAGGTTCGGTTACGGTCGGTGTTGTCGCGCATCAGGCTTGGAATCCGATTCAGGCCCAGTTTATAATACACGTTATCGCCCTTGTTGACGGTCACTTCCGACTTGGTTTCGAGGTCGTCGAGTGCCTGCGTCAGCGATTCACCCAGAAAAACCGACATGATAGCGGGGGGGGCTTCATTAGCCCCAAGCCGATACTCGTTTCCTGCCGAGGCAATGGTAGCCCGCAACAGGTCGGCATTGTCATGCACCGCCTTGACAACGTTGACCAGGAAGGTTAAAAACCGCAGACTTTCTTTGGGCTTTGTGCTGGGAGCCAGCAGATTAACGCCCGTATTGGTACCCATCGACCAGTTGTTGTGCTTACCGCTGCCGTTGATGCCCGCAAAGGGTTTCTCGTGAAAGAGTACCTTCAGGTTATGACGCTCGGCTATTCGCTCCATCAAATCCATCAGCAACGCATTATGATCAACGGCCAGATTGACTTCTTCAAACGTGGGCGCTACTTCAAACTGCCCCGGTGCCACCTCGTTATGACGCGTACGGACGGGCATGCCGAGTTTCATGGATTCAAACTCAAAATCGACCATGAAGGCATTGATTCGGGGAGGAATCGAGCCGAAATAGTGATCGTCCAGTTGCTGCCCGCGAGCCGGTGAGTGGCCAAACACGGTTCGCCCCGTTAGCACCAGATCAGGTCGGGCATAGAATAAAGCCCGGTCGACAACAAAGTATTCCTGCTCTGGTCCGAGGGTAGGGGTTACTTTGGTTATGTTCCGGTCGAAGTACTGGCAAACGGCGGTGGCCGCCTTATCCAGCGTATTAAGGGCTTTGAGCAAGGGCGTTTTATAGTCCAGGGCTTCACCGGTGTACGCAATAAAAACAGACGGAATACAAAGCGTTTTTCCCCCGGCTCCGTTGTCCATCAGAAATGCGGGCGACGATGGGTCCCAGCCCGTGTAGCCACGAGCCTCGAACGTATTCCGCAACCCCCCATTCGGGAAAGACGACGCATCGGGTTCCTGCTGCACCAGGGCACTCCCCTTGAATTTCTCAACGGCTTTTCCGTCAATGGTAATGTCGAAGAAGGCATCGTGTTTTTCGGCGGTTTCACCCGTCAGGGGCTGGAACCAGTGGGTGTAATGCGTAGCACCTTTGGACGTGGCCCACGACTTCATGGCCCCAGCGACTTCGTCGGCAATGTTACGATCAATCTGACCGTTCATATTCATGGCTTCCGTCACCTTCAGGAAGGCTTCTGTGGATAGCAGCGTCCGCATCACCTCGATGTTGAACGTATTACTGCCAAAAAAATCACCCACTCGCTCGGTGGGTGCCGCCACAGACAGAGCCTGGCGATTCTGAGCTATTTCAAGGGCTTTAAACCGAAAATTTGACATCGGTACTGGTATGATTTAGAATGAAATCCTGACCAAACATAGGAAAAAAGCCAGCATGAACAGCACGTAACCTGCCACGAATTGGTAAGTACCCAGTAGCCTTTTCAATGGTCAAGGTGCTGCACGCCTGACTAAAACGCTATGCCTCCTCCGTCTGCAACTGTTTTTCGTACAGTTCCCGATAGGCACCATTGCTGGCCAGCAGGTCGTTGTGGGTGCCCTGCTCAACGATTTCGCCCTCATCCAGCATGATGATGTAATCGGCTAGTTTTGCCGACGAAACCCGGTGCGAAATAACCACTGATGTGCGGTTGGCCATAATGCGCTGGAGGTTATTCAGGATGATGTTTTCCGTATTGGTATCCACCGCCGACAGGCAGTCGTCCAGAATCAGAATCTTCGGGTCGCGGGCAATGGCGCGGGCAATACTGAGCCGTTGCTTCTGCCCACCCGACAGCGTAACACCCCGCTCGCCCACGCGGGTATCGAACTGCTCGGGAAAATCCAGCACGTTCTGATACAGATCGGCATCGCGGATTGCCTGCTCAACCCGCTCCTGCGGCAGGTCGGGCTTGCCGAAACGAACGTTGTTGCTGATGGTTTCGGAGAACAGGAATACATCCTGCGGCACGTAGCCCATCTGCTCCCGCAACGAGGTTAGATTATAGTCTTTGATTGGAATACCGTCTACGCTGATTTCGCCGGACGTGACGTCGTACATGCGGGTCAGCAGGTTGGCCAGAGTACTCTTGCCGGAACCGGTTGTGCCCAGAATCGCCACCGTTTCGCCCGCCCGGACGCGCATCGAGAAATCTCTGATGGCCACGATACCCGAGTCGGGATAGACGAACCGTACATTGTTAAACTCCACATCGCCGTTGATGGTGTGACTGATATTCTTCTGCGAAACAATATCGGTTTTAACGCGCAGAAACTCGTTGATGCGTTCCTGCGAGGCAGCCGCCCGCTGGGTCTGACTGGTGGTCCAGCCGAGAGCCATCACGGGCCAGGTGAGCATGTTTACGTATAAAATAAACTCGGTAATGTTGCCGGGCGTCAGTCGGCCCGCGATGATTTCCTGCCCTCCCACATAAATGACCAGCACGTTGCTCAGCCCTACCAGAATAGCCACAATGGGAAAAAAGAGCGAATCGACACGCGTCAGGCTCAGGGATTTATCCCGGTATTCGTCGCTTTCCAACTCAAACTTAGCCGCCGAATTAGCTTCCTGCACGTAGGCTTTCAGGACCCGAATGCCCGAAAAGGCTTCCTGCACGTACGTCGACAACCGGGACAGGGAACGCTGTATCTCTTCCGACCGCCGGATGATGATATTATTGACGATATAAATCGACACCGACAGTACCGGCAGGGGCAACAACACGTACAGCGACAGGCGGGCGTTGATACTCACCATGTAGCTAATGACCAGAATAAAGAGAATGATCAGGTTCAGCCCGTACATAATGCTGGGGCCAATGTACATCCGTACTTTATTGACATCTTCGGAAATCCGGGCCATCAGATCACCCGTGTTATGCTGGCGGTAAAAGCTGAGGGGCAGCGTCTGGTAATGGTCGTAAATCTCGTTTTTGAGGTCGTATTCTACGTGCCGCGACATCACAATGAGCGTTTGCCGGACCAGGAACAGGAAGAACCCTTTCAGCAGGGCCAGTACGAGCGTGAGTACACCAAACAGAAGGATGCTAAAGGCGAAAACGTCATACAGATTCGATTGCAGGGGCGATTTATCGTAGAGGTAGTAAATGTCCAGGGTTTCGCTCACCAGATCGAGGGCATACCGAACCAACTGAGCGGGAAAGATGCCGAAGAGATTCGATATGGCCGTAAAAAGTGCGCCCAGAATCAGGTACCATTTGTACTTTATGAGGTATTTGTTGAGGTAGGAAAGTGCTTTCACAGAATGACCAACAGCGTTTTGTTCGTAACGGCTGGATTTGGCGAAAAGTTGCAGGAGAAGGGGGATGGGCTTCGGGTAGTCATTATCATGTAACAGCTGCTCCGGAATTAAGAACAACGCGGGGCACAACTACCACTACCAATGGGCAGTTCAACCTATCCGTTCCCAATGCAAGAGCTACGCTGATTGTTAGTTTCGTGAGCTATACCCCAGGGTCTCCGACAAACTGAGTTTCGGGATAACCGCCAAATAGCGATGAAACCGCATCACGGAACAGCCCTGATGGGGAACCCATTGCTATCGTTCAGGGAGCACACGAACAAGGGTATAACAAACCGACCGATAAGGGGTGTGTTCCCGATTGCAAACACGTTTAGTGGACTTGCTACATTTGAGGCTAAAACACGTTAAGAAACAACAGTAATCAAATGAAGAATCTGTTTAATTTCCAACTGAATCTTTTCCACCAGGTTTTTTAAAACATCATCCTTCACGTGGTCTAAATGCTCTAATGTCTGAGCTAGTTGAGCAAGGTTTTGCATGCCGGCACTAAGGGCAGTTCCTTTCAACTTATGACCAGTTGCTTTTAACGCTTTCAAATCTTCCGTTTCTGCCTGGGTTTGTAATGCAATCAGGGAAACAGTCAATTCCTCTTCGGCTGCTTCAACCAATACGCTAAAAAGTTCCTCGTCATCGCCTATCATACTTTTGATGACCTGCGGATCAAAACGGAGTAACTGTTCATGTGAGTCATCAGCGGCTTCGTCGTCCGAAGTCCTGGGTAATAGCCACTTTGTCAGCAAGGCGGCTATTGCGTTTTCAATTACAGCTGAAGTTACGCAGGGTCAATGTTTAACAAGAGATTCTTTTGTTGGAGAAACCGGAGTTCAGCTAAAGCTGCCTGAATGGCTTTGATATACAGTCGACCTTTCAAGGCGAACTGATTCGTTGATTCAG
>NZ_KB893446.1 GCF_000374085.1 Spirosoma spitsbergense DSM 19989 | reverse complement strand
TACTGGTCGCTGTGGCGAGCCAATTGCAGAAAGTTGATTCGGTGACGAACACTCAAAAACAGCATCAGAATGTGGTGTATAAATTGCCGACGGGGTTTGGTCAAATCGGGCAGGTTAGCTACTATTGTACTCAGTAGGGCTGGTCCTTGCATAAAGGCGTTGTTTGGTTTGGATGTCAGATACCCAAAACTAACACGCCTTTTTCATATCCCTAAAAATTGACGAACCATTGAGTGAATGATAGAATGGTAGAATAAGTTGGCCTGGCCATTCACTCATTCTATCATTCACTCAATCTATCATTAAAAACATGGACCTTCACATCGCTTCCCAGATTGCCCGGACGCACCTCACGACCAAAAAGCGTCAAACGCTCGTAGCCATGCTGGGCGTTACGTTCGGTATTGCGATGTTCATCACCATGATTTCGTTCATGCAGGGCGTCAATCAGTTTCTGGAAGATTCGGCGCTGGATGCCAGTCCGCACATCCGGTTGTATAATGAGGTGAACACCCAGCGCCCCAGCCTCATCGAGCAGTTGAATCCCGGTCGTTTCAACGTAGTTTACCACCAGAAACCCAAAGACGAACAGTCCCGGATAAAAAACGGGCTGACCATTGCAGAACGCATCGAGCGAGAACCGGGCGTGCTGGGCGTATCGCCCCAGGTAGCCACGCAGGCGTTTTACAATAACGGCCCCATTCAGCTATCGGGCACCATATCGGGCGTTGACATCGACCGCGAGAACCGGCTGTACAAATTAAATACACGACTAAAATCAGGCAGTCTGAACGCCCTGAAAACCAACCCCGACGGCCTGATCATGGGTACAGTGCTGGCCCGAAAACTCAACGTTCGGGTGGGCGATAAGGTAACGGTAACTACGCCAAAAGGTACTACGCGGGTGCTGCGGGTGGTGGGTACGTTCGGGTTTGGGGTGGGAACAGTGGACAATACCAAAAGTTACGGTAACCTCTCCACCGTACAGGAGATGCTGCAACGCGACCCCAGTTACATTACCGACATCCACATCAAAATGACAGACCCGCTGCAGGCCATACCGTTCGGTCAGAAACTGCGGGCTGCGTACGGCTATTACACCGAAGACTGGGCCACGGCCAATACGGCAATTCTGGCGGGGGAAAAAATCAGGAATATGCTCACCTATGTCGTATCCATTACGTTGCTGGTGGTGGCCGGTTTTGGGATTTATAACATCATGAACATGACCGTTATAAACAAAATCAAGGACATCGCCATCCTGAAAGCCACGGGGTTCGATGCCCGCGACATCGTCGCTATTTTTCTATTACAGGCCGTTTTCATTGGGTTTACGGGTGGGCTGCTGGGCCTGGGGATTGGTTTTGGGCTGAGTTATCTCCTGTCCATCATGCCCTTCGATGCGGGTGATTTCCTGAGCATCAAGACCTTCCCGGTCATTTTTGCTGCTAAATATTACGTCATGGGCCTGCTGTTCGGTGTTACTACTACCATTCTGGCGGGGTACTTTCCCGCCAGAAAAGCCGCACAGGTGGATCCGGTCGCTATTTTACGGGGATAAAGAGAAATAGGTCATTATACCTCGCTGTCATTGATGGGCATTGTAGTCATTAGAAGTTGCTACTAAATGAAGAGAAACCTGATGACAATCAATGACAGCGAAGCACAATGACCATAAAATGACACTAAAATGCCTACCGTTCTTTCCGCCAGCCACTTAAACAAGTTCTTTTACGACCCGGCTAAATTCCAGGTTCTGAAAGATATTACGTTCGATGTGCAGGCCGGTGATTTCATGGCGATTGTGGGCAAATCAGGTTGTGGTAAGTCTACACTGCTTTACCTGCTCTCAACGATGGACACCGAATACGACGGTGAAATCGAGATGGCAGGCACGAAACTGACGGGGCGTAGTCAGGATTTTCTGGCTCGCTTTCGCAATGAGCACCTGGGGTTCGTATTTCAGTTTCACTTTCTGCTGCCCGAATTCTCGGCCCTGCAAAACGTGATGCTGCCCGGCCTTAAGCTGGGGAAGTACTCTGACAAAGAAGTCGAGGAGCGAGCCATGGAAAAGCTGCGGCTTATCGGCATGGCAGACTTTGCCCGCAAACCGGCCAGTAAGCTGTCGGGCGGGCAGCAGCAGCGGGTAGCCATTGCCCGCGCCCTCATCAACGACCCCACCATCATCATGGGCGATGAACCAACGGGCAACCTCGACAGAGCCAATGGCGATAACGTATTTTCTATTTTCCACGACCTGGCCCGGAAAGGGCAGACCATTATTGCCGTTACGCACGATCCCGATTTTGCTGCCGGAACCGACCGGGTCATCGAAATGTCGGATGGAATGATCATTACCAGTCATGAAAATAAGGGTCAATAGATACGTCGAACTACTACTTCTGGCAACCGCCGTTGGGGGTATTGCCGTTCGGCAGTGGCTCATTCCCAGCCTGACCTGGCAGGTGCAGGCATTACTTTTCCTGCTGTCGTTCGGGGTATTGAACGTGGTATGGGCCTTCCATTTTCAATTTAACGAGTGGCTGAATCACCGGCTTCCGTTTGAGAAAAATGTCCGCTGGCGTGTTATCGTACAGGTCTTCGGCGGCTGGAGCGTAGTTAAAACCCTTTTCCTGATAGTCAGCTATTTCGTTAGTCGCTATTTCTTACCACCTACCCTATCCTTACTGGGTAACTACACATTCCTCATTATCGGAATCATGGTCTTTCTGGTCAATACGGTTATTTGTCTGGGTTTCATGGCCAGTCATCTGCTGAAGCGCTGGCAGGAAAACGCCCTCCAGACGGCGCAACTCGAAAAAGAAAAAGTACAGGTGCAGCTGGACAGCCTGAAAAATCAGATCAGCCCGCATTTTCTGTTCAACAGCCTGTCGTCGCTGGATAGTCTGATTGACGACAACCCCGTGCTGGCCCGGCAGTTTTTGCAGCAGTTGTCGAAGGTATTCCGGTATGTCCTGCAACACAAGGAGAAATCGCTGGTGCCCCTTGAAACCGAACTGGCGTTCATCAAAAACTATATTTCGCTCTTGCATACCCGGTTCGACGGCACGTTTGCTGTTATCTGTCAGGTTGACGATACCGCGCTGGACCAGCAGATTGTCCCCGTTACGCTCCAGATTCTAATCGAGAACGCCATCAAGCACAACGTCATCAGCGAGTCGCACCCGCTTACGGTGACCATTAGTACGCACGACGGCTACATAACGGTATCGAACCCCATCCAGCGCAAACGGCAGGTAGGCACCTCCAACGGGCAGGGGCTGGAAAACCTGAAACTGCTGTACAGCTACCTGGGACCGAAGCCCATCGACGTGGGCGATACGGGCGAAACCTTTCGGGTGCAGGTACCTTTGCTAGAGGGTGAGTAATGTAATTTTTTCATTGGCAATCAGTAGATTACGGCAATAATATACCAATTTTCACTTTATGTAAGAGTCTCCCTATTCAGACGCACTTTGCCATCCTCACGCTCCAGCAACAAATGCAAAAATCGCAAACCCCTTTCCCTCAATTCTTACATCGTATCAATTATGGCTGGCGAAGCACAGAATACTATATGGCCCCTACCCAGGTTTTTCTTTAAAGTTACGCTGGGCGATCAGGGCGAAATCCTTTTTCAGGAGGTAAGCAGTCTGGATAGCGAGACACATGTCATTGACTATCGGGCGGGAAACAGCAAAGTATTCCCGACGATCAAGATGCCCGGTATTGCCAAAATGGGGAATGTAACCCTGAAGAAAGGCGTCTTCGTTAAAGACAACAAGTTTTGGACTTGGTACAACAGTTTCAAAATGAACACTATCAAACGCGAAACGGTAGTAATCAGCCTGCTGGATGAGGCAGGTGCCGATACGATGGTCTGGACACTGACCGATGCTTTCTCGATTAAAATTTCGGGAACGGACTTAAAGTCGGACGGCAACGAAGTAGCCGTTGAAACCATTGAACTAGCCTACGAAACGATCGTTATCAAGAAAAGCTGATCATGACTATATATCCTGCGGTTGGGTTTTACTTTAGTGTGACGTTTGATCCGAAGAATCCGGATTCCGATAATGGATTTCAGGAGGTGAGCGGAGTTTCGGTAACCCTGCCCACCGAAGAAGTTCAGGAAGGCGGGCTCAACCGCTATAAGCATAAAGTACCGGGCGTACCAGCGTATACGAATCTGGTACTGAAAAGGGGTTATGTGACTTCGGATTCCAATCTGGTGAGTTGGTTCAAAAAAACGCTCAGTGCCGAGTTTAGTGAGCCAATTATTACCCAAACGATCACGCTGATGCTGCTGAACGAGAACGGAACTCCGTTGAAGATCTGGACATTTCACGATGCATGGCCAGTTAAGTGGAGTATTTCTGACTTTAATGCGCAGGAAAATAAACTTGCCCTTGAATCGCTCGAGTTTGCCTACTCTTTTTTTGACGTCTGATTCTATGCCTGTCGAAATTCGGGAATTGGTGATTCGGGGACTGTTGAGTCGCCTGTAGACACTGGACAACTTAAAGCCAGTACATTATTATCTGAGCTGACCGGCAAATTAATGGTATAGCAGCGACATTATGGCCGCTTGGTGAGGTTTACGAAAAAACTGATTGAACTATACGAAAACCGCAAATCGGGTCAGCCGATAGTCGCTCTGAATCCAGCCCAGCTTGATTGGGCTCAAAAAGTGCAGTAGTTATGCATTACAGGTGAGTCCCGCGTCAATCCTGACTTCAACCACCCATGACCATTCTCCTCATCGAAGACGAACCGCTGATTGCCCGGCAACTCCAGAAAATGGTGCGTCAACTGGAGCCGGACGCTACCATTCATGGGCCATTGGGCAGTGTACAAAGCATCTGTACGTATTTTACCACACCCCAACCCGCCCCCGATCTGGTGATTGCCGACATCCAACTGTCCGATGGGGTGAGTTTCGACGCGTTCCGGCAGGTTGGTCTGACTGTTCCGGTTATTTTCACCACTGCCTACGATGCATATGCCATTCGGGCGTTTAAACTGAACAGCATCGACTATCTGCTCAAACCCGTTGACCCGAACGAATTGAAAGCATCCCTGGAGAAATTCCATCGCTGGTCAGCGAGTCCGGTTCCCGACTTTAGCGAGCAGTTGCGACAGGCAATGGCGCAACTGGCCGGCACGACCGATGTACCTCATTACAAACGCCGGTTCTCGGGTCACTACCTCCGGCAAATTGTGTTCGTACCCCAGGAAGCCGTCGCTTATTTCCTGCGAAACGAACTGATTTATCTCCATACGACCGAAGGTAAAAAACTGGTTACCGATTACAAAACCCTCGACGAACTGGAGGAACTAGTGGACCCTGCCCGGTTCTTCCGGGCCAATCGCCAGTGTGTGGTTGCGCTCGATGCCATTGCCGGATACCGGCCTCACGACGGTCAGAAACTGCTGGTGCTGCTCAAAGCACCGCATGATTCCTTCGAACTTATTGTCAGCAAAGAGAAAGCAGGGGCGTTCCGAAACTGGATGGAGGGATAGCGGCACGAATCAGTTCGTGGTGAGTCGGTTGTATTGTTTCAATAGTTTCCGGATCGTCTCGTGTGGCAGGGCAGGCACGAAATTATCGTTGATACCGGTCATGTCCTTTGCCGCTACCAGCGCATTCAGGATGGCTTCTTCCGTAGCCTGAACAGTTGCGGTAAAGAGCGGGTCCATCTTATCATTAGTCAGTATCTCGACCGGTTTTGTGGTAGCCTTCCGGTCGAAAGCGCCCGGGTTGGCCGTCGAGAACGCCAGAAAAATATCGCCCGAACTATTACCACCTACCCCACCCATTTTGCCGATACCCAGCGAAACCCGCTGGGCAATACGTTTCAACTGGTGCGGCAGCAGGGGAGCATCCGTAGCCACAATGGCAATGATGGACCCACGCTCATCCGATGTTTTAGCTTTAGGCTTGCCATAAACCGGCTCCCCGTTCATGCGCCAGGACAGGGTATCGAGCAGTGCCTGCCCCATCGGCACACCCGCAATGGTTAACTGCGCGCGGCTGCCAAAATTGGCCTGCACCAGGACGCCAACAGTATAGCCATTCACCACCCGCGATGCCGTTCCCGTTCCGCCCTTGAATCCCAGACAAATCATGCCCGTTCCGCCCCCAACGGCTCCTTCGGCCACTGGTCCGCTTTTGGCGCCGTCGAGTGCCTGCATGGCGTGCTCTTTCGTGACATGAAACCCGTTAATGTCGTTCAGCGCCCCATCGTAGGTTTCGGCCACGAGCGGATAGGAGAACCAGACATCCGGTGCCAGTTCCTTGTAGTAGTTGTGGGCTGCTTCCCAGGCAATAGTGGCGTCGCGCACCACACCCACACTATGCGTATTGGTAATCAGAATGGGCGTTTCCAGGAAACCCGACTCCGTGACCCAGGTTGTACCCGTCATTTCACCATTACCATTCAGCGCGTGCCAGTTGGCAAAAACCGGGTCGCAGGTTTTGCCCCGCGGCAAAATAGCCGTAACACCCGTCCGAACCGGTCCCTTGCCCACGGCTAGTTTTCCACTACCCGAAACAAGCGTTACCATACCCACTTCAACCCCTTTTACGTCGGTGATGGCATTGTAAACACCGGGCTTACCGTCTAGCGGAATGCCGAGGTCGCGGGCGCGGGGTTGCGACTGCGCGTAGTTCATCAGCGCAACAGACCCCAGCAGAAGCAGTATAAACAGCCGGTTCAGACGCATCAGCGTTAAACGGATTAGGGGTTAGTGAGGTGTCAGTTTTGGGAAAGATTGTGGTGTGGTGTCGGTTTCTGGTACGCCAGCCCGGTTAAAACCGACACCACACCACAATCTTTCTATCATTCGCTACTCCACCGTTACCGACTTGGCCAGGTTGCGCGGCTGGTCGACATTACGGCCCCGCATCACGGCAATATAATACGCCAGCAGTTGCAGGGGTATCGCCGAAATCAACGGCATCAACATAGAATGAACTTTCGGAATTTCGATGGTAAAATCGACCATGCCGGGCAGATCCGTATCACCTTCGGTGGTAATGGCAATAACGCGCCCTTTGCGGGCTTTTACCTCCTGAATGTTCGAGACTACTTTCTCATACGAACTGTCTTTAGTGGCAATCACCACCACTGGCATATCCTCGTCGATGAGCGCAATGGGACCGTGTTTCATCTCGGCGGCTGGGTATCCTTCGGCATGGATATAGCTGATTTCCTTTAGCTTCAGGGCCCCTTCCAGCGCAACGGGGAAATTCAGCCCCCGACCCAGGTAAATAAAATTGCGGGCGTAGGTGAAGATGTACGCGATTTCCTTGATCTTATCGGCGGCCTGTAACACCATCTCCACTTTGGCCGGAATGCTTTCCAGTTCCACCAGTAATTGCCGGAACAGGGACTCCGATATGGTGCCCTTCCGTTGGGCCGCTTCCAGCGCCATGATTGTCAATACCGTCACCTGCGCCGTGAAAGCTTTGGTACTGGCCACCCCGATTTCGGGTCCGGCGTGGGTGTAGGCACCCGCATCCGTGGCCCGGGCAATAGACGAACCCACCACATTACAAACCCCAAAAATGGTCGCCCCTTTGGACTTGGCCAGTTCGATAGCGGCCAGCGTATCTGCCGTTTCACCCGATTGCGAGATAGCAATGACAATATCCCCCTCTTTGATGATGGGATTCCGGTAGCGAAACTCCGACGCGTACTCCACTTCCACCGGAATCCGGGCCAGTTCTTCAAAGATGTATTCGGCTACCAGCCCGGCGTGCCAGGAGGTACCGCAGCCAATGATGACAATCCGTTCCGACCGGGCCAGTTTGTCCATGTAATCGCGCAAACCACCCAGTTGCAGAATGCCCGCATCGGCCTGCACGCGTCCCCGCATCGAGTCGGCGATGGAGCGCGGTTGCTCGAAGATTTCCTTGAGCATAAAATGGTCGTAGCCCCCCTTTTCGATGGCTGCGAGTTCCATCTCAATTTTGTGGACGTACGGGGTTGTCGTCGTATTATCGAGGTTAACGATTTTCAGGTCGCCCTCTTTAATAACGGCAATCTCGTAGTCGTTCAGGTAGATGACATCTTTGGTGTATTCGACAATCGGGGTCGCGTCCGACGCCAGAAAGAACTCATTTTCTTCCCCCACCCCAATAACCAGGGGCGAGCCCTTACGGGCGGCAATCAACTGCGTGGAGTCGGTTTCGCTCATGACCACAATGGCGTAGGCACCCACTACTTCCTGCAACGCCAGCCGCACCGCATCTTCCAGCGTTCCGCCGTTGTTCTCCCAGATATCCTCGATAAACTGACCCAGCACTTCGGTATCCGTTTCGCTGGTGAAGGTGTGTCCCTTCTTGAGCAATGCCTGTTTTATGGCCGCATAGTTCTCGATGATGCCATTATGGATAATGGCTAGTTTGCGGTGAAACGAATAATGAGGGTGCGCATTCACGTCGTTGGGTTCGCCATGGGTAGCCCAGCGGGTATGGCCCATGCCAATGGTGGAGTGGGTTTCTTTGCCCTCCAGTTCCCGTTCCAGCGCAACGACTTTCCCTTTTTTCTTGTACACCTTCAGGCCATGCCCATTCATCAGGGCAACGCCTGCACTATCATATCCCCGGTATTCGAGACGCTTCAGTCCCTTTATCACTACCGGACACGCTTCCCGGTGACCCACATACGCTACAATACCACACATAGTTACGGTTATTTTTAGAGTAAAACGACTTGGTTCATCTCAGTCGTTCCGTTATTCAGGCCCAAAGCAGCCACTGACTTTACTGTGTAATAAACTGGAAACCCGTCGTATTAGTCAAAGTCAACCGTAAAAAAAGGCAAAAAGCCGGATATTCCGGCTTTTTGCCGGATTGATTTTCAGAGCACTATTCTATTCATCTTATCAACCCCCAATATCAGTGCCAGTTTACCGGACAGAGAGCAGTTTATCGACCAATGGGCAGGAATACCACCATTTACCTTCCTGTTTTCACCTGGAATAGGGGTAATACCCAGCATGAGAGCAATGCGCTATATCTGGATTATTTCTAAATTAAAGGAAGTAGAGTCAAAATAAAAACCATCTCTCTGTACATATAGTAGTATACAGGGCTTTTTCATAAAATTCTAAGTTCTTCTCCAAGAGTCAACTACATTTTGTCGGTCTGCTGAACAGTCCTCCCAATAGGCTCTCAGATTACCTTTTCTGTCTGCGGCTCGCAGTAGATTCAGGCCAACATTCAACACACTCGCCACACTTCGTAACCGGTTCCCATGCCCACAACGGATGCCGTCTTCGCCAGCCGTTGTGTCCCTCACATAGTGATCGGATTCGATCCGCCAGTGATTGCGGATCGCCCCTGCCAGTACCAGACCACCCAGCCCTTCCAGATTTACATTGCTCACAAAGCAGCAGGACTCCTGAGTAGTTTTGCCGTCTTTGGTGCGAAAGCGGTTACGTTCCACCCACACAATAGAGACCAATCCACTCCTGTCCCAACGCGCATCTACCTGCCAAAGCGGTAGTTCATAGCCCTGATAATGACGTTGTTCTACTCGTCCGTGTCCTTTCTCAAGCTGTGCCCAATCAAAATGGGCTTCGCCTTCACGCAACGCTTGGGCCTGGGTGAGTAACTCGGCCTGATTTGCTTTCAAACCCACCACATAGTTTACACCAGCTTCCTGTAAAGCCCTCAACAGAGCAGGTGTGGCAAACAACGCATCTAAACTCCAGCACTCCCCCTGCAAACTGCCTGTGGACTGCGCCTGGATATACTCCTCTACCAGAGTCCGCTCCGATTCTTTCTGGCCCTGATAGAAGCCTAATACCTGGGCCAGGGCATCCTCATGACCCACTAGTCGAACCAACACCTCGCCCCGTTTCTGGCCACTTACCCCATTAATACTGCCTCGAAGCTCCTTGCCATCCACACTACGCCAGACCCCTTCTACTTGCGCTGACCAGCCAAAGAACTCCTCGCTTAGGCCATTATAGCGGGTATAATCCAAGTCAGCCAGTACTCTTCGTAATTGGCTGTGCGAGATGGCTTTACGGCTCATCTCACCAGTCTGATCCACTAACCAGTCATGTTCTCGGACCAACCATCGGTGCAAGCGGCTGATGCTAAGTTGCCCTCCGCAGCGCAACAAAGCCCATAACAGGCTTGTCAGCACGAAGGCCAGATTATGGCGTTTACCCCGCTCATCACGCGGGTCAGGCAGGTGGGCTTGCAAATGCTGGTAGTAGGCCCTAATTTCGTTTTTTGGAGCGGGGCGGTCGTCATGCGATTTTATCTTGGTCGAGAAAAATCACAAAGATCGCTCTACTCCAAATTTTATGAAAAAGCCCTG
>NZ_KB893445.1 GCF_000374085.1 Spirosoma spitsbergense DSM 19989 | reverse complement strand
AACCTATCAAAAACGGTGGGGCATTGAAGACTACCATAAGTCGCTGAAGAACAACACTTCACTGCAAAATTCACCGGCTCGTAGTATCACCACACAGAGCACTCATTTGCTGGCTTCAGTCTGTGCTTTTGTCAAGTTAGAGGGCTTAAAACTTGCTGAATCAACGAATCAGTTCGCCTTGAAAGGTCGACTGTATATCAAAGCCATTCAGGCAGCTTTAGCTGAACTCCGGTTTCTCCAACAAAAGAATCTCTTGTTAAACATTGACCCTGCGTAACTTCAGTTATTTACTATAAGGTATATATACGTTAAACGATGGTAATGCCTAAAAGAAACCGGCAACGTGGGTGTGTGGCATTGCCCCCTCACCCGCTCAAGGTAGGCATGAACGGGTAAAGACCGGTAGGTACAAACAGGTAGACCATACACAACAGATACGGTAAAAAAGAGGAAGATTCGACAGCATTCAACCCCGGATTACCTGCCCCAAACCGGGGGATAAAAAAGGTTGGCTTTTCGGCCTTGGATACCTGTGCAAGTTTAGTCCAAAGCTGTCAGACCCATGTGCAGATTTCACTCAAATAGGTGCACATTTCACTCAAATAGGCGCACATTTGGTGCATCGCGCCAAAAAAGTGAAAAAAAACAAGTAATTAGTTCTTTTTGTCGGGGGGATCTGTCCGCAGTTGCTGGCACTGGCACTAGGGGCGGGATCAGAGTCAGTCAACAGTAACTCTACTCGGCGAGGCTTACTACTGTTCAGGGCCGGGTGTCCAAAGACGTGGAGCGACCGATTAAAATAGGGAGCCGGAATCAGTCAGCCACGTAGTCTGCAGCACCTATCGGTGGGGATCATTGGACGTGTCAATGCTTTTCAGGAGGGGCCACTGCTGAAACCGTTCATTTAAACCTCCGAATCACAAAAGAAGCCGCGCTCCTTCAATGGAACGCGGCTTCTTTTGTGAACCAGTCTGTCGAAAATAAGTGCTACTCTGCTTTGAGCAGCTTGATGGTCTGGCTTTGGGTGGAGGTGCTCACCCGCAGCAGCAGCACGCCTGCCGGAACCTGGCCCAGGCGCAATGTCTGCCGCTCCACTACCCCGGACCGGCCAACCAACTGCTCACTCACCTGATGGCCACGCGCATCGGTCACGGACAGGGTGAGCGCCTGTCCTTCAGCGCCCCGCACCTCCACCTCGACCGACTCGCCCAACACCGGGTTTCCTAATACGGTGACTGACAGCGGCACTTCCGGACCCGCACCCACGCGGGCACCGGGGTTGCAGGCGGCCAGCCAGCCGTAGCTGAACGGACTCACCACCCCGCTCTGTGTCGCTTCCAGGGTGATGACTGGATTATCCGTGTACAGGTTCAGCGTGTAGGGACCCGGATTGGTCGTGGGCAGTGTTTCATTTACCACCCGGAAACTCACCGGCGAGCCATCCAAACCGGCGTACCGGGGTGTGAACGTCACTCTCCGCTTACCCGCACTTATTACCTCGCAACTCACCGTGGTCACCCCCGTGAGGCTGAACGGAGCCGTGGGTGGATTGGTGGGGGGCTGGGTGCTGGCCGACAGCACCGTAAAGCTGAAGACCGTGCTGGTCGATAAGCCGCCCCCATCCGTCGCTGTCAAGGTCACACTGCTCACCCCGCTCATACTGGGCGTACCGCTGATGAACTTACCATTCACACTCAGACCCGCTGGCAGACCCGCGGCCGACAGGCTGATCTGGTCGGGCGTCTCCTGGTCGATGAACGTGTTGGTCAGGTTCAGGCTATACGCCTGACCCACAACCGCCGTCTGGCTGGCTACCGGCTGATTCAGCCGCGGGGGCGTGTTGTCCTGACCCACGCTCTGACAGGCACTCAGCCAGTTGTAGGCATAGCTCACCGGTCCGGCGCTGCCCGTTTGCGTGGCCCGCAGGGTGAGGACCGGGTTGTCGCGGTACAAGGTCAGGCTGTAGGGACCCGGCTCAGTGGTAGGCAGCGTCTCGTTCACCACCTCGAAAGCGACGGGCTGCCCGTTCAGACCCGCGTAGCGGGGAGTAAAGTTGATGTTGATGCGGTCGGCCACCGGCGTACAGCTGATGGTGGTCACCCCCGTGATAGCGAAGGGTACCGTAGGCGGGGGGGTGCCCATGGCCGGCTGCACGCTCAGCACCAGCGGGGTGCTGGCCGAGAGCCCGCCCGGATCGGTGGCCGTGATGGTGATGGAGACCGGCGAGCCCACCGTGCTGGAGGGGGTGCCCGACAGCGTAGCGCCCGAGAAGCTTAGACCGCCGGGTAACCCGCTGGCCGACAGCCGCAGGCTACCCGGCGTTTCGGTATCGGTGAAGGTGCCATCAGGGATCACGTAGGAAAAGTACTGACCCACCGTGGCCGTCTGGCCGGGGATGCCCATCACCACCCTGGGGGGCGTGTTGGGCGTGGTGGCGCTGTTGCAGGCCGCCAGCCAGTCGTAGGTGTATTTGGTGGTGGCTCCGCCCTGCCGGGCTTCCAGGGTGATAACCGGGTTATCGGTGTAGAGCTGGAGGGTGTAGGGCCCGGGACTCGTGGTGGGAAACAACTCATTGGTCACCGAGAAGCTGACGGGCGAGCCGTCCAAGCCGCTGTAGCGGGGGGTGAAGCTGACACTAAACCGGTTGGGCAGGACGGGTGTGCAGTCCACAGTGGTAACGGCGGTGATGGCAAAGGGAGCGGTCACCACCGGATTGACCGTCAGGGTGACAGAGGCTGTGCCGGTGCAGCCGTTGGCACTGGTGCCGGTGACCGAGTAGGGTCCGGCGGTGCTGACCACGATGGCGGGGGTGTTGGCCCCGTTGTTCCAGGCGTAAGTGACGGCCCCCGATGCAGTCAGGGTAGCGGACTGCCCCTGGGTGATGGTCAGGCTGGGATTGGCCGTGATGCTGACGGAGGGCGCGGTTTGATCGCCGGTGACGGTGGTCTGAGCAACGGCTGAACAGCCATTACCCGACGTCACCGTGACCGAATAAGTACCCGCCGTGTTGAGGGTGGCCGTGTTGCCGCTGCCTACCTGAGTGGCTCCGGCGCTGAAGCGGTAGGATTGCCCCTCGGGACTGGCTGTCAGGGTGACTGTTCTCATGGTGCAACTCAAAGGACCATTGTTGGTCAGGCTGACCTCGGGCACCGATTGGTCACCCGTCACGGTGGTCTGGGCCACCGCCGAGCAGCCGTTGCCAGCCGTCACCGTCACCGAGTAGGTACCCGCCGTGTTGACCGTGGCCGTATTGCCCCCTTCCACCTGAGTGGCCCCCGCACTGAAGCGGTACGTCAACTCGCTGGGATTGGCCATCAGCGTCACCGTGCTCATGGTGCAACTCAGGGGTCCGTCGTTGGTCAGGCTGACCTCGGGCACTGATTGATCGCTGGTGACGGTGGTCTGGGCCACGGCCGAACAGCCGTTTGCCCCGTTGCTTACCGTCACCGAGTAGGTACCCGATGCATTCACGATGGCCTGATTGCCGTTCTGGCTCACCACGCCCGGCCCCGCGAAGGCATAGCTCAATCCATTGGGACTGGCCGTCAGCGTCACGCTGCTCGTCGCACAGGTGATCAGCCCGCTGCTGGTCAGGCTGGCCTGGGGCACTGAGTTGTTCTGGTCAATGGTAATGGACGTCACCGAGAAACAGCCCGTGCTGCTGTTGGTCACCGTCACCGAGTAGACCCCGGCCGTGTTGACCAGCGCCTGGCTGCCTTCCTGACTCACGATGCCCGGCCCCGCGAACACGTACCGGTCTCCGCCCCCCGCGAACAGGGTCACCTGGGTGTGGCTACAGGTCAGGGTGGTCGAGGAATTGGCCGACAGGGTAGCCACCGGTTGGGTGTTGTCCTGCGCCACGCTCACGCTGGCCGTGGTCGAACATCCGTTGGCCGACACCACCGACACCGAGTACAGACCCGGGCTGCTCACCGTCGCCTGATTACTGGTGCCCAGTTGGGTCGTTCCCGCACTGAACTGATAGGTTTGCCCCGCGGGACTGGCCGTCAGGGTAACCGAACTCACCGCGCAAGTGAGCGGGCCACTGCCGGCCAGGCTCGTTTCCGGGCCACTGGTGTTCTGATCGATCGTCAGGGTGGTGGTGCTCGAGCAGCCGCTGGCCGTGTTGGTCACCGTCACCGAATAAACGCCCGCTGTGTTGACCACGGCCCGGTTGCCGCTCTGGCTCACCACCCCCGGACCCCCAAAGGCGTAGGAGAGCGTCTCCCCGGTGTTACCACCGCCCGCCGTCAGCGTTACGGAACGCACCGCGCAACTCAGCGTAGCCGAGGGACTGGCTGTCAGAGTGGCCTGGGGAGCCGCTTCCTGGCTGATGGTGATGGCCGTGACCGAGAAACAACCCGTATCGTTGTTGGTCACGGTTACCGAGTAGACCCCGGCGGCATTCACCAGCGCCTGGCTGCCTTCCTGACTCACGATGCCCGGCCCCGCGAACTCGTACCGGTCGCCCCCAGAAGCGAACAGGGTTACCTGCGTATGGGTGCAGGTAAGCGTCGTGGAGGAATTGGTCGTGATTGTCGCTACTGGCGCGGTATTGTTCTGCGTGACACTCACACTGGACACGGAGGAGCAGCCGTTGCCCGAAATCACCGTCACTGAGTATAAGCCTGGTGTGCTCACCGTGGCCTGATTGCTCGAACCAATCTGGCTCGCCCCCTGACTGAACTGATACAGTTGCCCCTCGGGGTTAGCCGTCAGTGTCACCGACGTCACCGCGCAGGTGAGCGGGCCACTGTCCTCCAGGCTCGTTTCCAGGCCATTGGTATCCTGATCGATGGTGATGGACGTGAAACTGGAGCAGCCGCTGGCGGTACTGGTAACCGTGACGGAGTAGACCCCGGCCGTGTTCACCACGGCCGTATTGCCGATCTGACTTACGATGCCAGGCCCCGCAAACTGGTAGGTGTCGCCACCGTCCGCCGTCAGGGTCACGCTGGTCTGGGCGCAACTCAGCGGCCCATTGTTGGTCAGGCCCGCCATCGGCAAAGGGTTAACCGTTAGGGTGGTTACGCTGGATGCGGACTGGCCATTGACACTCGCCGTCAGCGTAAAGGTCTGGGTGCCCGACCCGCTGGCCGTCACCGATTGATTGAAGGTGGTGCTGGTACTGTTACCGGTCTGGGTTGAACTACCGTTGGTAAGCGTGTAGCTGTAGCTGCCCATGAGGTTGCTAATGGTGGCCATAAAGGTGACGGGACTGCCCACGCACAGGGCGGCCGGATTGGCCGAGAAGCCCGTGATGGTGGGCGTGGCGTTGATCACCGTCAGCACGTAGGCCGTACTCACCCCCGAACAGCCGGTGGCATCGTAGGCCAACGCGGTGATCGTGAAGCTGCCCACCTGGCTGGGCGTACCACTCAGCACGCCCGTGGTAGCCAGATTCAGACCCGTCGGCAGACTGCCGTTGGCCAGGGTGTAGCTGTAGGGGCTGGTACCACCCAAAGCGGTGAAGGATTGACTGAAGGACACCCCCACTGTCGCCGTGCTGACCGTTGGGTTGGTGATGGTCACCGTAGCGGTGCTGCTTTGCACGCTGGTGCTGGCCGTAGCCGAACACCCGTTAGCCCCGGTGATGGTCACCGAGTAGAGACCCGCCGTGGTCACTACCAACTGACCCATCCCCACCGGGGTGCCCCCGCTGAAGTGGTAGCTCACTCCGCCACTGGCCGAGGCCGTTAAGGTCAGGCTGGTTTGGCTACAGGTCAACGTGCCCGAGCTTAGGCGGGCATCGGTGGGTGGAGCGAGGTCTCCCTGGAGAGTGGTGGTGGCCAAAGCCGTACAGCTATTGGCACCCGTCAGTGTCACTGAATACGCCCCGGCTGCACTCACCGAGATGACGGGCGTGGTCTCGCCTGTGCTCCAGCGCACCAAACCACTACCCACCGCCGTCAGACTCACCGTCGGACTGGCGCAGCTCAGCGTCGCACTGCTGGGGCTGATGTTGATCGAAGGAACCACTTGATCGGCCGTGACAACCGTGCTGGTGGTGCTCACGCAGCCGCTGGCCGAGGCCACCATCACCGAATAGGTGCCCGCAGTGGTGACGACTACCGTATTGGCCGCACCCGGTGTGCCTAATACTCCGCTGCCACTGGCGAAGGTGTAGGAGTTGCCCCCACCCGCCGTCAGGGTGACGCTGGAGTTGGCGCAGCTGAGCGTACCGCTGCTGGCCAGGGTGGCTACCGGCGAGGGGTTCACTACCAGGGTCGTTACGCTGGATGCGGACCGGCTATTAGCACTCACGGTCAGTGTAAAGGTTTGAGGACCCGTGCCGCTAGCAGTGACCGATTGGCTGAACGGGCTGCTGCTGGCACTGCCCGTCAGCGGAGCACTGACTCCGTTGGTGAGCGTGTAGCTATAACTGCCGGTGAGGTTGCCCACCGTCGCCGTGAAGGTTGCCGCACGGCCCACGCAGACCGCCCCTGGACTAACTACCAAGCCGGTTAGGGTTGGGTTGGCATTCACTACCGTCAGGACGTAGGCCGCGCTTACCCCCGAACAGCCGACGGCATCCCGACCCATCGCCGTCAGTGTGAAGCTGCCAAGCTGGGTGGGTGTGCCCGACACCACACCCGTATTAGCCAGACCCAGACCCGTCGGCAGACTGCCGCTGGCCAGACTGTAACTGTAGGGGCTAGTGCCGCCCGAAGCGGTGAAGGACTGACTAAAGGCTACTCCCAGCGTCGCCGTACTCACACCAGGCGTGGTGATGGTATTGGAAGCTCCCTGAGCTTCGTAAGCCCCCATATCGATGTGACCATTGGCGTAGAAGCGATTATTGCCGGCCAGATCGATGCTGCCAACGGTAGCGCTGGTGGTGGCCGGGTCGCCCGCGTCGATGGCTGTGGAGCCACACCTCAACAGGGTAGTCGTGGCACTGGCAAAAGGCGAAGTGGTCGTGGTCAGGTTACCCGAACCAGCGTTGTAGCCCGTTACCGAGGACTCGAATAAACTGTAGCTGGTGGTAATGAAAGCCCCAGGCCCGTTGAAAAAGGTGCTGGCCCCGCCATTCCCCCACACCACGCAGTTGGTCAGGTTGGGGCGGCTGGCCCCCTGATACCCAAGATTATACATCGCCCCGCCGGACCCAGCCGAATTGGCCTGAAACGAACAGTTGGTCAGGGGGGGGTTACTGATGCCGCCTATACTACCATCGTTGTACAGGGCCCCGCCCCGGCTGGCGGCACTGTTGTTCTGAAAGGCGCAGTTGAGCAGGCCGGGGCTACTGTTGCCGCCCGTATAACCGGCGTTGTAGATGGCTCCGCCCCCATTGGCGGCACTATTGTTTTGAAACAAACAGTTACGAATCAGGGGGCTACAATTGTTATTGGCTCCACTGCCGTTGTTGATTATTCCCCCGCCCCCATCGTCGGGCGAGGTACTACCATTAGCATTGCCGCCCGTAATGAGGAAGCCATCGAGCACCGCCGAGTTGGTCAGACCCGTGGGGTTATTGAAAACGTGGTAACTGTTGTCGGCGTTGATACCCGCGGTACCAATGTCGCCACTGAGGATAGTCGACAACGGGTTGCTCAGCACCCGTTGGCTCAGCGCGGTTTCGTTGCCCACAAATCCTCCATAGATGGTCACCCCGTTCCTCATAGCAAAGCTGAGGCTACGGTTAATGGTGGATGTCGGTTTATACACTCCGGCGGCTACCCAAATTTCAGCGGTTGGCGTTCCGGACGCACTTCCCAAACAAGGGTAATTAAGAGCCGATTGCAGATCGGGGAAAGCATCAGCCCAGCTCAGACCCGTGTTGGCCCCACTGGCCCCGGCCTTTACATACAGGCGGGCCTGTGCGGGATTGACGACTAGGTTAAAGGCACTACTTGTAAGGCTGTTACAGCTCCCCGTAATGGCCAATGAGTACGTACCTGCATCTGTGACGGTGGCTGCTGGCAGTAGCAACGTAGCGGTGGTTTGCCCACTAACGGGCGAACCGTTTTTGTACCACTGGTAGGCTATGACAGTGCCCGTGACACTAACCGCCACTGACACGTTGCCGCCCGCGCACACCGTAGACCCCGCTACAGGCTGTGCCGTGATGGCCGCGGGACCCTGGAATTCGACCGCCCCCATATCAACCCGCCCCCCGACGATACGGGGGTTGCCCGCCAGATCAGTGGTAATACCCGCTAAACCAGTAGCCGAGTTCAGCCCCGCGTTGATGGCAGGTCCACAGCCGCTAAGAGTCGGTCCGGTGGTGCTGACAAAGGGTGATACCGTTACTGTTATATTACCCGTGTTACCCGAATAGCCCGTCACTGAGGCATCAAGCAAACTATAAGTGGCTGAGACAGTAGTATAAGCATTGTAAAACGTGTTAGCTCCTCCATTGCCAAATAGTACACAGTTAGTCAGGGTGGAAGTAGCAACATAACCGTTGCCATAGCCGTAGCCATATATCGCGCCCCCTTGAGGAGCCGAATTGGCCTGAAAGGTACAGTTGGTCAGCACCACTGTGATAGTACCCTCATAAGTGCTAAGGTTGTAGATGGCCCCGCCGGTGCTGGAAGCGGTATTGGCTTGAAACCAACAGTTGATCAGCTTAGGACTGCTGCTGGGGCCGCTGCCGCTACCAGTGCTAAACCCTTCACTAGCGTTGTTGTACATGCCACCGCCGGAGGTAGCCGAATTAGTCTGAAAGGAACAGTTGATCAGCGTAGGACTACTAGTGCCTGCCTTACCATAATTGTAGATGGCCCCACCCTGACTCGTTGCACGGTTGGTCTGAAACGAACAGTTGGTCAGCGTAGGGCTACTGTTACCCCCATATAAACTACCATCGTTGTAGATGGCCCCGCCGGAGGAAGCACGGTTATCCTGAAAAAAGCAGTTAGTGAATGCGGGGCTGCTATTGGCCCTGTCATGCCCATCGTTGTAAATGGCCCCACCGTTGCTGGAAGCCGAATTGGCCTGAAAGGTACAGTTGGTCAGTGTGGGACTGGTGCCGTTATCATTATACCCATTGTTGTAGATGGCCCCGCCGGTGCTGGAAGCGGTATTAGCCTGAAAGACGCAATTGGTTAATGTAGGGCTACTATTACCAATACCAGCATCCGCATCGTTGTACATGGCTCCGCCGGAGGTAGCCGAATTAGCCTGAAACAAACAGTTGCGAATCAATGGACTACTAGCTTGACCCTGAGGCTGGTTTGAGAAATTACGATTGCCAACGTTTAGCATTCCCCCGCCAATATCCTGTTGATTACCGGAATCAGTGGCATTACCACCCGTAATAACAAAGCCATCCAGCACCGCTGTAGTGGTTAACCCGGAGGGATTCTTAATGACGTGAAAGCTGTTATCAGTTCGGTCACTTACCGCACCGATATCACCCGAAAGGGTGGTGGATGAGGGATTTGTCAGATTGATGGTGGGTCGTTGGCTCACGTTAGCTTCAGTACCCACAAAGCCGCCATAAATAGTGACCCCACCCTTCATGGCAAAACTGATTGTGCGGTTGGTGTTGGCGTTACCACCGGGCTTAAACGTCCCGGCTGCCACCCACACCTGATCGTCCGATACGCTGACATTAATCATGGCCTGCAAATTGCCGCTGGCGTCGGCCCAGCTGCTGCCGTTGCCTGTGCCCGTGGCAGCGGGTTTCACGTAGCGAATCGTTTGGCCCTGCGTCAGCAGGCTGGCACTCAGCAGCACCAGCAGACTGAAGGCTCGCAGCAGGAAACGGATAAAGGAGGGTAAAGGAAACGTCATAGCTATGATTTGTTGAACGATTTTCATTCAGATAAGAAACGGACAAATTGGGTCGCTGGGGGATGAAGCATCGCCCCCTCACCCGTTTAAGACACAGGGAGGTGACGCGGGCATGAGGGGCGGTTAACCACTGGACGATTAAGGGTAAAAAAGAGGAAGATTCGGCGGCAGTCAACTCCGGATTACCGGGGTATAGAAAAGGAGGGGTTTTCGGTTCCTAATGCCTGTGCAAGATTAGCCGATGGCTGTCAGACCTAGGTGCATATTTCGCCCAAATAGGTGCATATTTGGTGCAGCGTGGTTAAAAAGCAACGAAAATCAGGTGAATGTGCCCTTTCTATCCAGGCTGGTGAGGCAGCACGGAAACTGACGGCAGCAAACTACCATCACTCTTGGTATACCTATTGAAATAAGATACTGCTTATATTTGACAATGGTTCGTCAATTTTTAGGGATATGAAAAAGGCGTGTTAGTTTTGGGTATCTGACATCCAAACCAAACAACGCCTTTATGCAAGGACCAGCCCTACTGAGTACAATAGTAGCTAACCTGCCCGATTTGACCAAACCCCGTCGGCAATTTATACACCACATTCTGATGCTGTTTTTGAGTGTTCGTCACCGAATCAACTTTCTGCAATTGGCTCGCCACAGCGACCAGTATGCCGAAAATACCATGCGGTTGCAGTTTGAAACCTACC
>NZ_KB893444.1 GCF_000374085.1 Spirosoma spitsbergense DSM 19989 | reverse complement strand
CAGCAAATAGTCCGAGTAGAGGTCAAAAATAGGGGATATAAACTCCATGAGCGCTTTTTGTGGTGTTTTTGAGTAAATTTAGAAAGAGGTTGCTACAGATAGATCAACCATGCGTAACATCAGTTAAGTAACAAACGCATCAATCATGAGACCACCTGCTCACCCCACTGTCCGTAAGGCTTGCTTGCTGCTTATTTTCTGCACGATGCAAAACTGTTATCACTACCGAATAACAACGTCGGCCTTCGACCCCTCAACGGGCTACCAAAGGCGAACGGCTCACTCCTTCTTCTGGGGGCTGGTGCAGCAAAATGTGGTGGCCACAAACTGTGATTCGCTTAAACTTAAAAGCCTGGATGAAGTGCGGGTTACCAATAATTTCGGCTATTCATTCCTTACCGTGGCTACGCTGGGCATCTGGAGTCCGATTCGGATCGAGTGGAAATGTCCGAAACCATGTCCCCGCGAGGGCGAACTGTAACGGGAAACCAATCCACTGCGAATCGACCCATTTCCTACGCCCATAACCGGTTTTCTCTCCCATCTACCCATGATTATTCATCCTACCAACCAAAAAAAATGGTCGCCCCGGCACGAAACCTTTGTGCAGACCATTGCTAACTTTTACGACCTGGCCAATGACGATACGGGCAGCGTAGTGGATGACTACAACGCCACAACCCTGGGCATTCAGCAACTCCTTCGCGAAGCAATCCGGCAGAATCTGCGCCTGCGGGTAGTGGGTGGCGAATGGTCGTTTACTGGCATTACCGCCACCGACGGCATCATGCTGAATACCAAGCCGCTGAACATCACCCTGAAAATTACCCCTGGCAGTGTCCACTCCGCCTACGCCAAAACGGCCGGTGACCTGTACTTTTCGCAGTGTGGCGTGTCGGTTCAGGAATTAAGCGACCGGCTCCGTAAACGAAATCGTTCCCTGATGACATCGGGTGCCAGTAATGGACAAACCATCGCCGGTGCTTTATCGACGGGTACGCATGGCTCGGCTTTTAAAATTGGGGCTATCCCCGAATTCGTGGTAGGTATCCACCTCATCGTAAGCCCCACCCGGCACGTGTGGCTCGAACGGAAATCGTATCCGGTCGTTTCGGATGCCTTCCTCCAGATACTCGGTGCCGAACCCGTCCGCGATGATGAGCTGTTCAAGGCTGCGCTGGTGAGTTTTGGCAGCTTTGGCTTTATTCATGGGGTCATGCTCGAAACCGTTCCCCTTTTTCTCTACGAAACCTACCGGCGACGGATGCCTATCGATGCCGTGCTGGAGGCCAGCATGAAAACGCTCGATTTTACCGGTTTGCCGCTGCCGTACACCCACGAAGACCCGTATCATTTTCAGGTGGTCATCAATCCGTACGACCTCGACAATGGCGCTTACGTGACAACGATGTACAAGCGGCCCTACACGGATGCCTATACTCCTCCGTCTATTAGCCCGGCGGGTGTGGGGCCCGGCGATGACGCACCAACGTTTATCGGGGGGCTGACGCAGGTACTTCCGGGCATTGTTCCGCAGGTTGTCAATGCGCTGACCAAACAACAATACCCCACTTACGAAGCGGTTTGGGGGGTGCATGGCGAAATTTTCTCCAGTACTGATTTTCACGGCAAGGTACTGAGTGCGGCCGTGGCCGTTCCGGCCGATCGGGTACCGGAGGTTATCCCTTTATTACTGGCAATCAATGAAACGGATGGTCCATTTACGGGGCTGTTCGCTTTTCGGTACGTAAAAGGAACCGATGCTACGCTGGGGTTCACCCGATTCGCAAAGACCTGCGTGGTTGAGTTAGACGGTATTTTTTCGGACCGAACGATTCGGTATTGTAATGCTTTCTGGGATGCACTGGAAGCCGCCGATATTCCTTTTGCCTTCCATTGGGGTAAAATGCTCAATCTGACAAAATCCCGGCTGCGGCATATGTATTCGGATGCACGCGTAGACGCCTGGATAAAGGCCCGGAATACGCTGATACAGGACGAAAACGCGCTGAAACTATTTACGAACGATGTAATGAAACAGTGGGGACTGGATACGGTGCTGACTGCTGCCCCCGTGGCGTAAGCCTGTTTCGTGATTGGGTAGTTTATTGATAAACCCGTACGTAATCAACCTCCATGCGCTGGGGCCAGATGCTTTCGTCAACGCCTTTCTGGCCGCCCCAGCCGCCCCCCACCGCTACGTTCAGAATCAGAAAAAATGGCTGGTCGAATGGCCACTGGGCTTCGGTACTGCCCAGCACCGATTTTTGAACGGAGTAGTATTTCTGATCGTCGACGAAAAAATCAATCTGGCTGGCAGTCCACTCGATGGCGTACAGATGAAAATCGTTCGTAACGTTTTTTACGCTGATCTGGTCCCCTTTCTGGGTGCCCTTATTATGGTTATATGCCTCGCAGTGGATGGTGCCGTGAACGATTCCCTCATCGAAGCCAACGTGTTCCATAATGTCGAGTTCACCACAGCGGGGCCAGCCTGCGGAAGAGATATTTTTGCCCAGCATCCAGACGGCGGACCAGGTGCCCACGCCTTTTGGCAGTTTGGCCATAGCCTCAATCCGTCCGTATTTCCATTCGGCAATGCCCTTCGTCAGCAACCGGGCCGACGTGTAGTTACTGCCTTTGTAAGCTTCTTTTCGGGCTTCGATAATAAGCTTACCATTTTCGATTCGGGCGTTCTCGGTACGTTTGGCCGTATAATATTCCAGTTCATTATTGCCCCAGCCGTTACCACCCACATCGTAACCCCACTTTGTGGAATCGGGCAGACCGGGCTTGTCGAACTCATCGGCCCAGACGAGGGTACGTACTGCCGGGGTCATTGCCACGGGTGAGGTGGTACTGGCCGGAGCCGAAGTTGCTATCGGGGTTGCCGCGTCAGGCCCGTTGCAGGCCAGCATAAGGGTAATGAGGAGTGTATTCATAATCATTTTCATCAGCATGTTTCTATTCGCTAAATCATTCATTCGCTCATTGACCAGGAAATGCCCAGATCAGGAAATCAGGCATGATTTTGCTCCAGGTTTTCTGGTTGTGCTCGCCCCCCTCAATTTCTACGTATCGTATAGCCTGCTCCCGGTGGTAGCCTTTCTTTACTAACGCATCGATTAAATCGGTCGTGTCTTCGATCGCGTCAATAATGCCATTGTTGTTCCGGTCGCTGGTTTCGTCGTTTGTGCCCGTTTCAAACCAGAATTTCAGGGTCGGGCTGTACGGACCTTTCCGAACCAGGTCGTGCATAATCCGGTCGGTCTCATCGCGGTATCCAGCTTCGGTGCTTTTGCTCCGCCACCAGAACGAACCGGAAAACACCCCCGCTTTGGTAAACCGGTCGGGGTGGTGAAAGACGATGTCAAAAGCCGATAACCCACCCAGCGAAAACCCGGCAAATACGGATTGCGCCGGGTCGGTACTGACCCGGTAGTGTTTCCTGACGTAAGGCATTAGTTCCGTCAGCACAAAATCGGTGTACAAACCGGCCTTACTGCCCCGGTTCATGTAATCAGCCTGGGCACCCGTGCCATACTCCTGAATCCGGTCGCCGGCATGGATGGCTACCAGCACAAAGGGATGAATTGCCTGCTGCCGGTACAATGAATCCAGAACGGCTGTCATGCGCAGGCGGGTCAGGTCCTGCCCGTCATTCATATAAAGTATGGGATAAATGGCTCCGGATGTGGCATAACCCGGCGGTAGAATAATGTCCAGGTGAACAACCCGATTAAGCGGAACCGATTGCAGTGAATCGTCGCGTTGAATCTGGACGGAAGGTAGTTCAACGGGCACCACGGCTGGTAAAATGTCAGTCATAAACAGGAAAATTAACAAAAGGATATTATTCACCATCCACAAAGTAGGGACTTTTTCGATAAAGAGGGTACCTGTCGGACCAGTAGCACGATACTATAAATGTCGGTTTTTGTCGACAATCTATTGATTTTCAGTGTTTTGGTGGTTATGGTAGACTAAAAACAACAAACGACAAAAGACTTATTTTTTGTCGGTGCCAGCTATTTGGTCTAATTTCGACGCAAAATTCATCAACCAGACACAATCGTGCAGGAAGAGTATCGCCGATGGTATTCGCACCACCTTGGTCGCGACATGGACATGTTGGTTTACGGCAACTGGGGCTATCCCGTGGTAATGTTTCCTACCTCGATGGGGCATTATCATGAGTATAAGGACTTCGGCCTGACGGAAGCCGTCCGCTGGTTTGTGGAAACGGGCCGGATTAAATTGTACTGCATTTCCAGTATCGACCTGGATAGCTGGTACGGCAAGCACCTCCACCCCGGCACCCGCGTCTGGAACCACGTTCTGTACGACCGCTTTCTGCACGAAGAACTCGTTCCGGGCATTCAGCGCGAATGTAATGTGCAAAAAATAGGCATGTGCGGGGTTTCGTTTGGGGGGTATCATGCCCTAAACTTTTCGTTCAAGCATCCCGAACAGGTCGGGCATCTGATGTTGTTGAGCGGGGCGTATGACATCAAGCCCTTTCTAAACGGGTACTACGACGAGAATGTGTATTTCAATAATCCGCCCGACTACCTGCCCAACGCCCACAACGACGAGTTTCACCGCATGAATATTATACTGGGCACCACGGAATATGACATCTGTAAGGATGCCAACTACCAGATGTCGGCTCTGCTAAACAGAAAAGGCATCCGTCACCAGCTTGATGTGTCGCTCTGGGGCGTTCACGACTGGCCAATCTGGAAAGAGCAACTGCCGAGGTATTTTAGCCGGATTTAAGGTATGTAGGCTGATTAAGAACATCACCTCAAAACGTTGTTATACGAGTAGCTACTACTATAACGCATAAATATGAAAAAAATCGGTATTCTTTTCGGCCAGGAAAACACCTTCCCGCAGGCCTTCGTTGACCGGGTCAACGAAAAACAAAGTACGTTTCCCGCTGAATTTGTCAGCATTGACCAGGTTGAGCAGAGCGTTCCGACAGACTACGCCGTAATTATCGACCGCATCTCGCAGGATGTCCCCTTCTATAAGGCATTCCTCAAAAACGCAGCCCTGACCGGAACGGCGGTAGTGAACAACCCTTTCTGGTGGGCGGCTGATGAAAAGTTTTTCAATAATGCCCTCGCCGTTCAGTTAGGTGTTCCGGTGCCCAAAACGATTCTTTTGCCATCCAAACACCGGCCCGACGATACGAACCACAACTCGTTTCGTAACCTGAACAACATGGACTGGGACGGTATATTCAACCATATTGGCTTCCCGGCGTTCATGAAACCCCACGCCGGTGGTGGCTGGAAGAGCGTTTATAAAGTAGACAACCCTGATCAGATGTTTAGTGCCTACGACGAAACGGGGCAGTTGGTGATGCTTTATCAGGAAGCCATTGATTTTACGGACTATTTCCGGTGCTACTGTATTGGGGGCAACAACGTGCGCATCATGCCTTACGAACCGCGTAATCCGTTTCACCTGCGCTACGCAGCCGAAATGAAAACGACCGGCGATGCGGGCAAGAAGCTCATGGCTACCATGACCGACTATATCCTGAAACTGAATCAGGGTCTTGGTTATGACTTCAATACGGTTGAGTTTGCCGTGCGGGATGGTATCCCCATTGCCATCGACTTCTGTAACCCTGCCCCCGATGCTGACATTTATTCCGTAGGGCAGGCCAACTTCGATTGGGTGGTGGAAGCAGCCGCGACAATGGCTATCGACCGGGCTGAAAAAGCACAGGCTGGAAAAAATAATCTAACCTGGGGTACATTCGTGCGGGGGGGCGTAACCGGAAACCCGGTAGCACCCACGACCGCCGGAGCAAAAACCAGCGTTTCGACTGAGGTAATCAAAGAGCCGAAAGCCGGGAAAGCAAAAAAAGTAGCCGTGGATGAAGCTAAGCCGAAAAAGGGTAAGAAATAAGTAATCATATCATTTTACCACTGATTTGTTGTGCCGTGGCTAGTTCTTTCTTGCCACGGTACAGCTATTGCCGGACATTTTATAAATTGCATTTTCTTTATAAGGTCCACTGTAACTTACACGAATGCGTAAACGGATACTTTACCTTTTATCCAGTTGCTTATCTTTTTTTTTGCCAGGTTGTACTCCCGGTGATGTTGCCGCTTTACCCACCCTGCTCAGTGCTGGTCAACTTATTTTTTACCCGAATGCTACCCTGAAGAAAATAGTCAGTACGAATGATTCGCTGATTTATAAGCCAGCTGATTACGAGGTTAGTGTGCACCGGATTTCGTATCGAACTGTTCTTGCCGATGGTACACCCGTTACGGCTTCCGGTATCGTGTACGTTCCCAGTCAACTTGCAGCCGCAGAACGCCCTTATCCCTTGCTGAGTTACCAGCACCCAACGGCATTTTCCAGTGCCGAAGCCCCATCAGGGGCTACCTTTTCGTCACCAGCGCTTTCTTACCCTTTGTACTTTGCCACGAACGGTTATATCGTTGCCTGCCCCGACTACGTAGGATACGGTGCGTCTGAACAAATCCCGCATGAGTACGAGTACCACCAGGCACTGGCGCAGGCAACGGTGGATATGCTGCTGGCAACGAAGGAGTTTTTAGCTAAAAAGGGCATCGTATGGAGTGAGCAGGTATTTATGGCGGGCTATTCGGAAGGAGGCTATGCTACCTTATCGGCGCAGAAAATGCTGGAGGAAAAGTATGCCAGGCAGTTACATCTGGTGGGGTCAAGTTGCGGGGCCGGGCCTTACGCCATGTCCGATTTTTTCAGCTACCTCACCCAGAAAACGACGCAGGGTGGCGTTGCCAACTACATTTACGTTTGGGAAACGCTCTGTTATAACCAGATTTATGGGTTGCAAAAGCCCATTAGCTACTATTTCAAATCTCCCTACGCGGAGCAAATAAGTAAGTCGCTGAATAATACCCGCACGATGAACGTTAGTTTTGATAAAATCTGTACCGACCAGTTCCGGGCAGATGTCAAGGATCTATCCTCTCCTTTCCGGCAAGCCCTCAATGATAATGACCTGACGAATTGGACGACCCAAACGCCAACGCAGCTGATTCATAGTGAGCAGGATGAGATCATTCCGTTCCTGACCACGCAACAAACCTACAATGCCCTGCGGCAGCGTGGCTCATCCAGGCTTAGTCTGGTGGCGTTGAAGAATGGATTTCATTTGCCGACAGAAGTACTGTTTGCCACTCAGTCGTTGAAATGGTTTGCCCAGTTACGGAATTAGAGGATACTCTTCCCTTGATGTTTACTTTTTTTTCGGTCCTCTGACAACCTCTACAATGGTAGAGGATAGCTCCGCTTCAGGCCAGGAAGTAGGTACGGTGCTTTCGAGTACTTCCATCGATTCAGGTGCTCCGACGGGTCTGACAAAAGCCCTTACCTCAAAGACGAGACCATCACTTCCTTTGCTGGCAGAACCCACGTAGATTTCTCCCATCCAGGTGCCATCGCTTTTTACTTTAATGGGTGCCTGAAAATAGTATTCGTCCTTTTTCTGCGGTTTGACAACAACCCATACGGTATTGGCATTCAACACACTGCCCTCAATAAACGATTTACGGGTAACAAACTGTTTTTTTTGTGGCCGGCGTATAACTAACCCACTGGCGGGTGGGGTAGAGTATAGCTGATTGATTACCAGATAGCTGACAAGGCCCACTAACAGTATAATAACCGCGATACGTATTATGCTGCCGGTCTTCTTTGATGCTGTAGTCGTATTTACCTGCCCGGTTGCGGACGTGCCCTCTTCGACAACAATCTGCGAGGCACCTTCTGCGTAGGAGCGGCAGGTGTTCAGAATTTTTTTTCCAGGTACGTAATGCTCGTCACAAAAAATGGCGGCAAAGGTTTTTGTACTGGGAATATGGATGGTATTTTTTGCTCTGTCGAGTTTTCTGACCACATAAAATTCCTCTTCAAAAGAGGCACGCAGGGGTTCGTAGTTAACCCGATTTGTGTTGTACTCCAGGTTTGGGAATCGTTTTTCATCCTGCCGATGATAATCTCCGTATTTGTTTTTGATACCCTCACGCAGGGTTCTCATCTCTACGTCAATGGCGGGATTATCTGCTTTTTCCATAAGGTCGTATTTGCGTTATGCCAGTACCCTGGTTTCAAATTCGTAGAATTAACGAACTAGATACTACTCCGTTTGTGCCCCTCTGATTACCTCCACAATACCCGTAGCGAGTTCGGCCTGAGGCCACGAATGGAGTAAGTCGCCCTCTTTCAGTGTAGCAACAGGATTGACGAAGGCACGTACCTGAAACGCTACACCAACATTGGCCATATTGACACTACCGACATAGATGACACCCCGCCACGTGTGGTCATCGCCTACTTTCATGGGCGGCTGCACAAAGTATTGGTTCGACCCTTTGGGCCGGATAACAACCCACACGGTTTGGGCATTCAGCACAGTACCGACGGCCAGCAACTCCATTGGAACGACCCGTCCATTTGAAGGCCGGTTAAGGAGTAACCCGCTTGCTGGTGGTGCATTACCGAGCGCAGGTTTACTGATGATATAAACAAATAGTAGAGCCACGAGCACAATACCGGCCAGAAGTAGGCTTACCGTCTTTACGGGTACTGTTACTACCCGCGGGCTTGCAGTCAGCGTATCGACAATACCCGTCTCCGACGACAATTCATCTGCGTAAGCCTGGCAGGTATTCAGAATTTTTTTACCGGGTAAATAGTCCTCATCGCAAAAAAGCTGTGCCAGGGTATTCGTGCTGGGAATGTGAATGTCTCTGTCAGACGTATCGAATCCCCGAATCACGTAGAACTCTTCCCGGAATGATTCCGCCAGGGGTTCGTAGTTTGCCCGGTTGGTATTATACGCGAATATTGGAAAGCGGTCTCTATTCAGCAGATTATATGTCCTGTACTTTCTTTTGATACCCTCACGCAGAGCCTGTATCTCTTTTTGAGTGGATGAATTGTTGAATTTTTCCATGGTGATGGGAAAAGGAAACCAAACTGAAAGGAAAAGGAAAGGGAACGGAAAAGTAAAGGAAAAACCGATATATGTCAATCCTTGCAGAGTATATACTTTTGCGTAGTAACAAATAGGGCTTATTTCCTATTGAGACTACTAAGTATTACAGATTAAATATGGCGTGTGCTCCTGGATATGCCGACGATGTTACGTACATCTGGCAATAAAGGGGCAACTGCTTTCCGTTTCCATCCACCCATGAAGCCTGCTGTGCTGTCCGTCATCGTTGACCGACAGCACAGTGGATAGTTAAATGATAGCTGCGAAATCTGTCATAAGCTCATTTCACTCAATCATCACCCACCAACCAGCCGGGCAATGCCAAATGCAGCAGCCGCAGCTACGGCACCAATCAGCATTACTTTAAACGCCCCACTTATCGGAGGCTGACCAGTCACTTTACTTTTGAAATAGCCGAAAATAAAGAGGCAGATCAGGGTTATAACACAGGAGTAGCCCAGAGCCTGATGCGGGCTATTCATCAATAGATAAGGAATCAGCGGTACAAATCCACCCACCACATAGGAACCGCCAATGGTCAGGGCACTTTTGGTGGCGCGGTTCGGATCTGGCTCTTCCAGGTTCAGTTCGTACTTCATCATGAAGTCAATCCACTTGGTTTTGTCCGTAGCCAGTTCGTCAGCAATGGCAACCTGTAGCGCCGGACTCAGCCCCATATCAGCAAATACCTCCCGTACCTCTTCTTTTTCGCGCTCCGGTACGGTTTCTACTTCATTCGTTTCGCGTCGGCGTTCGGCTTCGTAATGGTCAGCTTCGGTGCGGCCCGCCAGGTAACCGCCCAACCCCATGGCAATAGATCCCGCCACAATTTCGGCAATGCCCGCCGTTACAATCAGCGACGAGTTAGCTACAGCCCCGCTCAGACCGGCTGCCAGGGCGAAAGGAACCGTTAGGCCATCGGACATGCCAATGACCACGTCGGTTATGAAATCTGAACTGCGCAGGTGTTCTTCCGGATGTGGAAGCATAGATGATGGGGTTATTGGTTAACGAAAAGGGAAAAGCCATGTACCGTTGAGCAAATCGAAACGATATTACTACGGAGAGACAAGACAGGAGTCATAATTGTTCAGGTACCTCCGGTTAAAGTAAGCAATTATTTCTTCCTGACTTTTTCGGAGCGGCTATATGTATCCTGGACCGGTATGCCGGGGCGACCCGGGATATATATAACACAGGGAGGGTGTTTTGCCAAATAATATTTGGCAAAACACCCTCCCTGTCGGCCGTTTATCACAAAATGAAGACTTTTAATAAGCACTTTCGTCTTTTTTGCCCATCTTCGTATTTTCCTTCGGTAACCAACCGATTATTCATCAGCAACTCATTCAAATTGACTACATGCAAAGACGCGATTTTATCCAGTTGTCGGGATTAGGCATTGGTAGCCTGCTTACGGCTGGAGTACCCATTGTAGGCTACTCGGCATCCCCCGAGTACCTGCGTGACCTGAGCACCGGGGAAATGGGCATAGACACCGCAGGAAAGAAACAACTGTCTGATGTGGCCCTCAATGCCGCTAAAAGTAAAGGAGCCACCTACGCCGATGTGCGCATTGGCCGCTATCTCAACCAGTTCATGTTTACCCGCGAAAAGCAGGTACAGAATATTGTCAACACCGAATCCTTTGGGGTAGGTGTACGGGTGATTGCCAACGGTACCTGGGGGTTTGCCGCTACCAGCGACGTTACCCCCGATGGCATTGCCAAGTGCGCCAATACGGCCGTAGCCATTGCTAAAGCCAACGCCAAACTACAGAAAGAACCAGTCCAGCTGGCTCCCCAAAAAGGGGTAGGGGAAGTAACCTGGAAAACGCCCATCAAAAAGAACGCTTTCGAAATTCCCGTTCAGGAGAAGATTGACTTGCTGATGAACGTCAACGGCGAAGCCATGAAAAATGGGGCCGCCTTCGTTACGTCCAACCTCTTCTTTGTGAACGAGCAAAAATATTTTGCCTCCACCGATGGCTCGTACATCGATCAGGACGTTCACCGCATCTGGCCCACGTTCACCATATCGGCCGTTGACCGGGCCAGCGGAAAATTCAAAACTCGCGATGCCCTCAGCTCACCGATGGGTATGGGCTACGAATACCTGGATGGTCTGAACACCGAAAAAATAAAAGCGCCCAACGGCCTGATTGGCTACCGGTACGCTTACGATATGGTGGAAGATGCCGCGCTGGGTGCCAAACAGGCGAAGGAAAAACTGACAGCGAAATCCGTGCAGCCCGGTAAGTACGATCTCGTACTCGACCCCAACCATCTCGGCCTGACCATCCACGAGTCGGTTGGTCACCCCACCGAACTGGACCGGGTGCTGGGCTACGAAGCCAACTACGCCGGGACTAGCTTTGCCACCCTAGACAAGTGGAAGTCGAAGAATTTCAACTACGGCAGTAAGCTGGTCAACATCATGGCCGACAAAACACAGGTGGGGTCACTGGGTGCCGTTGGATACGATGATGAAGGAGTTCCCTGCAAGCAATGGAATTTAATTAAGGATGGTATCCTGGTCAACTATCAGGCCATTCGCGATCAGGCGGCCATTCTGGGAGAAAAAGAATCGAACGGTTGCTGCTACGCCGATAACTGGGACTCTGTGCAGTTCCAGCGCATGCCCAATGTATCACTCCAGCCCGGCTCCGAAAAACGCTCCGTCTTTGACATGATCAAGGGTGTCGACAAAGGCATCTATATCATTGGGCGGGGTTCATACTCCATCGACCAGCAACGGTATAACTTCCAGTTTGGTGGTCAGTTGTTCTACGAAATCAAGAATGGCGAACTAGTCGGAATGCTCGACGACGTGGCTTATCAGTCCAATACGCAGGAATTCTGGAACTCCTGCTCCCAGCTTTGCGATCAGGATGACTACCGTACCTTCGGCAGTTTCTTCGATGGTAAAGGGCAGCCTTCTCAGGTCAGTGCCGTATCGCACGGTAGCGCTACTACGCGCTTCAATGGGGTTAATGTTATTAATACGGGACGGAAAATATAGTCACTGGCTGCGCGTCATTTTGTGGTCATTAATGGTCATCTATGGCTGAAAAAGCTATTCGTGACGATCAACGACCATAAAATGACATGTAGTGAATGACAATCAACAACTAAAAAATGGCCATTTTAACCAAAGAAGAAGCAAAAACAATCATTGATAAGGTACTCGCCTACTCGAAATCCGATGAGATGAGCGTCAATTTGGCGGGAGGGCGAACGGGCAACATCCGCTACGCCCGCAACGCCGTCTCGACCAGTGGGGAGAGCGTTAACCAGTCATTGAGTGTGACGTCCGTTTTCGGCAAACGGGCCGGTACCGCTACCATCAACGAGTTTGATGATGCGTCGCTGGAAAAGACCGTTCGCCGAGCCGAAGAAGTAGCCCGGCTGGCGCCCGAAAATCCGGAGTACATGCCCATGTTGGGGCCGCAGACGTATCTGAACACCGACCCCTACGCCGAAAGTACCGCCAAAATGGACCCGAACTACCGGGCACAGGCCACTTTTGACAGCCTTGACCCCTGCCGCAAAAAGAATCTGGTAGCGGCCGGGTATATGGAAGATACCGCCCGATTCAATGCCATCGGCAATACCAAAGGGTTGTCGGCCTATAACCGGGAAACATCAGTTGAGTTCTCCATCACCGTACGTACCGCCGATGGTCTGGGTTCTGGATATGGTACCAGCGACGTAACCGATGTATCGAAGCTTAGCACAAAGGCCGTGACCGAAGTAGCCATGGGAAAAGCACAGGCCTCGGCCAGCGCACGGGCACTAGAGCCGGGCAAATACACGGTTATCCTGGAACCAGCCGCCCTGGTCTCGAACGTCGATGCTTCGCTGATGGTGGCGTTGATTCGGTCGATGGATGCGCGGAATGCCGATGAAGGTCGCTCGTTCCTGAGTAAGAAAGGGGGCGGGACGCGGCTCGGCGAAAAACTCTTCGACGAGCGCGTAACCATTAACTCCGATCCCACCAATCCTGAAGTACCCAGTGGAGCCTTTAGCGGGGATGGCCGGCCGCAGGAAAAAATAACCTGGATAGAAAAGGGTGTGGTCAAAAATATGCCGTACTCCCGCTACTGGGCCGAGAAGAAAGGCGTAAAGGCAGTTCCTCCGGGCGGCAATTTCATTATGGAAGGCGGTACCCAGTCGCTGGCAGACATGATTAAAGGCACCGAGAAAGGTATCCTGGTTACCCGACTGTGGTACATTCGCCCCGTCGACCCGCAAACGTTGCTTTATACAGGCCTGACCCGCGATGGGACGTTCTACATCGAAAACGGACAGATTAAATTCCCGGTCAAAAACTTCCGCTTCAACGAAAGCCCGGTCATTATGCTCAATAACCTCGAAGCAATGGGTAAACCCGTCCGCATTGGCGGTAATCTGGTACCCCCCCTAAAAATCAGAGATTTTACCTTTACCAGTTTATCTGACGCGGTGTAATAGGTTGTCAATAGATTGTTATGCATCGTCATTGATTGTCGTTTAACTATGAATGACGATGCATGACAATCTATTGACAACCAAATGACTGCGAACCGACCAACAATTAATTAAACGAATATAACCTTGAATCGTCGCGATTTTAATCAACTATTGGGCATGGGAGCTGCCGGTATCATGATGCCCACCCTGCCTGCTTTTTCCCGCTCCGTTTCGGCCGAAGCCCTGCTGGAACCCGGCCTTGATGTAGCCGTTAAAAAACGCCTGGCCGATGCCGCGTTGAATGCAGCCAAGTCATTGGGAGCCACCTACGCCGATGTGCGCATTGGCCGCTATTTGAATCAGTTTGTGCTCACCCGCGAAAACAAAGTGCAGGGCATCATCAACGCTGAATCATTTGGGGTAGGCGTGCGGGTAATTGCCGATGGCTGCTGGGGGTTTGCGTCCGTAGGCGATGCCCGCAATGAAGCCGTGGTGGCGCAGGCGGCCAAAACCGCCGTCACCATTGCCAAAGCCAATGCCCGGTTACTGACCGAACCGGTGCAACTGGCTCCGCAGAAAGGCTTCGGCGAAGTAAGCTGGAAAGCCCCCATCAAGCGGAATGCGTTCGAGGTACCCATCAAGGAAAAGGTTGATCTGCTGCTGTCGGCCAACGCAGCCGCCATGCAGAACGGGGCTAATTTCGTCAACAACGTACTGTTCCAGATTAATGAGCAGAAGTATTTTGCCTCTACCGATGGCACTTACGCCGACCAGGATATTCACCGGATTGGACCAAACTTCACCGTAACAGCCGTTGACCCACAGAGCGGAAAGTTCTCCACCCGCAACTCATTGAGTTCGCCCATGGGTATGGGGTACGACTACCTGCAGGTTAATCCCGCCGACAAAGTAACCGGTGTTACAACCCGTTACAACAAGGGGTACGACATACTGGAAGATATTACATCTGCCGCCAAACAGGCCAAAGAGAAACTAACTGCGAAGTCGGTAGAAGCGGGGAAATACGACCTTGTTCTGGACCCCTCTCACCTGTGGCTTACCATCCACGAATCCGTTGGTCATCCTCTCGAACTGGACCGTGTCTTAGGCTACGAAGCCAACTACGCCGGTACCTCGTTCGCGACGCTGGACAAGTGGAAAACGAAAGATTTCAACTATGGCAGTAAAGAAGTAAATCTGGTGGCCGACAAAACGCAACTGTATTCGCTGGGCGCCGTCGGCTGGGATGATGAAGGCGTAAAAACTAAGAAGTGGGATCTGGTGCGGGATGGAACGCTGGTCAACTACCAGGCTATTCGGGATCAGGTTCATATCATCGGCGAAAAAGAATCGCAGGGCTGCTGCTACGCCGACAACTGGAGCTCGGTGCAGTTTCAGCGGATGGCCAACGTATCACTGGAAGCGGGTAAAACCCCGTTGTCGGTAGCCAACATGATCAAGGATGTCAAAAAAGGCATTTATATCATCGGGGATGGCTCGTTCTCTATCGATCAGCAGCGGTATAACTTCCAGTTTGGCGGTCAGTTATTCTACGAAATCAAAGATGGCCAGATTGTGGGTATGCTGAAAGATGTAGCCTATCAGGCCAACACCCGTGAATTCTGGAACTCCTGCGTGGCTGTTTGCGACGAGAGCGACTACCGGCTGGGGGGTGCCTTCAATGATGGTAAAGGGCAGCCGGCCCAATCGAGTGCAGTGTCGCACGGCAGCGCAACGGCCCGCTTCAACGGCGTGAACGTGATCAATACAGCCCGAAAAATTTAATCGTCACTGCATTGTCATTGGTAGTCATCAGCCTGTCATTTATTGTTCGTCAGAACCGCACCGATGACTAATAGTGACTGTCAATGACCATGAATGACTACAAATGATAAACTAAAATCATGGCAATCTTAACGAAAGAAGAAGCAAAGAAAATAGTCGATAAAGTACTGGCTTACTCCAAAGCCGACGAAATGAGTGTAAGCCTGTCGGGCAACCGGACGGGAAATATTCGGTACGCCCGCAACTCGGTGTCGACCAGTGGTGAGTCCGATAATTTGTCCCTGTCGGTAACGGCCGTATATGGCAAACGTTCCGGTACGGCTACCATCAACGAGTTTGACGATGCGTCGCTGGAAAAAACCGTTCGGCGGGCTGAGGAAATTGCCAGACTGGCCCCCGAAAATCCGGAATATATGCCGATGCTGGGTCAGCAGAACTATCCGGATAGCAAAACGTACGCCGAAAGTACCGCCAAAATCGATCCCGAATTCAGGGCCAGTGCGGCCTTCGACAGCATTGACCCCTGCCGGAAGAAGAACCTGACCGCAGCCGGGTACATGGAAGATACTACGGGTTTCACATCCATCGGCAACAGTAAAGGAAATTTCGGGTACAACCGGGCCACAGGCGTCGATTTCTCCATTACGGTTCGCACCGACGACGGCCTGGGTTCGGGCTACGCCAACCCCGACGCCAACGACGTCAGCAAGATTAACTTCAAAGCCACCACGGAGGTCGCCATGGGGAAAGCCCTGGCATCGGCCAAAGCGCGGGCACTGGAGCCAGGCAAGTACACGGTTATTCTGGAACCCACGGCATCGGTTGAATTGCTGCAAAACATGATGCGCAGCATGGACGCCCGGAATGCCGACGAAGGACGCTCATTCCTGAGCAAGAAAGGAGGAGGCACCCGGCTGGGCGAAAAACTCTTCGACGAGCGTGTGACCATCATCAGCGACCCCATGAATGAGGAGTTGCCGCTATCGCCTTTCGGCGGGGGTGGCGGAGGTGGCCGCTTCGGTGGCGGGGGTGGCGATGGCCTACCCCAGGAAAAACGCACCTGGATTGAGAACGGCGTGGTGAAAAATATGTACTATTCGCGTTACTGGGCGGATAAAAAAGGCGTTCAGCCCATCCCGGCACCTGGTGGTTTCATCCTGCAGGGAGGTACCCAATCACTGGCCGATTTGATCAAGAGCACCGAAAAAGGGATCCTGGTCACGCGTTTCTGGTATATTCGGGCCGTTGACCCCCAAACGCAGTTGTACACCGGCCTGACCCGCGACGGGACGTTCTACATTGAAAACGGGCAGATTAAATTCCCGGTCAAAAACTTCCGCTTCAACGAAAGCCCGGTCATTATGCTCAACAACCTCGAAGCCATGGGCAAACCCGTCCGGGCGGGTGGCAATTTGATTCCCCCCATGAAAATTCGTGACTTTACTTTCACCAGTCTGTCAGACGCGGTGTAATTTTTGTCATTGATCGTCATTTTTGGTCATTGACTGTCATTTGGCGTATACCGATGAATGACAGTCAATGACCAAAAATGACGATGAAATGAATGATTAGCAACTGACCATCCACTAAACGGACATTTCCTTGAATCGTCGCGATTTTAACAAATACATGGGCCTCGGAACGGCGGGAATTATCCTGCCCAATCTCCCCGCCTTTTCCCGGACCGTGAGCCCGGAGCAACTGCTCGAACCCGGCCTGGATGTGGCCGTGAAGAAACGGCTGGCCGATGCGGCCCTGAACGCGGCAAAAAGTAAAGGGGCCACCTACACCGACGTTCGCATTGGCCGTTATCTCAACCAGTTCGTGATAACCAGGGAAGACAAAGTGCAGAACATAGTCAATACCGAATCCTACGGCGTAGGCGTTCGGGTGATTGCCGATGGCTGCTGGGGGTTTGCGGCTGTGGTGGATGCGAAAAATGAAGCCGACACCGCCAAAGCTGCCGAAACGGCCGTAGCCATTGCCAAAGCGAATGCCAAACTAATGAAGGAGCCGGTACAACTGGCTTCCCAAAAAGGCTATGGGGAAGTAAGCTGGAAAGCTCCCATTCAGCGTAATGCGTTTGAGGTGCCCATCAAAGAGAAGGTTGACTTGCTACTGGGCGTGAATGATGCGGCCCTGAAAAATGGGGCTAACTACGTGAACTCGGTGCTGTTCATGGTGAATGAGCAAAAGTACTTTGCCTCCACCGATGGGACCTATGCCGACCAGGATATTCACCGAATCTGGCCTATTTTCACTGTCACCGCCATCGACCCCAAAACCGGTAAGTTTGAAACCCGCAACGCCCTCAGCGCACCGATGGGTATGGGGTACGAGTACCTGCAACGCAATCCCGTCGATAAGGTAACGGGTATTACAACCCGCTACAACAAAGGGTACGACATGCTGGAAGATGTTACGGCGGCCGCTAAACAGGCACGCGCCAAACACGCGGCCAAGTCGGTGGAAGCGGGTAAGTATGACCTTGTTCTGGACCCCTCTCACCTGTGGCTTACCATCCACGAGTCGGTTGGTCACCCCCTCGAACTGGACCGGGTGCTGGGCTACGAAGCCAACTTCGCCGGTACCAGTTTTGCCACGCTGGATAAGTGGAAATCGAAGGATTTTAACTACGGCAGCAAGCAGGTAAACCTCATTGCCGACAAAACGCAGGTGGGGTCACTGGGGGCCGTTGGGTATGATGATGAGGGCGTACAAACCCAGAAATGGGATTTGGTGCGGGATGGCACACTGGTGAACTATCAGGCCATCCGTGACCAGGCGCATATCATTGACGAAGACCATTCGCAGGGTTGCTGCTACGCCGATAGCTGGAGCTCGGTGCAGTTTCAGCGCATGGCCAACGTATCGCTGGAAGCGGGTAAAACCCCGTTGTCGGTGGCTAACATGATTAAAGATGTCAAAAAAGGTATTTACATCATTGGGGATGGCTCGTTCTCTATTGACCAGCAGCGGTATAATTTCCAGTTTGGTGGTCAGTTGTTTTACGAAATCAAAGACGGTCAGATTGCCGGGATGCTCAAAGACGTAGCCTACCAATCGAACACGCAGGAGTTCTGGAATTCGTGCGTACAGGTGTGCGATGCGTCAGACTATCGCCTGGGCGGCTCATTCTTCGATGGCAAAGGACAACCCCCGCAATCGAGTGCCGTATCGCATGGTAGTTCAACCACCCGGTTCAATGGGGTCAACGTTATCAATACCGCAAGGAAAATTTAATCGTCATTACATTGTCATTGGTAGTCATTAGCCTGTCATTTATTGTTCTTCAGAATCGCACCAATGACTATTAATGACCATAAATGACTAAAAAAGACATGGCCATCTTACTCACCGAAGCAGAAGCCAAGGCGCTGCTCACCAAAGTCCTCAGCTACTCGAAAGCCGATTCGTGCGAGGTTAACCTGTCGGGGGCCCGGCGTGGTAACATCCGCTATGCCCGCAATGAGGTCAGTACCAGCGGTGCACTGGACAATCAGCTCCTCGGCGTACAGTCGGCCTACGGCAAGAAAGTGGGCACGGCTACCATTACTGAGTTTGACGACGCATCGCTCGAAAAGGTAGTGCGCCGTTCGGAAGAATTAGCCCGGCTGGCCCCCGAAAATTCGGAATACATGGGGATTCTGGGACCACAGCAGTACCTGAAAGTCAACGGTTTCTTCGATAGTATCGCCAATCTTACCCCCGATGCCCGCGCCGATGCGGTGGCAAAAAGCCTGAAACTAACCCGTGAGGCCAAACTCATTGGCGCCGGGTTTATGGACGACCGAAACGGGTACGAGGCCATGATGAACTCGAAAGGGCTGTTTGCCTACTACCCCAGCACCAATGTCAACTTCTCCCTCACGGTGCGTACGGAAGATGGTAAAGGTTCCGGCTACGTGGCCCGGGGGTACAATGATTTTACGAAACTGGACCCGGCAGTTGCTACCCGAATTGCTTTGCTGAAAGCCCAGGGGTCGGCCGAAGCGCGCGCCATCGAGCCGGGTAAGTACACGGTCATTCTGGAACCGACAGCGGCCGCCGTCCTGCTCGAAAACATCTTCTTCAACATGGATGCCCGCTCCGCCGACGAAGGGCGGTCGTATTTTAGCAAGACAGGTGGTAAATCCCGGCTGGGCGACAAGATTGTGGATGAGCGCGTAACCATCTACTCCGATCCGACCAACGCTGAGCTACCCGCATCGCCCTGGTCGGGGGATGGACGAGCGCAGGAAAAAACAATGTGGATTGAGAAAGGGGTCGTTAAAAATCTGGCCTATTCGCGCTTCTGGGCGCAGAAACAGGGTAAAAAAGCCGTCCCCAATCCCAATAATGTCATTATGGCCGGTGGCACGCAGTCGCTGGAAGACATGATCAAAAGCACGCAGCGCGGTATTCTGGTCACTAAACTCTGGTACATCCGGGAAGTGGACCCGCAAACGATTCTGCTCACCGGTCTCACCCGTGATGGGACGTTCTTTATCGAAAACGGCAAGATAAAGTATCCGGTCAAGAATTTTCGCTTCAACGAAAGCCCGGTCATCATGCTCAATAACCTCGAATCACTGGGCAAACCGGAGCGTGTGGTCAGCACCGAATCGGACCAGAATTACCTGATACCACCCATGAAAATCCGGGAGTTTACCTTTACCAGTTTATCCGATGCGGTATAACTTGATTCACACAAAAAAAGGCCATCAATGTTCGGATTGATGGCCTTTTTTGTACTAGCTAAACTCCAGCCGGAACAGGCATTGACGATTTCGAAAGAGCATCAAAAGGGACCAGTGATAAGATATTGCTTAGTGGCTGAAACGTTACCTGTTGGCGCTTATCCGCTATTTTGAGATTGTCCAGCATCTCCTTGAAAAGCTGTTTTATGACCACTAGTCAGTATGAATTGTTGATTTATAAAAAAACGAATAATAATTTGTTTTATACAACAAAATCAAAACAAATAATTGAATTTATGTTTATTGTTAAAATTAAATTCTATAAATTAACCTTAAAATCAATACATGCCAGCGGTCTTCCCATATCCTGAAACTGATTAATCAATTCCACTTCATTTAACCCAATAGGAGGAAAACGCGTTGGATCGTCGAAATTTTATTCAATTGACAGGTGCTGGGGCTGGTGCCATGTTGCTCCCCTCCATCCCGATTATCGGTCGTTCTATTATGGCTGAAGAACTATTGGAGCCGGGTCTGGACGTGGTCGTCAAGAAACGACTGGCCGATGCCGGTCTGCAGGCGGCCACGGCTAAAGGGGCCACGTACGCGGATATCAGGATTGGCCGCTATCTGAACCAGTACGTCATGACTAGGGAGAATAAGGTCCAGAACATCATCATTACCGAGTCGTTCGGGATAGGGGTGCGGGTCATTGCCAACGGCTGCTGGGGTTTTGCCGCCATCGGCGATACCAGTAGCGAGGATGATGTGGCCAGAACCGCCGAAAAAGCAGTCGCTTTTGCCAAAGCCCATTCCAGATTGATGAAAAAACCTGTTCAGCTTGCCCCCCAGAAAGGTTTTGGCGAGGTATCCTGGAAAACGTCGGTGCAGAAAAATTCATTTGAGATACCCGTCAAGGAGAAAACCGATCTGTTATTGGCCGTTAACGGGGCGGCCATGAGCAACGGGGCCGATTTCATCAATTCGGTGCTGTTCATGATCAACGAACAGAAGTATTTCGCATCGACCGATGGCTCCTACATCGATCAGGATGTTCACCGTATCTGGCCCAACTTCACCGCTACAGCGGTCGATAAGTCGAGTGGCCTGATCGCCACCCGCGATTCGCTGAGTGCCCCCATGGGTCGAAGTTACGATTACCTGCAAACGGCCCCGCCCGACCGCGTAACCGGCGTTACCACCCGCTACAATCAGGGGTACGACATGCTGGAAGATGCCACCGCAGCCGCCAGACAGGCTCGTCTGAAGCTAAAGGCGAAGTCGGTAGAAGCCGGCAAATGGGACCTGGTGCTGGACCCGTCGCACATTTATCTGACCATTCACGAATCGGTCGGGCACGCCACCGAACTGGACCGGGTGCTGGGTTACGAAGCCAACCTGGCCGGTACCTCCTTTGCGACTATCGATAAGTGGAAGTCGAAAAACTTCAATTATGGTAGTAAGGAGGTTAATTTCTTTGCCGACAAAACGCAGCCCGGTTCGCTGGGCGATGTCGGCTGGGACGACGAGGGGGTGAAAACCAAAAAGTGGGATATTATTAAAGATGGTATCCTGGTCAATTACCAGGCCATCCGCGATCAGGTCCATATGCTGGGCGAAACAGAGTCGCAGGGGTGTTGCTATGCCGATAGCTGGAGTACGGTTCAGTTTCAGCGGATGGCGAATATCTCGCTGGCACCGGGCAAAGAACCGCTTACTGTCGATGAGATGATCAAGGACGTCAAAAAGGGTATTTACATCATTGGCGACGGCTCCTATTCTATTGATCAGCAGCGGTATAATTTCCAGTTTGGCGGCCAGTTATTCTACGAAATCAAAGACGGAGAAATTGTGGGTATGCTTCGGGATGTGGCTTATCAATCCAATACGCAGGAATTCTGGAATTCGTGCGTGAAAGTGTGTGATGAACGGGATTATCGCCTGGGGGGCACTTTCTTTGACGGCAAAGGACAACCCGCCCAAATCAATTCGGTGTCGCACGGCAGTTCAACAGCCCGGTTCAATGGCGTAAACGTACTCAACACCGGACGGAAAATTTAACCCTCATCAACATGGCTATTATATCCAAAGAAGAAGCGAAGAAGATTCTGGATAAAACACTGTCTTTCTCCAAAGCCGATGAAATGAGTGTTAGTCTGAGCGGAGGCCGAACCAGCAATATCCGGTACGCGCTCAACAGCGTTTCCTCCGGTGGCGAAGCCGACAATATGTCGCTGCTGATTACCGCCGGTATCGGTAAGCGGGCCGGTTCGGCAACGATCAATGAGTTCGATGACCGCTCCATTGAACGAACCGTACGGCGAGCCGAAGAAATTGCCCGACTAGCCCCGGAGAATTCCGAGTACATGCCCATGCTGGGGCCGCAACAGTACCTCGAAACGCCGATGTACTCCGAAAATACGGCGAAGATGGACGCTGAATACCGGGCTCAGGTTGCTTTCGATAGTGTAGATGCCTGCGAGCAAAAGAACCTGAGCGCAGCCGGTTTTTTGCAGGATTCAACCGGTTTTTCGGCCATCGCCAACAGCAAAGGTCTGTTCGGCTACAATAAATCCACTTCGGTCGATTTCTCCGTTACGGTTAGAACGGCAGATGGAACTGGCTCGGGCTACATCAACCGGGATTTCAATGATATAGCAAAACTAAAAGCCCGGACTGTAACGGGGGTAGCCATGCAAAAAGCCATGGCTTCGGTCAACGCCCGCGCCCTGGAGCCCGGCAAGTACACGGTCATTCTGGAGCCTACCGCCATGGGGACATTATTGCAGAGCATGATGTCGGGCATGGACACTCGGCTGGCCGACGAAGGGCGGAGCTTTCTGAGCAGAAAGGGGGGGGGCACCCGATTAGGCGAAAAACTCATTGATGAGCGGGTAACTATCTACTCTGACCCCATGAATCTGGAAGCCCCCAGCGAACCCTTCGCTGGCGAAGGCCGCAATCGTACTGGCTCATTTCTGGGTGGGAATGGTGTTGGCGACGGTCGTCCACAGGAGAAAGTAACCTGGTTCGAGAATGGTGTGGTGAAAAACATGATCTATACCCGCTTTTGGGCCGATAAAAAAGGGGTAAAGGCAACACCCCCACCCACTGGGTTTATTATGGCGGGGGGAGACCAATCGCTGGCTGATCTGATTAGAAGCACGGATAAAGGCATTTTGGTTACCCGGCTCTGGTACGTTCGAATGGTCGATCCGAAAACGCTGCTGCAAACGGGCTTAACCCGCGATGGCACGTTCTACATTGAAAACGGCCAGATTAAGTTTCCGATCAAGAACTTCCGCTTCAATGAAAGTGCGGTTATCGTGTTGAATAACGTGGAAGCCCTGGGGGCATCAGTACGGGTCAATGGGAATCTGATTCCACCGGTAAAAGCCCGGGATTTCACGTTCACCAGTTTATCCGATGCGGTGTAGCGGATAGGCTGGTAAACGAAGGGGAATGTTGATATGAAACAACTGTTGTTTATTATGCTCCTGCTGCCCCTCGTCGCTGTCAGTCAGGTTGACTGGCAGACGCCATTTCGGGAATGTAAGATTGGGGGCAGCGTAACCGTTTACGATTACGGACAGAAGAAATGGTTGTACAGCGACTCGCTCGATAGTCAGAAGGCAACGCTTCCGGCATCTACGTTCAAGATTATAAACTCATTGATTGCGCTGGAAACCGGAGTTATCCGGGATGAAAACGACGTGGTGAAGTGGGTAGGGGAGGTCGATACTGTCTTGTACGGGTACCGCCCGGAGATTTACCACGACATGACGGTTAAAGAAGCATTCGAGCAGTCGGCAGGGTGGGTGTACATCGAGTTGGCGAAGAAAATCGGGCGTGACCGCTACCGGTACTACTTAACGCAGTGCCGGTACGGGAACGTGAATCTTTCCGAAAAAGGGGTTGATTTCTGGAACTTTGGCCCGTTTGCTATTTCTCCCCAAAATCAGGTTGCCTTTTTGAAAGCCCTGTACGACGGGAAACTGCCTTTTTCTGATCGAAACAGGACCATCGTCAAACGATTGATGATTACTGAAACCACTGAGAACTATGTCATTCGCGCTAAAACGGGCTGGACACGGGATGGTGGCGTTGATATTGGCTGGTGGGTTGGTTACGTCGAGAAACAGGGAGTCCCCTGCTTTTTTGCCACCCGACTCAGCAAAAATCGAAAGACAATCAATCCAGCCTTTGCCGCCTGCCGCAAATCCATTACGAAGGATATTCTGCGGCAACTAAACAGTATGTAATCAGTCAGGAAATAGTACCTTCGGCCAGCCTCTCAATCAACCCAAACCACCATCATGGACTTTTCTACAGTAAGGCGACTGTTTGCCACGCTCGTCTTTTTCCTATCGCTGGCCAGCGTTCAGGCACAATCGGTAGCTCCTGAGCTATTCAATGCCATGAAATGGCGAATGATCGGGCCGCACCGGGGTGGGCGAACCGTAGGCGCGGTGGGTGTACCGCAGCAGCCCAATGTGTTTTACATCGGTGTCAATAACGGGGGTGTCTGGAAAACGACGGACTATGGCCGCACCTGGTCTCCGATATTCGACGACCAGCCCACCGGCTCCATTGGTGATGTCGCCGTGGCCCCGTCGAATCCCAGCGTTATTTACGTGGCCAGTGGCGAAGGGCTGCAACGCCCGGATTTATCGGTTGGGACGGGGATGTACAAATCCACCGACGCCGGTACAACCTGGACGTTTCTGGGACTGAAAGATGGCCAGCAGATTGGGAATATCAGCGTGGATCCCAGCAATGAAAACCGCGTTTTTGCCGCCGTACTGGGTCATCCCTACGGCCCTAATACCGAGCGGGGCGTTTACCGTACCACCGACGGAGGTAAAACCTGGGACCGGGTTCTGTATAAAGATGAGAATACGGGAGCTGTGCAGGTAACCATCGACCCAAAGAATCCGAACGTCGTGTACGCTGACCTGTGGGCTGCCCGGCAGGGACCGTGGGAAAACGGCGAGTGGCAGGGGCCCGAAAGTGGCCTGTACAAATCGACTGATGGCGGTACCTCCTGGCAAAAACTCACCAACGGACTGCCCACCGTAGCGCAGGGGCTGGGCCGCATCGGTTTCTGCATCGCCCCCAGCGACCCGAATCGGCTCTATGCAACGGTCGATGCGCCGGAGCTGGGCGGGGTATACCGCTCCAATGATGCCGGTGTTACCTGGACGCGCTTCAGCGACGATCATCGGCTGTGGGGTAGGGGCAGCGACTTTGCCGAGGTGAAAGTGCATCCGACCAATCCCGACGTTGTATTTATTGCCGACGTAGCCGCCTGGAAATCGACGGACGGGGGGAAGACTTGGAATGACTTCCGGGGCGCACCCGGTGGCGACGATTACCACCGGCTCTGGATTAATCCCAACGAGCCGAATACCATATTGCTGGCGGGCGATCAGGGCGCTATCATCACCGTCAACGGCGGGCAAACGTTCAGTTCGTGGTACAATCAGCCCACAGCCCAGTTTTATCATGTCAGCACCGACAACAGTTTTCCCTATAATGTACTGGGCGGACAGCAGGAAAGTGGCTCGGTGGGGATTGCCAGTCGGGGAAACGATGGGCAGGTCACGTTCCGCGAGTGGCATCCGGTGGGCGTGGAAGAATACGGCTACGTAGCCGCCGACCCGCTGGACCCGAACATCATTTACGGCGGCAAGGTCTCGAAGTTTGACAAGCGGACCGGGCAGATTCAGAACATCGCGCCCGAAGCCGTACGAAGTGGCAAGTACCGCTTTGTGCGAACGGCCCCGGTGCTGTTTTCGCCCATCGACCCCAAAACGCTCTATTTTGCGGGTAATGTGCTGTTTAAAACCCAGAACGGCGGTAACTCCTGGCAGGTCATCAGCCCCGACCTCACCCGCGAAACCTATCCCGACATTCCCGAAAGCGTGGGCGTGTACCGCACCGAGGCCATGAAAACGATGCCCCGCCGTGGCGTCATTTACACCATTGCCCCGTCGCCCAAAGACATCAACACCCTCTGGGCGGGTACGGATGATGGCTATATTCAGGTAACGCGCGATGGGGGTAAAGCCTGGAAAAACGTCACCCCGGCGGGCGTAGGTTCGTGGAGTAAAGTTTCTCAACTGGACGCCAGCCACTTTGACGTCAATACCGTGTATGCCGCTGTGAACCGCATCCGTTGCGACGACCTGAAACCCCACATCTACCGCACCCACGACGGTGGCAAAACCTGGCAGGAAATCGTAACCGGCCTGCCCGACAATGACCCAATCAACACCGTGCGCGAAGACCCAATTCGGAAGGGACTGCTGTTTGCCGGTTCCGAAACCGCCGTGTACGTTTCATTCGATGAGGGTGACCACTGGCAGTCGATCCGGTTGAATATGCCCGCTACCTCCATCCGGGATTTGGTCATCAAAGACGATGATGTTGTGGTGGGTACCCACGGCCGGTCGTTCTGGATTCTGGACGATATCACGCCCCTGCGTCAGGCTACGCCCGACATGGCAAACGCTGGAACGGTGCTCTTTAAACCACAACGCGCTTACCGAGTTCGCTGGAATATGAACCCCGACACGCCACTTCCCCCGGAAGAACCCGCCGGACAAAACCCACCCGATGGGGCCGTCATCAACTACTACCTATCCGATAAAGCCGACAAACCCGTTACGCTGGAAATTACGGATGCCGCCGGTAAACTGGTGCGCCGGTACAGCAGCGATGAGAAACCCTACGATATCCCGGATGTGAACCTGCCCGCTTACTGGATTCGTCCGCAGCAGATTCTGTCGGGCGATACCGGAGCGCACCGATTTATGTGGGATATGCACTACCCGCCACTGGACCTGCCCCCGGCGTATCCTATTGCCGCCACCTACCACCAAACCGCCCCCGACCCAACGTCGCCCTGGGTGATGCCGGGAACCTACACGGCAAAACTGAGTGTGAACGGGAAAACCTACACCCAGCCGCTGGTAATTACGATGGACCCACGGGTAAAAACCAGTACAGCCGCCCTGAAGCAGCAGCACGACCTGTCGCTGGCGGTGTACGAAGGCCGGAAACAGGTGTTGCTCATGCAACAGGAAGCACAGAAGATGGCAGAACAGGCCAAAACCGACCAGCAGAAAAAAGCCCTGGCCGCTGCGCAGACGAATCTGGCCGGCCAGAATCGGACGTTCAATAGCTTGTTTGGCGTGTTGCAGGATACTGATATGCCCGCTACTACCCAGGCTGTAACCGCCGTAAGTCAGGCGCAAATTACCCTCAAAAAAACCGTACAGGATTGGGCAAACCTGAAGAGCAAAATGAAGTAGTGCCAACCAAAACGCGCGGAGTCCCGCTATGAAAAAAGGCAGTTTTGCCTGTTGCTCTCCACTTTAGGCAACGCAGGGCAACGTGTTTGACAAGCCATTATAATTTTTGACACAGGCTGCGGGAGTCAGGCTGCTGGCAGAACAGGCGGGGCCTGTCAACGAATTACAGGATCGCGTTTCTGAGTAGGGAATAATGGTCGTTCTTTCCTGGTTCAGTCTATACCGAAAAGCCGTGTTCCACCAGGGAACACGGCTTTTCTATTGCTACGCTGGCGTATCGGGTCTATTCGGATGGATTCATACCCAGTCCGGTAACTTCCCGATTGATTTCTGCCGGCGACCTCCTTACCCCTTTATCGGTCAGCATCTGCCCGATCCCATTCGCTATATAAATAGATGCTTCGATCTCGGCTTTACGAATAGCTACGCTTTCAATGTTAAAGCCAAAGGGAATTGAATGCTCCAGGCAGTAGGTGGTCAGCTCGGAGGCAATGTCGAGGCATATCTGGACCGATTTTTCAAGAATGTCTTCTGACTTTTTCAGGTCTTCTTTCAATTCATCCGGGACGTGAATACCCAGCCATTCCATGAACTGGAGCGTTTTGGCTGATCCGCAGGCGGTAATTGTGAAAATGATGGTTGGTGGCTTTACCTGCTGTCTGGTACAACGGATGGCCAGGTCTTCGATGACCTGCTTCGCGTAGTCCAGATTGAAAACGCACTGGGAAATAAAGTACGACACCCCACTGTTCATCTTATCCAGTATCCGGACATCCTCATCCTTCAGCACGTTATGCCGTTCCGGGATGGTTACCGCACCCACAACGGAGGTGTCCTGGTGTCGGCTCCAGAGCTGGTAGGCTTCCGGGAGGCTGGTTTTTACCGGGTAATCGGGGGCCGGTACGCCCACAAAAACGGGGTGAAACTGGTGTTCGTGCAGTTCATCCAGCCAGTCGGTCAGCTCGGCGGCCGAAAATTTACCGGCCGGCCGATAGATGATTTTCGGAACGCGCAACGTGTCCAGGTAGCCAGCCGCAAACGCAAGGGGATCCAGCGCATTGATAAAGGGGAAGGGCCTCTCTTCGGATGTCCGGGCCGACTCGTCCTGCACATCATACACAACGAGGGCATCGATATCCAGGGTTGCCAGCCGCTCTATTGTTTTTTGGGCAATTTCGGCAACACGTTCGGGGGTGGTACCGGCTTTAGGTGGGGTGATGCCGTAAAGCAATACGCCGGATTCTCCGGATTTGATCTTTTCTAAAAACATGACGGGATTTGTACCGGTGCTTACTACCGCTTCATTTGGGTTTCAAAGATAGGGCCTATAGCACAAATTTTCTCCCTTCAGGGCGCGCCGTTCTGTTTTTCGTTGTCTCAATCCTGTTTTCTCTTCCAGCGGGGGCTACAAGAAGGGGTCAACATAAAGCGGTTATGACCGCAAGAGAATACCATGGTGAGCCTGTTGGTTCAGGCCCTTTGTTCCCTGACTCTCGCTTAGGAGGCAATACGTCCTGCTACGCCCTTGCCTGAACAAGAAACTTCTTACGCGTAGCTGCCCCGTTGGGCAGGCACCGGTTTCGCTAAAAAAGGGCGTTCGGGCGTGGTCTGCGCTGAAGAACGGGCTACAGTAGGAATCTTTTCAGCGATTGGCGATTTAACACCCTTTTAACCACGTATTAAGCCAGATTTAAGCCGGTACACAGACTTTTGTCTACCTTAAATCGCTGTACGGCCGAATGAATAAGTTCATTAAAAGTATTCTGTCTTTTTCGCTTAAAAATAAGTTCTTCATCTTTTTCCTTACCGGGCTTTCCGTTGTCGCGGGTGTTGTCAGTTACCAGAATACACCCATCGAAGCCTTTCCCGACGTTACCAATACCCAGATCACGCTGATTACGCAATGGCCGGGCCGGTCGGCGGAGGAAGTAGAGAAGTTCGTGACCATTCCCATCGAAATCGGGTTGAACTCCGTTCAGAAACGCACCGATATTCGCTCTACCTCCCTGTTTGGTTTGTCGGTTGTTAAAGTCCTGTTCGATGACGGAGTCGACGATACCTTTGCCCGGCAGCAGGTCAATAACTTATTGGGTGGGGTAGAACTACCCGAAGGTATCCGGCCTGATGTACAACCTCCTTACGGCCCCACCGGCGAAATTTTCCGGTACACCCTTCAGTCGCCGACCCGCACCGCGCGGGAACTCAAAACCATGCAGGACTGGGTCATTGAACGGCAACTGAAAAGCGTGGCCGGGGTTGCCGATGTGGTTAGTTTTGGCGGTGAAGTCAAGACCTACGAGATTTCGGTCGATCCCCGCCGACTCATGGATTACAATATCACCCCGCTGCAACTGTATCAGGCAGTAGCCAATGCTAACGTGAACGTAGGAGGGGACGTAATAGAGAAGAACTCCGAAGCCTATGTGGTGCGCGGCATCGGCCTGCTGAATAACCAGCAGGATATAAAAAATATCATCGTCAAGAATATCAAGGGAACACCCATTACGGTGCAAAACGTAGCCCAGGTGTCGGAGTCGGCCCTGCCCCGGCTGGGTCAGGCTGGTCGTGATAAAGAGGACGATGTGGTGGAATGTATTGTGGTGATGCGGAAAGCCGAAAATCCCAGTGAGGTAATTGAGCGGGTAAAAGAGAAAATCAATGAGTTGAATACCACCATTCTGCCCGGCGACGTAAAGATTAACACCTTCTATAACCGGGAAACCCTCATCAATTTCGCAACCCATACCGTTACGCACAACCTGATTGAGGGGATTCTTTTTGTTACGGTTATCGTCTTCATTTTCATGGCCGACTGGCGGACTACCGTCACCGTTTCCATTGTTATTCCCCTGGCCCTGTTATTTGCGTTTATCTGCCTGCGGCTCAAAGGCATGTCGGCAAACCTGCTTTCGATGGGTGCCATCGACTTCGGCATTATCGTGGATGGGGCTGTGGTAATGGTGGAAGGTATTTTCGTTACCCTCGATGAACTGGCGCACAGGGAGGGGATGGCGAAATTCAATCGCCTGGCCAAACTGGGGATTATCCGGAAAACGGGTACCGAAATGGGGAAGGCTATTTTCTTCTCGAAACTAATCATCATTACCTGCCTGGTTCCCATTTTCTCGTTTCAGAAGGTGGAGGGTAAGATGTTTTCACCCCTGGCCTGGACCCTGGGCTTTGCGCTGGTTGGGGCACTGATTTTTACGCTGACACTCGTACCCGTACTGGCCAGTATCCTTCTCAAAAAGAACGTTCGCGAAAAAAATAACCCGTTCGTCAATATCATCACCCGCTGGTCGACCCAGGCTTTCGGGTTCACCTTCGCCCACAAGAGGATAAGTCTACTGGCTACTGCCATCATTGTAGTGGTCGGTTTATCGGGCTTCAGCCTGCTTGGAACCGAGTTTTTGCCCGAACTGAACGAGGGATCGATCTACGTGCGGGCTACCATGCCAATGAGTATTTCGCTGCCGGAGTCGGTCCGGCAAACGGTACAGATGCGCCATATCTTCGAGCAGTTTCCCGAAGTAAAAGGCGTTATCTCGCAAACGGGCCGCCCGAATGATGGTACTGACCCAACGGGGTTCTACAACATCGAATTTCTGGTGGATATCTACCCGCAGGACGACTGGAAAAGTGAGTTGTCGAAAGAAGAACTGATTGATCAGATGCAGGAAAAGCTGGCGGTTTTCCCGGGTGTCAACTTCAACTTCTCCCAACCCATTATGGACAATGTGGAAGAAGCTGTCTCGGGGGTGAAAGGCTCCATAGCCGTTAAAATTTACGGACCTGACCAGGCTATTCTGGAAGGGAAAGCCGGGGAAATTCAAAAGCAACTCGCTACTGTGCGGGGTATTGAAGACCTGGGTGTTATCCGTACTACCGGCCAGCCCGAAATGCGTATTGAACTGGATGAGCGTAAACTCGCGGTGTATGGTGTCAGCAAATCCGATGCCGAAGCTGTAATCGAGATGGCTATCGGTGGTAAAGCCGCTACTCAAATCTATGAAGGCGAGCGTAAGTTCGACCTGCGAATTCGCTACGACCGACCTTTCCGCTCCAACGAGCAGCAGATAAGTCAGTTGATGGTGCCTACGGAGTCGGGCAGTATGATCCCCATCAAGGAAATTGCCAGCGTATATACCCAGACTGGTCCGGTGCTGATTTTCAGGGAGGGGAGTCAGCGGTACGGGGCTGTGAAGTTTTCGGTGCGGGAGCGGGACATGGGTAGTGCCGTGGCCGAAGCCCAGCAAAAAGTACAGGCGCACGTCAGGTTTCCTGCGGGTTACACGATTAAATGGGCGGGAGATTTTGAGAATCAGCAGCGGGCCACTGCCCGGTTGGCACAGGTAGTACCCATTAGTTTGCTGGGCATCTTCTTTATTCTGTTTGTGCTGTTTGGCAACGTCAAAGATGCGGGCCTGGTGCTTTTCAATGTGCCTTTTGCCATTATCGGTGGTATTGCGGCATTGCTCATTACCCACGTCAATTTCAGTATTTCGGCGGGTATCGGTTTCATCGCTTTGTTTGGCATCTGCATTCAGAACGGAGTCATTCTGATTTCGGTGTTTAAGAAGAACTTACGAAACAGCTTACCGCTTAATGATGCCATACGCGATGGGGTAATATCCCGCATTCGCCCTGTGGTTATGACGGCCATGATGGCGGGTATTGGCCTGATTCCGGCGGCTATTTCGCACGGCATCGGGTCCGAAACGGCTAAGCCACTGGCTATTGTGGTTATTGGAGGATTGATTACGGCAACCCTGTTAACGTTATTTGTCTTTCCTCTCATTTTCTATGCTTTCTACAGGCAACGGTTGAGTGAGGGGTAGGCAGAGGATTTTATAGGCGTTAAATAATTTTAGAGCATTATTTTGCGTTTTATTATAAATTACTTTAACATATTTATCTGCCTGTAGGTTAAAGAAATAACTAGAAAGACTTGGATAGTTAGAAATATCAAAAAATAGATAGCTTTTTTGTTTGATATAAAAGAAATTGCGTAGTTTCGCATAACAATCCTTTTACAAAGGGAAGGTTGAACATCAAGATTCGGCGGCCTCCCGGTCGTCAGTCTTGAAATGGTGTGGATAGAAGCGGAAAGCCGCCCCGATATTCGGGACGGCTTTTTTGTTTTTAAACTGGTTTCAACTTCCTTTTTCTCGCTGACTTTAACGGTCTTTTAATTCTGTTTTCAAGTTCTTTTAATGCCCTGAGCCGACCTTGAGGCCTCAAATAAGGCAACGCATCTTATTTCTACTGACCGAAATAGCTATGTAGTGGGTTGCTCTTTTCAACTACTATTTTAATCTACCGTTTTTAAATCAGAAAATAGCTATGTATGTTGCCGAAATGAAAATCCTGGTAGTGGAAGACGAGCCTAAATTAGCCTCGTTCGTGAAGAAAGGGCTGGAAGAGCAATCCTGTGAAGTAGATGTGGCTTTTGATGGTCAGATTGGCCGTACAATGGCCCTGAATAATAGCTACGACGTGATTGTGATGGATATCAACCTACCCAAGATGAATGGCTTTGATGTGGTTCAGTCAATCCGTCAGGAAAAAAACCGTACGCCCGTGCTGATGCTGACGGCTATGGGGTCGGTAGATAATAAACTCACTGGTTTTGAAGCGGGCGCGGATGATTACCTGGTGAAGCCTTTTGAGTTTAGAGAACTCATGGCGCGGCTACGGGCGCTTACTAAACGGAGTAGTGAGGCCGGTATGCAGGCAAATGTGCTGAAAGTAGCCGATCTGGAACTGGACCTGAATGAGAAAATAGCCCGTCGGAGTGATAAACGTATAGAGTTGACCGCTAAAGAATTTGGTCTGCTCGAATTTCTGATGCGTAACCGGGGCCGCGTAGTGTCGCGGGTAGATATTGCCGAGAAAGTATGGGACATTCATTTCGATACGGGCACGAACGTAATTGACGTTTATGTGAACTTTCTGCGCAAAAAAATTGATAAGGACTTTCCTAAAAAGCTCATCCATACCGTCATCGGTATGGGGTATATGCTGAAGGAAGACTAGTGGTGTTGACAGGCTGTATAAGCAAGCGTTAAAACAGTTAATGCCCAAAAGAAGAAGGGGGTTATTCTGCTTAAAGCGTTCGTGAAAGTCGGGGCCAACTCCCGTATCCGTTTCGGTGTGAAAGTGTTGAAACAGGTAATAACTGTCAACGGTAGCAGCGCAGGTATCCGGCCACCGGCTAAATCCTGCGCTGCTGCCGTTGACAGTTATTCAGACGCTACTTTCTGTTTCAACTGCGCATAAACGCCATCCCAAAGGGCAATCCGTTGCAGGAGTGACAGGCGGGTAGCCTCTTCGGCTTCCTGCCAGAACTGCTCGTTCGTTCCGCACAGGTTGGCGGTCATTTGCAGGGAAAGGTGGCTATGGTGATCGCCATCTACTTCGATGTGGCGTTCCAGGTAGTACTTGAAAATGGTAAGACTGTCGGGGAATTTCCGGTGCATATCGTCTACAATAGACAGGAACATACCCGGAATCAGGTCTTCCCGGCCGAAGGTGAAAATAGCTGCCTGCAAATACGCTTTGTCGCTGTTAATGATATCGAAGGTGAAATTGACGAAATCGCGGGCAGATTGGGGCGTTTCGGACTCGTTGAATGCACGCTCCAACTCACCCGTTTGCTGTAGCGTCGTGATAAACCGTTCCATCTGATTTGTATCGGCACCACATTGCTGCATGGCTTCCAGGTACAGCTCAAAATGGCTCTTGCGCTCTCCGTTACTATCAACATCTGATTCTTCACCCGCCACAATTTCGTTAATCAGGTAGCGCGTATCGGCATTGCCCGTCGGAAACCAGGGGGCGCTCGTGCAGGTGAGTTTATTCTGTAATGCTTTCAGCAGAGACATAAAATCCCACACGGCAAAAACGTGGTGCTGCATGAAAATTTTCAGGTCATCGACATCCTCGATTACTGAATACACGTTGTGATTGATGATTTGCTGCCGCAAAGGCTCAATGGCCTTTTGTATGCGTTCAATGTGTTGATTCATGAATTGTTTGTTGTAGTTCATTATACGGTCAGTCCCGCTATTGAATGAACAACGAATTGTTTGTCATTTGTTCTCCGCCTGACCGGGACTATTTCTTGTTTTCTGACTCACTCGGGTCGGGTAAGTAACGGGATGATACGGGTACCAATCAATTCGATGGACTGCAACAGTTTCTGGTGCGGCAGGGCGGCATTATCCATTTGAAACGTCAGCCGGTCGATGCCACCCAGTGCCTCGCTGTGGCGTTGAATCTTGCGGGCTACTTCCTCGGGATTACCTACCAGTAACGCTCCCCGGCTACCTACCTGCTCGTTGAAGTGGGACCGGGTAACGGGTGGCCAGCCCCGCTCTTTCCCGATTTGGGTAAAGGTTTCGGCATAGCCGGGAAAATAGTCATTCGTGGCTTCTTCCGTTGTGTTAGCCACGTAACCCAGCGAATGCAGGCCCACTTTCAACTGCTCCGGCGCATGCCCGGCGCGTCGGCCCGCTTCCCGGTACATATCGATTAGCGGCCTGAAGCGGTGCGTTTCGCCCCCAATGATGGCCACCATCAGCGGCAGACCCAGCGTACCGGCCCGAACAAATGACTGGGGTGTACCGCCCACCCCCAGCCAGATAGGTATGCGGGATTGCACCGGGCGCGGGTAAATACCCTGCCCCGTCAGAGCTGGCCGGTGTCGGCCAGACCAGTGAATGTGTTCGCTCTCCCGGATGGCGAGCAGCAGGTCAAGTTTTTCGGCGAACAGGCTGTCGTAATCGGCAAGTTTGAGACCAAAAAGCGGAAAGGCTTCGGTAAAGGAACCGCGCCCCACCACCATCTCGGCCCGCCCACCCGAAATAAGGTCGAGGGTGGCGAAATTCTGAAAGACGCGCACCGGGTCGGCGGCACTCAGCACGGTTACCGCACTGGTCAGTCGAATGCGCCGGGTGCGGGCAGCGGCAGCGGCCAGGATAAGGGCCGGTGCGGAGTCCAGAAATTCTTCGCGGTGGTGTTCGCCAATGCCAAATACGTCCAGGCCCACCTGGTCTGCCCGTTCGATTCGGTCGAGCAACTGACGCATGGCTTCCTGACCCTCCATGGTCGGGCTATCACCGCCATCCGGTGCTACGGACGCAAAGCTATCAATGCCAATTTCCATACCTGCCTTCGGTTAATAGTATTTTTACCTTAACCCCATACATACAGCCGGGAGTTCAGTGATTTACCGCCTGCGGGGTACGTACTGGTTTTTGATCTGTTTGCTGTAGGGATAACTAAAAGTGCATCAGCGTATTTGAAATGGTTGATTCCTTACAGAATTCAGGAATACTGGTGCAGGATTTTACCGGAAACCAGCCGGAAAGCGTTTTCCGGTGTTGTCTATATACAGGTTTCAATAACTGACAGCGAAACTACTTCCGATATGGACCATAAGCATCACTCCCCCAAATTAACTGATAAGCCCGGCGATGCGGCTGAGACACCCGCCGAAGAGCAGGCTGAGCAACACATCGGGCACGATGAACACAGCGGCCCCCAAAAGATGGGTATGGACCATAGTCACATGGACCACAGTAAAATGGGGCACGGGGGGCATGACCACGGGGCCATGATTGCCGATTTCCTGCGCCGTTTCTGGATTTGTATTGTCGTGTCGGTGCCGGTCATCGCCCTGTCCGGCATGTTTCAGAATCTGGTCGGTTACCAGCTTTCTTTTCCCTACCAGACACCGGTTATACTGGTGCTGGCATCATTCATTTATTTATACGGTGGCTGGCCGTTCCTGACAGGGCTGGTTGGTGAACTGCGCAACCGGCAACCGGGTATGATGACCCTCGTTGCCGTTGCCATTACTACGGCTTTCGTCTACAGCGTAGCCGTATCGGTGGGTTGGCTTCGGGGGATGGACTTTTTCTGGGAACTGGCTACACTGATTGACATCATGTTGCTGGGTCACTACATCGAAATGAAATCGGTGGCCGGGGCATCGCGTTCGCTCGAACTGATTGTGCAGATGCTGCCCTCCGATGCGCATAAGGTTGATGGCGAAACCATCAGCGATGTGCAGGTCGACACGCTCAACGAAGGCGACATCGTACTGGTAAGGCCCGGTGAACGGATTCCAACCGACGGCGATATTATTGAGGGAGACAGTGCCATCAACGAAAGTATGCTGACCGGCGAGAGCGTACCGGCGCAAAAAAGCGTGAACGACAGCGTGATAGCCGGTGCTGTAAACGGTGAAGGGGCGCTCAAAATCCGGGTGACGCACAAGGGGGCCGACAGCTACCTGAACAAGGTGGTGAAAATGGTTGAAGAGGCACAGGGAGCCAAGTCGAAAACCCAGAATCTGGCCGACCGGGCGGCTGGCTGGCTAACCTTCATTTCGCTGTCGGTGGGCATTATCACCCTGGTGGCGTGGCTGCTGGCGGGTAAAGACCTTGCTTTTGCCATCGAACGGATGGTGACGGTGATGGTTACGACCTGTCCGCATGCTTTAGGGGTGGCAATTCCGCTCGTAGTGGCCATTTCAACGGGTATTTCTGCCAGTAAAGGGCTGTTGATTCGGAACCGTACCGCTTTCGAGGAGGCCCGGAAAATCACGGCGATGGTATTCGACAAAACCGGTACACTGACCGAAGGTGCGTTTGGGGTAACGCGGGTGAAGACGCTGAAACCGGATATTGACGAAGCGACGATGCTGGCCCTGACCGCAGCATTGGAGCAGCAATCGCAGCACCCTATCGCGGAGGGTATTGTACGGGAAGCCCAGAAGCGTGATTTGAAACTTCCTGCCATCGCTGATTTTCAGTCTATTACGGGTAAGGGTGTATCGGCTACGGTGGATGGTAAAAAGGTGCTGGTGGTTAGCCCCGGTTACCTGAAAGAAAAAAACATCGAACAGCCAAAAGATGCTTTTGGAAATGGTGTCGAGACTGTTGTATTCGTATTGATTGATGAGGTACTAATCGGCTATGTGGCCCTGGCAGACCGCATTCGCGACGACTCGAAAGAGGCTGTTCAGCGGCTGCAGGAGTCGGGCATAAAGGTGTACATGGCCACCGGTGATAACAAACAGGTAGCCGATGCGGTAGCGAAAGAACTTGGCCTGGACGGCGTTTTCTCCGAAGTGCTACCCGACCAGAAGGTCAACATCGTGAAAGACCTACAGGCAAAAGGCCAGTTCGTGGCCATGACCGGCGATGGTGTGAACGATGCCCCCGCGCTGGCGCAGGCCAATGTAGGTATTGCCGTGGGTTCCGGTACTGACGTAGCGGCTGAAACGGCTGATATCATTCTGGTCAATAGTAAGCCTACCGACATCACCAATCTGGTTGAGTTCGGGAAGGCCACGTATCGTAAAATGATTCAGAACCTGCTCTGGGCCACCGGCTACAACGTCATCGCTATTCCGCTGGCAGCCGGGGTGCTGTACCCTGACTTTGTACTGAGCCCGGCAATCGGGGCGGTGTTGATGAGCGGCAGTACCGTCATTGTGGCCCTGAACGCAGAGTTGCTGAAGCGGAGTATGAAAACGAACTAAAAGCGAATCCAGTTATCCTTTACTCAACGTTTTACCCATGACTATTCCTTCCTGGTTGCCCACTCTGGCCATTATCTCGCTGGTACTGGCTGGTATCAGCTTCGTAATTATCACCATCGACATGTTGAACGGCCACAGACAGGAAATGTGGATTATGGACGTGGTCTGGCCCCTGACCGCTCTCTACGCGGGTCCGCTGGCTTTATGGGGCTATTTTACGGTAGGCCGAAAATCGGTAAAGCCAGCAGACAGTGATTCCTCCAGGCAATCGGAAAAGGGTGGGCAGCCGGATAGGATGATGCAGGGCCAGAAACCATTCTGGCAAAGCGTTGGGGTAGGAGCACTGCACTGCGGCAGTGGCTGCACTCTGGGCGATATTATGGCCGAAACGTTTGTATTTTTTGTACCACTCACCCTGTTTGGGAAACCTATTTTCGGAGCCTGGGCCATCGACTTTGTGCTGGCTTTTCTGATTGGCATCGCCTTTCAGTACTTCGCTATCAAACCCATGCGCGACATTTCGCCCAAAGAAGGACTGGTTGCGGCTCTTAAAGCTGACACGCTCTCGCTGGCGTCGTGGCAGATTGGCATGTACGGGTGGATGGCCATTGTCACCTTCGCTATTTTCGGGCGCGAGCTACCCAAAGATGGTCCCGTATTCTGGTTTATGATGCAGGTTGCCATGCTCTTCGGCTTTGTAACGGCTTACCCCGTCAACTGGTGGCTGCTGAAGGTCGGCCTGAAAGAAAAGATGTAACTAACTCCCCGCACTGCCACCGGTTACAATTACAACGGGTGATAGCGCGGGGAGTTGCGTTGGTGAGCGATGATTGAGGGAGACCCCTGTTGGTTAACCCAAAGGGCTTACTCCGGACTCGATTGCATGGCGAGACTGGAAACTACGTCCCACTGGAAACGCAGAAATTTGTGCAGGGCTTCTTCCAGAATACGCTCCTGGTCGCTGTGTGCTCCGAAGCCCTTCGGTCCGTCTTCACTGTCGGTCATGGGGCCAATACCGTAACACTGTACTCCCTTCGATCGCAGATACGACATATCGGTAGCTCCGGTGAGCATGGTAGGCAACGTAACGGTATTGTACGTACGTTTAACGGACGCTTCCACTGCCCTGAATGCCTCCGTGTTCAGTTTTGAGGGGGGGCTTCCGGGCCGGGCAGAACTACTGTTACTCACAATGTCTACCGCCGGGTCGTTGATTACCTGGCGCATGGCATCGAGAAATTTGGGCATATCCTCATCGGGTAGTGCCCGGATATCGAGCGTCGCTTCGGCCTCCGACGGAATTACGTTGCTGCGATACCCGCCTTTGATGATGGTTGGGGAGATGGATGTTCGCAGGGTTGAATAGTAGCGGGGTTCCTTTGTCGCCAGATATTCCTGGGCCGAATCCGCATTTTTGCCATTTAGCAAAGCCTGAAAGCGGGCTGTTTCTTCGGGCGTGCTGATTTCTGCCAGCCGTTTGAAAAAAGCGGTGGTCGTTTCATTCAGGCGCATGGGCGTTTGCCAGGCAGCTACTTTGGCCACTGCCTGAGCGATGTGGACAACGGCGTTACTCTGCAATGGAACGGACCCGTGCCCCGATATACCTTTGGCTACCAGTTTGGCTCCGCGTGGAATCTTTTCGGTCGTCGCTACCGTTGCGTACTGGATTTTTCCACCGGTACGCGGCACCCCGCCCCCTTCCGCAAAACAGTACTCGGCTTCTATCGCCGGCCAATGATTTTTGACCATGTAGTCGATGCCGTATTTGACGTTTCCTTCCTCACCGGCTTCCGCCAAAAAGATCACGTCGCGGTCTAACATCGCATTCGACCGTTTCAACAAAAGCATGACCATCAGGCCCGTGGCTACGTTATCCTTATCATCTACAGACCCTCTGCCGTACACGTAGCCATCCTTACGCGTAGCCGAGAAGGGTGGGTAGGTCCACTTGGTGGAATCCACATTGACCACATCGGTATGAGCCATAATGAGCAGTGGACGCTTCTTCCCCGTCCCTTTTAAACGGGCGACCAGATTGGGGCGATTAGGGTCGAGTGCAAATGTCTGCACCTCAATGCCTTCTTTCTGTAACACCGATTTCAGGTAGTCAACAACCGGTGCTTCAATCCCCGGCGGGTCGCTGGTATTCATCCGCAGTATGGCCTGGAAATGCTCCATCGTTTCTTCCTCTACTGCTTTCCAGTCTGGCTGTTTGGATTGAGCGTTCACAACGGAACCCACCATAAAGCAAACTACGGCTAGTGCGTAAAACGTACGTTTCATCATGGTTATTTGGTTGGGTAACAGACCCTGTTCATGAGTCCTACAGCCAAATATGCCCAACAGCCTGTCAATATCCAAAGGAAACAGATGTAAATTTTAAAAATAGGGCGATTGTTAGTATTATTTATGGATAATATTGAATGTATATTGATTTTATTTTGTGTAAAGTTATTTATGGCTAATAATATAATTCAGGTAGATGCGGAGAACCGCTTACAATACGCTGAGGAAGCGCACGCGTTGAACCGGCTGTAAAATCACTCAATCACTTCTTTCGTACTGCCGCAGGTCAGCATGTCGTTGCCGTAGTAGGGATTCTTCACGTCTTTTCTTTCGCTAAGCCACGATGCCTTCACCATCGGGCAATACTGCACGTAGGTTTTAGCGGGTTTGGTTGCTTTCGCCAGGGCAATCATGTTGGTCGACAGGATCTTGAATTCTTTGCGTTGGGCGGCTACATCGCCCGTTTTACTAATGACCAGTGCGCTGGCCCTGGCCGAAGCGAGGGCCTTCCTGTCATACGGTTTTAGCGTAGCCGCATTCACGTTGCTGAGGGTATTGACCGCGTCGATGCCTGTGCTTTGGTTTTTGCCCCATCGGTGGCTACCAGCGCATTCTTCACGCCATAATAGGCCTTCAGTGCGGGAGCCGTCGACTGAGCCATAGCGGCAAAGGAGAAGAGAAACAGACCCAGGATAGTCAGGAACAAACGGTTGATTTTCATTGGGTTATTGACGATTATTGGTGGAAAAAAGCCGCCCCGGCCGCTGCGCATCGATTACACGCTGATGGGTTGATAATTACTTTTCTGGTTGAGATTAACGCATTAACTGGTCTGCCAGCTGCGTCAGGCCAATGGTGGCGGGTTCGGCGATAAATGTTATGTTGGCCCGCTTTTGTATTTCGGGACTATAGGGATCAACTACGTAGATTGGAACGCCTTTTTGCACCGCAAATATCAGCCCTGCTGCCGGGTACACATTCAGCGACGTTCCCACTACGATAAATATATCCGCTTCCTGGGTTACGGACGCAGCGATATCCATCATGGGCACGGCCTCGCCAAACCAAACGATGTGTGGACGAAGCGGGGACCCCTTCTCGCAACGTTCCTCCGCTTTGATCTCCCAGCCTTCGATGTCGTAAATCAGTGTTTCATCCACACAGGACCGCGATTTAGACAACTCACCGTGCAGGTGAATGACTGTTGAAGAACCCGCTTTTTCGTGCAGGTTATCGACGTTCTGGGTGATGATGGTCACGTCGTATTTTTCTTCCAGTTTCACCAGAGCCAGGTGCCCCGCATTAGGCTGAACACTGAGGGCCTGTTTCCGGCGTTCGTTGTAAAAATTCTGTACCAGCGTTGGGTTACGCTCCCAGGCTTCGGGTGTGGCAACATCCTCAATCCGGTGGTTCTCCCACAGGCCATCCGATGCCCGGAACGTTGGAATGCCACTTTCCGCACTGATACCCGCGCCGGATAAAACAACAATTTTTTTCATTAGATTGGTAAGGTCAGTGTCAGATGCAGTCGTTAACTACTTATCAATAAAGTATTCTTTGTGGCTTCTTACGTAAGCAATCTGACGTTTCTGCAAGTTCTCTTTGCTGGATAAGTCGTAAAATTCGTCATCCAGTTTGTTCAATGGATTGTCTTCATAGGATTCGGAAAAGCCTTCCATTGTCCCATCCTGATGTCTGGCTATTTCTTCCTTATTTGCTTTGTAAATTTCATTAGCGCTGGCGGCTAAGTCGGCAAACTTTTTCGCACCAACACGTGTCAGGGCATCTACGGTCAAGTCAGCAAATTGGCCGCTTGAGTTGAAGTAGAATTGATTAAATCCGCCATTATTTACTTCCGCTTCCAGTACCCAAATGATGTAAATAGCCTGTTGTGGTTTTGTCCAGTTCGTAACCGTCTGGTATTCTTTTTGATAATCCTCCGGTAGCTTCGTACTCAACTGGTCGAACACGGTTTGCAGCAACATACTATCCGGTGTTGTATCAATAATTTCGGCCGTTAGGTTGCTGTGAATTTGTCTCTTTTTGAAATTCTCTATTGACTCAATCATTTGTGCATTCATGGTGTCTGTTGTAGTGGTTGTGGCGCGTTTCTTTCGCTGTTCCGAGCAACTCAATAGCGTTAGGGATAAGACAAAAAGGATGCCTGCAATGAACTCTCTAGTCGTCGGCATTCGGTTATCGCTGATTAGCTAATATACGATTATTCCACCACAATTTCATCCGTGGAGAAGTAGGTTTTCTGTCCGGCGTCGGGGTGCCCGGCGGGGCACTCCCCTGCGTTCTTTGCCCTGATTCGTACGTAGCGGGCGCGGGCGGTTTTAAAATCGGCCACCACGGGCAGAATGTCCCAGGGGCCGGTCAGTTCATAATTAATGGGCTGGGTAAGGGCTTCTTTGAAATCGGCCCCATCTTTGGAGAGGGCAATGTTGACCGAGGTGGGCGGGAAGCTTTTATCCAGGATAACTTTCAGGAAATTCAGCGACACCTTTGTAACGCTCGTTACATCGCCCAGGTCCAGGACTATATCCATGTTACCGAAAAAATTCACCCACTGCCGCCGGTCGCGGGGTGTTTCGCCCCGAACGCCATCGGTTAATTTGTTCGTTTTGGGGTCGTTGGTGGGGGCAGGGGACTGGGCATAGGTGTACGGCTTGTTCTTGCCTTTATGGAGGGTAAACGTCTGGGTAAGTTTGCCCCCTGTGGGTGTCATGGCCCGGATAGTCGTTGTTTTTGTCAGCGTAATGGGGCCAATGTATTCGGTACTGCGCTCGTTGGGTTCCCGGCCGTTTATGGTGTAAAAAATCCGGCTGTCGGTATCCAGTTTACTCAGTTGCACCTGAAGCTGGCCCTGGGCATTTGGCTGCGTACTGGCCGAAATGTCGAACAGTCGTTTGGCGTAGTTGACGGGTACCGATGGCCCGAAGTTCTGGTCAAGCTGGGGCAGGTGATTTTTGAGTCGCAGGGCAAAATCTTCGAAGTTATGCGTACCGGCGGGCATCCAGCTAATTTCGGCCAGGGCAACAGCCCGCGGAAAGGCCGCGTATTCGACCGCTTCGGGGGTGGGCAGGTACTCCGTCCAGATGTTCCCCTGCACACCCATAACGTACTTCTGTTCTGCCGCCGAGAGTTCGGCGGGCATTGGCTCGTAGGCATATACCTGATCGAGGGGCAGGTAGCCGCCAATGGCGAGGGGTTCGGTGGCGGGGTTACCTTGGTACGAGTCAAGGTAGCAGGTGCCCGCGGGCGACATGATGACGGTATGCTTTTGTTTGGCTGCGGCAATGCCGCCCGCCGTACCGCGCCAGCTCATCACGGTTGCGTTGGGCGCTAAGCCGCTCTCTAAAATCTCGTCCCAGCCAATGATGGACCGCCCCTTACTGTTCAGAAATTTCTCGATGCGCCGGATAAAATAGCTTTGTAGTTCGTGCTCATCTTTCAGGCCATTTTTCTTCATCAGGTCCTGACAGAATGCGCTGTTTTTCCAGGCCGTTTTCGGGCATTCGTCGCCCCCGATGTGGATGTATTTGCCGGGAAACAACGCGATCACTTCTGTCAGCACATCCTGCAAAAAAGTAAACGTTTTCTCCGACGGGCAGTACACATCCTCCGAAACACCCCATTTGGTGTAGACCTGATAGCCTTTGGCAGGGTCGCAGCCCAGTTCGGGATACGAGGCCAGTGCAGCCTGCGCGTGGCCGGGCATTTCTATTTCGGGAATAATCGTAACGAACCGACTTTGGGCGTAGCGCACCACATCCCGTATTTCGGCCTGCGTGTAAAAACCACTAACCGGCTTCCCATCGAATTGCTGGGGGTAATTCTGGCTATACTGGCCCACAATGGATTCGGCGCGTTTGCTCCCAACCTGGGTCAGCTTCGGGTATTTTTTGATTTCGATACGCCAGCCCTGGTCTTCGGTCAAATGCCAGTGGAAGGTATTCTGTTTGTGCAGGGCCATCAGGTCGATGAACTTCTTGACGAACGGCACCGGCATGAAATGGCGTCCTACATCCAGCATCAGGCCCCGGTAGCCGAAGCGTGGCTTATCGGCAATGGCGCAGGCGGGTAGGGTAGCTGTGGTCATCTGACCGGCGGGCAGGAGTTGGCGAAGGGTTTGCGCGGCATAAAACAGGCCGTTGGGTGTAGCGGCTTCGGCCAGTATTCTGGCTGGTGTAATGGTCAGTTTATAGCCCTCATTGCCGAGGGTTAGTTTTTTATTCAGGGAGAAAAAAATATGGGCACCTTTGGCTAAGGCCGGGGTGGTGGGAGAAACGGATAACGATAAACCGTTGGCCGTCTTAATCTGACCCGCTACTGTTTGGGCTACCGCCCGAACAGCGGGGTCTTTAGCCGGGGTTATCACGATGCGGGTAGCACTGCTAAGGGTAAACTGACCCGTCTGACCGGAAAACTGGGCGGGGAAGGGAATCAGGTTGTACTGATTATCGGTGGTTTGGGCAAAAGAAGGGAAGGAGAGTACCAAAAAAAGCAACAGGTGTTTCATGCGGACAGATAGGTAGTGATTGGTTCGGGCGGCAAATTAGGGAGGAATTTTTAAAGCAGCGACAAACAGAATACCCTGGATTGGCAGGGGATCGACAAAAGAGTGTAAGTGTCGCCCTTGAAGGCGGTATTCATCCACGCCATCAAAAAAGGCATTCCAGTTCGTGGGTAACGTTGCTCTCAACCCGCAACAGGCTTTACTTTGGGGGCGGTGGTCCTGATAACCCGATACAGGATAGTTACCAAACCAACAATTGCCCTATCTTGCCGGTTTAAGTATCATTGTTACTGTATCATTTTTCAATTATCCGGACCGCTCGGCGGTTCGTTTCCCTATGTTATATCCGCTGACATTCGAGACTATTTTTAAAGATAAAATCTGGGGTGGTCAAAAAATAAAGACCATCCTCAACAAAGACTTTACCGGATCGCCGGACCGTCCCCTGCCTAACTGTGGCGAAACCTGGGAGGTATCCGATGTGGAAGGCAACGTGTCGGTTGTGAAAGAAGGTAGCCTTATCGGAAAATCACTGCGCGACCTGGTCGAGCAGTACAAAGGCGACCTGGTTGGGCAGCACGTGTACGAAAAATACGGCAACCGGTTTCCGCTCCTGGTCAAGTTTATCGATGCCAATGACGACCTGTCCATTCAGGTACACCCGGATGATGCGTTGGCCGCAAAACGTAAAAGTGGCTTCGGCAAGACTGAGATGTGGTACATCATGCAGGCCGACGAAGGAGCGCAACTCAACGCGGGCTTCAACCGGGAGGTGACCAAAGACGAATACGTGAAAGCCGTAGCGGACAACACCATTCAGGACCTGCTCAACATGGAAGAGGCCCATCCCGGCGACGTGTTTTTTCTGCCCGCCGGGCGGGTTCATTACATTGGAAAAGGACTGTTGCTGGCCGAAATCCAGCAAACCTCCGATACTACCTACCGGATTTATGACTTCGACCGGGTGGATGCTACCACTGGACAGAAACGCGAACTGCACACCGAACTGGCCGTTGACGCCATCGACTATCACCACTACGACCACTACAAAACGCCCTACGAGCATAAACAAAACGAGAGCGTGAATGCCGTAACGAGTGATTATTTCGTGACCAATGTCCTGAATTTTACCCAGGAAGTTGAGCACGATTACACCCACATCGACTCGTTCGTCATTCTCATCTGCGTATCGGGGGCACTCACCGTCGAAGCACCGGGGGGATACAGCGTACCACTCGCTATGGGACAGTGTGTCCTGATTCCGGCGGCTATCAATAACGTCACCCTGGTTCCTGATGGCGATATGACCGTTCTGGAAACCTACGTTCCCTAAGCTTGAACTGCGTTGTTGGATACGCTGGGATGTAAACATCGAAATGGATCCCTCTACTGTTGATTCCTATTGAGATCAATGGTAGAGGGAGTTGTTTTTTGATAGATAAGCGGAGAAAGGGCGAAGATTTTTTGGTCTGTTGCTGCCTTATCCAACGAAAATAGCGGTTATTTTGCCGTTTAGTCAATATCCGGTACTATACGCTCACTTCATACACATGAAAACAATACTCCTTGGCATACTAACGCTGACTGCTGCGGTTAGCCTGGCACAAACACCCGCCAAAAAAAGACCCATCGCCCCGCAGGATATTTACCGGCTACAAACCATCAACGATCCGCAGGTATCGCCGGATGGGAAATTGGTGGCCTACGTACTGTCGAGTGTCGATACGACGAAGGATAAACGCAATGCCGACCTCTGGATGGTGAGCTGGGACGGGCAGGAAACGGTGCAGCTCACCAGTAGTCCCGACGGCGAATCGCGGCCCCGGTTCAGTCCTGATGGGAAATACCTGTCGTTTGTGTCGGCGAGGCAGGGTGCCACAAAGGGACAACTCTGGCTGATGGACCGGCGCGGGGGCGAAGCTAAAAAACTCACCGACCTCAAAACGGACCTCGAAGACTACGAATGGGCACCCGACGGGAAGAAAATAGCCCTGGTGCTGCGCGACCCCGACTATGCCGATTCGGCCAAAACGAAAGTGCGGAAGCCCTACGTCATGGACCGCTACCACTTCAAGGCCGACATGAAAGGGTATCTGGAACGTAGTGCCGTGCATCTGTACGTGTTCGACATGGCTACCAAAAAAATCGATACCCTGACCACTGGTGACTACGACGAAACAGCACCGGTCTGGTCGCCGGATGGGAAGCAGCTGGCGTTTGTTAGTAACCGTACGGCCGAACCGGACAAAAATCAGAACACGGACATTTACGTAATGGAGGCTCGAAAAGGGGCTGCCCTGAAGCAACTGACGACCTGGACTGGCTCCGACAATGACCCCGTGTGGAGTCCGGACGGTAAGTATATTGCGTACCAGCGGTCAACGGCGTCGGGTGATTTCCTGATGTATGACCAACCGGTGCTGGCGGTCATCGGTAAGGATGGTGGTGAACCGAAACTACTGTCGAAGGCACTGGACCGGCCCGTCCGTAACCCCCGCTGGTCGAAAGACGGGCAATCCATTGGGGTACTGGTGGCCGACGACCGGCAAACCTACGTGGGTCAGTACACGCTGGCCGATGGGAAATTTACGAAAGTGGCGGGTGGCAACCGGTCCTACGGGAGTTTAGAGCCTGTATCGGCCGGGAGCTGGCTGGCGGGATTCAGTGAACCACAACTGCCCGGCGAGTTATACGCCCTCGAAAATGGTACCCCCCGCCGACTCACGCACGTGAGCGATGCTTTTCTGGCTCCACTGGAACTGGCTACGGTAGAGGGGTTTACCTCGAAAAGCAAAGATGGTACCAGCGTGTCGAACATACTGTTTAAACCGGCGAATGCACCCACCAACAAAAAAATGCCCACTATTTTCTTTATCCACGGTGGACCGGTGGGGCAGGATGAGTTTTCGTTCGACCTGTACCGCCAGATTATGGCCGCCGGGGGCTACGCGGTAGTGGCCGTCAACTACCGGGGCAGCAACGGACGCGGCCTTGACTTTACGAAAGCGATCTACGCCGACTGGGGTAATAAGGAGGTACAGGATATTCTGGGCGCGGCCGATTATGTAGTGGAGAAAGGTATTGCCGACCCCGAGCGGCTGGGTATTGGCGGCTGGAGCTACGGCGGCATTCTGACCAACTATACCATCGCGACCGATACCCGGTTTAAGGCAGCCGCTAGTGGGGCGGGTAGCTCCCTGCAACTGGCTATGTACGGCATCGACCAGTACACGAACCAGTACGAAAACGAACTGGGTGCCCCCTGGAAAAATCCCGAAAAATGGCTGAAACTGTCGTACCCGTTCCTGAAGGCCGACCGGATCAAAACCCCAACCATGTTCATGGCCAGCGAGAAAGATTTCAACGTGCCGGTAGCCGGTAGCGAACAGATGTATCAGGCACTCCGGTCGCTGGGCGTACCCACGCAGTTGATTATTTACCCCGGCCAGTTTCACGGTATCACAACGCCCAGCTATTTGAAAGACCGCGCCGAACGCTACCTGAACTGGTTCGATAAGTATTTGAAAGCAAAGACACTGTAGGCTAATGTTGTCCTATTCGCTTATCTCCGTACCCTTTTCCTACTTTTTTCCTACCTTCGTCTTTCACCAAAAAAGGTTGTGTTGAACGTAGGAACGATTATACTGGCGGCTGGCGACTCGTCACGAATGGGCGGGGGAGTCAAACAGTTATTACACTATAAAGGGCAGTCATTGATTCGCCGAATTACCGAAACGGCACTGGCCCTGCAACGGGGTCCTGTTGTGGTGGTGCTGGGAGCCGAGCGTGCCCAAATCGTTCCCGAACTGACCGATTTGCCCGTCACCCTGGTCGATAATCCGAACTGGCCTACGGGGCAGGCATCGTCGTTAAAAACGGGTCTGGCCGCCCTGTACCTGACCAAAAAAGAAATCGAAACGGTACTGGTTTTGCATACCGACCAGCCCCTGGTTTCGCTGGGTCTGCTGCTGCACATGATCGACGTTCGGAGAGAGACAAGCAACGGTATTGTCGCCTGTCGGTACGGTACGCAACTGGGAGTTCCCACCCTTTTTTACCGCGATTATATCAATGAATTACTTCAGCTGGAAGGAGATAAAGGCGTGCAGTGGGTGATCGTTCGCCACCGCAGCGACTGTGCCGAAGTACCGTTTGAAGCCGGTGGGATCGACCTTAATTCCAAACGGGATATCGAGTTGTTTCAGCAGGTACAGATGCAGTCCCAATAAAACCAATTCCCATGAATAAGCTTGAGACTGCCCACGACCTACAAACACGCCTTTCGGTCATACTGCAAACCATTGAGCGGGAGTTTACGCCCCTCACTGAGGAACAGCTACGCTGGAAACCAACCGTTGGCCGATCCTCTCCCGGCTGGAGTATTGTGGAGTGTTTACAACATCTGAACCTGGCCGAACGCTACTATATCCGGAACCTACAGCACAAAGTGGATACCCTGGGACTGCTGCAAACCCAGCCTGCTGATCAGGTACTGGAAAGCGATTGGATAGGTAAAGTGATGTTGCACATTGTTGACCCTCAGGCGAAAATGAAACTCCCCGCACCGGGCATCATCCGACCCCGGCGCGCGGCTGATTTAGACCCGGCAGCGGTACTGGAACAATTCAATGAATTACAGACACTGCTCCATACCTTACTGGATAAAGCCGTTTACCTCGACTGGAATCAGGAGAAAGTCGCCAGTTTGTTCGGCCAATGGCTGAAAATCAGGTTGGGCGACACGTTTCGGATGCTGGTGGCACATACTGAACGGCACCTGAATCAGGCCATGCGCGTAAAGGCAGAAATGAATACTTTTGTAAAAATACAAAGTTGACGACTATGAGCCTGAAAGAACAAGTGACCTCGCAGTTGAATCAATTGTCGGAATCTGAGTTGGCAAAGGTCTCTAAATACATCGCTGAGATAAAAGACCAGCTTCCCCCAACCCGAATTAAGAATAATGCTTATCTGAAGGTTAGGGAGGCCCTTGAAGGGGGGAAAGGGTCGTTGAGTCAACTTATCATTGACGAGCGTGAAGATAGACTATGATTTATTTTTTTGATACGTCTGCTTTAGTCAAATACTACACGGATGAAAAAGGTAGCGCACAGGTAACCACTATCATTCAGGACCCGGAAACGTATATTTTCATTTCAGAACTAGCCTGTATTGAAATTAAAAGTTCATTCGCGACGAAATACCGCACGGGGCAACTTACACAGGAAAAATGGCAGGTAGCTACTCAGGCGTTCGACGACTCGCTTACTAATTTCTATGTAGAGCCAATCCATGACGCCGTTTGCCGCTCTGCTGAGCAGTTAATCCAGACGTATGCTATTCGGTATAGTCTTCGTACGTTGGATGCTATTCAGCTGGCCACTTATCAGCAGCTTACGTATCCATCTCCTATTCTGGCAAGTGCCGATGAACGACTGAATACCCTGGCCCGGGAGTTTGCGCACATTGTCTGGAATCCTAATACGTTGTAAATGGTATCAATAACCTATGATTTAGTTTGAATGAAACACTACATTAAGCAAGACCCCTGGAATATTGTTGAAGAAGGTTTTCACCCTGAGTTTAATGAAATTACCGAAAGCCTGATGTCGCTGGGCAATGGCCGTTTGGGCGGGCGCGGGTCGTTTGAAGAGAAATACTCCGGCAAAACCTTATTGGGTAACTACGTTGCCGGGGTTTATTACCCCGATAAAACCCGCGTGGGCTGGTGGAAAAATGGCTATCCCGAATACTTTGCCAAAGTGCTCAATGCCGCCAACTGGATTGGTATCGACGTGGAGGTGGAGTACGAAATCCTCGACTTGAATCAGTGCGAGGTGCGCGATTTTCGGCGGGTGCTCAACATGCAGGAAGGGTACCTGGAACGCTCATTTGTGGCCGTGATGAAAAGTGGCAAACAGCTACAGGTAAATGCCAAACGGTTTTGCTCCATCGTCGACGATGAGGCCGGGGCCATTCGGTACGCCATCAAACCGCTGAATTTTGATGGTAAAATTACCGTTACGCCCTACATCAACGGCGATATTCGGAACCGGGATGCTAATTACGACGAAACCTTCTGGGATGAAGTGCGAAAAGAAACGGCCTACGGGGAAGCGTATATCGAACTGCGTACCCGAAAAACCGATTTTCACGTGGCTACGGGCATGTGCGTGGAAATCGAGCAGGATGGCGTACGAGTGGACTTCCAGTCGCAGCCTATCAAATACGAAAAATACGTAGCCAACCGTATCTCACTCGATTGCCGGCAAAATCAGGAAACCGTCATTTACAAGTACGGCGTAAACCTGTCGTCGCTGAATTACGATTCGGACGAGTTAATGAAGCAGGCGCATCAGTACATGCAGCAGATTACGCGGAAAGGCTTCGACAAAATGCTGTTCGAGCAGAAGCAGGCCTGGGCCGATAAGTGGAAAATGAATGACATCGTCATTGAGGGGGATTCGGACGATCGTACCATGGCCGCGCAGCAGGGTATCCGGTTCAATATTTTCCAGTTGAACCAGACCTATACCGGCGAAGACGAGCGACTAAACATTGGTCCGAAAGGATTTACGGGTGAAAAATACGGCGGCAGCACGTATTGGGATACCGAGGCTTACTGCCTGCCCTTTTACCTCGCCACCGCCGACCAGAAAGTAGCCAAAAATCTACTCGTTTATCGGTACAAGCAACTGGGGAAAGCCATCGAAAATGCGCAGAAACTGGGGTTCCGGGCCGGTGCCGCGCTGTACCCGATGGTGACCATGAACGGCGAAGAGTGCCACAACGAGTGGGAAATCACGTTCGAGGAAATTCACCGGAACGGGGCAATCGCCTACGCCATCTACGACTACGTGCGCTACACCGGCGACGAGCAGTACCTGGTTGAGTACGGGCTGGAAGTGCTCATTGCCATCAGTCGGTTCTGGAGCCAGCGGGTCAACTGGTCGACCGCGAAAGAGCAGTATGTCATGCTGGGCGTAACGGGGCCGAACGAGTACGAAAACAACGTCAACAACAACTGGTATACCAACTACATTGCTGCCTGGACACTCCGCTACACCACCGAAGCCGTTGCTACAGTGAAAGCCCTGGACCCCGATAAATACGCTGAACTGATTGATCGGATTCACTTCCGGGAAGAGAAGGAACTGGCCACCGCCGGGCATATCATTAACAAGATGTACCTGCCTCAGGACGAGCAACTAGGCGTATTTCTGCAACAGGAAGGTTTTCTGGATAAAGACCTGATGCCGGTTTCGGACATTCCAAGGGGACAGCGACCCATCAACCAGCACTGGTCCTGGGACCGGATTCTGCGGTCTTGTTTCATCAAGCAGGCCGATGTGCTGCAGGGGCTGTATTTCTTTGAGGATGAGTTCGATGCGGAAACCCTGAAGCGGAATTTCGATTTCTACGAACCCATGACGGTGCATGAATCATCGCTGTCGCCCTGCGTACACTCCATTCAGGCATCGAAGCTGGGCATGAAGGCCAAGGCCTACGAGATGTATCTCCGCACCGCCCGGCTCGACCTCGACGATTACAATAACGACACCGAAGACGGGTGTCACATCACCAGCATGGCCGGTACCTGGCTGGCTGTGGTGAAAGGGTTTGGCGGGATGCGGGTGAAACGGGGCATGGGTAATGACGCCCAACTCATTCTTGACCCTTACTGCCCGGATAACTGGCAGTCTCTGTCGTTCAAGATTCGGTTCCGGGGAGCCATGTTGCAGGTAACCACTACGCAGCAGGGTGTTACGGTGGAGAATTTTTCGGAGGAACCCATTACGCTGACCGTATTTGGTGAAGAGGTGGTCGTAAAAGCCAGCAGCAAACGTACGGTAAAAATGAAAGGATTAGTTAACGTTCCAGCATAAAGCATACGACAGATTATCCTTCTGCCAATGCCTGACAGGCCCGTATCGACCCGATGCTGGCCTGTTTTTTTAACGCTAATTTCGGTAGATTTACCCTATATAACCGACTCCGTTATGACAACGACCGTCCTGCATCCACTGCCGCTAACCCTTGCCGAGCGCGAACTGGCCCCCGATACGCTTCGGGTAAAGGCTTCTTTTGACGAATACCTGGATTTCGCCGAGCAATGCGAGTACACTATTGAATACGTAAACGGCGAAATCATCTCCATGTCGCAGGCATCACTACCCCACGAGTCGCTGGTTTCCCGGCTCAATTATCTACTGGTGTCTTTATTCGACAGTCAGGATGAGTTGACTGTATATAGCAGTAACATCAAAATCTTCATTGAAGCCACCGGCGACTCGGTCAATGCGGATGTGAGCGTTGTGCAGGGACCGCCCGATTATCTGGTGTTGCCAAGTGGTAACGTATCAACGGCCACCGTGAAAAATCCGGTGCTGCTCATTGAGGTGCTATCACAAAGCACCCTGGCTTTTGACCTGGGCGAAAAACTGGAGTTGTATAAGCAGATTCCGGGTTTGAAACAGGTACTGTTTGTTAGTCAGCACAAGCCGTGGGTTATCTCGTACGTCCGGGCCGACACGCCCGGACTATGGCTCAATACCAGTGCCCACAACCTGACCGAATCCGTTCCGGTGCTGGGAAATGACGTGGCCCTGAGTGCGATTTATAAGAAATTTCCCTTTGCATGAGGTTGCCTGACAGAGCGCATTATGGCGTAAATAGGACTCCCTGTTTTGCCATCCGTCAACAATGACGGTTGTTCGGGATATATTTGCTTCGGAAAGAAACGATTCTTTCCCGTAAGGAATACAAACGCAGTATGGAGCATACGCCCGCTGGAAAGCCAAATTTCGATTGGGTCGCTCCTTTTTATGATTTCCTCGCTTTTCTGGTCTTCGGTCACCGGCTGCGACGGGCACAGGTCGTATTCCTGAATCAGATTCCGACCAACGCACACATACTAATTGTGGGGGGCGGCACGGGCTGGCTACTCCAGCAGGTGCTTATCCACTGCCAGCCAAACCAGGTTGTTTACCTGGAGGCATCCGCTCAGATGCTGGCCCGTGCCAGTAAGCGGGTGATTAACCACAACATAGCGGGTTCGGTCGTGTTTCGGGTAGGGGATGAGATGTCCCTGAAACCGGAGAAGTCGTTCGACGTTATCATGACGCCCTTCGTGCTGGATCTGTTCACCGAACAGTACCTGCAATCGGGCCTGATTCCCCAACTCCAAAAGGTGTTGAACCCCAGTGGTTTGTGGTTCGTTACCGACTTTGTAAACCCCCGGATCGGGTGGCAGAAGCTCCTGCTATGGACGATGATCCGCTTCTTTCGGCTGACGGCCGGTATCAAAACCGTAGAACTGGCGGACTGGCAGAAACTCCTTGCCGAATCAGGTTTACAACGCAGTAAGCAAAAAGGGCAGGTAAGCGGAATGGTATCGACGGAGGTGTGGTACCTATAAGTCGGACAGGAACCGGGTCAGGCTCTTCAGCCGGCTTATATCGTACCACTCATCGGTGCCCAGGTTAAGCCATTGACCGCTGCGGGAAGGCCGTTTTAGCTGAGCATCCTGCGGGTCGAAATCATGCTCGTATACCTGGCCCATCACCTGCTGTAAGGTGGACCAGGGCAACGTGCTGCTTTGCTCCCGTTGGTTCTGAACCCGCAGAAGCCGAATGGCTCGTTCGGTAAAGGAAGCCGTTAGCCGGCGTTCCAGCGTACCAGCACCGGGGCTGTTATCAATGTAGGTCAGTTCAAAAGGCCGTTCCCGATTCATGCGTTCGTAGATGGCCTGAATCAGTTCCTGCATCGTATACTGCCAGTCGTCGCTGTTCTTCGGGATACCCTGTTTCTTCTTTTCGCCACTTGTTTCGAGGGTAATTTCCCAGAAGTCGTCGTCTTCACCCAGCGCATCTTCATCCAGCGGTTGCAGGCGGGTGGCGCGGGCAAGATTTGTTAGCGTATCAAACCAGTTTTTGGGTAACCGTCCAGACCAGGTAAGGTCATCGTTGCGGGTGAACCCTTCAGCAATCAGTTCATCATCGTCAATATCGTCGCGGTCGGGATACGTCATAGCTAGATCCAGCTGTATGTCGCTATTGGCCGTGGGCTGGGCGGTAAGGGTATAAAAATAGGCGTAGGGCGCGGGTAGCGACCGGGCGGTCTGGTAGCGAATCCGGAGACGTTGAAAAGACATAAGGCAGTAATTGGCAAACGGCAAAGTTAGCGTATTCCAGCAAGTATAGCCCGCTGGTCAACCTTGCCCGTAGGTGTTTCGGCGAATTGGTGAACTGTAATCCACGCCTTCGGTACGGCGTACGGGCCTGCTTTCTCCCGAATGGCACCCTGCATGGCTGTCCATTGCGCATCGGGAAGGGAAACCTGTTCGCAGACCACCACCACCCGCTGACCCAATTTTTCGTCGGGCAGTCCGGCCACAAACAAACGGGGCAACCCGTTTTCCTGATTTTGTGCTAACACCTGCTGAATAATCTGTTCGACCTGTTCGGGCTGTATTTTCACTCCTCCGCTGTTAATGACCCGGTCGGCGCGTCCCAGCAACCGGAAGTGCATTGGGTCGGGCAGGGCAACAACGTCGTTCGTCTGGATACGCTCAAAATTCGTAGCCGCCGACGTGATGTGCAGACAGCCACGCTCATCGATACCGAGGTCGACACCCTCAAGGGCAGTAAACCACTCGCTCCGGTCAGGGCCATTGAGCCGCCGGAGGGCCACATGCGATACCGTTTCGGTCATGCCGTAGGTCGCGTAGACCGGTGCCCTAATGACTTGTAATGCCTGCTCCAGCGCCGGGCTGGTAGCAGCTCCTCCCACCAGAATAGCTTTCATGGCGTTCAACATTGCTACCTGGCCCTCATTGCCCGTCGATAAAATGGTCTGCAGTTGCAGCGGTACCAGGGCAGTAAAGGCAAAGGGATTGGTATCAGGCGTGACGTTTATAAATGGATTGGCTTCTGGTTCGATAATGGTCATGGGTAGGTCCAGTTCCAGCCCCCGTACCAGCATCATAATACCAGCCACGTAGCGGATATTGAGACAAACAAGGGCCGTATCGCCCGACAATAACCCCAGCGTTTGGCCGGTCAGGCGGGCACTCGCCTGCATCTGTGCCCGCGTGAGGGTGATCGGTTTTGGCGTTCCGGTGGAGCCGGACGTATGTAGCGTAAAGCGTTCCTGACCCGCTAACCAGGCCCGGCAAAACGCCAGGGCCTCCGTTTCGTAGGGCGTTTGGGGAGCGGGCCAGTTTGTATGTTGTGTGAGGAAAAGAGACATTTTCAAGAGGACGTATGATGCAGGATACAGGGCATATGAATAAAACCTGAGTCCTATACCCTGTATCCTGCATCATGTATCAATTATGGACCACCAGCGTGCCCGCTGCCGCATTCGGTTCTATTTTGTAGGCAGTTAGCGGTAGGGTAGCCGGGCCGGAAATGACTTTACCGGTCGTGTCGAATCGGGAGAGGTCGGCCGGGCAATAGAACTGATTTTCAGTGGCCTTAAAGACTAACCTTGTCTTGTCGTAGGTGCAGTTGACTGACACCGCCACAAAATTGCCGCTTTTGGTTTGGGCAATGATAACATTGTTCGTTATAACGTATCCGCCCTTAACGGTCAGGTTTTCGTTGGCCTTATCGGTCAGATTCAGCGTAAAATTAATACCCTGGACCGGAACCAGCGTTGTATCACTTCCCGACTGTCCCGAACAGCCAAAAGCCAGATGCATTAAAAGTAAGGTAACCAGGCCAATACCGGTAGAGCGAAAGAAAGTGTGCCGGGGTGATCCGTGATGTTCGGTGGGCGGGAGGGTAGTTTCCATGCCGGTTTTCATTTACTTTTGTGACGTTATGCCGTTTTATGGTGTAAATATGCGTTATTTTTTGTCATTCGACGACAGTGAACAAAGACGTTTACAGGGCGGTTACCCAACAAACAGGTATGGAAGAAGCAAAAGTTTTTATCAATCCAATTTCGCCGGACAAAGTTGCCGAATCACCGGGACTGCTGGCCTACGCACACACGGCAGGGGGAGCGGTTATTCGTCCCGAAGACAAAGGGAAAATCACGGGCCGGGCCGTTGCAGCCATGCGCGAGCAAACCGACATGCAGTTGAGCCAGTTGTATAAACAAATGCAGCTGCTGGCCGAGCAGGCAACGGCCATCCGCAACCGGGTGGAGGTGTCGGAGCGAATTTATTCGGCCCACATGAGCTTTGAGCCGGTGGTAGGGCACACCTACCATTTCTACACGCGCAAGAATGGTACGGACCTGCTTTCAATGGTTGGCCCGACCGAATGGGGCCGTAAATTCCCGTTTGAACGCTGTCTGGCCACCGTCCGGATGATGGCCGACCATACCTGGGATGTGCAGTATCACGAAACTGAATTTTCAATGAGTGAATGATAGACTGAGCGAATGGTTTTTCTAACAGCATTCACTCAGTCTATCATTCACTCATTCATTCTATCATTCACTCATTAAGAATTTATGACAAGCAACTACCCCTGGGAACCGATTAAAGAATATCAGGAAATCCTGTTCAGTTATTACGAAGGCATCGCCAAAATAAGCATCAATCGCCCGCACAAACGGAACGCCTTCACGCCCCAAACCGTGAAGGAAATGTCGGAAGCGATGGAACTGGCCCGGCAGGATGAGCGCGTTGGCGTTGTTATTCTGACGGGCGAAGGGGGCGAAGCCTTCTGCTCCGGTGGCGACCAGTCGGTGCGGGGGCATGGCGGCTACATTGGCGAAGACAGTGTCCCCCGCCTGAACGTGCTGGACCTGCAAATGCAAATCCGGCGGATACCCAAACCCGTTATTGCTATGGTGGCAGGGTACGCCATTGGGGGCGGGCATGTGCTGCATGTGGTCTGCGACCTGACCATTGCCGCCGATAATGCCCGTTTTGGGCAGACTGGACCGAAAGTGGGTTCATTCGATGGTGGTTTTGGGGCGTCGTATCTGGCGCGGATAGTAGGGCAGAAAAAAGCCCGCGAAATCTGGTTTCTCTGCGACCAGTACGACGCGCAGGAAGCCCTGGATATGGGCCTGGTCAACAAAGTAGCCCCACTCGACCAACTGGAAGAAGTAACTATTGGGTGGTGCCGGAAAATACTCGAAAAAAGCCCCATTGCCCTGCGGATGCTCAAAGCGTCGTTCAATGCCGAACTCGACGGTCAGGCCGGTATTCAGCAACTAGCGGGCGACGCTACTCTGCTCTATTATCTTTCGGAGGAAGCAAAGGAGGGAAAGGATGCCTTCCTGGAGAAACGAAAGCCAGATTTCAGCAAGTTTCCGAAGTTTCCCTGATCACTCTGCATCACTTATCGGGATCAACCTCTATGTAACGAACGGGCCAGTGTACACTGGCCCGTTCGTTACATGTAGGTTGATCCCTGTTCTTATGTTATAACATATTGTACAGTGGCCGGGTTAACTCTATGACGTATCCTTAGGGCAAATCCCTACTGGTTTTTGTTGGTCATTTATCTTATACTCCTTATTACAGCATTACAGTGATGTAGAATGACCCGTTTGTTTACACTCAACCGCTATTTTCTGCCTTATGCAGTCAAACCAACATACCGATATGTATGCTTTTCTGAAAGGTGGAGGGGAAATGGGTCGTTTAACCCGTTCGTTTGACTGGGCGCAAACGTCTTTGGGTACGCCGGACACCTGGTCGCCGAGTTTACGAACAACCCTCAGTATTATTCTGAACTCCAGATTCCCGATGTTCCTCTTCTGGGGGGATCAACTGACCTGTTTTTATAATGATGCCTACAGACCCAGCATGGGAAATGATGGTAAACATCCTCATGCATTGGGTCGGCCAGGGGAAGCCGTTTGGCCAGAAACATGGCCGGTTATCAAGCCACTAATTGATCAGGTTCTTTCCGGGAAGGGAGCCACCTGGAGTGAAGACCAGTGTATTCCTATCTGTCGCAATGGAAAGATAGAGGACGTGTACTGGACATTCAGCTGTAGCCCTGTCATCGACGAAACGGGTAAACGGGCAGGTGTGCTGACTACCTGCATGGAAACCACCGAAAAAGTAGTCAATCTGAAACAGCTCGCCGAAAATAAAGACCAGCTGCATTTTGCTATTGAAGCCGCTGAACTGGGCACCTGGGATCTTAACCCCCGCACAAACCGGTTTACCGGCAATGATCGGCTAAAAGAGTGGTTTGGCTTACCGTCCGAGGCCGAAATTGACTTGCCATTGGCAATCAGTGTCATTGCCGAAAACGATCGGCAGCGCGTAACGGATACCATTCGCCAGGTATTAACCTATGAATCAGGTGGTCAGTACGATGTCGATTATACCATAATACATCTAAAAACCGGGCAGGAGCGAAGGGTGCGGGCCAAAGGGAGGGCGTGGTTCAATGATGACAATGTAGCCTACCGGTTCAACGGTACACTACAGGATATAACCCGGCAAAGGGAAACGGAAGAAGAACGACAGAAGCTGATTGCCATTATGGAGGCCAGCCATGAGTTTATTGGCATGGCGGCAACCGATGCATCCATGCAATACGGTAACCCGGCTGCCCTGGCCATGCTGGGCTGGGATACGTTTACCGGGAAAACTATTCAGGATTGTGTGTATCCTGAGGATTGGCCTCTGGCCCAAAAACTCCTGGCTGAACTACCGGAGAAAGGCTATTTCTCGCAGGAAATTCGCTTTGTGAACGCCCGTACCGGGAATCCTTTCTGGCTTGAATGGAACGCCGTAACTATTACGGATGCTACGTCTGGCGAAGTGACTGGGCTGGCAACTGTCAGCCTAAATATTACGGAGCGAAAAAAAATAGAGCAAAACCTGCGGGAAAGTGAACGCCGATTCCGCCTGCTCATTGAAGAAGCCCCCGTGGCAACCTGTCTGTTTGTTGGTCGGGAACTGCGGGTAGAAGTGGTCAATTCCGCCATGATTGCCCATTGGGGTAAGGGAGATTTTCTACTTGGCAGGAAGATAACCGATATTTTGCCTGAACTCGATGGGCAACCCTTCCTGCAAATTCTGAATAACGTGTTCACGTCGGCTCAACCCTACGAACAAAAGGCGGCTGCTGTGGCACTGGAGGTGGGTGGATCGCTGAGTACATATTATTTCGATTTTACCCTTAAGCCCCTGCGTGATGCTACCGGTACGGTGTACGCCATCATGGCCATGTCAGTCGATGTGACCGGGCAGGTTATAGATCGAAATGAACTCAAAGCCAATGAAGAACGGTATCGTGACCTGTCTGCCGAACTGGAGCAGCAGGTGAAGGAACGCACGGGCGAACTGGAGACAAGTAACGAAGAACTGGCTGCTTCCAACGAAGAACTGGTTCAGGCCAATGAAGAGCTGGCGGAAACAAACCGCCTGTTTATTCAGTCGAACCAAAACCTGGAACAGTTTGCCTTTGTTGCCTCGCACGATTTGCAGGAGCCCCTGCGTAAAATTCAATCCTTTGGTAACTTACTACAGGACCAGTATGGAACACAGTTAGGCGAAGGAGTCGATCTGCTGGAGCGAATACAATCAGCGGCCAATCGAATGTCGGTGCTCATCAAAGACCTGCTTACCTTCTCCCGGATAGCGAACCGAAAGGATACCGTCGAACTGGTTTTTGTCAGGGACGTAATCAACACAGTACTGAATGATCTGGACCTGGTTATCATCGAAACGAACGCGCAGGTGATCGTCGAATCAATGCCCAGACTATACGGAGATGCCTCTCAACTGGGGCAGCTTTTTTTGAACCTGTTGAGTAACGCCCTCAAGTTTCGCCGGCCGGATACCCCGCCGATCGTAAAAATTCGTCACCAAAAAGTCTCGTCACTTATACTGCCTGCTTCCATAAAGCCAACGCACTGGGCCGAGAACTACTATCGTATCGACATAGCAGACAACGGCATTGGGTTCGACCCCAAATACGTAGACCGCATCTTTCAGGTATTCCAGCGATTGCACGGCAGGCAGCACTACACCGGCACCGGAATTGGGCTGGCCATTTGCGAAAAAGTGGTTGTTAACCACGGGGGTGCTATCACGGCCACCAGCCAGCCCGGAAAGGGGAGCACGTTCAGCGTGTACCTGCCGGTTTAAGTGCTTTGTCGTTGAACGTCAGGTATTATTATTAATCGTTATTTTGTTGTTAGTGGTCTGGCAAACAGACTATTAACAACAAAAATACTGCCCATTGAAACTACCCCGCTATTTACTAAAATCAATCCCGTACTCACGTTAAAAACAGGGAATCAGTATCGATAATACGGCCGCTTGCTTACACGCCTGCCGGTTCGGCTTCTTTTACCGGTTTCGATACCACCCAAAGGCCAATAAACGTAAACAGGCCATTGAGCAGTAACCGCTCAAAACCAAATTTATACCCGCCAAACCAGGCCGCTGAGTTTTCATTGACAACGTAGGTCAACACCGGCGAGGCTAGGCAAATAAAGGGCACTACCCAATCCATAACCGGGCGTTTGTTCGACATACCAAAGGCATATAACCCCAGCAGCGGCCCGTAGGTGTAGCCCGCAATATCGAACACCGCCGTAATGACTTCCTTACTGTTCAACTGTCGGAAAATGATGATGACGATATAAAAAAGCACTGAGAAACCAATGTGAACGATTTGCTTGATGCGTGACCGTTCCGCTTCAGGGCGTTTCTCCACGTTCATAAAGTCGACACAAAAGGAGGTGGTCAGGGCTGTCAGGGCCGAGTCGGAACTGGCGTAGGTAGCCGCCGTGATACCCAGTAAAAACGTAATGCCCACCACCAGACCGAGGTGATTCAGGGCCAGTAGGGGATACAGATCGTCGGTACGGGTAGGAATGGTAATGCCTTCGCGCTGGGCAAAAACGTACAGCAAAACCCCCAGCGATAGAAACATGAAGTTGACAAAAACCAGGGTGATAGTGAACCAGAACATATTTTTCTGGGCTTCGCCGATGTTTTTGCAGGTCAGGTTTTTCTGCATCAAATCCTGATCCAGGCCCGTCATGACGATGGCGATAAAGGTTCCGGCAATAAACTGCTTGAAGAAATTTTTCGGGTCATTCGCATCCCAGAAAAAGACCTGCGACATCGGGCTGTTTTTGACCGTCTGCACCAGCCCGCTAAATGACAGTCCCAATTGCTGTGAAATCAGTATTATGGTCAATATCACGGCCGTAACCAGAAAAACCGTCTGGAGGGTATCCGTTACAATGATCGTTTTAACGCCCCCTTTAAAGGTGTACACCCAAATCAGGGCAATGGTAATCAGAACCGATACCTCGAATGGAACACCCAGGGCGTTGAACAACGCCAGTTGCAGTACCCCAACGGCTACGTAGAGCCGAACGGCCGAACCAACGGTTCGGGCCAGAATAAAGAAACCCGCCCCCGTCTTATACGACCAGAAACCAAAGCGCTGTTCGAGGTAGCCGTAAATAGAAATCAGGTTGAGTCGGTAATAAAGCGGCATCAGTACGGTTCCAATAACAATGTAGCCCACAATGTAGCCCAGTACGACCTGAAAGTAGGAAAAGCCGATGCTCCCCACCGCACCCGGCACCGAAATAAACGTGACCCCCGACAGCGACGTGCCAATCATGCCGAAGGCCACTAACCACCAGGGAGATTGCCGGTTAGCCGTAAAAAAAGTAGTGGTATCGGCACCCCGGGCCGTGTAAAAGGAAACAGCAATCAACAGGCCGAAATAGACGACTAAAATCACTAAGGCAAGGGTAGTGTTCATGCAGAATAAGGCAACTTTTCAGCCGCAAGTGGGGTTCTTATAAAGGCGATAATGACTTTTTTTAGTGGTCATTTTGCCGTAAATTTGCTAAGTAAACACGCTTTTATTTTCCATGCAACCTTTTGAAGAAAACGACTGGTCGACCGATGTTGATGTACTGGATGAAGTAGTCGAGACCGACGTTCATAACCTGGTGGTGTTCAACGATGATGTCAATAGCTTCGATCATGTAATCGCTACGCTGATCGACGTTTGTGCCCACACGCCCGAACAGGCCGAACAGTGTACGCTGCTGATTCACTACAAAGGCAAATGTTCCGTCAAAAACGGCTCCTGGGATGAACTGGTGCCCATGCGCAATGAAATCTGCCGTCGGGGTATTAATGCAGAAGTATTAAACTAAAGAGCGAAAGTGGTAAAGAGTGAAAGAGCGAAAGTTGATGCGTCAGCCGATTTCCGTTATGGCACTCTTTCCTTCTTCCACTCTTTCACTCTTTAATTAGGCGAATCCTTGGAATACCCCTCCAAACTCATAGAAGACGCGGTGAATGAAGTCTCGAAACTGCCGGGTATCGGAAAGAAAACGGCCCTCCGGCTGGTGCTGCACCTCCTCAAACGCGACGAAGATCAAACCGAAACGCTGGCCCGGAGTCTGACGGCTATGCGGACTAACGTCAAATACTGCCGGAAGTGTCACAACCTGTCCGACCATGATTTATGTACGATCTGCGCCAGTCATAAGCGCGACCAGTCGCTGATTTGTGTGGTGGAGGATACCCGCGATGTGCTGGCTATTGAAAACACCGCACAGTATAAAGGGCTTTATCATGTGCTGGGGGGCATCATCTCGCCGGTAGAGGGCGTTGGCCCCAGCGATTTGCAGATTGACTCGCTCATGACCCGGCTTGCCGGTTCGGAACGGGAACAGGTGCGGGAGATTATTCTGGCCATCAGCCCTACTATGGAAGGGGACACTACCGCATTCTACCTACAAAAGAGACTGAGACCTTTCAACCTCAAAATTTCTACCATTGCCCGGGGCGTCCCCATTGGTGGCGACCTCGAATACGCCGACGAAGTAACCCTTGGGCGAAGTATCCTGAGCCGGATTGCCTACGAATAAATTTCGTAACTAAGGCGGGTAAACGTCTGGTGCGAAAATCTCTTTTCGTTGCCTACCGAACATTAGCCCATACGGGCCGTTTCAGTAATAGACCGACGATACGGTTGTCAATGATTTTTCGTTTCCCAAAACCAACACGCACATGAATCGCTCTGAATTTTTGAAACTAGCTTTTGGTACATCGGCCACCCTGTTAGCCTTCCGTTCTTTTGGCTCTTCGTCTTTTGCCGCCGATGGTAACTTCACGCTGGCTCCACTGCCGTACGCCTATGATGCCCTCGAACCATCCATCGACAAAATGACGATGGAAATTCACCACGACAAGCATCATCAGGGCTACGTGACGAACCTGAACAAGGCACTGGGCATGCCCGAAAACGAGAAGATGGCGAAGATGAGCATCGACGAAATCGTTAAAAGTGTCGATGCCAAAACATCTGCGGCCATTCGGAATAATGCCGGTGGGCACTGGAACCACACGTTTTTCTGGAATATCATGGGACCCAACGCCGGTGGTGCACCAAAAGGGGCACTGGCCGATGCCATCAATAAGAAGTTCGGCTCGTTCGATGCCTTCAAAACGGAGTTCAGCAAAGCCGCCACGGGCCGTTTTGGTTCAGGCTGGGCGTGGCTCATTAAAAATGGTAATGACCTCGAAATCATATCGACCCCCAATCAGGATAATCCGATGATGGCGCTGGCCGAGAAAAAAGGAACCCCCATCATGGGTATCGACGTTTGGGAACACGCCTATTACCTGAAATACCAGAACAAACGCGCTGATTATATCAATGCGTTCTGGAACGTAGTCGACTGGAATAAAGTAGGGAAAAACTTTTCCTGATCGAATAGGTAAAAAACCAAGCCGGTCCGCCAATACAGGGTAGTACCCTGCATTGGCGGACCGGCTTTTTCGTTATATCGGTACTTTTAAACGGCATCATCTCTTATCAGGACAGGACAAGTTTGTCAATAGGTCCAGCGGACCATCATCTTTGTAGAAAAGAAGTGCAGTCGGTTTGTTTTAGCTCCATCGGAGCGGTATCTTGCTTTAAGATACCGCTCCGATGGAGCTAAAAAACGGATCACCCAGCCACTACTACAGAGATAACGGCCCACCGGGCCTGTGGATTGACAAACTCGGCCTACACCCTCTCTTATCAGGGCAGGAGTGCTTTTATTTGTGTGTCGATAGTGGCCGCCTTGTTTTTGGCTTCTTCCAGCGGTAACCCTGCGTTCATGCCGGGGCGTTTATGGCCTGTTGCTGTCAGCCAGGCATCTTTCATCAGGGTTTGTTGGTCGGTAATGAGTTTGATGAGTTGAGCCGCATTTGGTACCGAAGCCATTGCAGCTTTGAGGTCCGGTACTGAGGCAACGGCTTTCGCACCCAGGCCAAGCAGGATAGCTCTGGCCATGATCCAGTGCCCCACATCGCCCGGATGTACCCCGTCTTCGGCCAGGGCAAACCCGGTGATCATGTAGGTCGAATCCACTTTTCGGTGCGCATCCAGCAAGGCCTTCATCGGGTAGTGAACATCGATTACCCGCCAGTTTCTGGCCGTTTTCTGCTCAAGCAACCAGTCCGAATACCGGTCGAGGACGGCACCGTACCCCGGTTGCCCACCCTTCAGGTCATCATAAACCGGTGGTGTAAGATGAACGATTGCGGCCCCAGTTTTCACCACCTCATTGTGGAGCCACTCGATACCGTCTTTAAATGGCTGGAAACGGGTCTCATCGAACGGCAGGTAAATGCCGTCGTTCATGCCATAACCGGCAAAAACCAGGTCGGGTTTGGTTTGCGCGAGCACCCGCCCCAGCCGCTCGTGCAGGTCGGGGCGGGGAAATTTACCACCGGCATGGCCTTCTTCGGAAAGCCCCGAAACCGTTTCGCTCGGTAATCCGACATTGATAAACTCGATGGGCTGGTTTGGGTAGTGCGACCGGTAGTAAATGTCGATGGCGGTGACGTATTTTCCGGCATAGGTGATGCTGTTACCCAGAAACACAATCCGTTTGACCGTAGGGGGAAACAGCGATTGGCCGTAACAATGACGACTTGATTGTGCCAGGTAAAAAAACAGGAGCAAGTGGGCAGTATATCGAAAAAAATGGACCATACTATAACCGTTGATTTCGCTGGAGAAAGACCCTGTTCCGGAACTATCTACCCTTCGCTATGTCCACCCCGGCAATCGAATGGACCAACTGCATGAGGCAGAATATGCTTTCTGGAGCCAGACAACGAGCTTGCTGCCTGGTTGAATTACCCAAAAAAAGCGAATCGCTGCGTTTGGGTAATCTTTTGTATTTTTGCCTAAATTGAGTATCAACAATGGCTACAGAGGAATTATATAACGAAATACCGTCACTGGATCTGGCAGATTTTACGTCCGGTGACCCCGACAGAAAAGCGCGCTTCGTGCAGGACCTGGGCCGGGCTTTTAATCAAATTGGTTTTGTGGCTATCCGCAACCACGGCCTGACGGAAGAACTGACGAAGAAACTCTATTCGTCGGCGCAGGCTTTTTTCTCCTCGCCCGACAGCGTTAAGCAGCAGTACGAGCACCCGGAACTGAACGGGCAGCGCGGCTACATTGGCAAAGGAAAGGAAACCGCCAAAGGATTTAAAGTGGCCGATCTGAAAGAGTTCTACCACATTGGGCAACCGGAGCCGGAAGGGGACATGCCCGCCAATATTCTGCCCGAAGAATACCCCGAATTCGGGGAAGCAACCGTAACGGCGTACCGAACCCTCGAAAACGCCGGGAAACAACTCCTGCGGGCCATTGCGCTATACCTTGAACTGCCCGAAAATTACTTCGACGATAAAGTTCGTAATGGCGACAGCATTCTGCGGGCGTTGCATTACTTCCCCCTCGACCCCGACAAAACGCCCGACGGAGCCGTTCGGGCGGCTGCGCACGGCGACATTAACCTAATTACGCTGCTGATGGGTGCTTCGGCCGATGGGCTGGAAGTGCTCCGGCGCGATGGCAAATGGATTGGCATTACCGCCCTGCCCGATCAGGTAGTGGTGAACGTGGGCGATATGCTTGACCGGCTCACCAACCACAAACTGAAGTCGACCATTCACCAGGTGGTGAACCCACCGCGGGAGAAGATGAACCAGTCGCGGTATTCGATCCCCTTCTTTATGCATCCCCGCGCCGAGATGAACCTGAGCTGTCTGGATAGTTGCGTGGACACCCAGCACCCAAAACTGTATGTCGACATGACCGCCGGGGCATTTCTGGATGAGCGACTGATGGAACTGGGGCTTAAGAAAAAGTAGTCATTAATGGTTATTTAGTAGTCATTGGTTGTCATTTCATTGTATTGATGGTTATTTTTTGGTCAATATGTGGTTTATGTATGTTAGAGCGACTCACATACGACCTGGAATGACCATTGAATGACAACCAATGACCAGGAATGATACCTAAATGACCTAAAGTAGTATGCTGCCCTACTTAACGACTGCCCAGCCCGTACGCCGAATCCGGTATTTCATCTTCCTGAAAGATGTACTGATTCTTGCGCTTACCACGTTCGGCGGGCCGCAGGTACACCTGGCCATGTTTTATGAACGACTGGTTCAGAAACGACGCTATCTGACCGAAGAGGAACTGCTGGAACTGAACGCACTGGGGCAGGTGCTGCCGGGGCCAACCTCCACACAGACGATCACGGCTTTGGGGTTTAAAATCGGTGGCCCCAACCTCGCTTACCTTACCCTGCTCATCTGGGTGTTGCCCGCCGTTAGTGTAATGACGGCAGCCGGGATGGGGATTTACTACCTGGAAAAACACCAGTTGTCTCTGCAATTTACCCGGTTCATTCAGCCCATGGCCGTTGGGTTTATGGTCGTGGCCGGGTACCGAATCGGGCAGAAGGTTATCAAAGACAAAATAACACTGGCCCTGGCCCTGACTGCCACGCTCGTGGCCTATCTGTTCCGGTCGCCGTTTATGACTCCCTTCGTTATTGCGGCCGGTGGTTTGATTACGGCCCTGACCTATCAGAAACAGAAACGGATGGAGAAGCAGCCCCTGCGTGTGCAGTGGGCTAATTTTTTTCTATGGCTGGGCGTGTTCATCGGGGCGGCTTTACTGGGAGCCTACACGCAGTTGCTGCCTGTGCGGCTGTTCGAGAACTTCTACCGGAACGGCAGTTTCGTATTTGGGGGCGGGCAGGTGCTGACCCCCATGCTGTATAACGAATTTGTGGCGTTTAAGCACTACCTCACCCGCGAGGAGTTTCTGTCGGGGCTGGGGCTGGTTCAGGCCATGCCCGGCCCCGTATTTTCCTTTGCTTCGTACATTGGCGCACTCTCCCTGCGGGACATGGGCATGCAGGGGCAGTTCTGGGGTAGTGTGGTATCTACCGCCGGTATTTTCCTGCCCGGTACGTTCCTTATTTTCTTTGTGTACCGGTTTTGGGAGCAACTCAAACGCTACCGCGTGGTACGGGCTTCCCTGAGTGGTATCAACGCGGCCAGTACCGGTTTAACGGCTGCTGCGGCCATCGCCCTGTTCGAGCCAATGGCCCCGCACTGGCCATCGGTCGTCGTTGTATTGCTTACCATGGGGGTATTACTGTACACGAAAATTCCTCCCTACGCGCTGATTCTGGTTGGATTAGTCGCTGGCGTGTTGCTATGAAAAAAACTTACTAATTGCTCTATGAACTCTTTTTCTGACCTGTTGATGAATACCCTGGTGCTGGCTACCCGTGTAAGGATGCCCTTTATCGGTTGCCTGACAATGGTTCTTGTGCTGACCAGTTATGCCGGTTTCAGTCAGAACCGGGCCGTCACATCGCCCCGCTCCGAAACGGGGGCGCCTGTTGAAACGCGGCCAACGATGGCGAAGGATCAGCGACCTGCTTTTCCGGGGCAAACAAGGATTGGCAGCATAAAATCAACGACGACATTTACCGTGACGACCGTGGCCAGCGGGCTGGTTCAACCCTGGGGGCTGGTATTTCTGCCCGATGGCCGGATGCTGGTGACGGAAAAAAGAGGAACGATGCGCATCGTGACACAGCAGGGGGTGGTGGGGAAAGAAATTGCCGGTGTTCCCGCCGTTCGCGCTGAAGGTGATGGTGGGTTATACGACGTTAAACTCGACCCGGACTTTGCTACGACCCGGCAGGTTTTCTGGTGCTATGTAGAGCCCGTTGCGGGCGGTAGCGTTACCTCCGTAGCCCGCGCCCGCCTGTCGACCGACGAAACGAAACTGGAAAATGTGCAGGTTATTTACCGCGCATCGCCCGTATACAGTGGTCCTAACCACAATGGCTCCCGGATGCTGTTCGACGCGCAGGGACGTCTGTACGTTACCTTCGGGGAGCGATTCGACGACGAAATTCGCAAGAAAGCACAGGCACTCGATTCGTCGCTGGGAAAAATAATCCGAATTAATAAAGACGGAACGGCTGCTGCCGATAATCCTTATAGGACAACGGCCAATGGTAATCCGAAAGCCCTGCCCGAAATCTGGTCGATGGGCCACCGGAATCCGCAGGGACTGGCTTTCCACCCGCAAACCGGCGACCTCTGGGAAAGTGAACACGGTCCCAACGCGGGGGATGAACTCAACATTATTCGTCCGGGTGCTGATTACGGCTGGCCCTTTATTGCCTACGGCATCGAATACAGTGGCGAACCGGTAAACGGGGGCAAAACAATGCAGGAAGGCATGGAACAGCCGGTCTATTACTGGGACCCATCCATTGCCCCCAGTGGTATTATGTTTTATACGGGTACCATGTTTCCCGAATGGAAAAACAACCTGTTCGTAGCCGCCCTCCGGGGTATGCACCTGGACCGGCTGGTGATTGAGAACAACCGGGTAGTAGGAGAGGAGCAGTTACTGGTCGATCAGAAACAGCGGATGCGCTACGTGACGCAGGCCGCTGACGGGTCTATCTACCTCATTACCGATGATGCACAGGGTCGTATTCTCCGCATCAGCCGGTAAGGGAGGTTGACTCAACAGCCGGGTACTTTGATGAAAAAAGAGCAGGACATTGCGTGCTGCTCTTTTTTGTTGAGGATGAGGTATTTATGCAGGTATAGCAGCAGTTACGGACGAAGATATTCCTCGCCAGCCTCGTTAAAAAATGGCTTGCCGAAACCTGATAGACGCTAACATCATTATAGAACCGACCCCAATGGCTTTAGTAGATGGATAGCGGCTTTAGTAGCCCGCTTCCTTAGCCAGTTCGTACTTGCATGGACCCTCTGATTCAGACGCGAAGAACATTTGTCCGGAATGCCGCCCTCAGTAGTATAATGTTGACTACGCCCCGCCTTGACTGGCTGACTATTGACCCGGTTGAAACGGGTAAACGGGTTGGTATGATCGGACTGGATACGTCCCACAGTACGGCCTTCGTGAAGGTGCTCAACAGTGCCGGAGCCAGTGCCGACTACAAAGGGTATAAAGTTGTGGCGGCTTATCCGTATGGTAGCCGGGATATTGAAAGCAGCGCGAAACGGATACCAGGCTACACGGAGGAAGTGGAAAAGCAGGGGGTTGCCATCGTGAATTCGATTGATGAACTGCTCAAAAACGTGGACGTTGTCCTCCTGGAAACCAATGACGGACGGCTGCACCGGGAACAGGTCATGCCCGTGCTGAAAGCCGGAAAACGTGTGTTTATCGACAAACCCATGGCCGCTTCGCTGGCCGACGTTGTCGCTATTTTTGACGCGTCAGGAAGCTATAAAATTCCCCTCTTTTCGGCGTCGTCCCTTCGGTACATCACCGGCATGGCGGGTATTGATAAAAGCCATGTTCTGGGGGCCGATACGTTTAGTCCGGCGGTGCTGGAAAAAACGCATCCCGATCTGTTCTGGTACGGTATTCACGGAGTTGAAGCGCTCTATGCCGCCATGGGAACGGGTTGCCAGTCGGTGGTGCGGACGCATACGGACAGCACGGATGTCGTAACGGGAACCTGGGCCGACGGGCGAATCGGTACCTTCCGGGGAACCCGAACGGGCAAGCACGACTACGGTGGAACGGTTTACCTGACATCCGGCAACGTCCGGCTGGGGCCCTACAATGGCTACGAGCCGCTGCTGACGGAAATCATCAGGTACTTCGAAACCGGCATCCCGCCCGTATCGCCCGAAGAAACCATTGAGCTGTTTGCGTTCATGGAAGCCGCCGACGAAAGTAAACGGCGCGGTGGTGCCTCTGTGACTCTGGCCAGCGTATTCGAAAAAGTAAAAAAGTAAGCCCCTGACCAGATAGAAAACGATAATCTCTATGGATACTCCCCAATCGACCAGCCCCGACAATGCCCGCCGGACGTTCATCAAAAAAACGATTACGGCTACCGCTGTGCTGTCGGCAGGAGGGGTGCTGCCCGGTTTTAGTGCCCGGAGTTACGCACGTATTCTGGGCGCCAACGAAAAGGTTCGGGTGGGCATGATGGGCGTCAACAGCCGGGGACTGGCACTGGCCGGTAACTTCGCCCTTCAGCCCAACTGTGAAGTCATCTCCGTTTCGGATGTGGATAGTCGGGCGGCTGATAAATGCCTGGCAACAGTAGAACGTATTCAGCAGTCGAAGCCGAAAAATCAACCCGATTTCCGGAAGGCGCTGGAGGATAAGGACCTGGACGCGCTGGTGATTGCCGCCCCCGACCACTGGCACGCACCGGCCGCCATCCTCGCGTCTAAAGCCGGGAAGCACGTTTACCTCGAAAAGCCGTGTAGTCATAACCCCCACGAGGGTGAACTGCTGGTGGCGGTCGCGAAGAACTATAAGAACGTGATTCAGATGGGCAATCAGCGCCGGTCGTGGCCCAATGTGGCACAGGCTATTCAGGAAGTCCACAGCGGGGCCATCGGTCGGCCTTACTTTGTGAAGGGCTGGTACACCAACAACCGGCCATCGATTGGTATTGGTAAAGAAGCCCCCGTACCGGCCTGGCTGAATTACGACCTGTGGCAGGGCCCCGCACCCCGGCGGGCCTTCAAAGACAATATCCTGCATTACAACTGGCACTGGTTCTGGCACTGGGGCACCGGCGAAGCCCTCAATAACGGCACCCATATGCTCGACCTGATGCGCTGGGGCCTGGGCGTAACCTATCCCACCAAAGTCACATCGTCCGGTGGGCGTTACCGCTACAAGGACGACTGGCAAACGCCCGACACGCAGGTAATCAGTCTGGAGTTTCCCAACAACACAGCCATGACGTGGGAGGGGCGAAGCTGCAATGGACGCACCGTGGAGGGCACCAGTGTTGGGGTAATCTTTTACGGGGAGACGGGTTCGGTCCTTATCGAATCGGGTAACTCGTACAAAGTGTTCGACCTGGAAAATAAACTGGTCAAGGCTGTGAAAAATGATCTCGTCATCGACCCCCGCAATCGGATGGACCCCTCGCAGGCGCTGGACGCGATCCACATCCAGAACTTCTTCGACGGAATCAAGGAAGGGACGGCCCTGGCTTCCGATATTGTGGGCGGTCATCAGAGTACGCTGCTGGCACAGTTGGGAAACATTGCCCTGCGCTCCGGCGGTATGCTGACCATCGACCCCGCCAACGGCCACATCAAAAACAACCCGGAAGCCCAAAAACTCTGGCAACGGGACTACCAGAAAGGCTGGGAACCTACCGTCTAAAGTCTGTAATGTACTATGAAAGCAGCTGCGATACCCATTGATGCCAGTAACCTTACCCGTCGGGATACACTGGTATCCATCGGGCTCATCGGGATTATGTTTTTTATATTCGGTTTCGTGTCGTGGGTCAATTCAATCCTGATTCCGTACTTTAAAATAGCCTGCGAACTGACCAGTTTTCAGGCTTATCTGGTGGCCTTTGCCTTTTACATCGCCTACTTCATCATGTCGGTGCCGGCCTCCTACCTGCTCAAAGCGGTCGGGTTCAAAAAAGGGATGATGATCGGTTTCTGGGTGATGGCGCTGGGGGCATTTATTTTCATTCCCGCGGCCCAGACCCGCACTTATGGCTTTTTTCTGATGGGGTTGTTTACCATTGGCATCGGATTGTCTATTCTGCAAACGGCCGCCAACCCGTATATTACCATTCTGGGGCCGCAGGAACGGGCTGCCCAGCGAATCAGCCTCATGGGTATCTGCAACAAGGCCGCTGGTATCCTGTCGCCACTGGTATTTGCCGCTGTTATCCTGCGCCCCACCGATACCGATTTATTCGCTCAACTGGGGAACATGGGACCAGCGGAACGGGGAGCGGCCCTGGACGAACTGGTGCGCCGGGTAATGCTGCCCTACGCCGTGCTGGGCACCTTTCTTCTGGTGCTGGGCTACCTGGTCTACCGATCACCCCTTCCCGAACTAAACACGGAACAGGAAAGCCCGGACGTGGCGACCGCTAACGCTCAAAAAACCAGCATTGTCCAGTTTCCGCACCTGGTGCTGGGAGCCATGGCCATCTTCCTGCACGTGGGTACACAAGTCATTGCCATCGACACCATTATCGGCTATGCCGGGTCGATGGGTATCAACCTGCTGGAGGCTAAAGTCTTTCCGTCATACACGCTGTTCTGCACCATTTGCGGCTACGTGCTGGGCATTATCGCCATTCCCCGTTTCATCAGTCAGGTCAATGCGTTGCGGATTTGTACCGGGCTGGGAACGCTGTTTACGCTGCTCATTATTTTTGCCCGTGGTCCGGTAACCCTGCTTGGCCACGCGGCCGATGTGTCCATCTGGTTTGTGGTACTGCTGGGGCTGGCCAACTCGTTAATATGGGCGGGTATCTGGCCGCTGGCGCTGGATGGGCTGGGGCGGTTTACCAAACTGGGGGCTTCTATCCTGATTATGGGGCTGTGCGGCAACGCCATTTTACCCCTGTTCTACGGGTACTTTGCCGACCGGTTCGACCTCCGAACGGCCTACTGGGTGCTGTTGCCCTGTTACCTGTACCTGGTTTTTTACGCCATTAAAGGCCATAAAGTACGGACATGGGGCTTCTGAAAATTACAAACGGCATACTCATCACACCCTACCGGCTTATTCGGGGGGGCACCCTGGTTATTCAGGATGGCCTTATTGTGGGCGTTCATGAGCGTGAGGTGGACGTGCCGGATGCCACGGAACTGGATGCGGGTGGCCGCTACATCGCTCCCGGCTTTATCGATATTCACGTGCATGGCGGTGGGGGCTGCGACTTTATGGATGGCACCGAAGCCGCTTTTCTGACCATCGCCGAATTGCACGCCCGCTACGGCACAACCTCGCTGGTGCCCACCACCCTCACGGCCGAAAAAGAGGATCTGTTCAAGACGCTGGATGCTTTTGAGCAGGCCCGCCGAAACAACCCCCGCGGGGCAAATCTCCTGGGTATGCACCTGGAAGGGCCTTATCTGGCGCAGAGTCAGCGGGGAGCGCAGGACCCACGGTACATCCGCAACCCCGACCCGCGGGAGTACGAAGAAATCCTGGCCTATTCATCGTCCATTGTGCGGTGGAGTGCCGCCCCGGAGTTACCCGGTGCCATTCCCTTTGGCCGACGGCTGCGGGAGAAAGGAATTCTGGCCGCCGTAGCCCATACCGACGCTATTTACGAAGAGGTACTGCTGGCTTACGAAGCGGGTTACTCGCTGGCAACGCACCTGTACTCGTGCATGTCGGGCGTGACGCGCCGGAACGCTTATCGCTATGCCGGGGTAGTCGAGAGTGCGTTTCTGCTGGATATGGATGTTGAAATCATTGCCGATGGGGTCCACCTACCTCCGCCGTTGCTCAAACTGGTGTACAAAATAAAAGGGGCCGACCGAACCGCGTTGATTACCGATGCCATGCGGGCTGCCGGTATGCCGGAAGGTGAAAGTACCCTCGGCTCGCAGAAAAACGGCCTGAAGGTGATTGTGGAAGACGGCGTGGCCAAGCTGCCCGACCGAACCGCTTTCGCCGGAAGCGTGGCCACCACAAACCGGCTCGTCCGCAACATGGTACAAATGGCCGATGTTTCCCTGCCGGATGCCGTTCGGATGGCCAGCACCACGCCCGCCCGCATCATGGGTGTCGACAATCGGAAAGGGACGCTGGCCGTGGGGAAAGATGCGGATATCGTTATTTTCGACGACCAGTTAACCATTCACTCGACCATTGTAGGGGGGGAACTAGTCCATTCAACTACCGATAAATACCAGGTAACCACATGACGTCAGCAATACCGGCTAACCAGCCATTCCAGGTTGACAAACTACAGGTCAACATAGCCAAAAACCGACCTGAATTAGGCCAGCTGGCCGCACGGGCCGTGGGGGATACAATCCGGGAATTGACCCGGAAACAATCATTTGTCAATATGATCTTTGCCTCGGCCCCGTCCCAGAATGAATTTCTGGATGCGCTGGTGCAGGAACATGACATTGACTGGCAGCGCGTTCGGGCGTTTCACATGGACGAATACCTCGGACTGCCCGACGATGCCCCGCAGAATTTCGGGCGCTACCTGAAACAGCGGCTTTTCGATAAAGTCTCCATAGGGGAGGTGTTTTACATCAACGGAAACGCCCCCGATCTGGAAACGGAACGACAGCGGTACAGCGCCCTGCTGGAACAATACCCCACGGATATGGTGTGCCTGGGTATCGGCGAAAATTGCCACATCGCCTTCAACGACCCCCACGTGGCCGATTTCAACGACCCCGACCTGGTGAAACCCGTGCAACTGGACCAGACGAGCCGGGTGCAGCAGGTACATGATGGTTGTTTTGCTTCGCTGGAGCAGGTACCGGAGCAGGCCCTGACCCTAACGATTCCGGCACTCATCCGGGCACCTCATCTGTTTTGCATGGTACCCGGTCGCCACAAGGCGCAGGCCATTTACCATACGCTGGTTGAGGCTATTTCGGAAAAATACCCGTCTACCTGCCTGCGGTCGCATCCCGATACGACCCTGTTTATCGATCAGGATAGTGCCAAACTATACTGGGAAAGCCGTTAGGTCTGGAAAGGTCCGGTTTTATCACACGTACACGACGGCGTATTTCTTGCCGGGCAGCGAGCGCACAAATCCCCGAAATTCCAGGCTGAGCAGGAGGGAAGCCAGTCGGCCCATCGGAATCTGGCTCTTCCAGCTTAGTTCGTCGATGTGTACATCCACCGACTGGCGCAACAGAGCCATCACCTGACTTTCTTCCTCTGTCATATCCACCGGCAGGGGTGGCAGGGACGGTTTCCGTAACGTCTGCTCATTGAGTCCCCGCGCCACCTGGTCCCAGTTAAGGGTTTCAATGATATCTTTCGGGCTGGTATAAATCTGCGCTTTATTTTCCCGGATTAGTTTGTTACACCCTGCCGAAAAAGTCTGCGTCAACTGACCGGGCACGGCAAAAACCTCCCGGTGGTAGTTATTGGCATATTCGGCCGTGATGAGTGCCCCGCCTTTGGTGGCGGCTTCCACCACTACCACCACGTCGCTTAGGCCCGCAATAATCCGGTTGCGGGCCGGGAACAGATGGGCATCGGGTTTGGTGCCGGGCTGACTTTCTGAGAGCAGGCCACCCGTTACGAGCATTTCCTGCGCGGTCTTTTTGTGAACGTTGGGATAAATAACGTCCAGACCGCTGGCCATGACGCCAATGGTGGGTAAACCGGCTACCAGACTGTTGCGGTGGGCGGCAATGTCGATGCCGTATGCCAGTCCACTGATAACGCTGACGCCGTAGGGGGCTATGGCGTCGATAATTTCGCCCGTAATCCGTCGCCCGTAATCGGTGGCCTGGCGGGTGCCAACAATCCCGATGGTGCGCAGCGCATTCAACTCGCCCGAACCCTGGTAATACAGCAGGGCGGGAGCATCGTACAGGGCTTTCAGCCGGGCGGGGTACGCCTTGTCGGTATAAAACAGGGCTTGCGCCCCCATCGTCGACAGGCGGTTCATTACCTGTTCCGCTTCGGTCAGCGCACCCGGTTTGAGGATGGCGCGGGCGGTTACTTCACCGATGCCGGGTACCTTCATCAGCCGCGCTAACGGAGACCGGAATACGTCGGGCGCCGAGCCGCAGTAGCTGATGAGTTGCCGGATGAGGATGCTGCCCACGCCGGGAACGAGCGTCAGCGCAATTTGATGGTGAGTATCGGTGGACACGTAGCAGAAGGTTACTGGCTTATAATTTGTGGTTTGTCGTCTCTTGTTTGTCGTTGGCCGACTCAGGACAGAGGAACGTATCAGCTAACAATAAACTATAAACCACCTGCAAATTAAGCCAGCGAGAGGATCTTTTTTACTCTTTCCGCTAAGGCATCGACGGAAATATCGTTCAGGCAAGCCAGATCACCGCGCCAGCAGGGCTTATTGCCAAAAACGGAGCAGGGACGACAGGTCAGTACGTCGGCTGGTATCTGCAAAACGGCTTCATCGCCCTGCCCCCAGGGACCGAAGCCCGCATCGGGGTGAGTGGCACCCCAGATGGATAGTACGGGAACCCCACTCAAAGCCGCCAGGTGCATATTACCCGAATCCATGCACAGCATTCCGTCGAGTTGACGGATGAGTGCTAGTTCAGCCGCCATGGAAAGCTGACCCGCCACCAATATCACCTGCGGAAACTTCTGCCGCAGGGTTTCCAGCTGAACTATTTCTGCCGCCCCCCCACCGAATAGAAAAACGGTTAGGGGTGGGCCCGCGAACAGGGTTGCCAGTAACGGAGCGAACCGGTCAAAGGGCCACATTTTCTGAGTGTGCTGGGCAAACGGGGCGATGCCAAGCCAGGGGCGGGGTTTACTGAGTAAAGCGCACCGATCAAAAAAAGAAGCCAGTTCGGAGTCGGCGGAAGGAGTCGGCGGAAACTGAAAGGGGCGGGCGGGCTGGAGCGCAAAGCCAGCCCGGTCGAATGTCTGGGCGTAACGGTCTACACTATGCGGCAGTTGCCGGCGTACTTTATTTTCTTTCCGGGTGAGGGCTTTTTTTTCGTCCCTTCCTTTGTCAATGGTGACGGAAGGTACGCCGATGAGCCGGAATAGACCTTTCAATACGCCCGAACGCAGATTCTGGTGGGCATCTACCACCATGCCCACCGGAGCCAGTTGCCGTAACTCCCCAAACAACCGAACCAGTCCCCCAAACCCTTTGTGCCGCTCGTTGAAGTCGGCCTCCACGATATGCACGTTAGGAAAACCACTGAAAAATATGGCAAATTTTGGCCGCGTAACCAGCGTAATGGGTACGTCGGGGTAGCGTTGGGTGAATGCCTGCACAACGGGAGCCAGCAGGGCCACGTCGCCCATAGCCGAAAAACGAAGAAGGAGAATCTGCTTCCTGATCGGCTCCATCAGGCTTTTGATGCCGTGCCGTACAGGACCGGGTTCAGGGTGGGATCGTTATACATCTTCATCTGCCGGTACACCTTCATGTAGCGGTCGCCGTTGCGGATGTCCTCCATCAACTCGTCGAAGCAGCGGGCTAAATCCTGCTCCTGCTCCGTCAGTACGGCCAGCTTTTGCTGCGCTTTCTGGCGGTGTTCGTCCGAAACAGTCTGCCGGTCAACCTGCTCCCGGAAGTGGTATAGTTTGAGTTGCAGAATCGACATCCGGTCGAGGAGCCAGGCGGGCGTTTCGGAGTTCATCCGGGCTTCCGGTTTGGGGATGATGCCATAAAACAGATCGACAAACCAGCTGTCTATCTGCTCCACGGTGTCGGTCCGGTCCTGGTTCGACTGGTCGATTCGCCGTTTGATGGCTACCAGTTCGTCGGGGCGGATGGATGGGCTTCGGATGAGGTCTTCGAGGTGCCACTGCACCGTGTCGATCCAGTTTTTCTGGTACAGCAGAAAGGCAATGCCGTTCGGGGAATACGGGTTACGAAGGGGAGTATCGACCTGGTCGGTCTGGTGATAGGTCTGAATACTCTCGCGAAAAATGTCGTTGGCAAACGTAGCGTCCATGAGTCGTTAATCAGCCGCAAAGATATGGGTTTTGATCGAAAAAGTGGGCCTGTACTCCCGGTATGGCGGGTAGCTGGTTATGGTTTGTCCAGCCGGAGTAACACCGCCCGAATGTAGTTGTAGCGCGTCCAGGGAATAAAGTGGTTGGCTCCTTTCAGCCAGATCAGCTCAACGTGGGTTGAATTGACCAGCATTCTCCGGGCATATAGCGCATTGGGCGGTGGCACCAGGGGGTCTTTATCACCGTGCAGGATAAAAACGGGGCAGGTGACGCGGGCAAAAGCCGGTTGCAGGGTAATAACATCCTGCTTGAACAGTGTCAGTTCGTGATTGCTGGGACGCATGGCACCCGGCAACAGGAGTCGAAGGAGTGGTACGTCGAGTACGTACCGCCACCGTTCGGGCGGCTCGTCGGAGGGAGAAACAGACCCCGCCAGTATAACCAGTCCGCGTATGGGCAAATCGGGATTGTCGGCGGCCAGTTTGATCACCATCGGTCCACCCAGGCTGTGCCCAATCAGGTACATGGGTTGGCCATTATTCAGTTGCTGTAGTACTGGACTGATCAACTCAGACTGTTGCTGAATGCCGACCGCGTCGCCAAAGTCACTATAACCAAACCCCGGCCGATCCAGGCTGACCATTCGATAACGTTCCCGTAATAAACTGTCTTTCAGGTAGGTACTGAACGCATCCCAGCTTCCGGGTGACCCATGTACAAAAACCAGTGTGGGCTGATCGGGTGCTCCAATGGCCATATAGTGCATGGTTCGATGGCCAATGGCCAGCCTGTGGGGGATAAGCGTCAGCCCCCCCATCGCGAAATCAGCTACAGCTTCCTGGTCGCTCGTTCTGAAGCGCATACAACCCTGGGCCAGCAGCAGTAACGTTCCCATCAGTACTCCCGTGATTAGGTAGGGGCGTCTTTTCATCCCGTTGCGTTGCTTCACAGTGGATAGGCCAGCCAGATGACACTCTGAACAACGGATAAACCGACCAGTAATAAACCGGTAAGCTGGTCGATTCGGTGGGTGTAGCTGGTCAGTAGCAACCGGATACGGCCACTCAGCCAGACAAACACCCATAAGCCGGCCAGCGTACCCAGGGCAATACCCGTTACGTAGATAAACAGGTCGGGCGTGTGCATCAGGCTAACCCACCCTTTCTGGATGAGTAAGGTCGTATAAATAGTCCAGAAGGGAAAGGCGGCCAGATTGAGCAGACTCAGCCCGACACCAAGCCGAAACGGAGTCGCATCAGATTGACTGGCCACCGGCTGGGCAGCGGGTTTACGGAGGTAGTAGATGCCCATGATTAGCAAGACCACCGCCGTCAGCCCATCGGTCAGGTACCGGATAACCCCGTTTTCTACAACCAGTTGCGTCAGCCGCACGGCCAGGTAGCTATAGCCCCACTCCACCAGACCACAGGCCAGCACGAACCAGAAAGCGGCTTTGCGTCCCTGTTGCAGGGTAATCCGCGTAACGGTCACGTTGAGTACGCCCGGTGGGAGGGTGCCCAGAAAACTGACGAGCAAACCGGCCAGAAAGGTGCTGATTATATAGCTCATTGGCCGGATTCCGTTTTTTTGTAGGACTGGATGCGCAACCCGATAGACCAGGCCTGCTGCATGGTCATGTAGGGTACCCCCCGCCGATGGTTTTCCCGGCTGATGGTGTACAGGATATACCAGTGCCGGAGTAACGTGCGCCAGCCCTCCCAAAGAGAAAAGCCGGGCTGGTAGATGTGCGCCGGTTCAGCACCCGCCCCGTTCAGTTCCATGATGCGAATTGTTTCTCCCCGGTACAGGTCGCTCACCGAATGGCACCGGAGGTCATAACGCCCGTAGTAAAAGCCTTCGATGGGCAGGCTTATCCGGTCGAACACCGCCACCAGTTCGGGCGTGATCAGGTAATTGGCGTTTATAAATTTCGTGCCCCGGCAGTGGTTCCCGATGGGCATCAGTTGACGAACAACGCCCCGTGCCGGTACTTCATTCAGTTGGCTGCCGTAGCGTTTGGTTAAGACGGGTAGTTGTAGCAGGGCACGGTCATTCTGCTGAATCAACGCCCGTAGACTCGACTGACCATCGCCCATGACCGATAAAAATTCTTTCTGGACCACCGACGAGATCGTGCCGGTTTGCTGCCCCGGCATCCGGTGGTAAAATACCCCCAGTTCGATGGGTTCATCCACGTATTCCTGCACAATCAGTTCCATATGATTGTCGAGCAGGTAATGGGTCAGTTCGGCTTCGGACGTTAGTTTTTCTACCCGCCAGCCGCGTTCACCCTGGTTGGGTTTGGCAATAATGGGAAACCAGAACCCCGTCAGCAGCATTCGGTTGATGACTTCATCGGTCGAAACGGGTTCGCCAAAAAATAAGGTTTTGGGTTTGAAGTGGTCATCAATCATGTCCATGATGGCTATTTTCGATTCGCCCAGCAGGCCACCACTCTCGATAGCGGGGTTGGACGCCGAGAAAAAAAACAGCGACCGGGCTTTGGCCGCCAGGTAGAGGTAGTACGCAAAAACGGGGACGTATACCACCTCGAACGGCCAGTATTCCCAGTGCCGCAACCGAATCAGGAAGCGGGTGAGCCATTGGCGGGCCGGTTCGATCCGCCGTTTCCAGCCGGTAGGGGTGGATAAGGGGTTCGTGGCTGGTTGGGTAACCCGGTTCCTGTTCAGCGGGCTGACCGACTCGTCGGTCTGGTTAGAGAGCAAGGTCGTGTTCATAGGCAGGAGTGAGTGGTTGGTGGCGTACCGTGTTCGTCAGGAAGTCTTCGTAACACATACTGGCCTGCGTGCCGTCATGCTGAATCGTTGTCAGGCTCACCGTTTGCAGCCCGTTGGGCCGGCTCATGCGCACCGCGTTTTTGGTATCGCCCGCTCCGGCCTGTTTGTGAAAATCCCGGATAGCCTGCCGGGTAAACCCGCCGGGTAGTTGCTGCCACAGCCAGTCGCTGAACCACTGCTGCCGCCGGGCCGCTACTGCATTATCGTAAAGCGTAGCCGACGACCAGATGGCGGGCATCTGCGGGTCGAGTATCCGGCTGTGCGTCAACTGACCATCCCAGCGGATTTCCCGGCATTTTTCTACCGGATGTGCGCTGGCCTTACCGGGTGACCGGATAGCTTGTTTCGATGGCACGATAACCAGGGTGAACGGTTCCAGGTTAGCGAAGTTGTAGCCGGCCAGCCAGTCGGCCGTGGAGGGGTAATCAAAGACGGATAGGGCTACCAAACCTCGGCTGTGCCGGTAGGGGGGCTGGGGCGTATGCGCCCGAAAGGCCCCGTTGAGCAGGCAAACGGTCAACTGAGACGAAGCTGCTATCCAGGTGCCGGTGCTTTGCGGGTCCTGCGGAAAGTAAACCGTCTGTTTAGCCCGTGTACGAACTGTGGGAAACAGGGCCGCCGGGCGGGCGGTCTGTTCATCCCGGCTCGACGTGAGCAGGAAGCCGCCGTGCGACAAAGGCAGGTAGGTGACCGTACACATGAGTAAATACGTTGTGTTTGTTCAACATACAGGCAAAGCGTGTACCTGTTTTATTTTATTGTAAACCTGCTGACTGTTAATCTATTGTGAGTATAGTGTCTTTTTCTACCTACCTGACATTGACGATATTTCGGGAGTTCGGACCAACAGTCTGGTTAGGCGTGGCAGCGATCAAACGCCCTTCCTACGGCCGCACGATGCCCAGCTTCTTCATCTTCGATTCGAGCGTAGTCGGGATAATGTCCAGAATCCGGGCGGCTCCGTTTTCGCCACTGACTTTCCATTTGGTCTGTTCCAGCACCGAGATAATATGTTCCCGTTCGCACTCTTCCAGGGTGCGGGGCGACACCGACCGGGCCAGGGCACTGTTTCGGTCGAGGCCGGGTGAGTCGCCCAGTTCAAGCTGACGACCGGGCGAACCAATCAACGCCCGTTCCACAATGTTTTCCAGCTCCCGGACATTACCGGGCCAGTTGTAGGCCATCAGCGTGTTGATAACCGATGTAGGAATCTGTTCGATACGCCGGTTCATGGCCGGACCGTGTTTGTCGCAAAAATGGCGAACCAGCACCGGAATGTCATCTTTACGGTCGCGCAGGGGCAGGCTTCGGATGGGGAAAACGTTGAGTCGATAATATAAATCAGCCCGGAAGTTCCCGGCCTGCACTTCGGTTTCGAGGTCGCGGTTGGTGGCCGCAATGACCCGTACCTGCACGTTGATGGTTTTGGTGCCTCCCACGCGTTCAAACTCACCCTCCTGCAACACGCGCAGCAACTTAACCTGCAAGTCGAGGGGCATCTCCCCGATCTCGTCCAGAAAAATAGTGCCTTTGTTGGCCAGTTCGAAGCGGCCGATTTTCTGATTCACGGCCCCGGTAAACGAGCCTTTCTCGTGGCCAAACAGTTCGCTTTCAAACAGATTAGGGGGCAGGGCCGCGCAGTTTACCTTAATCATGGGCTGGTTTTTACGCGGGCTGTGCTGATGGATGGCCCGCGCCAGGAGTTCTTTACCCGTGCCGGATTCGCCCAGAATCAGCACCGTGGTGGGCGTAGGGGCCACCTGTTCCACTTTTCGGAGTATGGGCGTAAAGGCAGGACTCTGCGTAACAATCTCGCCAAAACCGCCCGTTTCCTTAATCTCGTCGCGCAGGTAAGTGTTTTCGGCCTGTAGCTGATTCTTCGAGGCATCGAGTTGGGCCAGGGCCGTGGTCAATGCCTGGGTTCGCTCCGCCACGCGCTCCTCCAGTTGGGCGTTGGTCTGCTCCAGTTCGCGCTGTAACTGCCTGAGGGTGAGGTGCGTTTGTACGCGGGCCATCATTTCGGGCAGTTGGAACGGTTTGGTGATATAATCGACCGCCCCCATGTTGAAGCCGTTGACTTTATCGATGGTTTCGGTCATGGCCGTCATAAAGATGACGGGGATATCGGCGGTATCCGGGTCACTTTTCAAGCGTCGGCACGTCTCGAAACCATCCATGCCGGGCATCATCACATCCAGCAAAATGAGGTCGGGTCGGGCGTAGCGTATCTGTTCGATGGCACTTTTCCCATCGCGTTCGGTCAGTACCTGGTAGCCGTAATGGCTGAGGGCGTCGAATAAAATACTGATGTTGTGGGGCGTGTCGTCCACGACTAAAATACTGGCAGCCGTTGTTGTCATGAGGCAGTCGTTAGGCATTCGGTCAGGTAGGTGCGGATAGAACGGGTATCAAACTCATCAGTCCAGTGACGTATTTTCCGGGCAAAAGGCTGGTAAGCAGCGTCTGTCGTTTCAATGACAGTCAACTTATCCAGAATACCCTTAATATCACTCTGATTGGCCCGCTCAAGCAGTCCTTCGAGCAGGTCGGCGGGGGGAAGCAGCAGGTCGTGCTGATGACCATTGGCGTTCGGCTCCGGTGGCGTTTCCTGATGACACTGCCAGGTTAGCTGTAAGTGATGCCCTACTTTATCGAGCAGGTTATCGACATCGACCGGCTTGGCCACAAAATCATCGAAGCCTTCGCGCAGACTGCGCTGCTGATTTTGCTCGAATACGTTGGCCGAGAAAGCAATTACTTTTACGTGGGCCAGTTCGGGCCACTGACGCAGCGTTTGCAGCGCATCAAATCCACTGAGGGTGGGCATCACCAGGTCCATCAAAATCAGGTCGGGCGGTTGAGTCGTTCGGTCGTTCAGGTGTAACGGCTGTTCCTGTAGTTTATCGAGTGCCTGTTGCCCGTCTACCGCTTCGTCGACGATAAACCCCAGCGACGACAGCAGGGCAGTTACCACCAGCCGGTTATCGACGTGGTCGTCAACCACCAGAATACGTTTTGGTGGGCCCTCGTAGCCGGTAATGCACTGGCGGGCAGGTTGGTCGGGGATAGCCGTACCCGGCGAGGATGCCGTGAGTGGCAGGCTTACGGTAAACACGCTGCCCTGTCCGGGTGTACTGTCGACACTTAGATTGCCCCCCATCAGGCCGACTAATTTGTCGGAAATGGCCAGTCCCAGTCCGGTTCCTTCAATGAATTGGCGCTGACCGTGCACCTGATAAAAAGGCTGGAAAATCTCCGCCTGCCGGTCGGGGGGAATACCGATTCCCGTATCGCTCACCCGGAATACCACCCGAAACGTACCGGGTCTTATTTCCTGACTGCTCACGGCCAGGGTCACCTGCCCCTGCTCGGTAAATTTCACCGCGTTACTCAGCAGGTTATTCAGTACCTGCATTAATCGTTTTTCATCGCCTACCACGGATGGCGGAAGTTTTGATTCGGCCTCGTAGAGGAAGGTAAGCCCTTTCTGTTCGGCCCGTGACCGGAAGAAAATAGCTACTTTCTGCAACAGGTCGGGGAGTAAAAAGGGTGCCCGCTGAAACTCGAACCGCTGGGCTTCAATCTTGGCAATGTCCAGCACTTCGTTGATGAGGGTGAGCAGGTGTTCGCCACTACTGCGGATAACCCCAAGACCCCGTAACTGACTCCCGTTCAAATTGGTATCCCGTTGCAGAATCTGGGCAAAGCCCAAAATGCCATTGAGTGGTGTGCGAAGTTCGTGACTCATGTTGGCCAGAAATTCACTTTTGGCGCGGTTGGCCGATTCGGCCGTTTCTTTCGCCATCTGCAACCGGACCGACTGCGCCATCAGCTCTTCTTTTTGTTCAACCACCTGGGCTGTACGCTCATCCACCAGTGTTTCCAGTTTTACTTTATCGAGGGTAAGCCGGCGGGTGTAGTAACGTACTAAAGCGGCAATCAGCCCGGCGGCCAGCAAAATATACACGACATACGCCCAGGGTTCGCGGTACCAGGGCAGGGCAATCTCGAACGCGAAGTGGGTTTCGCGGCTGAGCTGGCCGTAGGGGTCGCGGGCGCGCACCCAGAAGGTATAGTTACCGGCGGGGAGGTTGGTGTAGTCTTTTTGCGTTTCGCGGCTCCACCGACCCGCTGCCCAGTCGGACCAGACGGAATCGCTGGCCATCTGGGCATCACCCACCAGACGCACCTGGAACTCGTTACCGCCTTCGCCCACGTAGCTGGTAGCCGCGTATTGAAACGATACGGCCCGGTACCGATAGGGCAGAACAAGGCGCGTTTGTCGGGACGTATCGCTACCGGCGTACACCAGCGAGTCGTTGGCCAGCAGGCGTACTGCCCGAATCAGGGCTGGGTAATTGGGGGGCATCACCATTTGTTCCCCATCATAGCGGAACAGCCCTTCGTCATTGCCGAGCCAGACCAGTCCATTCGCTTCGGGATATACCACGTAGCCTCCCTGCCGAATGGGTTTCAGACTGAGGGTGTCCGCGTTCCAGTTGTTGCTGGTTTCAGGTCGGAACACCACCGGCGGATTGGCAAACCACAGGCTGTGTTCCTTGCCTTCGGCCAGAAAAGGGGCGTCCGCCCGAAGCCCTTTCAGAATGGGGCCAAACGTAGGGTTGCTAATGAAACGGTTCGTGGTGGGCTGAAAGCGATAAAACTGACCGCCAGCCGCGAAATGCAGGCCCAGGGAGGTGGTAAAAACATAACTCCAGTTTACTGTCCCCAGCCCACTGTCGGTGGTGAAGTGCTGAACGGGCGTGGTGGTGCTAAGTGCCTGCACTGGTTTTATCTGGTAAAAACCATCCCGGTGAGTGCCAATCCAGATGGTGCCATCCCTGGCTTCGGCCAGCGAAAGGCACTCGGTACGAATGGCCGCCAGATTACCGGCGTACCGCCATTGGTTTTGCTGACGCTGATAGAGCCGGACCCCCCCGCTAGAGGTGGCCAGCAGCAGATTAGGGTAGTGGCCCGGGCGTAACAGGGCCGTAACCGGCTGGTCGTCGGTAAGAAACGTTTCGACAACCCGGTTCTGGCGTACCCGCCAGAGATAGCCCGTGCCACCCGCCCACAGGTCGGGACCATCGGTCAGTAACGACCAGCAGGAGGCATCGGTGCCGGGCAGGGGCGCAAACTGACGGGAGCCTTCACTCCAGCTGTATAGCCCCAGTCCGGTGCCGATAAAGAGTTGGCCTTCGTGCCGCCGGATGGCGCGTACCGTAGAGCGCACATTGAAGCTACTCTCGAACCGGCTGACGGGCAGGTTTATTTCGATGCGGTCGAGGCCGCTGCTGGTGCCAACCCAGAGTGATTTTTCGCGGTCGTAAAACAGGCTTAATACGGCATTTCGGTGCAGGCCGTTGCTTTCGGTAATGCGCTGGATTTCGTGTCCCTGTTCGTCCAGAATCCTGACCCCGTCTTTGGCACTGCCAATCATGTAGCGGTGCGTCATGCCATTCCAGACGTAGATGGCCCTGAATACCCGTGCCTGGTGGAGCCAGCCGTCGGCCTGGGTTTGAAAAGGAGTGAGGGCAGCCTGCTTCGGGTTGTAGAGAAACAAGCCACCCTGGCAGGTAACGAACAGGAGTCGGTTGTTGGGGTAGGGCAGCACAGCCGCTATGCGTTCGTGGATAAGCCGGTCGGTACCGGGCATTGCCGTTAGTGTGCTGGTTGACGGAGTAAGGGTGTCTGGTTCGGCACTGGCCTGTAGAACGCGCCCATCTTTTGTTTGTACAATAAGCCGGTTCTGTACGAAACTGCCATGCTGAAAACCCAACGTGGTTTTCCACTGGCTAAATGGGTTGGCCCGGTCGGGCTGGTAATAATAAACGGCTTTGCCAGTGCCAAAATAAACACCTCTGTCCGAACAGGTTATCCAGGTAACAGCCGACGGTGTAAACTGACCGGAAGGCAGTTTGTCGCTCAGGGAAATGTATCGATGCTTCCCCTGGCCATCTACCCGGAGGTAGCCAAAATTAGTATCTGTACCGATGTAGAGCCTGTCGGTGGAGTCGACGGCCAGCGAACGAACGGCCTGACCCGGTACGCCGGTCAGTTGCCAGTTGCTACCATCGAAGGTTAGCAACCCGTGCTGGTTCCCTACGTAAAGCATACCCTGGCCGTCCTGAACAATAGCCCGGCTTTCGGGGTGGGCGCGGTACGTGTTGGGGTCGTAGTGCTGGATGAATGGCAGGCCCGCCGGTTGGCTGCGGACGGAGAAGGCCATTGTCAGGACCAGTACGACGCTGTATAAACCCCTTGTTCGCTGCATAAATGACTGGTTAAGAATGGGTAGGACTCAGAGATTATATAACAATTCTCATTCCACTTTCCGGGTTTGTACAGAATAGGCCTTTCCGGGGCCTTGTCCGCGAATCGGCTACCGTCTGTCCCGACTGGTTTTTGGCTATTCTCCCGATATTTCAGGATTATCCTGAAATGTCGCTATTGGCACGGGCGGGGCCGACTCGTTAGTATCAGGGAAATCGCCCCGAATGGCCTTAGAAAGGCTTTTTGACCCGCTCCCCCGGCATGGCACGTTGTTTGGCTTCTACGCTGATACAGAAACGTATCAACGCACTAAAGGTACTACCTATCATGTTCACGACAGTCACAAGCCACATTCACAGGAACGCGCCGTTGATAGTGGCAGGCATACTACTGCTGCTGACCTTCTCAACGGCCGAAGCTCAAACGGAACGTAACCGGACTCAGGGATATAACCTGAGTAAAGGAGTGGCTATTCAGGGATACGACCCGGTTGCGTATTTCGTCAGCCATAAAGCCGTGAAAGGGGCGGGCCAGTTTGCCACAACTTATAATGGGGTGACCTACCAGTTTGCTTCGGCGGCCAACCGCGACCAGTTCCTGAAAAAACCAGCGGCCTACGAACCCGCCTACGGGGGCTGGTGTGCCTACGCCATGGGCGACAGTGGGGAGAAAGTGGCCATCGATCCGGAAACGTTTGAGGTACGCGATGGGCATTTGTATTTGTTTTACCATACGCTGTTTACTAACACGCTGCCCAAATGGCAGAAAGATCAACCGACTCTTCTGCGAAAAGCCGATCAGAACTGGGCTGCACTTTTGGCCAAATAACCGCCGTATCCCCATGAGATTACAGCAAATTTCAACCGATATTTTTGGCCAGCTCACCGCCATCAGCGAACAACTAACCCCCGAAGAGTTCAGCCAGCCGCTGGATCTGCTGTTTGGGGCTTCTATCGGAAAGCACCTCCGCCACGTCCTGGAGTGTTACGCCATTGCCCTGACGGGCTACCGGACCAGTCACATCAACTACGACCAGCGGGTGCGGCAGACTGAACTCGAAAATGACCCGCAGGTGGCTATTGACACCATGAAACAGATGGTTTGCCGGCTCCAGACCTATACCGACGACCGGATACTGTGCTTCGAGGCTTCCTATTCGGCCGATGCCGAACCCGACGTGACGATTACCACCACGTTTTTTCGGGAACTGCTCTACAACATCGAACACGCCATCCATCATTCGGCTATTATCCGAATCGGACTGGAAAAGACTTTTCCGCACGTACGTATCCCGGCCAATTTTGGTATCGCCTACGCTACCGTACAGCACCAATCTTCATTAACGCAAACACTTACCTAAACCCTGTTACCCATGAACGTTCAACTCATTATTTTCTGGATTGCCCGTCTGGTAGCTGCTCTGATCATGCTCCAGACGCTGTATTTCAAGTTTACCGGTCAGCCCGAAAGTATTTATATTTTTTCGACGCTGGGCATCGAACCCTGGGGCCGTTACGGTTCCGGTATCGCTGAGCTGATTGCTTCCATCCTCATTTTAATTCCGGCCACGTCCTGGATTGGGGCCGGACTGGGACTGGGCGTTATGCTGGGTGCTATCGTATCGCACCTGACGGTGCTGGGTATCGAGGTACAGGGCGATGGGGGGTATCTGTTTATACTGGCCCTGGTTGTTGCCGCCAGTTGCCTGACCATTTTGTCCATCACCCGCCACGACTGGATCCCCATGCTTGGCACCTGGCGCAGAAAGATTTTGCCAACTAATTAATTTATCAGTCTGCTATGAAACCCGTTTTCTGTCAATTACTTACTCTGTTGATGCTCAGTGTGACCCTATCGTTTGGCCAGGAGGCTGCGGTATTTTCGTCCGACAATCAGGCCATCCGGGGCTACGATCCGGTTGCTTATTTCACGGAGAACAAACCCGTTAAAGGCAACCCCAATTACAGCTACACCCATAAAGAAACGAATTGGCTGTTTGCCAGCGCGGCCAATCGTGATGCGTTCAAAGCAGACCCGGACCGGTATATGCCGCAGTATGGTGGTTATTGTGCCTACGGTCTTTCGCAAGGCCATAAAGCTCCCACCGACCCTGAAGCCTGGACCATCGTCGACGACAAACTGTACCTCAACTACAATCCGAAGGTGAAAACTAAATGGGTACAGCGTCAGGCTGACAATATTCAGCAGGCTGACCAGAACTGGCCGAAACTGAAAAATGCGAAAGAATAGCCCAAAAACGGGCCAACCGACTCCGGTTAGCTACTCGTTCATCACGTAATCAATCAAAACCATGTCAACCAAACGTAAAGCAGTCTTTTTATCACTGGCCGTAGTCTGTGCCACGCTGGTCGTCAGCAGCTACATACCGGACAAAAGCATCAAACACGAACCGGTAGCGGTCGTCGAATTATTCACGTCGGAAGGCTGTTCGAGTTGCCCGGCTGCCGATCACCTGCTCACGGAAACCATTACGGAAGCCGCCAAAACGAATCGTAACATCATCGGGCTGTCGTTCCACGTCGACTACTGGGACCGGCTGGGCTGGAAAGACCCGTTCAGCAATCACGCGTTTACCCAACGGCAGTACCAGTACGGCGAGTATTTCGGGTTAAATGGTGCCTATACTCCGCAGGAAGTAGTGAACGGGCAGCAGGAATTTGTCGGCTCAAATCGGGCAAAGCAAAGCAGCGGGCTGGCTTCCGCCCTGAGTCATCCTGCTACGGCTAGTGTGCAGTTAACCATAGCGGCCCCGTCCACAACGACCCGCACGGTCACCTACCAACTCGACGGCGAACTCACGAACGCCGTGCTGAACATTGCCCTGGTGAGTAAAACTGCTTACACGACTGTGCTGCGGGGCGAAAATGCCGGGCGGAAACTAGCCCACAACAACGTTGTCCGGGTTTTCCAAACGGTACCGGCCACCACCACCGGTACCGCGACCCTGACGTTACCCGCCGGATTCGATGCCGGAAACGGAGCGGTAGTCGCCTATGTCCAGGGTCAGCAAAAACTGGATGTTCGGGGCGCTTCGCAAATCAACCTGTTAAAGGAATGAAAAGTGTAGAATGTATAGTGCAGGGTGTGTAACCATTAACTGTCTTATTGTCAATTAATTGCGCTCATAAACTATTCTGTGCTCTACACTCATAACTCTTCACTAATCCTTAAACCACCCAAGCCATGTTTATAAACGAATTGATTTTTCGGATACGCCAATGGGGCGTTTTGTTTTCCTTCTTACTGATTGCCGGGCTGAGTGCCTGCACCAAATCTGCGGACCCGGTTCCTGATACGACCACCGGCACCACTACGCCCGGTAACCCCATTGCTTCCACCGACACTACGGGCCGTAAACTACTCCTGCAGGGTTCTTTTGTCAACGCCGTGCATGTCGTGAAAGGGACAGTGAAGGTGTACGAACAGGGAGGAGGCCGGAGACTGACCTTCACTGATTTCTCGACCGAAGGTGGGCCGGATTTGCGGATCTATGTGGCCGAAGACGTGGCCCTGACCAACTTCCTTGAAGTGTCGAAGCTCACCCAGACCGGTAATTTCTCGCTCGATTTACCCACCAGCTACAACCCCAGCCAACACAAGACGGTGCTTATCTGGTGCAAAGCCTTCGGCGTACTGTTTGGCTCCGCCACCCTTAAGTAAGTATCCGTCTCATCTGCCAATCAGTCAAATCCATTTTCCAATACGCTATGAAAACGCTTAGACTCCTGCTATTGCTCAGTTTACCCGTGTTTAGTTTCGCCCAGTCGGGTGATCCGCATGATTTTAAAAAGACGACTCAGGTGCTCGACCTGAGTCTGGCCTCCAAAGGGGATTTTACCACCGTTGCCCTGTCGCTGAACCGGTTGCACGGGCTGGGACAGTCGCACCGCTTCCGGATTGGCTACGGGCTGCGGTTTACCTCGGCCTTTGGCAGCAATACCGATTACCGGACAGCCCCCGCCAAACTGACCTCCGGCACTGAGAGTATCGTGGCCCTGTTCAGTGAGGATATCATTGCCAATATCGACACGATACGCTTTTCCAAAACCCAGATCAACTCGCTCAATATCAGTATCAACCTGGAGTACGCAATATCCCGGAAACTGGAGGTTGGTTTCAACATCGATGCCATTGGGGTTAGTTTCGGTGGTAATCAGAGGGGTACCTTCACGGCCAACAGCCCCGTGCGGTCATCGCTGAGTGGAACGACTCAGGAAGCAAAACCAACGGCGTTCAACCTGCTGCTCATCAGCGACAGCGACCGGGGGAGTCTGAACTCCGAAGCCTACATCCGGTATCGGTTTACGCCAAAATTGAGTGTACGCGGTGGCCTTGGCTTCCAGTTCAATGAATACACCACCCTGCGAAAACTGACGCTCGAGAACGACCGGTTCCGGGCTAAAAACGCCATGCCCCTGCTGGCCGTTTCGTATCATTTTTAAGGTTTTTTGTTGGAGGTTTCAGGGTTCGCCGGTCACCAGAGCAGTTTATGACAGACAGTGTTCATGTTGCATCAGCCAACCTGGAACCGTAAGCCAAAGAATACAAACCAAAAATAAAAAACTGTAAACTTCAAATCGTAAACCACATGACTAAGTGCATTCTTTCTCTTCTTGTTGCCCTGTTCATCACTTTTTCGGTTATGGCTCAGCCAAACTGGAAGCCTGTTAAAGCTACTGTTGCCTTTAAAATCCGTAATGCCGGGTTAAATGTGAATGGCTCATTCAGCGGCTTTACCGGTAGCCTGGTATTTGATCCGGCTGCACCCGAAAAAGCCCAGTTTTCGGCCAGCGTCGATGCCGCTACCGTCGATACCGGCATCGGGTTACGGGATAACCACCTCAAAAAAGAAGAATACTTTGACGTGGCCAGACACCCTAAAATTAGTCTCAAGTCGACGCGTATCGAGAAAAAAGGGGCTAACAAGTACGTGGGTACGTTTGCGCTGACCCTCAAGGGAACGACCCGCACCGTAACGATTCCGTTTACGGTTAGTCAATCCGGCGAAACGGCCCAATTCTCGGGTGAGTTTGCCATAGATCGGCGGGATTACGACGTGGGCGGTCGTAGTATGCTGATGAGTAACGACGCAACGATCTCCCTGTCCATTCAGGCCCAGTCGGCGGGTACTGCCGTAGCGACCAATTAACAGGTTTATGTACATGAATCGACCCGGAAGTTTTATCAATGCTATTGGCACGGCAGTGCCGGAGCACGAACACGCGCAGACGCAACTGGCCCATTTTATGGCGAATGCGCTCCAGCTCGATGAACCCGCGCAACGACGGATGGGGGCACTCTATCGGCAAACGAAAATAAGTCGCCGGTACTCGGTGTTGCCGGACTACAGCCAGACAAACGGAGAATTTACCTTTTACCCGAACACACCGGACCTGGAGCCTTTTCCGTCGGTTGGGCAGCGCATGGAGGTGTACAAACGGGAGGCCATGCCACTGGCCCTGCGGGCCGTTCGGGATTGCCTGGCCAATTACCCCGCTTTCGCGGTTCGGTCGGTTACGCACCTGATTGTGGTGAGTTGTACCGGATTTTACGCGCCGGGCCCCGATATTGACCTGGTCGAAGCGTTGGGATTGCCGGGAACGACGCAGCGGCTGCTGATTGGTTTTATGGGGTGTTACGGCGCTTTCAATGGCCTGAAAGCAGCGGACGCCATTGTGCGGGCCGATCCGCAGGCAAACGTGCTGGTGGTGTGTATTGAGTTATGCACCATTCATTTTCAGAAGTCGAATGAGGTATCGAACTGGCTGGCCAACGCACTATTCAGCGATGGAGCCGCTGCGGTATTGGTGCAGGGACAGGCCCACCCCGATCAGTCGTTCCGGCTCCAGTCGTTTCAGTGCGACCTGCTGCCCGACGGTCGCGACGAGATGGCCTGGACGATTGGTAATCAGGGGTTCGATATGGTGCTGAGCCAGCAGGTGCCGGACGTGATCCGGCACCACATCGGCCACGTGCTGCACCGCATCCTGAACCAGAATGGGCTGGCGGTGGCTGACATCGACTATTTTGCCCTGCATCCGGGCGGACGGCGAATTCTGGACCTGATCGAAACCGAGTTTGCGATTGACCGGACCAAGACCCACCATGCCTACGATGTACTGGATCAGTACGGAAATATGTCGTCGGCCTCGGTACTGTTCGTGCTGAAAGCAATCTGGAACGAACTGGCCGAAGCTACTGCCTGTGCAACCGGTCCGATGCCCGACGGGTTTACCCAAACCATTGCCGGCATTGCCTTCGGGCCGGGACTAACGCTCGAATCGATGTTGCTGGTGGCGCAGGTCGAATGGCCGGTTGCTGACCATTACGCACTATCCGAACCCGTTGAATTAGTTGATTTTCACTAACATATTAGATTTACAAAGATGAAACGTAGTACCTTGTTTAATTACCTGACAGGGCTGGCGATTGCCGGTCTTATCACACTGATAACCGCTTCCTTCCGCCCCGTTGATGGCGGTAAACCGCCCCGTCGGGTGGAGAAATCGGAAGCCGAGTGGAAGATGATACTGTCGCCCGATGTATTCGCCGTGACCCGGCAGCAGGGCACCGAACGCCCCTATACCAGTCCGCTGGCCAGCAATCACGCGCATGGTGAGTACCGCTGCGTGGGTTGTCACGAACCTCTGTTTCAGTCAGAAACCAAGTTTGAGTCCGGTACGGGCTGGCCAAGTTTTTACGCGCCCATCAGTAAAAATGTGGTGAAAGAATTGCGCGATTCTCAATACGGCATGGTTCGTACAGAGGTTCAGTGCGCGGTATGCGATGCGCACCTCGGCCACGTATTCAACGATGGGCCTAAACCAACAGGGTTGCGTTACTGCATGAACGGGGTAGCCCTTGAATTTGTCAAGAAATAAATGTCTGTTTTGTTAACCGGCCTTATTCAGGCCCCGAAACCATGAAATTCATTCAATCCATTATCATCAGTATCGGCTTACTGGCGGGTTACGTTCAGGGCCAAACCCCCGATGCATCACCGGCGAAGTTGCCCAAACTAAAACCGGGCGAAGCAGTGGCTACCTTTGCCGGTGGCTGTTTCTGGGCGCAGGAAGAAGGGTTCGATCAACTCATTGGCGTTCGGGAGGTTATCTCGGGCTATGCCGGTGGAACGGTTAAAAACCCCACGTATCAGGAAGTAGGCACGGACAGAACGGGGCATGCCGAATCGGTACAGGTCTATTATGACCCCAACGTGATTCGCTACACGGACCTGCTCACGGCCTTTTTTGCCGGGCACGATCCCACTACACTCAACCGGCAGGGACCCGATGCCGGGCGCGATTACCGCTCGGTGGCTTTTTACCGCACCCCGGCCGAAAAAGCCGAAATCGAAGCGGCTATCCGGCGGGTCAATGCCGAAAAACACTATGCCGGGCCGGTGGTAACGGAAATAACGCCTTTTACGGTGTTCTATCCCGCCGAAAACTACCACCAGAATTATTGCAAATTGCATCCCGATCAGCCATACATTCAACGCGTGTCGCTCCCCAAGGTGGAAAAACTAAGGAAGGCCATGCATGGTAAACTAAAATTGGATAGTTAAATGGAAGCACCCGTAAATAGTTCACCAAAAATCCGGTCGGCCATGAGCCTGCGGGATATAGGGTTGCATCTGCGGGTGCCCTTCTCTTTTTTTTTGCTGCCGGTTTTCTGGTTTGCCCTCAGCCAGTCGGCCCACCCGGATGTGGGCCGAACCTGGGCGGTGGTGCTAATTATTCACCTGTTGCTGTATCCGGCCAGTCACGCCTATAACAGCTACTACGATAAGGACGAAGACAGCATCGGGATGCTGGCCTCTCCGCCCCCCGTCGACCGAACCTTGTGGTGGGTGGCGCTGGGTCTCGATGCGCTGGCGTTGCTGCTTGGCATAGGGGTAGGGTGGCCGTTTGTGGGGTATCTGCTCGTATACGGACTCATCTCCAGAGCCTACAGCTACGACCGTATCCGGCTGAAAAAATACCCCGTACTAAGCTGGCTGATTGTGGGTTCATGCCAGGGAGGGCTAACCTATCTGGCTACCTATCAGGCCATTAATCAGGTACCGGTGGCGGAACTGCTCCAGCCATCGTTGCTGCTGGCGGCTACGCTCTGTTCGCTGAATATACTGGCTGTTTACCCCATTACGCAGGTGTACCAACACGCCGAAGATGGCCGACGGGGCGACCTGACCATGAGTCGATTGCTGGGCATTCGGGGTACGTTTTGGTGTACGGCTATCCTGTTTGCCCTGACTATGATTGGCTTTTACATCTTTTTTCGCGGACAGGCTCCCTTCTACGGCCTGCAACTTTGCCTGCTTCCGGCTACCGTATATTTTGTGCGTTGGTACAGTCGGGTGCATCGTAATCCCAATGCCGCCGATTACCGGTCGGCCATGCGAATGACCCTGCTGGCGGGCATCGGGCTAAACCTGTTTTTTATAATTCTCTGGGGACTGAACTAACCAGGGTGGGGGACAGGACAGCTGGAAAATACAAAAATGGAAAGTAGTTGAGACCGTATAGGGCTATTTTGGGGATTCTGTATAACTCAGATTATTTACTTCTGTGAGCAGTTTATGGTTAGATTTAAGCAACCCTTCAACCTGCCAGCGGGCAAGGTTATCGAAGACGGCCTGACTAATTTTTGCCTGCGTTCGAGATGATCAACATTATGACGAAAAGCTAAGTACAGGACAAAAGTAGGGAGTAGCTGATGTTGAGGTAGTTTTGTGTCGCTAAACGTAAACCCCTCCAACTACTCCCTATGCAAAGTAACG